>DAOULA010000056.1:0-63319 GCA_034420735.1 Dehalococcoidia bacterium
GCAAGATGGTCGAGAGCCACCTGAGACCCGGCCAGATGGCAACGAAGGGCGAGTTCCCCACGCGTAGAGCCGTCTACCGCTTCCACAGGGACGTGGGAGATGCCGCGGTCGACACCGTATACCTGAACCTGGCTGACTACCTTGCGGCGCGCGGCCCCGACCTGGAGAAGAGCGACTGGGACTACCGGTGCGACGTTGCCAGGATTATCCTGCGGGGCAGCGCCAGGGAAGAAGGGGCTGCGAGGCCCCCAAAACTGATCGATGGACACGAAATCATGAGGGAGCTGGGAATAGCTCCCGGGCCGAGGGTGGGAGAGATGCTGGAAACAGTGAGAGAAGCGCACTCTAGCGGGTGCATAAGTACAAGAGAGGAGGCGCTGAGCCTGTTGGCTGGCGAGCTCCAGTCCGGAGGAACGGGTGCGTAGATACGCCAGTACTCTGATCTTCATAGTCATTCTGGCGGTCGTGGCCGGGCTCGGGCTGGGCTTTCAGACCATCAGTGTCGGCAACTTCGAACGCGGCGATGACACGCTGCTGGGGCTGTCGCTGGGCCTCGACCTGCAGGGAGGCAGCCATCTCGTCTACCAGGTAGACCAGGCCAAGCTGCCCGTCCATCCCACCACGGGAGAGACTGTGCAGCCGACGACCGAGCAGATGGAAGCCCTGCTGAGCATAATCGAACGCCGGGTGAACAGCGCGGGCCTGGGCGAGCCCATTCTCCAGCTCCTGGGCGAGGACCGCCTGCTGATCCAGCTTCCCGGAATACGCGACCCCGGCAGGGCGAAGGCCCTGATCGGAGAGACCGCAAGCCTGATATTCAAGCACCGCGTACGTGAAGTCGAGCAAGCGGTTCCTGGCCTGACGAACGATGAGGTCGTATCGTTCAATATAGGGACCATCCTGCCCGAGGGCGAGTTGGATGAGGCGGGGCTCCCTCCCTTCCGGCTCGGCGATTCGAAGGACATCTTCCCGCTGGTGCCAACGCCTGAGCCAACCCCGGATGCGGAGGCAACACCGAGCGCCGATGCCACTCCGGCAGCGAGCGACACACCTACCGCCGAGGGGACGCCGGCTGCGGACGCTACCCCAGAGGCAGAAGCGACTCCAGAGGCAGAGGCTACCCCTGAGGCAGAGACTACCCCCACTCCCGAGGTAGACGAGAGCACCGCTGTCCCCGCAATGCTGCTGGAGCTGCAACCGGACGCGGCCCAGGCGCTGCTGGCGCTGATGGACCAGCTGCAGGAAAGCTTGATTGGCGCGCCGGGCGGCGTGGCGGTCTACCCCGACTTCCTCGGCATTGCGGTGGAGGGCGAGACCGCTCAGCCGGCCCTGGTTTCCGGCCAGCCTCTCGCGCCGCTGCCCGACGGGACTTTCTTTGTGATCCCGGGCGCACCTCTCATCCTGCAGGTGCCGGACACGGACAAGTTCCTGATCATCCTCGGCAACGCCGCAGTACCTGTAGAAGGCGTGATGGAGCGCTTCACCGAGGACGCTTCCCTGGTGTTCACGGTGCTCGACGGCGCGGTCGACGAAGACATCGGCCTCACGGGTGAAGACCTGGCGGAGGCCTACGCCGGACAGCACCTGCAGACCGGGCAGCCCATCGTGAACATCGAGTTCAACTCCGAGGGCGCCCGCAAGTTCGGTGAGATAACCACTGAGATAGCGGGGACGGGAGACCTGCTGGCCATCTTCCTCGACGACGAGGAGCTGATCGCACCCCTGGTGAACCAGCCTATCACCAGTGGTCGCGGCTACATCGAGGGCCGGGACTTCACATTCGAGCGCGTGACGGAGATCGCCCTGCTGCTCGAGGGAGGGCGGCTTCCCTTAGACATTCTGTTGATCCAGGAGCGGGACATCGACGCGATCCTGGGCGCAGACTCTCTGGCCAAGAGCGTCGTGGCGGGGCTGGTCGGCTTGGCCCTGGTGCTCGCCTTCATGGTCACCTACTACCGCATACCGGGGCTTGTAGCTGCGGTGGCCCTCGTGATCTACGCGAGCCTTCTGCTGGCGGTCTTCAAGCTGCTGCCCGTCACGCTCACGCTGTCCGGCGTAGCGGCGGTCATACTGTCGATCGGCATGGCGGTGGACGCGAACATCCTGATATTCGAGCGCATGAAGGAGGAGCTGCGCGCTGGGCGTACGCTCCTGTCGGCGATCAACATAGGCTTCAACCGGGCATGGCCCGCAATCAGGGACGGCAACGTCTCCACGCTCATCACGTGCGCGATACTCTTCTGGTTCGCGGACACACTGGGTGCGACCATCGTGCAGGGCTTTGCGATTACGCTCGCTATCGGCGTACTGATCAGCATGTTCACCGCGATCATAGTCAGCCGGACCCTCCTGAGGCTGATGGCCGCGACTGCAGTCGGACGCAAGCTGGTCATATTCGTACCGGGAGGGTCCTCGGACCTGCCCAGGCAGCAGGGCGCAACGGCGGAATAGGAGAGCGAACACTCTGACTCCCCGCATGGGGAGTGGAACACAGGTGAATTGACTTGGACTTCGTAGGCAAAAGGGCATGGTTCTTCCTGGTCTCGGCGCTGGTCATAGCGCCAGGGATCGTCTTCCTGATAATCGGGGGCGGGCTGAAGCCGGGCATCGACTTCACGGGCGGCTCGACCACTGGACTGCAATTCGACGAAGAAGTCCAGCAGCAGGACCTGCGGTCAGAGCTCACGTCGCTGGGATACGAGGACGCCATCGTCCAGAGGATGGACGACAACGCCTTCTTCGTACGGACCAAGGAGCTGCAGGAAGAGGAGAAAGACAGCCTCGTGGAGAGCCTGCAGGCCAGGCTGTCCCCGGACGGCGTGACGGTGTTGTCCTTCGACCTGGTGTCCCCAGTCGTGGCAGCCGAAACGGTGGTCAACGCCTTCTACGCCATACTTGCCGCGGCGGTCGGCGTGTTCCTCTACGTCTGGTGGGCATTCCGAAACATGCCGAGCCCCTTCAGGTACGGGGCGGCAGCCATCATTGCACTGCTGCACGACACCGCAGTCGTCGTGGGCGTCTTCGCGATCCTCGGCGTGCTGCTCGACGTCGAGGTCAACACGATGTTCCTGATCGCGCTGCTGACCGTGATCGGCTATAGCGTGAACGACACCATCGTAGTTTTCGACCGGTTGAGGGAGAACGTCGTCAACTACCCGAACCGCAGCCTCAGTGTCAACGCCAACCTGAGCGTGTCCCAGAGCCTCAGTAGATCGCTGAACACCAGCCTGACGCTGATGTTCACGCTGCTCGCCCTGCTCCTGTTCGGCGGCCCAACTATACGGAACTTCCTCTGGGTGCTCCTGATCGGCGTCGTCGTCGGGACCTACAGCTCGATTGGCATAGCCACGCCCGTGCTGATGGTGTGGGAGGAGGGCGACCTCCGCCGCGTCTTCCGGAGGCTCCGCCCGAGCTAGCTGGCGGCGGCTAGACCGCCGTCGTGCCCCCGTCTATCACCAGGTCGGCTCCGGTTACGTACGAGGCCTCGTCGGACGCCAGGTAGAGCATCCCGTAGGCGATCTCTTCCACGGTGCCGAAGCGCCTCATGGGAACGCTCTCGGTCCGGCGGGCGACCAGCTCCGCGTCGGTGAAATACCTCTGGGTCATTGGCGTGGTGACGTAGCCCGGATAGACCGCGTTGACCCTGATCCCCTCGCCCGCATACTGGACCGCAGCAGCCTTCGTGAAGGAGCGAATCGCGCCCTTTGCGGCGTGGTAGGCCGTCGAAGACGGGCTGCCGATTAACGCAAAGATCGATGAGACGTTGATAATGGAGCCTCCCCCGACCCTCCTCATCTCCGGGATCACCGCCCTCGTCCCGAGAAATGCGCCCTTGGCATGGACCTCCATCTGGCCGTCCCACATGTCTACCGTCGTCCCCTCCACCGTATCGCGCGACGTCGTCCCGGCGTTGTTGACCAGGATGTCGATCCTGCCGAAGCAGGAGACCGCAGCCCTCACGGCGTCCTCCCACTCTCTTTCGCTTGTCACGTCGAGCCTCACGAACACCGCCTCGCCGCCCGCTTCACGTATCTGGCGGGCCGTCATCTCGCCGTCCTCGTCGTTGATGTCGGTGACCACGACCCTGGCGCCCTCGCGTGAAAATAGCCACGCCGCGGCCCCGCCGAAGCCCATCAGCCTCCCGCGCACGCCGTTAGCCGCGCCCGTGATCATCGCTACCTTGCCCTCGAGTCTCATTCCCTGCTTCTCGACTCCTATCGGTCCCAGCTAAGGATGGTCTGAATAAGAGGCCCCAGAGGATCGTTCGCCCTAAGCTTGTCGAAGGGCAGAGCCCAGCCAATTCGGTTAATCAAAGGTTCCCTAAGTCTTTGCCGGTTCCAGAATCCGGTCTAGCGCCGTTCGAAGCGCTGCCGCAACCCGTGTGGCGTCATCAACGGGCGAAGTGGTAAGTGCAGGGCCCAATAGCGCCCCGGCATGCTCCAGTGTGAATCCAACGACATTGCCGGCGGCGTCCAGATCAGCTACCAGGCTCTCCGCAATATCTCGGCCTTCGCTTGCAGGACGGCCGTTCCAGAGAGACAGGGTGTCCGTTTCCTGGTCGTATTCGATGGTAAGTTTTCCGTCTGGCCACACGTTCATAGTATCCAGTAGTCTCCACGCTTCTAGGTATTCTTACTGCTTTGCCGTGTGGCCGTCAATTGGCAAGGGAGAGCTCCTGCCAGGTCTCCCCGCCGTCGGTCGTCCGCAAGACCAGGCCGTCCGCCGAGCCTGCCAGCACCGTGCGGTCTGAGGCATAGTTCGGCGAAATCGCGATAGTTTCGATGGCGTTGAACCCCTGGTAGCCCGCCCGCCTCCAGGACTCTGCGCCGTTGTTGGTCACGAAGAGGCCGCCCGATACGGTCCCCGAGAAGAGCGTCGAATCGTCGGCATAGGCGGGGGAGATCGCCAGGGCCAGCGTCCTCTTGCTGAGCACCCCGCTGTTGGCGCCCTGCCAGGAGTCGCCCTCGTCCCTCGAGCGGTAGATGCCCTGCCACTTGGTGGCGGTGAAGACTGTGCGGTCATCCCCGAAGAGTGGCGACACCGCGATGGAAGTTATGAAGGTGTCGCCGAGTCCGCTGTTCACCACTTTCCAGGAGCCCCCGCCGTCAGTCGACCTGGACACCCCGTCCCTGCCGGATCCGGCGAACAAGGTTCGATCGGTGTCGAAGTCCGGGGAGGGCGCCGTAAGCAGGACGTTGCTGTCGCCCAGCCCCAGCCCGCTCCAGCTATCTCCCCCGTCGCGGGACACGTGGGCGCCGCCTATGTTGGAGCCGGTGAGAAGCCAGGGACCCTCCGACGTGGCGGCTTGGGCCAGATGCGGAACATTGCCGTCAGGGAGGCCCTTGCCCGTTTGACTCCAGGTCTCCCCGCCATCCGTGGAGCGAAAGAGACCCTGCGTGCGCGTTCCCGCATATACGGTGCGGTCCGAAGCGAAGTCCGGAGAGACCAGGAGAGCTGGCACGTATCCGTCGTATATGCCCTCGTTTACCTGCCTCCATGTCTGGCCGCCGTCCGTGGACTTCAGGACGCCCGCTCGCTCGCTGCCGGCGAACACGGTCCGATCGGCGCCAAACTCTGGCGACATTGCCAGGACCAGGACTCGACCTGCGTCCTCCGGTCCCACGTCCACGCTCGGCGCGGGAGTCGGCGTGGGCTCGCCGCTTCCCCCGCACGCCGCCAGCAGCGCCGCACACGTGAGCATCGCGGCCACCGACCCTACCCGGCGTGTCAGCCGTGCCAGGCCCCGCATCAGGCTTCGTCGGTGCTGGAAACGACAAGGTCCAGCCTGTCGCCCCACTTGTCCAGGAATCGCGTGAAGTTCCTGCGGCTCGACTCTTCCCGCTCCTCTTCGCTCAGCGCGCTCCAGGCGCGGTGTTCGTGCAGCCGGACGGGCAGATTCGGATCGGCCACTATACGATAGCCCTTGTCCCTGAAGTGGAAGCTGTAGTCGATGTCCAGGTTGCGGTAGAAGCGGAAGCTCTCGCGCATCAGTCCCACGTAGCGGAGGCACGACCTCCTGAATGCGAAGCAGTACCCCTGCATCGCGTCCATCTCGGCGGCTTCCCCATCCCACTCGTGGAAGTGGCGCAGGTCCGTGCTCCTCAGGCCGAACGGGCCGGCGATCCCCACGGAGGGATCGTCCAGCATTGCCGCGATGGGCCCAAACAGGTCGCCCGTCACCTCCACGCTGGTGTCCAGGAGCACCACGACACGCCCCCTGCTCGACCTGAGCACTATGTTGCGGGCGGCGCCCTCACCGAGGACATGGTCGGTATGCACTACTCTCAGGCGCGGCTCCCTCCGCGCCTCCTCCTCGAGCCACCCGGCGACCTCGCCCGGCGAGCCGTTGTCGACTACCACGACCTCCACCCGAACACCCTGCGCCACGCCAAGGGCGCTGCCCAGGCAACGCCGCACGTCGTCGACGTAGTCCCCCGCCACCATGCCAACCGTGAAGTCGACCTCGTGCGGCTCGTCGATCCACGAATCGACCTCCGCGGACGACGACACGGACCGCCAGGTCTCCTCGCGCATCTCCCAGGGAGTCTTGGGCCGCGTCGCGGTCGCACTCACTTCGTCCTGCAGCACGAATCCCTGCGCCGCGATCTCATCCCTGTGAGCATCCGCGCCCTCGTACTCCGCCCGGCGCCGGTGCCCCCGCCGATGCTCGACTGCCTGGACGATCTCACTTGGCACTCCGTATCCGGAGGCCACGTCACCGAGTCCCAGCCCCAGGACCCTGTCGAACCCGAGAATTCCATCGAGTTTCGTACGCCCGGCCAGGTCCGAGTGGGCGAGACTCCACGTCAAGGCAAGAGCGCCAGGCATGTCCAGGTTGTCGTTGACCCGCTCCAGGAACCGCTTCCGCCAGTCGCGCAGCGCGCCTTCGTCGGAAGCCTCGGCCTCGGTCAGCCTCCCCCACTCCCAGACCCGGTTCTGCAGCTTGAGTAGGCCGCGCTGCGCCGCCTTCAGAGATGTGAACGTGAAGTTGAGCCGGGTGTTGTAGCGGGCGGTCAAGCACAGGTACCTGAGCGCAAGCGGGTCGATCCCCTGCGACTCGATGTCGGACAGCGTGAACGAATTGCCGGCCGACTTGGCCATCTTGACTCCGTCTGCCAACAAGTGTTGGCCGTGCACCCACGTTGTTACCACCCGCCCGCCGACGAAGCCTTCGCTCTGTGCCACCTCGCCCTCGTGGTGGGGAAAGACGTTGTCCACTCCGCCGGTGTGGATGTCGAACCTCTCGCCCAGGTACTTGATCGACATGGCCGAACACTCGATATGCCAGCCCGGAAAGCCCTTGCCCCATGGGCTGTCCCACACCAGGTCCCGCCCGGGCTCCCCCAGCTTCCACAGCGTGAAGTCGCGGGGGTCCCTCTTGAGCGGGTCGGGGTCGATGCGGACGGCCTCCTGCAGTGCCTGCTCCCCCGTGTTGCCCGAGAGCTTGCCGTAGCCGCCGAAGCTGGACACGTCGTAGTAGACGTTCCCATCCACCGCGTACGCGTGCCCGTTCCCCACGAGCGCCTCTATGATGTCGATCATGTCGGAAACGTGATCGGTTGCCTTAGGGTAGACATCGGCAGGCAGGATGTTGAGCCGCCGCTCCTGGTCGAGGAAGCGGTCGGTGTAGTGGCTGGCTATGTCCTGGGGCGTCATGCCCCTCGCCAGCGCCTCCACAATGACCTTGTCCCCTCCCCGCTCCAGGGCCTCCTGGCGCATATGTCCAACGTCAGTGATGTTCTTGACGTGCCGGACCGAGATGCCCTGGACCTCGAGCACGCGGCGGATCCAGTCGGCCATCATGTACGACCTGAGGTTGCCGATGTGCGCGTCCCGGTATACGGTCGGGCCGCACGTGTACATCCCGACGCGTGAGGGCTCGACGGGCTGTATCGGGGACAGACCCCTGCTGAGCGTGTCGTAGACGCGCAGCATCAGCCTTCGACGGACCCGTCGGATATCGTGAGAACCCTGAGGAGGTTCGTTCCCCCGGGCACACCGATCGGCAACCCCGCTACCAGCACCACGAGGTCGCCCTCAGCAGCTCCGCAGATACCCACCGCCGCGTTCTCACCCATCCTGAAGAAGTCCTCCACGGTGTCGATCCTCGACGCCCCGATTGGGATCACGCCCCAGGCCAGCGTGAGCCGCCGCTGGACCTCCTTGCTGGGCGTCATCGCCAGGATGGGCGAGACCGGCCGGTACTTGGAGACGCGGGCCGCCGTGCCACCGGACTCCGTGAAGGCGATTATGAGAGATGCGTCCAGCTGGCGGGCCGTCCGGCACGCGTCGTAGCTGATGGCGTCGTCCGTCTGTCTGACGAGGTGCGCCAGATTCTCGGCAAGCATATCCTCGTACGGCAGCGCGGCCTCGGCCTGGAGTGCTACTTCGGCCATCACCTTCACGGCCTCCACAGGGTGCTGTCCGATGGAAGTCTCGCCCGAGAGCATGATTGCGTCCGTGCCGTCGAAGATCGCGTTGGCCACGTCGGTAACCTCAGCGCGGGTCGGTACGGAGGAGCGGATCATGGATTCGAGCATCTGGGTAGCGGTTATGACGGGTTTGCCTGCATGGTTGGACAGGGCGATCAGTCTCTTCTGGAGCACGGGGACGCTGGCGAGCTGCACCTCCACGCCCATGTCGCCCCTTGCCACCATTATCGCGTCGCTGACCGCAAGGATCTGTTCGAAGTCGTCGACGGCGTCGGACCGCTCTATCTTGGAAATGATGAGGGGCGAGTGGCCCTGTCTCTCCAGCACCAACTTGGCGGCTTCGATGTCGTGAGGCCCGGTGATGGTGGACAGCGCGACGAAGTCCACCTTGTGCTCGGCAGCAAACTCGAGAGCCTCGATCGCCTTCTCGTGTGGGAAGCCCTGGGAGGGAGACCTTCCGGGCGTCGCAACCCCGCGGCCCTCCGTGAGACGTCCTCCCCTCACGACGGTGCACTCGACCTCTTCACCGTCGATGCCGACCACGTTCAGCTCCATCAACCCGTCGTCGAGCAGCACGGTGCTGTCCGGCGCCGCGTCCCTGTGTATTCCAGGGGGGGAGATGGCGACCAGTCGCTCGCTGCCGACCACGTCCCTGCTGGTCAGGGTGAAACGGTCGCCAACCGACAGGTTGACCACGCCCGGGTCGGTGGGGCCGGTCCGGTACTTGATCCCAGGCACGTCGACCATGATCCCAAGCGGAAGATCGATGTCCTCGGACACCTTGCGTACAATTCGCAGCGACTCGGTGTGTTCGCCTATGGTGCCGTGGGAGAGGTTGAGCCTGGCTATGCTCATGCCAGACTCGGCCAGCGACCGGACGATCTCTTCGGAGGATGTTGCCGGGCCCAGAGTACACACGATCTTTGTCTTGGGCCTTCCGGCCTCGATGCGCATGAGACTGCTCCGTTCCCGTAACGGTTCAATTATGCCGGAATCACACCTAGAATACACCCCCGGCATCGGGACGTTAAGCACGGGCTGCCTCGTACTTCCGTTGCTGTGACACCGTGTGACCCCAGACAGCGGCCATTGGGGTATACTAGGCGCCATGTCCGGTGTGAAGCAGCTCTACGGTCTGCAGGAGATCGACCTGAAGCTGGCGGAAGCAGAGGCCCGCCGGGAGGCTCTCCTGAGCAAGCTCGCCGACAGATCGGAGCTTATAGCCGCCGCCGGCAGGCTCGAAAGGCTCGAGAAGCGTAACACCGAGCTCTCCGCCCGGAGCCGGGCTTTCGAGAGACTGGTTGCTGAGGTCGACCAGACCCTCGAGAGGCTGGACGAACGCCTCTACGGCGGCGGCGTAACCAGTCCCCAGCAGCTGGCCGCAGCCCAGGAAGAGCGCGCCTTCACGTCCGCCCGCAAGAAGGAAGCCGAGGACCAGCTCCTGGAAACCATGATCGACCTGGATGAGCTGGAGCCGGTCCTCGTCGAGGCGCGGGAGACCTCCTCCACACTCGAGGAGGACCGCCCGGGGCTTGAGAGCAGCTGGCGGAAGGAGCAGCGGGAAGCCGCCGCCACGATCGAGTCGCTCCTGGCCGAACGGGAGGACCTGCTGCCCTCCATGCCCGGGACACTGCTCCCACTGTACGAATCGCTGCGAAAGAGCAAGAACGGACAGGCCATGGCGCTTGTGGAACGTGGAACGTGCCAGGGTTGCCGCCTGTCCCTCACAACTCAGGAGACGCAGCGAGCAAGAAGCGGGCAACAGATCGTCCAGTGCAGCTCCTGCGGCCGCATACTGTACGCTCCCTGAGGCTCTCCTCTTGCGCGCTATAGGCTACTTCAGGCTTGGGACGCGCGAGGATCGCACACCGGAGGTCCTCAGGGCCCGCTTCGACGACTACTGCCACCTCAACCTTCACCAGCCCATTGACGTCCTGGACGTCGAAACGCAGGACCGGGACGACGCGGGACTCCAGCCGCTTCTCGACCATATCGAAGCCGCCGGGGCTGACTTCCTGGTCGTCGTAGCCTCCGCGTCAGACCTCGGGCGGGACCTCGAAGACGTCGTCCGAGCCCTTGCCACTCTCGACAGGCTCGAAGTCCAGGTTGCCTGCATGGACGACGAGTACCCCAATCCGCTCCAGAACGCCATCCAGCTATACGGGTTCCAAGGTGTGTCCGCGGACCGGAGCAGCCGCGTTAGGGAGTCCATGAGCGTGGGAGCCCTGCAGGGGCGCGCCCAGGGGCGGCCGCCATACGGATACAGGATCGGCGCGAACGGCCGCCTGGAGGTCTACACGAGCGAAGCGCAGATCGTCCGGATGATCTTCCGCATGTACACCCGTTACGGGTTCGGGCTCAGGCACATTGTCCGAGACCTCAACCAACGCGGGCTGACTACCAGGAGCGGGGGCAGCTGGAGCGTCGCCAGTGTCAGGGGCATCCTCAGGAACCCTGCCTACATTGGGACCTACACCAGGCTGGGCATGCGCCGCCCTAACGCCCACGAGGCCATCGTCTCGTCCGACGTCTTCAGGGCAGCCCAGGAGACGGCCCGCTCCCGCCGTCCCTTCGGCCGGGTGAACAGCTCGACGCCGTTTCTGATGTCCGGCCTCGCCCAGTGCGCATACTGCGGCGGCGGCATGATGGGAGTAACCAGGCGCCGGTCATGGAAGCGGAAGGACGGCACGGCAGCGTCCGGCGCCTACCGCTACTACCAGTGCCAGTCCAGGAATAACCAGAGCCGCTGCGGGTACCACACCTGGAGAGAAGCCGAGCTCGACGAGGCCGTGTTGAGTGAGATGCGGGCGGCCGTCGAGCGGGGCTCTCCAGGGGGTCACACCACGAGGTTGGACCAGGTGAGGGCATCCGGCGTTGCCAACGCCGAGAGACGGCTGATGGATGCCGTGAGACGCGCCGCTCGCCAGGAGATTACGATGCGAATGCTGGGTGAATACCTCGCGGAGCTGGACGCAGCCCGCAAGGCCGCCTCCTCTCCCCAGGTCGACGCGGGTGAGGCGCTGGCCGGGTGGGCAGGGCTGGACTTCTCAGAGAGGCGCGCCCTCGTGGAGCAGCACGTCTCTAAGATCGTCGTGCGGGACGACGGCGTCGAGGTCCTCCCATGACGCCACCGTAGGACCGGGAGTCGGCGCCCTACTCACCCAACCAACGGATCTGCAGCGATTGGAGCTGGCTCCCTGTCTATTGCCACAGGTCGGGATCGGGTCGGTTCATCAGTCCGAAGCCCAGGTACCCATACCAGATGACCAGTAGCACGTAGAAGCTCCGGGCCAGGGAGATGAAAGTGTCGCGGCCGTCGCTGTTGAGTACCGCCAGCATGAAGAAGACCATGACGGCCAGGCTGACAAGGGCAGCCAGCAGGGAGACTATCTGGTTGAAGTCGTCTCTCGTGGAGAGGCCCAACGCGAAAATGAAGCCGCCAAACCCAAGCGTTATCCCACCGGCGTAGAAGAGACCGGAGCCGGTGTAGTAGACGGGAACGCTTCCGCTGATCTGGTCACTGGTCTGGGCATCGGCCAGGATGAAGTCCATGCCGCCGGCCAGAATCCAACCGGTCAGTCCCATGAAGATCATGAAGAAGCCCATCTGGACAAGCGCCTTGCCGTTGCCCTGCAGGGTTACGTTCCTCATCAGCGCATAGAGGCCCGAGAGGATTAGGGCAAGGCCAAGGATTATCGCTATGTTGGTTATCTTGGTCAGCGCGGCGTTGGACCCCTTGGCCGTTATGGAGCCCACAGCGTCTGACACCTCGGCGCTGTCTATCAGCAGTCCCCCCGGCTCTATGAGAAAGAAGACGAAGGCGACTATCGGGCCGAATATGAGGGACAGGCCTGCCAGCCGGTTCACGGATATTGTGCCCATGGTTGAACCTCCCTTACGTGGTGTCATGAGAAGGACCCACTGAGTTCGATCCCCTCCCGGCACATATCCTGACGCAAGGGTCGTGGCATTGCAATAGGGAAGTGACCTGCCTGGCACAAGCCCGGCAGCCGGACTACAATGGAGGGGCGCAAGAGGGCCGGGCAGCCGCCGTTCCGACTCGTCGGGAGGGAGGAAAGTCCGAGCACCATCGGGCGAGGATGCCCGCTAACGGCGGGGCGGGGCGACCCGACGGAAAGTGCCACAGAAACATACCGTCCCGAGCGATCGGGATAAGGGTGAAATGGCGAGGTAAGAGCTCACCGCCCCGATGGCAACATCGGGGGCAGGGCAAACCCCATCCGGTGCAAGGCCAAATAGAGGGACAAGGCGCCCGACCGGTCCCCGGGTTGGCTGCTCGACCCCGGCGGCAACGCCGGGGCTAGATAGATGGCTGCCGCTCCCGCGTACATGGGGACGAAGTCCGCCCAGGCGGACGTAAACCCGTGGATGCGAGGGTACAGAACTCGGCTTACAGGCCCTCTTGCGCAGCAACTCCCAGGGCCGGTTTAACCCCGCCGGTGTCTCCTGCGCTGACGCCTGCGCGGCCTGGTACGAGGGACCGACTCCGGCTCTCCCTCCGGTTCCGGCTCGTCGGGCCGATCAGGCTCGGGAGCCGGCGCAGGCTCCTCTTCTCCAAGCGAAAGCGATGACTGGGGGAAGAACTCCAGCCAGACGAAGGCCGCCAGCAGGCACGCCATCCCGATGGGCCCGGTTGGATTCGCGTGGCTCATTCCAAAGACGAAGGCGGCAACTGCCATAAGCGCGACGGGGCCACGCGGCGCTCCCGACCTGCGCAGCGAGACCGCAGCAGCGATGACACCCACCAACCACGCGCCCGCGCCCGTGAAGGAGACGACGGAGAAGTTGCCCGCAATGGGGTGGTTCCACATCTGGTCTATCGCCTGCTCGACCGGGGCGAGCTGGGCCGGAGACAGGTCCCGGGCGTCGGATACCAGCACGCCAACGGCTATGCCGGCCACCGAGTCCAGCACCGTATAGGCGACCACGAAGAGGGCCATGCAGCCCCGGGCCACGTATGCAGGGAGGTCGGTCAGGTCGCGCACCATCAGGTACACGGCCAGGCCCACGAGTGCGATCAGGGGCGCCTGCAGCAGGTGGACGATGAGCCACTGCTCCGCTACCGGCGCGATGGTCCGGTAGCGCGTGAAGGGGCCAAGCTCGCCCTCGGAGTCGAACGGCAGTGACTCGAAGTGGAATACCTCCACGAGCCCGAGCGCAAGGGGCGCCCCCAGGATCACGAGTCTTGCCAGCCAGCCCCTGGAAGCGGCGACCGTCCCGTCTGCCGGCGCGGCGTTCACATCATCCTCACGGCGGACCGAGGCGGGCGCACCCCTCGTCGACGTAGAAGGTCGACCCGACGGTGGAAACGGTTATCGCCTGCCGGTATGCCTTGCCCCCCAGGGGGCGCTCCGCCCAGTGCGTCTGGGTCGAATGGGGCAAGGTCTCGAGGCCCTTCTCGAGGCCCTCCTCCAGCACTCTGCCGTCCATGGGCTCCAGGGGGTCGATCCCCACGAGTCTGAGGACTGTTGGCATCACGTCCACGTTCCCGGAGGGTGTGTCCGGACTGACTCCCGACTTGAAGCTGGGGCCGCGTGCGATGAAGGCGCACCTCTGCTCGTACCGGCTCATCGACCCGTGGTTCCCCTGGCCGGGCTTCTTGGACGTATTGAAGATGCGTCCCGCGTAGCCGTCCGCGTTCGGTTTCGAGTCCCAGGCAAACGACATTGCCAGGTCGGGCGCGCGCTCGCCCTCGACCCCCACCAGGCTCGCGGGCAGCGTACCCTCCGGGCGCCCCGACGCGTCGGAGGCTACCATCGGGCCGCACCAGCGCTTCTCCATAAGCCACGCCGCCAATCGGTCCACAGTCTCGCGGTCGTGGTCCGCAACGTAGAAGAGCACAGAACCGCCGTTCGAGGCCACCATGACTCCACCCTTCTCGTCCCTGGGCGGGAAACCGGCCTCTTCGACCAGCTTTGCTGCGTTGATGATTTCGGACGCCGTGCCGTACCCGTGGTCGGTCGCCACGAGTATGTCCGTGCGGGACAGCCGGCCCTTGCGGTCCAGCCACTCGATCAGCCTGGCAAACTGCCGGTCCGCCGCCTCGAGTCCGCGGTTGCCCCCCTCAGAGCCTACGCCCGAATCGTGATGGCTGATGTCGGGCTCCAGGCTCCAGAACAGCGCCACTGCCGGGTCCATCTCCTCGAGAACACGCTCGGCAAAGACCTCCACGCCGCGGGCGAGGCGGGCCTCAGCCGGCAGAGGAGCATTGCCGGGCCACTCGCCGTACCGGGCAAGTATCTTTTCGTGGAGACCCTCCGGCTCGCAGAACTCGGGATGTATGGTCGCGCCGCCCACTTCATCAGCGTGGGGATTGTGCAGGAAGCCATTGCCTGTGGACCCAGTCGCGACCGCGACATACTGCTCGCCGTGAGCCGCCAGCGTCGCCGCGAGATTCGGCACGAACAGCAGCCTGCCTGTGGAGGCAAACAGCTCCTTGAGCTCGTCCCTCAGCGCCGGAAGGACCCGCCCGGCGTCGAGCTGCCGGTCGAGGAACTCGTTGCCCGCCAGCCCGTGCCGCCCGGGATAGCACCCGGTGGTGATGCTCGCCGCGTTGACCCTCGTCACCGTGGGGAACACCGAGTGGTGATTCGTGTAGCGGACCCCCGCGGCGGCGAACGCCGACAGGTTCGGCATCAGGTCCGGTGTGACCTGTGAAAGCTGGAGCCCATCGAATACGAAGACGATTACGCGATTCATGTCGAGACCTTCCAGCTAGTACCCGAGCGCGTAGCCGTCCCGTCTTGGGTCGGCGCCGCCCTCGAAAGTGCCCGCTTCCTCGTTGAGCTGAATCCCGTGCGCTCCACCCACCGATCGCGACCACGCGGGCAGGACGTTGACGGTGTGCCCCTTCGCTTCGAGCGCCGTACGAACGTGCAGCGGGAACCGCTCCTCCATGTCGACGTTTCGCTCCGTGGACACGCGGAACCTCGGCGAGTCTATCGCCTGCTGCACGTTCATTCCGTGGTCCAGCACGTTCGTGAGGAACTGCGGCGTGGTCTGGAGTATGCCCCAGCTTCCTGGGGTGCCCATGCTCACGAAGAACTTCCCGTCACGGAACGTCTGGGTCGGCGCAACGACAAAGTCGACGCGCTTGCCCGGGCCGATGCGGTTGGGGCTGCTCTCCTCCAGCTCGAAGTAGCTGGCCATGTTGTTCAGGAATATGCCGGTGCCTCCCACGGCCGCGCCGGAACCGAATCCACCGCCCAGGGTCTGAGTGACCGACACTACGTTGCCGTCCCGGTCCGCCACTGCGAAGTGGGTCGTCATCCCGCCATCGAACTCATGGGGGCTCCCCGGCGTCAGCGCGCCGATTGGCCTGTCGGTCGCGTACCGCTCGCCCGGAACAACCGCCGCGCAGTCGCGATCGATTCGGCCCCGCTGCTTCGAGGCATAGCCGTCGGAGAGCAGGCCCGCAAGGGGCGCAGTCACGTAGTCCGGGTCGCCGGCCCAGGTGACGCGGTCTGCGATGGCCAGCTTGGCCGACTCGATAAGCAGGTGCTGCGAGCCGGCCTCCTGGAAACGGCGCTCGTCCGGGCCGAAGCCCTCCAGCGTCTTTAGCGTCTGCAGCACCTGGAAGGAGCTGCAGTTCGGCGGGGTCGTGTAGACCCGGTAGCCCTTGTAGTCGATGCTGATGGGCTCGTGCCACTGTGCCGAATAGGTCGCCAGGTCCTCGTCGCAGTAGATCCCGCCCAGCTCCTGGTTGCCCCTGACAATGCGCCTCCCAAGGTCGCCGCCGTAGAATGCCGGCAGGCCCTCTTTCGCGATGGTGCGGAGGGACTCCGCAAGCTGGGGCATCGTCAGGCGGTCACCCGGCCCGGGCGGCCTGTCGCTGCTGCCCAGGATGATGTTCGCGGACGGGAACCTGCGCATCATGTCCGCCGACAGCGCAAAGACCTCGCTGTTGAAGTAGGTCACGGGGAAGCCGTTCGTCGCGTACTCAATCGCCTGGTCGAAGAGCGGCTCGCGGTCCAGCGACCCGTACTCCTCGTGCATCGTGAGCCAGCCCGACAGATTTCCAGGCACCATAGAGGCGAGGATTCCGTCGTCCTTGGTCTCTTCCTCGAAGCGCTCCGGCTCGGCGGCGAGCGGCGCCCTGCCGGAGAAGTCTATGGCGCGCACCCTGCCCTCCCGGGCCACGTGCGCGAGTGCTACGCCGATTCCACCCACTCCCGACATGTACGGCTCGACCACGTTTAGGGTCGAGGCCGTGGCCACAACGGCGTCGAAGGCATTGCCCCCACGCTGCAGGACTCGCAGTCCGGCCAGCGAGGCAAGTGGATGGGCGGATGACACCATCCCGTTGGCTCCCATGGCCACGGGACGGCTGGCGGGGGGAAAGTCGAAAGACCGCATCGCCTGCTCCTTGAGCTTGAACAGGTAGAAACGCTAGAGCCTTGGCCGCACCTTGGTCAAGGCGCATTGCGAACGCATTGCGCCTTTCCCGGTCGTTCACCGGGGACATGCGACCGGGTTTGTGTTCAGAGTCGAGGGGGCGGCTCGGCCTCTTCCCTCACTTTGGGGGGAAGACTAAGCCTGTCCTGAGCCTGTCGAAGGGATGGGGGCTCTTCGACCCTGCGCGCAGAACTAGCTTGCCGAGGCGATGCCCTCCTCTATGCGTCGGGTGTAGGCCTCCTCGACCTGCAGGATGTGGTCGATGACCTGGCGGGCCGACCACTCGCCCTCGGCGGGTTCCCGGTCGAGGTCCTCGTCCGACAGGCCCACCATCATGCCCTCCAGCTCACCCCGCGCCTCCTGCAGGCTCTTCAGTATGAGCTGCGCCTCGCCCTGGGCTGCCCCGAGCATCTGCAGGGTCTTGGCGAGCTGGACGGTATGCTCCACCTCGTGGGCGATGAACCTGTAGAACATGAAGCGCACGTTCACGTCACGCTCCCCGTAGGTGGTGGGCGCAAGCATCTGCTCCTCGGTAACGTCCTTGAGCCGCTCCTGCGTGCTCTCTCGCTGTTCTCTCATCTGGGCCAGTATGTCGTCTACTGCTGTCATCTTCGATTCCCCCTATCTTGGCTCGAGCGCCTCACGCGCTCCCTGAAAAGGCTCCATTCCATGACCCAAGTCGGTCCTCTTCGGGACGTCATCCCTGTGCGAAACGTCGTTCCCCGAATCTGGCTGGCTTCGAATACGCTGTTCGACCAGATCGGCCGCCAGCGGCGAAATGTCTATGCCGGCCCATCGCCTTCCAAGCTGCTCGGCAGCCAGGCACGCGGTCCCGCACCCGCTGAAGGGGTCCAGGACCATGTCGCCCTGGTCCGTGGAAGACTCGACCAGCTTGCGTAGCAGCGCCAGCGGCTTCTGCGTAGGATACCCCATCCGCTCTGAGGAGTTGCCCTTTATGATCGGCACGTAGATGACGTCAGACTGCGCCTTGTACTCCCGGTCGAAGTCGAACAGCGCGTCATCGTCCCGGAGGCCGCGGCCAAGCTCCCTGGCGAGCCGTTCTACCCTTCGCAGCACGAGCTTGTCCCGCGACCCCTTCACACTGCCGTACAGCACCCGGTTGCCGGTGAGGTACCTCGCGTATCGCGTCCGGTATTCGGACTCGGCGCCCTTCACAGTACGAAACACGTAGCCGTCGGTCTTCGTGTAGCGCAGGATGGTGTCATGGTTGCGCGGGAAGTTCCTGCCGGGGTTGGACATCTTGCCATAGTGCCAGACGATCTCGTTCCGGTACTGGTCCTTCCCGAAGATGCAGTCCATCGCGATCTTCAGGTAGTGGCTCGCGGTGGGATCGCAATGCAGATAGATGCTCCCCGTGTCCCGCAGCAGCCTCCTCATCTCCAGCAGCCTCACGGCCATCATGACCAGGTACGCCTTCATGGATTCGCCGTGGGCCTTGCCTGCCGCGTCCACGACGGCGCATAGCGCGGGCTCCCTGTCTGCGATTTCGATCTGCCAGCCCGGGTCCAGATCGTACGGGGACCAGGTGTCCCTGAACGACGCTCCCGCTGCGGTCGAATCCGTCGGCGCGCTGTAGTCCCTGCTGGAATTGAAGGGAGGGTCGAGGTAGATGAGGTCGACGCTGGCGGAGTTCATGCCCCGCATGATGTCGAGGTTATCGCCTGTCCACAGCGTGCGGTTGGCCCAGTTCGGCGTGCCCGCTGCGGTCATGTCCGTCCGACCCTCAGCCGGTGGGGCGGTTACTCGGACGGGCGCCAGCGGAGATTGGGACGCCGCGCGGCCCCTGCCTCGTCGAGACGCGTGTTGGGCGTGTCGTGTGGCGCATCGTGGAGCAGTTCGGGGCTCGCCTTCGCCTCCTGGGCGATGGTCCGCATCACGCCAATGAAGTGGTCGAGCGTCTCCTTCGACTCGGTCTCGGTCGGCTCAATCATAAGAGCCTCCTCGACGACGAGTGGAAAGTACATGGTCGGAGGGTGGATGCCGTAATCGATGAGCCGTTTTGCCACGTCCAGCGCCGACACGCCATGCTCCCGCTTCAGGCTGCGGGCCGAGAACACCACCTCGTGCATGCAGGTCCGGTCGTACGGCAGGTCGTAGCAGTCCCTGAGCTGGCTGAGGACGTAGTTCGCATTGATTACCGCGTCCTCGCTGATCGCCTCTACCCCCTCCTTGCCCAGGGTCCTGATGTAAGAGTACGCGCGCACGAGTGCCCCAAAGTTGCCCTGGAACGCGCCCATCTTGCCGATGGTCTGGGGAGGCGATGCAAGCTCGTAGCTCTCGTTCCCGTCCTCGTCGACGCTGCGCTCGACCACGGGCGCAGGCCGGAACGGCAGCAGCCGCTCGTTGACCATGACTGCGCCCGCGCCTGGACCGCCGCCCCCGTGAGGCTGGGTGAAGGTCTTGTGCAGGTTCGAATGGACGACGTCGAAGCCCAGGTCGCCCGGCTTGACGCGCCCCAGCAGCGCGTTCAGATTGGCGCCGTCTCCGTAGAGAAGTCCGCCCGTATCCTGCACGATGCGGATTACTTCGGCAATGTTGGTGTCGAAGAGACCGAGGGTGCTGGGCTGGGTGAGCATGAGCCCGGCGATGTCCTCGCCCGCGGCGGCCCTGAGGGCATCGAGGTCGGTGTTCCCGTTGCCGTCCGTGGGAATCGTGACCACGTCGTAGCCCGCCATTGCGGCTGAGGCGGGGTTGGTCCCGTGGGCGCTGTCCGGAATGAGGACGGCGGTGCGTCCCACGTCGCCCCGCGCCAGGTGGTATGCCCTGATCATGAGCATCCCGGCCAGCTCGCCCTCCGCGCCCGCCATGGGCGTGAGGCTGGTGCCGGCCATGCCGGTGATCTCGGCCAGGAGTTCCTGCAGCTCGTACATGAGCTTCAGCGCCCCCTGCACCGTAGCCGGTGGCTGATGAGGATGGATCTCGGCCATGCCCGGCAGCCCGGCCATCTCGTCATTCAGCTTGGGGTTGTACTTCATCGTACAGCTGCCAAGCGGGTAGAAGTTGTGGTCGATGGAGAAGTTGAACTGGCTGATCTGGGAGAAGTAGCGGACAAGCTCCCCCTCGCTCACCTCCGGCATATCCAGGTCGCCGCGGAGCATGTCGCTCGACGGCAGGTCCTGGACCGGCACGTCGAGCGGAGGCATGGTTGTCCCAACGCGGCCCGGCACGCTGCGGTCCATCAATAGCCTGCGCCGTCCGTCGCCGAGGACCTCGCTATTCACATCCGCCTCCGACCTCGGCGAGGGCCTTCGCCAACCCTTCGATGTCCTCGCGGGAATTGACCTCGGTGCAGCACAGGAGCATCCCGTTCGGGACCTGGTCGCTGACGTCCAGTCCGCCGATGATGCCGTGCTCGACTAGCCTCTCGTTGATCTCCGCAGGCGGCCGGGGGCACTCGACCACGAACTCGCGGAAGAACGTGCCTTCCAGCGGTACGGAGTAGCCGGGAATATCCCCGATGAGGGACGCGGCGTAGTGGGCCTTGTGGTAGCAGAGCTCGGCCACGTGCCGGAGTCCCTGCCTGCCCTGCCCCGCCATGTACACCGTGGACATCAGGGCGATCAGCCCGACCGAGGTGCATATGTTCGAGGTCGCCGTCTCCCGGCGTATGTGCTGCTCGCGGGTCTGCATGGTCAGGACGTAGCCGGTCCTGCCCTTCGTGTCCTGTGTCTTGCCGACAATGCGCCCGGGCATCTGCCGCATGTACTTCTGCTTGCACGCAAAGAAGCCGACGTACGGCCCGCCGTAAGTCGGCGCCACCCCTAGCGCCTGCCCTTCCGCCACAACTATGTCCGCGTCGAACTCGGAGGGCGGCTTGAACATGGCGAGGGAGAGAGGGTCGCAGGTCACCACGAGCAGTGCGCCCTTCGAGTGCGCGGCCTCGGAGAGGGCCGACATGTCCTCCACGTAGCCGAAGAAGTTGGGTTGCTGCACGACCAGGCACGCTACGTCGTCCCGCAGCTCTGCTGGTCCGGCGCTCACGGTGTCCATCGTCAGCCCGGGCGCCTCGACGTAGGTCTCGATGACGCGCTGCAGGTGAGGCGAGACCGTATCGAGAATCGCCACCCGGTTTCGCCGCGTCACCCTGGTCGCCATCAGCACGGCTTCCGCCAGCGACGTCGACCCATCGTACATGCCGGCGTTCGCCACCTCCATGCCCGTAAGCTGGCAGACCATGGACTGGAATTCGTAGTGCGCCTGCAACGTACCCTGAGCCACCTCAGGCTGGTACGGCGTATACGATGTCATGAACTCGCTGCGGCCCGCTATCTGGCGAACGATGGCAGGCACGAAGTGGCGGTACGAGCCTCCTCCCAGGAAAGAGGAGTACCTGCCAGGGGTGAGGTTCATCTCCGCCATGGCCTCGATCTCCCGGCGCAGCTCCAGCTCGGAGGCGGGCGGAGGCAGGTCGAGCCCAGGGCTGCGGTTCTCAGGCGGGATGTCCAGGAAGAGTTCGTCGACGGAGTCGACGCCAATGGCGTCCAGCATCCGCCGCCGGTCGTCGTCGGTGTTAGGGGTGTATGGGGAGGTGAAGGAGTTGCCGTCCATCGGGGAGCTTGCTAGGACTCAGAGGCCAGGAACGAGTCGTACTCCTCCGCGGACATCAGGTCGTCCATCTCGGTCGGGTCCGACATCTGCACCTTGAGAAGCCACCCGTCGTCGTAGGGCGAGTCGTTGACCAGCTCTGGGGCGTCGACAACAGCGTCGTTGCGCTCGGCAACTGTGCCGCTCAGGGGAGCTATCAGGTCGGATACGGCCTTGACCGACTCGATCTCGCCAAAGGACTCCGACTGCGATACCTCCGAGCCCGGTTCGGGAAGCTCGACGAATACCACGTCGCCCAGGCTGTCCTGGGCGTAGTCGGTGATGCCGAAAGTCGCGAGACCGTCGGCTCCAACCTGGACCCAGTCGTGGTCCTTTATGTAACTCCGGTCGGCAGGGCTCGTCATGCGTTCGTTCTCCGTGCTGGCGAAGACTCGGCCCCGCCGCGTTTCAATAGTTTTCGTCAGCCAACGGGCGCCAGTATCGGGACCTGCCGCTCCGCGTAGAAGGGCAGCATCTCCACTTCAGCATCCACCATGCGGCCGCGAATGTCCACTTGCAGAGGGGCTCCGAGATCGGAAAAATCCTCCCGAACATAGCCCATGCCTATAGCCATGTCAAGCGTAGGTGAGAAGCTTCCGCTGGTAACTCTGCCGACCTGCTCCCCGCCCGCATAAAGGCCCTGTCCCTGCCTCGCGATTCCCCGCCCCACCATACTGAACCCGATCAGCCTCCGGGCCGTTCCCTCGTCCCGGATCCGCAGCAGGACATCCCGGGCAACGTACTCCTCGCGGTCCAGGTGCACGAACCTGTCGAGCCCGGCCTCGAAGGGATTGACGCTGACGTCGATGTCGTTTCCATGAAGGGGAAGCCCCGCCTCGAGCCGCAGCACGTCCCTGGAGCCCAGCCCACAGGGCGTCGCGCCTGCATCGCACAGGGACTGCCAGACCCGCCGCGCGTCGGACGACGGGACCATGATCTCGAAGCCGTCCTCGCCCGTGTAGCCGGTGCGGGCCACGATGGCGCTGGCGCCGGCGACCTCGATCTCGACAGTCCGGAACAGCCTCAGTGTCGAGACGTCATGGTCGGTCAGGGTCATCAGCATCATCTGCGCCGCCGGGCCCTGGTGGGCAATCATTGCCAGAGTCTCGGTGACAACCGCAATCTCGACGTCGTCATCCGGCCTGCGCCACCGCTCGACCCAGTCAGCGACGGCGTCGGCGTTGGAGGCGTTGGGCACGAGCATGTACCGCTCTCTGCCCAGACGGTACACGATGGCGTCGTCGATAATGCCCCCCTCCTCGTTGCATATGAGACCGTACCTTGCCCTCCTGATCCTCAAACCTGGGATGTCGGGGCTGAGCACCCTGTTCAGGAGGGCCTTTGCATCCGGCCCGCGTATCAACATTCGCCCCATGTGAGAGACGTCGAATATGCCCGCTTTGGTCCTGACGGCGCGCGCCTCGTCCAGGATGCTGGTGTACTGCACGGGCATGTCCCACCCGGCGAAGGGCACCATCCGCCCGCCGAGGGATACGTGAATGTCATAGAGCGGCGTCTGTCTCAGACCCATCAGGACTCCTGCGTTTCGTTCTTTGTGTGATTCCGTCCGCGGACCTCGCCGGCCGCGTCCATGAACCGCCGGATGACGTCGATGTGGTCCTGCGGCAACTTGAGCCCGGCCCTCATCGTGTTCACCGAGACGTGAGTGGCGCCGACCTCTGCCCAGGCCCGGACCGACCCTGCCGGGTCGCCTCCCCGCATCGACGTCCAGCCCTCTATCCCGACCTCGTCGTGGGACCGGCCGGCCTGCGATACGTACGCCCGCAGGCTTTCGATTATCCGGCGCGCCGTGTCGTCCGGCTGGCGAAGATTGGAGATCCACCCGTCCCCTGTCCGGGCTATGCGGCGGAGCACCCGGTCGTCGCTGCCGCCAAACCAGATCGGGATGCGGCGCTGTACCGGCATGGGGTTGATTCCCGCGTCGGTGACCCGGTGCCACCGCCCTTCGAAGGTCACCAGCTCGCTGCTCCACAGCTCGCGCATCAGCTCGATCTGCTCCTCGGAGCGCCTTCCCCTGTTCCGGAAGTCCTCCCCGAGCGCCTCGTACTCGACCTCGTTCCATCCGATGCCGACACCGAGCCGCAGCCGCCCGCCGCTCAGCACGTCCACCTCGGCCGCCTGCTTCGCCACAAGCACCGTCTGGCGCTGGGGCAGGATTATGATGCCCGTCGCCAGGCCTATGCGCTCAGTTGCCGCAGCCAGGTAGCCGAACAGCACAAAGGGCTCGTGAAAGGCGTCCTCGTGGCTGTAGACGCCGCGCCAGCCGGGACGGCTCGCGGGATTCGCGCCCAGCACGTGGTCGAAGGCCAGGATGTAGTCGTACCCGAGGGACTCGGCGGCCTGGGCGTAGTCCCTGACCGCCGAGGGGTCGGATCCGATCTCCGTCTGCGGGAAGATCGCTCCGAGTTGTATCTGTCCTGTCACGCCTGTCTGCTCCGCCTGGATGGAAGGGACCTGGTGACATTATATGTCAACATCGAGACGGCCTGCGCCCATTTCGAATCTACGGGGTGTATGGCAAATGACCGTTGGCAACGGGCCGGGGGTGTCAAACGCACCCCGGGCGAGGCAAGCTGCACTGGTGGTGGTCGGGGTGACTGGACTTGAACCAGCGACCTCGTCGTCCCGAACGACGCGCGCTTCCGACTGCGCCACACCCCGACTGACTATCCATTGTAGGGAGAGACAGCGCGAAGGGCAAGGCCGTACCGCCGTAGAATCAACGGCTTCCTCGCAAAGCCCCAGCACGGCGCCGACTCCGGGGTGGCCTTCTCGGGCGCTCATACAGGCATGGGCTGCTATCGGCATAGGCGGCTGCAGGCGCATGAAGTTGGACCTGCCTTCGCAGCTCACGACTATCTAGCATTCAGACTTCAGACCACGCGCCCGCTCGTCCGTCCTCCCGGACAGGCCCAGGAGGCCCACGGCAAGCGAGGCCGCCACGAACACGGCCACGGCGAGCGCCCAGCTCTCGTACCACCTTCCACCGGCGCCGCTCACCTTCTCGCCGCCCGTATCGACTTCGGACGCAGCCTGCAACGGCATCGGGGAGACCGGAGGCGGAGCCCTCGAAACCAGTGTGGAAGCGGGCCTGCCGGTCGCTGTCGACGAAGGGGTGCTCGCTGGGGCTGATGTGAGTGTGCTCGTCGACCTTGGCGTGACCGTGCTCGTTTGACGGTATGTGCTCGTTGGCGTTCGCGTGACCGCGCTCATGGGAAGGGGGGTGTCCGCAGGCGTTGGTGTGGCCGTGCTCGTCGCCGCCGAGGTGGGCGTGCTCGTCGGTGTGGGTATGCTCGCCGGCATTGACGTGGACGTACTCGTCGGCCTGGGTGTGGTCGCCGGAGTTGGCTTGGCCGTGCTCCTCGCCGTCGAGGCCGGCGTGCTCCCCGCTGTTGGGTTAGGCGTCCTCGTCGCCGTTGGCGTGGGTGTGCTCGTTGGCATTGGCGTGCCCGTCGCCGTTGGCGTGGGTGTGCTCGTTGGCGTTGGCGTGCCCGCCGCCGTCGGCGTGGGTGTGCCCGTTGGCGTCGGTGTGGGCGTGCTCGTTGGCGTCGGTGCGGGCGTCGCCGTTGGAGTGGGTGCGCTGGCCGCCGTTGGGTTAGGCATCCTCGTGACCATCGGGGTGGGTGTGCTCGTTGGCCTGGGTGTGGGCGTAAGCGTGGGCAAGTCGATCACTTTGGGCGCGGCAGGCTCTCGCGTGGGAGTGCTCGTCGGCGTTGGATTAGCCGCGCCCGGGGGTGTTGGCGTCGGCGTTCGAGTAGCCGTGCCTGTTGGTGTTGGCGTAGGGGTTGGTGTCGGCGTGGGAGTTGGTGTCGGCGTCGGCGTAGGTGT
The DNA here is from genome assembly GCA_034420735.1 of Dehalococcoidia bacterium. GTDB lineage: Bacteria > Chloroflexota > Dehalococcoidia > Lucifugimonadales > CAJWER01. The sequence goes on from DAOULA010000056.1 coordinate 25,302, forward strand.
CGGCGTAGAGGTCGGGGTCGGTGTTGGTGTCGGTGTTGGCGTAGGGGTTGGTGTCGGCGTAGAGGTCGGGGTCGGTGTTGGCGTAGGAGTTGGCGTAGGAGTTGGTGTCGGTGTTGGCGTAGGAGTTGGTGTAGGGGTTGGTGTTGACGTAGGGGTTGGTGTCGGCTCGGGCCTCCCGACGGTGATCGCGTCCGAGTAAAGCTCGTCTCCGTCCTCTCTATAGTAGGCAATCTTGAGCTCGTCGCCCCTCTTCACCCACACGCTGCCGTCCCCCGGGGCATCGGCGGCCCGGTCCGTACTCGGCAACACCTCGCCACGGAACAGACCCGAAGCTACGTGGGGAGCAGCGTCGTCCGTGCCGTCCACCTCGGAGAAGGCGACCCACTCGCCATCCGGATCGGACGTGCTGGTCACCTTCACACGACGGCTCTCCGCCGCGTACGTGTCCACAACATCAAACGAGAATGTGACCACCAGCGAGCTTCCCGCATTGACATCGTAGAGCAGGAAGATGCTCCCGTCTTCCTGGTCCAGGTCTCCGACGAGTTGTGGGACCCCGTCGACCCATGCCATCGGCGGCGGGGTCAGCGCCAGAGGCGTGTTTGCCGGGATTTCTCTGTCGAATTCCCCGGCGCTGTAGAGGGTGAATGCCGTTGGATGCGGATCGCCTGACGCCAGACTCCACCGCTCATTCGCGGGCACCCCTGCAGGGACGCCCGTCCAGATTGCCGTGCCGGACCTCGACACGCTGAGGGCGGGCTCGTGGAGGTAGAACACGACCGGCGCGTCCAGGGGCACAGTCCCGTTGCTCTTCCCTCTCCCGAGTTGAAACGCTATCTCCCCACCGCCCTCGGTCGGAGCCACTGTCGGAGTGGGCGTCGGCGTCGGAGTAGCTGTCGGTGTAAGTGTCGGCGTGGGCGTGGCTGTCGGCGTAGGTGTGGGGGTGGGTGTCGGCGTCGGCGTGGCTGTAGGCGTCGGCGTAGGCGTCAGTGTGGGTGTCGGCGTTGGCGTGGCTGTCGGCGTAGGTGTGGGGGTGGGTGTCGGCGTCGGCGTGGCTGTAGGCGTCGGCGTGGGCGTCAGTGTGGATATCGAAGTTGGAGGGGCGTCTACTACGGTAACTGAGGCGACGTACGGCTCGCGGACCGTGATCTTGCGACTTGTTGTGCGCAGCCTTAGCTCCAATGATGCATCGTCCGAATCGTCATCTTCAACCCCGGTTAGCGTGAAGGCAACGCGGTCACTGCCACGAGGAATAGCCAGGACGCCGTTGGCACCGAGCCCTGAAACCGTCGCTCCTTCGCCTGAAACCATGACCTCCACCTCATCGTCCCGGTCCGCGGCGGGTGCGACCAGGACGGCAACCGTGACTGAAGCGCCCTCACTCACCCGATATGTTTCCGAAGCGAAGGACACCGCCAGTTGAGCTACGGCGGTCGTGGCCTGTACCGGTGTCTCCGGAGCCCAGTCGCTCTTGCCCTCACCGTTCACGGCGCGTATCTGTGCCTCATAGGAGGTGTTGGAACTGAGACTCGCGATGGTGGTCTGGAGCCGTCCATGTACTCCTGGGGCTACGCTCGTTTCGACACCTTCCAGCTCGGTCCAGCTGGACTCCGGCGCCGTTCTCGTCCTGTAGCGCGCGTCGTAGGTCGCAATTGGCGGAACACCAGGTGGGGCGCTCGCATCGGGCCAGCGAAACTTGAGCTTGCTCTCGGGCATGTCGCTGCTATCGGTCCCAAGGGAGAAATCGCCGGCGGGCGGAGGCGGAGGCTCATCCACGTCTGTCACGGAGACGGTGACGACGATGCTATCGGTCGCCGAGAGGGAGTCCGTGACGGTGACTGTGAGCTCATGGGTCGGCGTGGACTCATAATCGAGGCTGTGGCGGGACGCAAGACGGATCTGGCCGGTCCGTGAGTCGATGAAGAATGGACTGTCAGCCGTGTTCGTAAGGCTATAGAGAAGCGTCTCGCCCGGGTCGGCGTCGGTCGCCGACACGGGAGCGCCAACCGGCGATCCTCCGGCGGCGTTCTCCGGGACCATGCGCGCGGCCGCTTCCCCCTCGTCGAAGGCCGGCGCGGCGTTGAGCCTGGGCGTAGTCGCGCTTACGGGCTGCGTGGGTTCGCCGGCGCCGAGTCGATTGATCGCTGACACCCGGTAGAACCGCGTTGAAGCAGGCCCAACCGAGGAGTCGACGTAGGTGGCCGCGGTGGTGGTGAAGCGGTTGCCCCCGGGCCAGGTAATGCCATCCTCAGACCACTCGATGCGGTACCCGGTCACGGGCGCTCCGCCATCCGACGCAGGCGTCTCCCATCGAATCTCGATACCGCCCAGGCCGGACGCTTCTGCGCCCAGGTTCCTGGGAGATCCTGGCACGGTAACTGTGTCCCTAATCGTTATGCCTGCGGACGATGGATTGCCAATCTCTATGAGGCTGGCATTGACCAGGCCTAGAGTCAGCTCCGCAGAGGCGTCGCTCGAGTCGGCATCCTCGATTCCCGATATGGTAAAGGTCGCCCGGTCCCGCCCGCGCCCGACCGTGAGTTCCCCTGCTGGAGAGAGACCCGACAGGCTATGCCCGCCGCCGGAAGCGGTGATGCTGACGCTCACGTCACGGTCCGCAGTGGGGATGACGATCACGGCAGCCGTCGTGCTTGCGCCCTCATCGACAGCGTATGACCCCGCACTGAACGCCGCTGTCAACTTCGCCAATGCCGTGGTGGCCGATATTGGCACTTCCGGCGCCCAGGCGCTGACCCTGGGACCGCTTACCGATCGCACCTGGGCCTCGTAGGTCGTATTGGACTCCAGGCCGGCGATGGATGCGCTGATGATTGGCGGATCGTCCGGGCTGGCGGTAGTGGCAACACCCTCCAGTCCTACCCAGTCCCCTGGCGGCGTCGCCACCGCCCTGTACCTGACATCGTATCCGGTAATGGCTGGGGCGCCGGCGGGGAGACCAGGCTTGCTCCAGCGGAGTGCAACCGTGGCTGCGGGGCTGTCGCTGCTGTCGCCGCCGAAGAAGAACCCGCTTGTGGGCGCGGGTGGCGGTTCAGGAGGCGCTCCGCCGGTGACCTCGATCGTGAGGACAATACTGTCGGTCGCCAGGAGAAAATCACTGACGGTCACCGTGGCCGTATAGAACGGCGTCGACTGCCGGTCGATGTCGTGTTCGGCGTCCAGGATGACCTGGCCCGTCTCGGAGTCTATCGAGAACGGAGCGCCTCCCGTGCTGCCGAGTTCATATACAAGTATGTCGCCCGGGTCAGGGTCGGTCGCGGAAACGGGGGGACCAACGAGGGCGCCGCCCGGGGCATCCTCCGCAACAGAGCGCTGGGCCGTCTCCCCCTCGTCGAACGAAGGTGACGCATTGGGCCCTATTGCAAGCGTGAGGACATCCGAGGCCGGGCCCTGGTTGCCCGCGTCGTCGGTGGCCCTCGCGCTGAATCCGTGTATCCCTCGAGAGAGCTCAGGGACTTCGAAACGCCAGCGGCCGCTGGAGTCGGCTTCGATAGATCCTACATTCGCGGCCCCGACAAGGACCGTAACGAGCCCATAGCGAATAGTCGTACCCCTCAGCGTCGGAGTGGTGTCGTCCGTAGATGGCGCCGTCTGCAGGCCATTGTCATCCTCGTAGCCGGTAATCACGGGCTTCGGCGGCGGCTCGGTATCCACTATGGCAAGGAGAGCATCCGAGACCCCGCTGGCGTTGCCAGCGGCGTCCGTGGCCGTCGCAACAATCCTGTAGTACCCGTCTTCGAGCTCTGGGGTTACAACGCTCCACGAGCCCGTCCCGTCGGTGGTCGAGGAGCCCAGGCTCCCGTCTGTCCCCGAGACCTCGATTTCGCTGTGAGCTTCCGCTATTCCCGTTATTGTGAGCGTCGTGTCATTGGTGGTGTTGTCATTGAGCAAACCCGTGTCGTCATCGAATCTGACTATGACCGGCCTGTCGGGGGCGGCAGTATCAACCGTCAGCACAAGGGACTCGGAGCGATCGCTCACGTTTCCCTCGCCGTCGGCCGCGGTTGCCGTGAGGCTGTGTTCCCCATCGGCAAGCGGGTGTTGAAGGGCGAGGCGCCAGGACCCCTCTTCGCCTGAGTTAGTTTCGCCCAGAACACTGTTGCCCTTGTGGACCCGGACAGCCAGGTTGGCACCCGCCGTGCCGAACAGGGTCAGCAGGCTGTCGCGGGTAATGCCGTCGCCCCGAATGCCTGTATCGTCCTTGAAGCCGGTGATGACTGGTGCGTCCGGCGTCGCCGGTTGAGCATGCGCCGGGGCCCGCAGCGTCCCATCAGGGCAAGGGAGCATGCCGCCACCAGGAGCGGCAGAGATGAAGTCAGGCCGATTACCAGGGGGGCCTGCAAGGGCGAGCCGAAAGCAAAACGGTCTCTTTGCAACCCTTGCCCGCCCATATGGGCCCCTGACATCCGTTGCCAGTAGCTGCCGAGTAGTGCAGTTAAATACATGCTTCTCGAAGCATAGCTTCATATATACTACACGCCTCTTGTCGACATTTACATACTCCACTTTCGTGCCGAGGCTGGCATACCGGTCTGAATAGGCTGGCTGTTCTGTACCCGCCTTCACAAGTTTCGCCCCTTCATGTCCTGAATGCCCGGGAATATGCACAATCTCGTGCTTCAGGCAGGATGCCGCCCGCAACCCGTCACGAGAATCGAATGTCGTTGCGCGCCGCCCGAGCGGAGTGAACAAGCGCGTACAGGCACTGGCGCCAAGTCCTACGTACGGTTATACTTGGACGGGTAACAGTTCACGGAGGGTTGAGATTTGGCGTTCGTCACACTGCGCGAGGGTGAAGGCGGGGAGCAGCTCCTCAAGAGGTTCCAGTCGTCGATGCAGCGCTCAGGCGTACTGAGAGAGCTGCGGAACCGCCGGTTCTTCCGTTCCAAGGGCGAGCAGACTCGCCTCGACAAGGCCCGGAGCCTTCGCCGCATTCGCCGGCGCAGGAACCGGTAGCGGAAGCCCTGGTTCTGCTCTAACGGAGACTTGACCCGGGAATCCCTGCGGAGAGTTCCCCCCTCCGGCTCAGCCCTGTGGAATGACTGGCAGCACCAGTCGCGACGGCCGGTCCCCATCATGGTAGATGGTCTGCTCGGCAACGGCCACGTCCGCATCTAGCCCCGGCTGGGACCCGGTGTTCTGGTTGCGCTCGTAGCGCGGGAAATTACTGCTCGACACCTCGAGGCGGATCGTGTGCCCCGCCTTGAAGAGATTGCCGGTCTCCCACATGTCCACCGCGATCTCGTAGACCTCGCCAGGCTCCATCAGCGCCGGCTCCTCGATCGACTCCCTGAACCTCGCCCGGGCGATGCCCTCAGTCAGCATCACCGCCTTGCCGTCGGGGTACACGTCCGACAGCGTCCCGGTGAAGTCCGTGTCCGGCGCACTCGACGAGACATGCAGCACCAGGGTGACGGGCCCCACCACCTCCAGGTCCTCCTCCAGTGGCCCGTAGTCGTACACCAGCACGTCGTCCCGCCGCTGCGCAGGACGACGGTCGGCCGGCCCTCCCATCTCAATCATCATGAACTGGCCGCCGATAGTGGGGACAGGGTCGTTCGGGTCGTACGTGAACTCGTCGGGAGGCTCTTCTCCCGGCGGCTCGTCGCTCAGCGCGCCATCGCCATGAATGGAGTTGGCGCCGCGCTCCGACCTCAGGTAGAAGTCTCTGTTCTCGACACCCTCCAGGGGCCACGTGTTGCCGGTGCGCCACCTGCTCGCGCCCATCACGAACACCCGCACCCTGGGCTCGTCGTCCACGCCATTGTCGATGCCCCGCAGGCGGCGGTCGTTCCACCTGACCTGCTCGGCCACGATGTCCACGAAGGCGTTGCCGCCGAAGTCGATGCTCCCAAAACGCTCGCTCGAGCCTATGTTCCGGTGGCTCCACGGCCCGATCAGCAGCTTGGTGAGCCGCCGGGCCTCCTCCGTCCTCGCCGCGGCCGTCCAGCCCTGGAATAGCCTGCAGGTCTCGTGCACCAGGTTGTCGTACCAGCCGCTGATCAGGTAAGCGGGAACGGCTACCTCACCGTACTTGTCCCGCATCGAGTAGGACTTCCAGAAGTCGTCGAACGTATGGTGACGAACGACTTCTCGGTAGAACTCCAGGTCGACGATGTCGTCCACAGCCGACACGAGCGGCAGGCGGCGATAGATATCGTCCCAGTTCATCAGGGCTGTCGACGACCTCTTGTTTGTCCTCCCGGCCATGTTGATGAAGAACTGCGCGACGTGCTGCTGAAGCACGCCGTCCACGCGCTGGTGACCGAAGTTGTCCTGCTGCGACGCGATGGGGGTGATAGCCTTCAGGTACTTGCTCCGCCGCCTGGCCGGCTGGTGCTGGGTGAAGCCGACGTACGAGATGCCGTACATGCCCACATTGCCGTCGCACCACGGCTGCTCGCCTATCCACTCGATGGTGTCGTGGCCGTCGTCCGCCTCGTGGATGTACGGCTCCCACGCGCCGTCCGAGTCGTTGCGGCCGCGGCAGTCCTGCATCACGCACGCGTACCCTGCCTCGACGAAGCGCTCGGTCCACTCCACGTACCGCTCCTGCTGCTTGTCGTAGATGGTCCTGACGAGGAGCACGGGAAACGGCCCGTCCCCGGGCGGCGTGTAGATGTCGGCAGACAGGAGAACCCCGTCCCTCATCGGGACCTTCACGTCCAGGCGAATCTTCACCGGCTGTCCGGTAGCGCTCACGGCTTCACCTCCAGGAGGCCCGGATTCTATAGCGGCAGACCCGTGAAGCACAACGCCGCCGCGGCCTCCGCGATGTACCCCCAAGGCGCAGGCTGCTGGCGATAGGTTGACGGACAGCCGGGCGCTACGGTCTAATTGCCGATCTGGACGAAGCGTAGGAGGAGTCGCACATGGAGCTCGGCGCGTTTTCCGTCAGCCTGACCGTGGAGGACATTTCAGCTTCGAGGGCTTTCTACGAGAAGCTAGGGTTCGAGGTGGTGGGAGGCGACCCGTCACAGAACTGGCAGATACTCAGGAACGGGGCGTGCACCATCGGCCTGTTTCATGGCATGTTCGAGAGAAACGTACTGACCTTCAACCCGGGCTGGGACAGCCAGGCAAACACCCTCGATACATTCACAGACGTGCGAGAGCTGCAACGGCAGCTAAAGGCGAGAGGGGTGACCCTGATCAGTGAAGCGGACGAGGACGGCACAGGACCGGCCAGCTTCGTGGCCGTGGACCCGGACGGCAACCCAGTCCTCGTGGACCAGCATGTCTGACCTCGATCCGGCGCTGTTAGCGGTACCAGTCGGCCTGGATTGAGTAGAGCCTGGCATAGGCGCCGTCCAGCTCCATGAGCTCGTTGTGGGTGCCCTGTTCGACGATCCGGCCGCCCTCCAGGAACACGATCCGGTCGGCGAGCCGTGCAGACCCGAGCCGGTGGGAGATCAGCAGGACCGACTTGCCCTGCGACATGTCCCGGAACCGCCTGTACACCTCCACCTCGGCCTTCGCGTCCAGCGCCGCCGTCGGCTCGTCCAGCACCAGCACGGACGCCTCACGGAAGTACGCCCGGGCGCTGGCCAGCCTCTGCCATTGGCCCGCCGAGATGTCCTGCCCGGCCTCTTCGAACGACCTCCCCAGCATGGTCTCGTAGCCCCTTGGCAGCTCCCCCACGAACCCGGCCGCGCCGCTCTTGACCGCGGCCGACTCGACCGCGGGCCGCTCCCCCATGCGCGGCAGGTCGCCGAACCCGATGTTCTCCTTCGCTGTCAGCTCGAATCTGAAGTAGTCCTGGAAGACTGCGGCGACGCGCTTCCGCCAATCAGCCGGGTCCATGTCGCGCAGATCGACTCCCCCTACCCTGACGCTCCCCGACGTCGGGCGGTACAGCCCAAGCAGCAGCCGCGCGAGGGTGGACTTGCCCGCTCCGTTCCGGCCCACAAGCGCAACCCGCTCTCCGGGCGCAATGACAAGGTCCAGATCATCGAGGACCATCTCACCGGTACCCGGATAGGCGAATGACAGCCCGGAGAACCTGATATCGGGCGTGACATGCCGTGCAGCAGACGGCCGTTGCTCCGCCTTCCCTGCCCTGGCTGGGACCTCGGCTCCTCGCTCTGAAGCGTCCAGCAGGTCTGCGTCGTCGATCTCCAGGTAGTCGATCAGGTCGGCCAGGTACCTGAAGTCGGCGTCGAGGGTCATCAGGTAGAAGCCGAACAGCGACATGGTCTGTCGGAACCGCTCCGCCGCCGACAGGTAGGCAGCAAAGCTGCCCACGGTCAGACTCCCCCGCAGGATCATCAGGCACACGCCGCCCATCACAGCCCCGTAGGCGACCTGGTCGGTCACGTTCATCAGGGCGCCCCTCCAGGCGTGATCCCGGGAAATCTCGTAGCGTTCCAGGCGCAGGCGGTGCGAGAGCTCCCGGCGCCTGTTCCGAAGGTACTCGCCCAGGCCGAACAGGCGCACCTCCGCTGCCGCCTCTCTCTTGGTCATCAGGTCGCTCAGGTATGCCAGCACCCGCTCGGACTGGGTCTGGGCGCGCGTTAGTATCCACACCTTCCTGAAGAGGGAGAGCGTCACGTAGTGAAACGGCAGGAGCCCCGCAAGGAGCACCAACGGGAGGACCGGATGCGCGGTAGCCAGGAACAGGAGCACGCCAAACCCGGTCACGAGGAGGGCAGGAGACCTGTAGAGCGCGTTTAGGCTGGAGTAGAGCCTTCCGTCCAGGGCCTCGCGAGCCCGGTGCAGCTGATCGTACAGGTCGGGCCGCTCGAACGCCGCGAGGGAAAGCGAACCGGCGCGTCGCAGGAGCTGTTCTTCGATCCGCGCCGTCATCCTGTCCTCGATCTCGTTGGCGAGCCAGTCCCTCACCTCGCCCAGCACGTTCTCGATCAGATAGATGGCCAGGAGGGCTGAAGCCCAAATCATGGCGGCCTCTAGCTCGCCTTCGCCGGCTATCAGGTCGACCGCGCTGTCCACAAGCCCACGCAATGCGAGCACGGCCGCAAGAGGAACGAGGCCCGACACCGTCGACGTGACGCCGATTACCACCAGGTCGGAGGGCGCGACTCTCCATAGGAGGCCGATCAGCTTCGGCAGGTATCGCCAGCGCCCCATGATGGAGTCCATCGGATCGGCGGCCCCACCGGCCGGGATGCCCGTCATCTGTACCACTCCGCCTGCATCGTGAACAGCTCGGAATACGCGCCCCCGGCCTCGATGAGCTCGTCGTGCGTGCCCTGCTCGACAATCTCCCCGTCCTTCAGGAACACGACCCTGTCCGCCAGGCGCGCAGAGCCCAGCCTGTGGGAGATGAGCAGGACCGACTTGTTGCTGGAAAGCTCGAGGAACTGGCGGTAGACCTCCACCTCGGCCAGGGCATCGAGCGCGGAGGTCGGCTCGTCCAGCACCAGAAGCTCGGCGTCCCTCAGGTATAGGCGCGCTATGGCGAGTGACTGCCACTGCCCCCTGGACAGGTCCCTGCCCCCCTCGAACTCCCTGCCCAGAAGCGTCTCGTAGCCCTGGGGCAGGTCCTCGATGGTCGCGTGTGCGCCGCTCCGGACCGCGGCGGCCCGTATCGCCCCTGTGTTCCCCATCTCACCTACCCGGCCCATCCCGATGTTCTCTCGCGCGGTGAACGCGTACGTCATGTAGTCCTGGAACACGGCCCCGGCCCGGTCCCTCCACGAGGCCAGGTCGATCTCGCTGAGGTCGGTGCCGTCCACGGTCACGACTCCCCCGGTCGGCTGGTACAGCCCCAGCAGGATCTTGGTCAGCGTCGTCTTGCCCGCGCCGTTCTCACCGACCAGTGCAACCGTCTCCCCAGGACGAACCTCCATGTCGACGGACGACAGGACCGGTGCGGTCCCGCCCGGATAAGTGAAGGACACGTCCCGGAGCGCAACGCCCTCGCGGATTACGGTCGGCGCCGGCGCGCCTCCATGTCGCTCCGCCCGCCCGAGAGCGAGGAACTCCGGAAGGTACGACAGCTTGACTGCGAACTCCTGCAGCGAACGGATCCGCCAATGGAGATCTGAGATCCTTCCTATGTACGTCCAGGTGATGTACACATAGGCAACGATCGCGCCGGCCGTCACGACTCCCGCGTTCGCCGCCCAGACCAGCGAGAACAGCACAATCCCGAACAGGCCGATTGTCACCAGAGCGGACGGGATGATGAGGGGCAGGTTCTTCACCCGCAGGGCAGTCTGCTCCCTCAGCATCGCGTCCGTCGTGGAGCGCCACGATCCTATGATGTGGTCCGCCAGGCCGAACAGTCGCACCTCGGGCGCGGGGCTGCGCTCCGTCAACAGCCTGCGCCAGTACTCCTGTCGCCTTCGTGCAGTTGTCTGCGTGCGCTTCACGTTCACATATCGCCTGACCTGTATCCCATGAGACAGCAATAGGACCCCACTGACAGTCAGCATCGCCGCCGGCACGCTCCAGTGGACAGCCGCAAGGGCTATCAATATCCCGGCCGCATAGAACACTGTTACGAGCACGTTCTGTACCTGTAGCAGCTGCCAGCTCTGCCCCATCTCGTCCATCGGTCCTCTTGGCTCCATGGCGCGCTGCAGGCCGTCGTAGTAGACCGGATACTCGAACCACTCCAGCCTGAGGCCCATGGCCTTCGTGTACAGGAGGTCCTCGAGCCTCGCCATGCTGTGCAGTCCGAGCTTCTGCCCCAGGAACCGGTGGAGAGGGTCGAGCTGGAGAAGGCCTTCGACTGCGCGCATCGCAAGCAGAAGGGCCAGCCAGGGAATCACCGGCCCCAGCAGCTCTGCTACCGGCGCTTCGTCAGGACTCGGACCTACAGTCCTCGAAATGACGTCGATCAGCCCGCTGGTCGCCCGCACGATAACCGTAGGCGTCACGACCGCGATCAAGGCGGTGGCCGCCATGAATATTGTGAACGGCGGCCACGGCGCAATGAAGGTGCGGTACGAGAAAACGGCAAGCGCCCACGCGCCCCGCAGAGTTGCGCCCCACTGTTTCATCTCCAGCCTGCCTGCGCCGAGAGGAATGACCGACGAAACGACGACCCTACCAGGGCCAGCATGACATGCAGCCTTGCTTCGTCAATGGCAAAGGGACTCCTTTCGCCCAAATCCACCGCCTATGCAATGGCGCCATATCTGTAGAGCGTCACACTGTAGGGGCGGGATTGAACCCGCCCTCGCCTTGCCTGAGAAGAGCATTACCACTAGGTGGTTGATTTGGGTTTCGCTAGACGGTGCAACAGCTGAGCAGGCCATAACTATAGCGCATTGCGATATAGTTTGTCAACACACTCCACAAGTTGGCAGCAGGGAGCTGCCCAGTCTATCCGACCGGCGCACCTGTGAATAGCCGTTCCGGGATGAAACTCTCCGTCGCCGTCGCGTGCAGATGGTCCAGGCCGAGCGTCGTCACGACGCCCATCGCCGTGTAGTGCCTGCCCTCGCCGCTCGTGCCGCTCTTGTTCCCGCCGCTGTGGCCCCGCAGCCACTCCGCGCCGAGGACCCGCTCGCCCTTCCAGGCGCCGCCCGCGGCGACAAGGTGGCCGAACCGCGCCAGGTCGGAGGCGCTCATGATCACCCAGCCCGGCGCGCTGCGAACGGCGTGGCCGCCTATCTCGTACGGCGGGTCCAGGTAAGTGTAGGCGTCGGGAATCGTGGGATAGAGGTACTTCTGGTCCTTGATCCAGCCGCCCGCGGGCCAGTCCCAGCGTTCGGCCGGCACCCCGATCCTGGAGAAGAGCCGCTCGTCGAGCACATCCTTCAGGTCGCGTCCCCAGAGCGCCGTCAGCGCCTGGCCGAGCCGCCAGTAGCCCGCGCTGCTGTATATGGCCTGCGTGCCCGGCTCGACGTGGGAGTAGCAGTCGTAGAATGGGTCGCCGGTCCACTTCGCCCATTCGGGGACGCCGTCGACCGCGTCCGCCGCCTCGAGCCCGTGGCGCTTCTCGCTCCACCGTATGCCCAGCTCCAGCGGGAAGCCCCCGTAATGCTCGGTCTTCACTCTCGAGCCCAGCAGGTGACGCCAGGTCAGCCTCTCGTGATGACCCATGTTCATTAGCTTGTGCGGATGGGAGAGCTCTCCCTCGCCCGTCCAGGTCGAGTGGATTGGCGCGTCCGGCTCGACGAGGCCGTCCTCCACCGCGAATCCGAATGCCGCCCACGCGAACGCCTTGCCGACCGAGGCCGTCTGCGTCCGGTAGTGCCGGTCGCCCCATGACTTGAGCAGGTAGCCGCCGCGAGTCAGGACCGCTCCCCATTTGCCGCCGCTGTGGTCCTCCCCGCCGAACGCGGCCTCGCGTACGTCCAGCCCGTCCAGGAACCGCTGGAAGCCATCCGCGTTGAGACCGGCGTCCTCGGGGGTAATCTCCGTCCAGTCGTCTCCGGGAAAAGTCACCCAGTCCGGAATCGTCGAAGGCTGCTGCATCAAATGTTCCCCAGTGCTCGTATTCCGTCACGATGATCATATCAGGACACATTAAGCGTACGTCGGTGTGCGGTCCGAATTCGAACGCGGCCTTCCAGTCAGTACTAGGACACCCGTCTTGAATTTGACCTGTTCAGGTCACTCATATAGCGTAGGGAAGGTGCCCCCAGTTCAATTGGGACCGTGTGACATGGGAGATGAAGAGCCACATATAGATAAAGAGTCTCACATAGAGGTAGCGAATCTCTGGAAGGTGTTCGGCTCCGCACCGGATCGAGCTCTCGACCCGGGTCTGGCCTCGAGGAGCAGGGCAGAGATCCAGGAGGAGCTGGGCCTGCTCATCGCGCTCCGGGACGTTTCGTTCAAGGTGAGGCGCGGCGAGGTCTTCGTCGTGATGGGCCTGTCCGGCAGCGGCAAGTCGACCCTGGCGCGCTGCCTCATCAGGCTCGTGGAGGCCAGCAGGGGACAGGTGTATTTCGACGGCGAGGACATCCTGGAATACTCGCCCGAGCAGCTCATGGCCTTCCGGCGAAGCAAGGTTGCAATGGTCTTCCAGCACTACGCCCTGCTTCCCCACCGCCGCGTTCTCGACAACGTCGCGTACGGCCTGGAGGTTCGGGGCGTGGAAGAGGACGCCAGGTACAAGGCGGCATCGGAGACCATCGAGACGGTGGGACTGAAAGGCTGGGAAGACTACTACCCCAGGGAGATGAGCGGCGGCATGCAGCAGAGGGTCGGCCTGGCGAGGGCGCTGGCCGTCGACCCCGAAGTGCTGCTGATGGACGAGCCCTTCAGCGGACTGGACCCTCTCATCCGCCGGGAGATGCAGGACGAGCTCGTCTCCCTGCACTCGGGCCTTGGCAAGACCATAGTCTTCATCACTCACGACCTGAACGAGGCCCTGAAGCTGGGCGACCGCATAGCGATCATGCGGGACGGCGAGATCATCCAGGAGGGCTCGCCCGAGGAGATCGTCACCCTGCCTACCGACGACTACGTGGCCGAATTCGTGCGGGACGTCTCCAGGGCAAAGGTCATCCAGGCCGGGGCCATCATGCGGGTACCGGACGCGGCAGTGTACGAATGGCAGGGGCCTCGCGCGGCGCTTCACACGATGGACAACAGCAGCCATGAAGCGCTGTTCCTTGTCGCGAGAGACTCCACCCTACGAGGAATACTGACGGAAGAGCAGGCCAGAACTTTCGCATCCCAGGGCTTGAAGTCCCTGGCCAACGTGAATGTTACCCCGGCGCAGACCGCGGGCCCTGAGACGCCCATCGAGGAGATAATCCCACTGGCTGCACGCTCCAGGCACCCGATTGCGGTGGTCACCGACGACGGAAAGCTGCTCGGGGAGATTCGGAGAGGCACCCTGCTCACCGGCATCTCCAGCAGGGACTAGGAGGCAGGACATGGCCCAGGTTCAAAATGCTGAGTCCGATGCGGGGTTGCCGCTCCTGGTAAAGCGCCTGGAGACCCTTCCCCCCCTCCACCGCTGGCTGGTGGCATTCGCGGCCGTTGCCGTCGCGCTGGTAGTGAGTCTGCTCGTCTGGGGCCCCGAAATGGAGTTTCCGACCACCGTCTCACAACGAACTTCCACGGACGGCTCCGTAACCCTGGACAGGACGGTCCGGCAGGTAACCAGCGAAGCCATCGACGAGACAGTGACCTGGATGACCAGGGAGGGAGCCTGGCTGTTCGACGGGCTCAGCACGGGGGTAACCCACGCGCTCGTCAACATCGAGAAGGTGCTGAAGTGGGTCCCGTGGCCGGTCGTCGTCGTCGGTCTCGCGCTGCTCTCCTTTGCCGTGGGGCGCTGGAGACTACTGGTCTTCACGTGTCTTGCCCTGCTCTTCGTAGGGTTCATGGGCCTGTGGGCGAACACCATGGACACCGTCGCGCTGATGATAGTGGCCGTCGCCATAGCGGTATCGATCGGCCTGCCGCTGGGTGTGGTCGGCGCCCGCAGCCGGATGGCGGACAACCTCATGCGCCCGATCCTGGACGGAATGCAGACCATGCCTAGCTTCGTCTATCTGCTCCCCGGCATCCTCTTCTTCGGCCTGGGCAAGCCGGCGGGGATCTTCGCCACGATCGTCTATGCCGTCCCTCCGGTGATACGGCTGACCAATCTGGGTATACGGCAGGTGTCCCCCGAGATCGTTGAGGCCGCCCGGTCCTTTGGAGCGTCGCCCACGCAGATCCTTACGAAGGTCCAGATCCCCATGGCGCTGCCAACGATCATGGCAGGCATAAACCAGACTACGATGATGGCCCTGGCGATGGTAACTATCGCCAGCATGGTTGCCGCCGGAGGCCTGGGCGACAACGTCCTGCGGGCGCTGCAGAAGAACCAGCCCGGCAACGGGGCAATTGCCGGGCTGGCCATCGTGTTCCTTGCCATCATCATAGACCGCCTCACCCAGTCTGCGGCCCGCAGCCGGCAGGAGGCCATGAGGAGCGCAGGATGAGGAGTCAAACAACGAAAGCCCCCTTCCCGCTCCAAACGTGTTAGGCTTACGGTTAGTTTCAACAGGAGGAATAGTCATGCTATCCAAGACGAGAGTCCTGGTCTTGACGGCAATCATAGTCGCCATCGCGACCGCCCTCGCATGCTCGCAGCCCGAGCCGGAGGTCGTCGTGAAGGAAGTCGAGGTCGTGAAGGAAGTCGAGGTCGTGAAGGAAGTCGAAGTCGTGAAGGAAGTCGAGGTCGTCAAGGAAGTCGAAGTCGTCAAGGAAGTTCAGGTCGCGCCGCCTGAAGGGCCCAAAGAGACCATCATCTTCAGCGACTTGAACTGGACGAGCGCGCAGGTCCAGGACCGCGTGGCACAGTACATCGTCGAGAAGGGCTACGGCTATCCCACCGACGTCGTCTTCGGCGCCACTCTGCCCCTGTTCCAGGGACTGCGCCGCGGCGACAGCCACGTCACCATGGAGATATGGCTGCCGAACCAGGACGAGGCGTGGATGGAAGCCCAGGCTGCCGGTGAGGTCATTCCCGTGGGCGAGAGCCTGGGCAAGGACTGGCAGTCCTCCTTCGTGATCCCGGCCTACCTGCAGCAGGAATACCCCGACCTGGACAACGTAGAGGACCTGAAGGACGACAAGTTCAAGGCCCTGTTCGCCACCGCCGAGACCGGCGGCAAGGCACGTCTCGTGTCCTGCGTCATAGGATGGGCCTGCGAGGAGGTCAACGCCAAGCAGATCGAGGGCTACGGCCTCTCGGACCACATCCACATCGTCAACCCCGGGGACGGGGCCGCGGGCAACGCCGACCTCTACGGCGCCTACGAGAAAGAGGAGCCCTGGCTCGGCTACCAGTGGGGGACCAACGACCCCGCTCTGCTGCTGGACCTGGTCCGGCTCGAAGAGCCTCCGTACAGCGATGAGTGCTGGTTCACCACCAAGGCATGTGCATACGAGGACGCCACGATTCTGATCGCCGTCAACCCGGAGCTGTATGACAGGGCGCCGGATGTCGTTGCCATGCTCCGAAAGTGGGACTTCAACATTGGCGTCTACAAGGGCGTCGCCGCCTGGCAAAGCGACAACCCGGACGCCAGCACCAACGACGCCGCACTCTGGTGGCTGAAGGGCAATGCGGACCTGTGGTCCGGCTGGGTTACGTCCGAGGCCGCCGCGTCCATCAATTCGGCGCTGGCAGCCAACGAGACTGCCGACGGCTGGCCGACCGAGTAACCGAATAGTCGCTGTCCCGCAGCCTCAGCCGCACGGACCCATCTGGGCGTGGCAGGGCTGCGGGACGCGGCGTAACCATCTAAGAGCGAATAGCGCTCCCGCCGGTCCACCGCGACAGGGCAGCAGGGAGCGCCGGTTCGTTCCTGCATCACCGCTGGCAGGGTTTTGCGCCATTGACCCGCTTGCTAGAATGGCTAGAGCTAGATTATTGGGCGGGCAGTACTTCACGTCTCGCCTGTAGAGTCTCCAGCACAGCCAATAGCATATGCCTCTACCGCTAATACTGGTGCCGCTGGCCGTGGCCGGCGGTTCGGCGGTCGCCCAGACCGTAGCCAAGCTCAAGAGCCATGCCCGGCTCAACGAGCTTCGCGACGAGCTCGAAGAGCTGGAGTCACGTTACCGGGAGCAGATGCGGCAGCACTACGACCGGCAGCGACAGCTCTGCCGCCGGTTGGGGCTGCCGGAACCGGGGCTGCCGGCGGTCCTCCTAGAGTCCGCTCAGCCCGAAGCTGCCGAACCTCCGGTGCCGCGGTGGCGCAGGCTCCTGAATCGGCGCGCACGTTCGGTCGCCGATGGCTCCCCGCACTCCCGGGTGGGCATCATAGGCCGCCACGCGGGGAGCTTCGCTGCCGGCGCTGTCTGGAGGACGTTCGGCGCGCCCATCATGAACGTCGCACGACCGGTGCTCGCCAGGCTGCTCACCTTCCTGCCCAGGATCGCGGCGCTCGGGGGCACCGGCGGCTCGATAGCGGCCTCGACCGGCCTGCGTTTCGCCCTCGGCGCGTTCACCGTCGTAGGCATCGTCCTGGGCCCGGTGTTCGCAGCATGGGCAATAGTCAAGGAGATCAGGAACGTGCGCAAGGCCCGGCACGAGCTCGAGTCCACCCGGGTAAGACGCCGGGCGGAGTTGACCCGCTACGCCGCCCACACCCGCCAGCTCCAAACGAAGCTGAGAGCCGCCCGCGACCCCGATCCAGCCTGACTGCTGGTTGATCGCGACCCATCCGGCGGCGGATTAGCCACCCACGGGCGGCCCGGGCGGAGCTACAGCCGGCCCAGCCTGCGGTCTTCCGCCTCCAGCCACTCGTAATAGGGCCGGGGCATCGGCTCCGGCTCGCCCAGTCCGCTCTCGCGCCGCCATCGGAGCAGCGGGTGGTCGCGCTCGGTCTGGGGTAGATCGACAGCCCGCCCGTAGGCCGCCGACTCGAAAATACCCATCATGACCTCCATGACGTGCGTGCCCACCTCGCCGCTCGACTCGTGGTCGCGCCCCTCGTCGAGCGCGCTGACGTACTCCTGCACGAACCAGTAGTCGTCCAGGTTTGCGCTGCCGTCCACCTCATAGCCCTCCGGGATCTCGGCCGGGAGAGCCTGCCATGCGTCGTGCTCCCCGTCCGGCAGGAACCAGGCGCCCTCGAGCAGCCAGGCCCCACGCGTCGCATTCAGGATGATGCGGCCTTCCGTGCCGAGTATGTCCAGCGCGTGCCCCGTCGGGTCGACGACGGGCATCCGGTGCTGCAGCAGCGTGCCTGTCACTCCCTCGTCGAACTCCAGGTGAGCGGTGATCGACTCCCCGGCGATGGTCCCCATTCCGCTGGGTGAAGGGACCACGCCGCCGGGCGTGATCGGCCCCCCATCCGTGATCGCCGTCGCAAAGACCCGCCGGACGCCGCCGGCGAACTTCATCATCGAATTGAGCGAGTGCGTCCCGATGTTCATCAGCCCGTAGCCGCCGTAGTACCCCTTGCCGCTAGCGTTGACCTGTCGCAGCCCCCCGATGCGCCCGTCCGCCACCGCCTCCGCCGCCGCCCTGGCGAACCCGCCCGAGCGGTTCTGGTGGTGAACGGCCACCCGAACGCCCTTCTCGGCGGCCTTCGCCATCACCTCGTCCGCCTGCTCCAGGTCGACGCAGATCGGCTTCTCGACCTCGATGTTGACTCCGTGCTCCAGCACGCGCATGGAGAGCTCGTGATGGAACTCCGTGGCCGTAGGGATCGCCACGATGTCCGGACGCGTCTCGACGATCATGGCATCGAGGTCGGCGTACCTGGCGGCCACGCCAAGCTCGTCCCCGAGGGCGTCGACACGCTCCTGGACCAAATCGCACAGGCCCACTATCTGCGTCCGGGGGTGCATATGGTAAGCGCGAGCCGCAGCCGTCCCCCTGCCGCGGCAGCCGAGAATCGCAACCCTGTATGTCTTCATGGTTGGAGCCTCCATTCGTGGGTGTCAGTCATAGTCCATGCGTCGGACCGGCCCACCGTTTCTCTTTACGTCCCTCGCGCCTGTGGCGTGCAAACGCGCCCAGTCGAAGAACAGAACAATGGCCGATGGCGCGAATCTTACAGCATGGGAAGGAGAAGGCAATGAGGGCAGGGGGCAGGAAAGCGCCAGATCGGTGTGGTGGAGACGGGGGAGGGTCGAACTCCCCGTCCAGAAGACCGCCCTGATGAGATCTGCTACAGGCATAGCCGGCACTTGGTTCTCGTCTTCCGCGTGCCCTGACCGGCGGGGCATCGCGAAGACCAGCCGAGTGTCTTAGGTCCCGGTTATCGGCGTCGCCGGAACAGCGCCCCGAATTGCGTCGCTCAACTCGCCTCCCTCGGGGTAAGGAGTGCGGTGAACGCGCTGCCTATTTAGGCAGCGACGGGCAATGCTTCGTTGCCAGTTACTATGGTGCCACCTTGATACGAGGTGGGTGGCGCCCCGGCCTGCAATCCCACGGAAACAGCCCCCTGTCGAAACCACGCGTCCCCACAGGTTCACTCCCCATTGTAGCACGAAAGGCCCACGCCCCTACCAGGCCCTGTGGAGCGAGATACGGATGCACCCCAGTCCGCCTCCTCGATTACACAACATCTGGGGTGTGTGCGGAGCGCCAATCACGGGATGTGGTACTTGACCCATCCGCATTCTCAAATCTATACTACGCTGAGAACCATTCGGGGGTAAGTTGAATGCAGGTGTCTTGTCTACAGGAGAACCTGAGCCGCGGGCTTGGCGTGGTCGGCAGAGCCGTGGCCACCAGGAGCCCTCTCCCCATCATGCAGAACGTCCTCATCCAGACCGATGGATCGCGGCTGAAGCTCGCCGCCACCGACGCCGAAATAGCCATCACAACGTGGATTGGCTGCCAGGTCGAGGAGGAAGGCGGCATCACCGCACCGGCCAGGCTGCTCACCAATTTCGTCAACTCGCTCCCGGCCGAACGCATCGACCTGGAAATCGGCGAAGGCTCCACCGGCCTCGCACTCCGTTGCGCGCGAGTGGACGCGAACCTTAATGGAATCGCCGCAGACGACTTCCCGCCAATTCCGACCACCGACGAGGGCGTCGTTGGCAGAATGGCGGCGTCTGACCTCGAGAAGGCCATATCCCTCGTGGCCTTCGCCGCCGCCACGGAGGACAGCCGCCCGGTCCTGACAGGCATCAAGGTCGAGATAGAGGGCGACGAGGCAACCTTCGCCGCGGCCGACGGCTTCAGGCTGGCCGTATACAAGGGCAAGCTCGCCGAGCCGCTTTCAGAAGACCTCGGGTTCATCATTCCGGCCAGGGCCCTGAGGGAGATCAGCAGGCTCCTCACAGGACGTGACGAGGAGGTCGAGTTCACCGTCAGCACGTCGAAGAACTCCGCCCTCTTCCGGCTCTCCGATACCGAGATCGTCACCCAGCTGCTCCAGGGCGCATTCCCAAACTACTCTCAGCTCATTCCCCAGTCCTTCGATACTAAGGCGACCGTCAGCAGGGAGTTCTTCTCCAGGGCTACGCGGACCGCGGCCATTTTCGCCCGCGACGGCAGCGGCATATTGCGGCTTGTCGTCGACGGCACCTCCGACGAAGAGCGAAGCAAGCTCACCATCTCCGCAAAGGCCGAGGAGATTGGCGAGCATACCGAGGACGTCGACGCCGCCATCGAAGGCAACGACGCCAAGATCGCCTTCAACAGCAAGTACGTCATCGACGCCCTCGACGTCCTCCAGTCCGACGACATCGCCCTGGAGGTCACCAGCCCTTCCAGCCCCGGCGTCGTCAGGCCGGTCGGAGACGACAGTTACGTCCACGTCGTCATGCCCATGTTCGTTGCCTGGTGACCAGGCACGATCCCCGGCCTGAAGCCGCCTTTCATCGTCGTAGCCCGAAGCTGGTTTCGCACGTCCAGGCGCCCTAAAACTGTTCCGGGAGCCCCCTGAATTGTCTGCCGATAAGGTTACGCTCCGCACCGGAGAGCACATCACGGTCAGGGTCGTCAGCCCACCAATGGGAGCATACGCGGACCAGGTAGGCTGCTGGGGCCACGTTAGAGACGACCTGCTGGCCGGAAGGATGTCCGACACCCTTAATATCCGCTATTTCGTCGCTGAAATCGGCGGCGAAGTCGTGGGAAGCATGGGATGTTACACGCCCAGGGAGACCCCCAGCGTTGGGCTCGTCGAGTTCGTAGAGACCGACGAACGACACCGCAGGAAAGGCATAGCCTCCATCCTGCTCGGCAGGCTGATTGCCGGCTTCCGTTCTGAGGGCGGCAGGGCCCTTCTGCTATGTACTACGAACCCAATTGCAGGTTCCCTCTACGAAAAGCACGGGTTCTGGTATACGGTCGGCGATGGGATGATGTACGTCTCTCCCGACGCTCCGGCCTTCCCAGGCGAGTACCTGTCACACACTGGCGTTGCCAGGGTTCGTGAGGCGGAGTGGGGAGACCTGCCCGGGGCCTCGTTGCTGTACAACAACCAGGAACCGGACTGGCTCATCAAGGACTACCTGACGGGCAGCTTCCGGGACACCCGGTTCGAGCGCCATTTCACCCAGCTAATGCGCGGCTCCGAGGGAGAACGGGGAGCCGTCCTCGCTCTCGAGTCCCCCGCCAACACCCTGGTCGGGCTCGCTGCCTTCCACCGCCTGGACAGCTACTACGAACAGCACGTGGCTAACCTCTCTTTCCGCGTCTGTCCCGCCTACTACGAGCAAGCAGACGAGCTTCTGAAGCAAGCAGTGCAGAGGGCAGCAGACCTATCAATAGAGACGCTTCAAGTCCGTATCGCCGACGTAGACGAGGACCAGAAGCAGTTCATTCGCCGCGCCGGTTTCTCCGAGACCGCCAGGCTCCCGGGGCTCTTGAGGGACATGGACACTTGCATTGATATGTTAATATACGGTCACGAGACTGGCTCCACGAGTCATCATAAACTCGGTCGTGGGGACTATTACGGAGGACGCCAGCACTGGCAGGACATTCGAGTTCGTTCCCTTGATGCCAAGTGATTCCCGAAGGCCTTCGTCCGGGAAACTTATCGGATAACAGACCGTGGTAGTTGAGTGAGTAAATTTGCGTACATAGGTCTAATGTAGTAATCTTTACGGGAAGCTTAGGCTAGGAGGCTACAGCAAATGGCGAAGTTCGAGGTGATTTCTCAGACCAAGGCCGAGATGGATTCGGCGACGGGCAAGCGCGCCGAACTCATGAACGAGTATCTCGGCTACTTGAACCAGTTGAAGGACGGCGAGGCAGGAAAGTTGGAGGTCTCCGACGATAGCGAAAGCCCTACCGCCCTGCGAAGACGAATAGGCAAGGCGGCGGAGTTTGCGGGCAAGGAGATCGTGATCAAGCGCAAGGATCAGGCGATCTACTTCTGGATCTCTACCGGACCAAAGCGACAGCGGCGGCAGCGAAGAAGCAACGCCTGAATTAGGCTTCCGGCCAGACGCCGGCAGTGGCGTATCGCTTGAAGGGGCTCGTCTCTTATAGCGGGTCGTCAAGCCAGTTCAGCTACGATCTTGTGCGCCAGTTCGGTGCTGCACGCAGCAATGAAGAGCGCGGACCGGCCGGTCCTGTGCTCCGGGGAGAATTGGTACTCCTCTAGGCATCCATGGCCGTCGGCCTCGAAGAGAGCTAGCCCCGATCTTGCTGCAAATCCCAGGCCCGGGTCCACCTCGGAGCGCGGCTCATCGAACATCAGGTACGCATCCACCCTGCCTCGCGCCAGCCAGGGGTAGATGCACGCTCCCCCATTGGGCCATACCCGCAGGCCCGGGTGCCTCGCCATCATCTCCCTCGTGCGGGCAGTCCATTCGGTGATATACGACGGCTGCATCAGATAGGCCGAAAGCGTGACATCGCTGTCGAGAGACTCCTTGTCAGACGGCGAAACTCGTTCCCTGGCCCCACCCTCCACGGGCCCCACAGTCACGCCGTCCTCCTGGGCGGCGTACAACTCACCCCGCAGGATATCGACGGCGGCGGCGCCCAGTGGAGTTCCATCGACGTCGAAGTAGCTGGCCACGCTCCACCACTCCGCCGGTATGCCGCGCCGGTAAAGCCCGGAGCCGTCGAACGGATCGACCGCTACGACATACTCGGGCTCTCCGCTCCCCACGACATCCGCGCCATGCTCCGAGTACACCTGCGCGGCGATTCCCGCACTCGACAGGCACTCGAGCAGTATCTCGTCGCAGAGGCTGTCGATCCCGATCTCTACGTCCTCGCTCTCCGGCCTTCCCGGAACAGTCCCCACGACCTCACGGCCCAGACCCTGCCCGGCCTGCGCCAGGACTTCCTCCGACACACGCCTGAGCGCCGCCTGCAGGGCCTCGTCGATCGCGCTCATGCGCCCCCCAATCGGCCCGACGCGCCGTCGCTGCCCAGGAAAGCCTGGATGTCGCCCGCAAACCTGACCTCGGAATCGTCCTCCGGCTCGTAGCCGAGCACCGCCCGAGCGTTGGCAAGCGACCAGAAGGCGCGGGTATTGCCGCTGATCCCATACACGACCTGCCACGGGATGCCGTGCTCGTTCTCGATGTCGGGCGTCTCGACCGCCCTGCGAAAGAGCTGGGCCAGGTCCCTGGCGCTGACATAGGCGCCCAGGTCCCTCTTGTATCCGGCCGGGTCCCCAACGAAGTTGCCCGCGTCGACCTCCCTCGGCGCGCCTATGCGGACGTTCACCACCTCCAGGCGGCGCGGCCCGGGCTTAGGCGAGACGTGAATCTCCCGGCCCGACGCGTCCTGGAACACCGGGAAGCCGCACGCGAACAGGAAGCCCAGGTGCTCGTACGACGCCTTCGCCCACCCGTAGAAGTTGTCCGAGAGCGGGTGCGCGTACGGGTCGAGCACCTCCATCTTCCGCTCGTGTATCAGGAAATGCTCGTACCAGTCGGCCGCATGGTTGGAGCTGCCCACCACAACCCTGCGGACCGACGTGTCGTAGGCGCAGCGCAGGACGTTGTACACCATTCGCACGTTGTCCATCTCATCGTGGAAGTCGTCCAGGGGATCCCCTTTCCGCGACTTGTGGCCCAGGTGAATGACCGCGTCGACGCCCTCGAAGTGGTGCTGGTAGCCGGACCGCTCCGGGTCAGTAAGGTCGACCGTCGCCACTCCTTCAACGCGGTTCCCATCACGATCGACGTCACGCACGTCGAGCAGGGTCAGGTCGTACTTCCCCCTGAGGCCGGGCATGATGTAGCTCGCGATGAACCCGGAAGCCCCGGTAACCAACACCTTGCTTGCGGACATCGAAGACTCCTCCCTCAGGGACCTCTGCGCTCTCTGTGGTGGAATGGCCCTCCCCCGGCGCTCACCAGCTGCGTCTGCACCAGTTGGGCATACAGCCCGCCGCTGGCGAGAAGCTGGCGATGGTCCCCCTGCTCCACCAGCCTACCCGAGTCGAGCACCACGATGTGGTCCGCATCCCTGACAGTGGACAAGCGATGGGCTATCACGACCGTCGTCCGGCCCTCCATTAGCTGCTTCAGCGCGCCGCGCACCCGCTGTTCGTTCACTGCGTCCAGGTGCGACGTGGCCTCGTCCAGGATCAGTATCGGCGCATCCTTTAGAGCTGCCCGCGCTATCGACAGCCGCTGGCGCTGCCCGCCCGAGAGCTGCATTCCGCGCTCCCCCACCATCGTCTCATAACCATCCGGGAACGACTCGATGAACTCGTGAGCGTTGGCGAGCCTGGCCGCGTGTTCGATCTCCCCGTCCGGCGCGCCCGGCTTCGCCATGCGCAAATTCTCGCGGATGGTCGTGTTGAAGAGGTAGATGTCCTGCGACACCAGCGCCGCCTGTCGCCTGAGCCCGTCCAGCTCGAACTGCCGGAGGTCATGAAGGCCGGCCTCGATCCAGCCTTCGTTCGGGTCCCAGAACCTCAGGAGCATGTGCGCCGACGTCGTCTTTCCAGCGCCCGAACGCCCCACGAGAGCGACCGTCTGGCCCGGCTCCACGTCGAAAGTCACTTCGTCTATCGCCCTCCGGTCCAGGGAGTCGTACGAAAACCCTACCCGGCGGAACGACACCGAGGGCGTCGCAAGCAGCCCCCGTTCGGTAAGACCGTCCTCGACGCCCGGCCCGTCCGTTACCGCCACTTCCTCGTCGTGGACATCGAAGACCCTGCGGACTGCGCCAAGGGTGTCCATCAGGGCCTTGAGGGTATTTGCCAGCTCCGTGACGGGCGCGAAGGACGAGAGCGCCAGGAGCGTTGCCAGGGGAAGGTCCGCCCGGTCCATGCGGCCCTCCACCACCAGCCACACCCCCGCCGTGAGCACCGCCAGCCCTCCCAACGCCGTGACCGCCTCGATCAGCGACGCGTGGGACGCCTGCGTGTCCAGGAAGCGGATGCGACGACCCGCGTAGGCGCCGCCTCTCTCGGCCATCTCCCGCAGACGCACCGGTCCGTAGCCGAACGCCGACACCTCCCGGATACCCTGCAGTCCGTCGACCACGTACGCATTCAGCTCTCCCAGGTCGTTGCGCATCTCGGTGCCAAGCTTCTCGGTACTCCGCTGGGCATGGAACGGGCTGACGGCCGCCACGAAGAGGAACGGCAAGAGCACCAGCGCCAGCGGCCACGACAGCACCGCGAGGACCGCAAGGACCACTGCGGGGGCCAGCACCGCAACGAAGGTCGGAGCGATGACATGCGCGAAGAAGTTCTCCACCGTCTCCACGTCGCTGCCGACAACACCGGTCAGGTCTCCGGATTTTCGACGCACCAGGTACGCCGGGGCCAGGGGCTCCAGCTTGTCGTAAAGGGCAATGCGCATTTCGGCCAGTATCTTGTAGGCGAAATCGTGCGACGACCAGTTTTCCCCCCATCGGAACAGGGCTGTCAGGGGCGCCATCACAGCCAGCACTACCAGGTAAGGGAGCAGGTCGTCCTCGCGGAACACGGCTGCCACAAGCAGCGCGCTGGCCGCGCCAAGTGCCACCACCGAGGCGTGATGGGCCACGCCCGTGATGAGCGTGAGCGCGAGCCTCGGCTTCCAGCGAGCGGCCACCCGCATCAACCGGGACCACGCCTCCACCGAGCCTAGCCTCGCCCGGGCCGGCACGTCCGGCTCCGCGCCATTCGCTTCAGGGTCTGCCGTCACATCCCCGCTTCGGTCTGAGGGAGCGGCGTCGAGTCCAGCCTCGATAATGTCGTCGCCCTCCGACGCCTGCTGGTTCGCCATCAGGCTCGTGTATGCCCCGCCTGCTGCGGATAGCTCGGCGTGGGTGCCAGACTCCACGAGCCGCCCGTCCTCGATCACCAGGATCCGGTCCGCCCCCACGACGCTGGAAAGCCGGTGTGCGATAACGAGCGTTGTCCGGCCCCGCATGAGCCTGTCCAGGGCCTGCTGAATCGCCGCCTCGTTCGCAGCGTCCACGCTCGACAGAGCCTCGTCCAGCACCAGTATCGGCGCAGCCTTCAACAACGCCCGTGCGATCGCAATCCGCTGCCGCTCGCCGCCCGACAGCTTGATCCCGCGCTCCCCCACTACCGTCTCGAAGCCGTGCGGAAGTGCCGAGATGAACTCGTGGGCGTTGGCGGCACGCGCGGCCTCCTCCAGCTCGTCCTGCGACGCGCCGGGCTTCCCTACTCGGAGGTTCTCGGCCACGGTCCCGTTGAACAGGTACGTCTCCTGGGTCACCACCGAGATCCTGCTGCGCAGCAGGTCGATGGGCAGGTCGCGCAGGTCATGGCCTCCCAGGAGGATCCTGCCTGCAACGGGGTCGCAGAACCGCAGGAGCAGCCAGACGATCGTGGTCTTCCCTGCCCCGCTGGCCCCAACCAACCCCAGGGTCTCCCCGGCCCGCAGCGTGAAGGACATGTCGCGCAGCGCGGGACGCCGCCCACCCTCATACGCGAAGTCGACCGACTCGAACGTCACCTCGGGCGCCGGGGCCGTATCGTCGACACGCCGGTCCCCAGTTGGCTCCTTCACCGTGATGGGAGTGTCCAGCAGAGAGAAAATACCCTCGGCTGAGGCCATCGCCACCATGCCCTGGTGGTAAAGCGACGCCAGCTCGCGCACCGGGCGGAAGACCTCGCCCCCAAGCATCAGGACTATGACCAGCGTGCTCAGCTCCAGGTCGCCGTTGCTCACACGCACGCCCCCCCAGACCAGCGCGGCGGTGGCGCCGACAGAGATCCCCAGCACCGTCGTGGCGCTCGACATGCCGTCTACTGCCACGATCCCCATGGTCGACCGGTAGAGATGACGCGCCTTCTCGGCCAGCAGCCGGCCGCGGGCCTTGCTCTGCCCGAACGCCTTCAGCGTAGCCAGGCCCTGCACGCTGTCCAGGAACTCGGCCCCTAGCTCCCCGAACGCCTTCCGACGCCTTCGCCCGGAGGTATTGGTCCAGTTGCGAAGCATAAAAGGAATGAACAGCGTGAAGAGCGCGAACGCCAGGAGAATGAGCCCCGTCTGCACGTCCAGGAAGGCCACGAACGCGAAGATCAGCACCGGCGCCGCAAGGGCCACGATGAACTGCGGCAGGTACTGCCCGAAGAACGTCTCCAGGCTCTCCACGCCATCCACGAGCGACATCAGAATGTCGCCAGTCCGGCGCTGGTCGACGAAACCCGGTCCCAGCGCCAGCACGTGCTCGTATATCCTGCGCCGCACCGAGATCTTGGTCGCCGTCGCCGTCCGGTAGCTCACCGCATCCCGCGCGTACTGGAGGCCGGCCCGCGCCGCGATGAGCACGGCCAGCACGGCCAGGGGAGCAACCAGCTCAGACGCAGGGTCGCCCTCGAATACGCGGGCTATGATCCATCCCGTCAGCGCCAGCCGCGCAATGCTAGCCCCCAGCGCAAAAAGCCCCACCACCGCCGCAAGAGCAATCCTCCCACGGAGCCCCCGCGTCATCGCAAACAACCGCGGACTAAAGTACATCGGCTGTCAGTGCTCGCATGCCAGTAGACCAGCGCGTAGCATTGTCTTGGTAGGGGCGGACCCACGTGTCCGCCCGCAGGGTTCAGGACCCACCTTTCCCAACGGAACGGAACTCACCCTCTTGGTCAATTGATGCCACCGGGTTCATGGGCGGCCTCCAATTCTCGGGAAAGCGTAGCAGGTTCCGGTGGGTCTTCCACCTCCATTGCGATCAAGCGCTGGACCGCAAGCCCACGACGCTCCCGTAGCCCATCTTCAAGGGCTTCGTCGGCAGGACAGCACACCATTTCGCTGTCAGAGTCGGTCCTCTTCCCAACAGGTCCCACAGACCTCACGCTCCTCTCCTCATCCGAGGGCTCATGAATCATACCCTCCTCTTTCCAAGTGATCGAGTGCAGGTCAGCCACGGGCGTGATTCTCTCTGTCGCCCAGCGCGCAGCCACATGAATAGACTACGCCACGCACAGGACCCGCGCCATCCTGATAGCTCTCGCCGGAATCGGCCCCAGCAATCGCCGCAGCCCGTACGCCCCCAGCGCCGCGCCGACTCCGATCATCGCACCCACCGCTATGTCCGATGGGTAGTGCACGCCGGAATAGACCCGCAGGAACCCATGCAACCCGGCCACGGCCAGCAGCACCGTTCCCACGCGCCGGTCGAAGCTCCAGACGGCCGCTGCCAGCCCTACGAATACCGCCGCCGAGTTGGACGGCATCGACGAGTCGGTCGGCCGGTAGAAGAGCAGAGTCACGTCCAGGTCGGCAAACGGGCGGTCCCGGAAGTAGAGTGAATTGATCGTGATGACGACGAGATTCGCGAGGCCGATTGCGCCCAGTGCGGTCAGCACACCCAGCTGCATCTCCATGCGGGCTGGGCTCATCGCTGAGCCAAACCAGATCGCCACAAGGCTCAGGCCCAGGACCACAGTCACCAGGTAATCGCTCACCATCCACTCTGCAAGCCGGTCCAGGACGACAAACTTCCCTGCCCCGGAGTTCAGCCACAGCACTATGTCCCGGTCTAGCTGCGCCACTCTCCATACCAGCGGCGCACACTATGCAGCACTGCCCTGAAGTAGGTCGTCCGTGAGAGCGCTTCCAGCCCGGTTCCAGGATCCTCCGCCTCCATACCGCGCCTGTGATTCAGAATCGAAGTGACTGCGACGGTCAGGACCCACGCCGTTACGACCCCGACGAAAAACGCGAGCGCGATTTCGTTGGACGACAGCCCTCCCATGTGATCGCTGACCTTCCGGTCCTTCGTGACGAAGAACCAGCCCACCGCCGCCAGTGGCAGCGCCCCCCATAGCAGAGCGGAGAGCCGGGAAGGCCGGAGTACGAGTATTCCGCGCAGGCCCCCGTGCATGGCCACCAGCTGGAACACGCCGACCGCCGACACGGTGACGAGTATGTAGTAGTCGATGGAGAAGGCCTTCATCGAACTCCCGCAAGAGCAGAGGCGTAGACCGCAGCCCTCCCTCTACCCACCGCCGGGTACTATCGCGGTCGTCCAGTGAGAGTACTTGGAGTTGTCGCCCCGGATGATGCCGAGGTAAGACTCGCGCAGCGCGTTAGTCACCTCGCCGACGTCCCCGGTGCCGATGGCCCGGTTGTCGAGCTCGCCCACCGGCGTCACGTGCGCCGCCGTGCCCGTCAGGAACACCTCGTCGGCCAGGTATATCTCGCTGCGCCTGATCCGCCGCTCCACCACCTCCAGCCCCATCTCGTCTTCGGCCAGCCGCCAGACCGAGTCGCGCGTTATACCTGTGAGGTTGTTCTCGCTCACCAGGGGCGTATGCAGCGTGCCGTTCGTCACCATGAACAGGTTCTCCCCCGACCCCTCCGAGACGCTGCCGTCCTGGTTGACGAATATCGCCTCGTCGAACCCGGCAAGCACAGCCTCGGTCTTGGCGAGGATGCTGTTGACGTAGTGGCCGGAGATCTTCACCCGCGGCGGGATGATCGTGTCGTCGATCCTGCGCCAGGACGACGTCGTGCATCGGATAGCCCCCTCCGCCTCGATATACGAGCCGAAGGGCACCGTCACCAGTGCGAAGTCGCTGGCGAGCTCGTGCAGCTTCAGGTTGGCCACCAGCTCCTCGCTCTTGTAGACGATGGGCCGTATGTAGACGTCCTGGCGGTAGCCGCACTGCTCGATCAGGTCCACCGTGATCTGCATCAGGTCGTCCACCGAGTAGGGAATGTCCATCAGCATGATCTTGCATCCCTGCAGCAGCCTCTCGTAGTGCTCCCGCGCTCGGAACACGAACATCTTGCCTTGCTCTTCATTCCAGTTGCCGCGAATCCCCTCGAAGACGGCCGTCCCATAGTGCAGGGCGTGCGTGGTTATGTTCACGTTAGCCTCTGAGAGAGGTACGATACGGCCGCGGAAGAACGCGAGGGCCTCGGGCATTGGGGACTCCTTCAACAGATTGCGCCGCATTATACTGAACGGCCATATTCGAGCACAACATATGGCAGCCTGCCGCGTAATACCTGCCCTCGAAGCCCAGGGCCTTTCCAAGGTCATGATAGAGTCGCTCTCGTCATTCCGGCCCCCGAGCCGGATTCCTGCACCAGGAACCGTCCCCAATCCATCCCCTCGACCATGCCATCAGCCCACCTTCCGCAGGTGTTGAGCAACTTTGGAAAGACCTGCTGGAAGCCAGGCCTAGCTTTACACCCGGCCCCCAATTGACTAGACTAGCTTGAAAGATTTCGGTTCTATGCGGGCCCGAGGGAGGTGATCATCATGCCCAGAGGACACGCCGCAAAGCGAGAGAAGAAGAAGACCAAGAAGAAGAAGACCCAGAGTACCGATTTCCTGGCCAGTCCCATAGTCGCCAGCACTGAGGTCGAGATCGTCAAGAAGAAGCGCAAGCCGCGCGACGAGGACTTCTAGCCGGGAAACCTCGGCAGCACGGAGGAAGAAATGCCGTTCAACCTGGGCCCGACCGAGCTAATCCTCGGACTGGTCATCGTATTGATCATATTCGGCGCCGGAAAGCTCCCCGAGATAGGTGGAGCCATGGGTAAGGCAATCCGCGAGTTTAGAGGTTCCGTCACCTCCAAGGACGAGGATACGAAGGCCCTGGAGGGCGACGACAGCACCACCAAGAAGGCCTGAAGCCCCCGGAACCTCCCCCTCACGCCGGGTTGAGTGGAGAGGGGCTTAGCCTTCCCCCCGAGGGGGAAGATTGAGATGGGGGCTCGCGTTGCCAGAGAGCAAGGCTGGCCGTGTCTCATCAACTCTGAACAGCTACGCAGCCAGGGTGGACATTAGCCCTTACCCCGCCTTCCCTCTCCCCCTCCCACCTATCCGCGCCAGCCATATCCCCACTTCGTACAGCACGATGATCGGCAGCGCCACGAAGGTCTGGTTCACCGGGTCCAGCGTCGGCGTGATGATCGCTCCCAGGATAAACGCCACCACCACGGCGTACTTCCGCCACCGCGACAGCTGCCGGTAGGACACGACCCCGATCCTGGACAGGAAGAACAGCACCACCGGCGTCTCGAAAACTATCCCCATCCAGAACAGCAGCGTCAGCATAAGGTTCGTGTAGCTGCCGATCCTGATGAACGGCGTCGCCACGTCGCTGCCGAACGTGCACAGGAACTTGAACGCCGGGGGAAACAGCACGAAGTACCCGAAGGCCGCACCCAGGGCGAATGCCGCAAGGGACACAGGCAGCAGTGCGAACAGGTACCGTCGCTCGGTGCCCGTCAGCCCCGGCGCCACGAAGAGCACGATCTGCAGCAGCACGAACGGCAGCGCAATCACGAATCCCGCCAGCAGCGACACCTTGAAAGCGATGCTGATGAACTCGGTCGGCTCGGTGAATATCAGCTGGTTCGCCGGGATGCCGCCGCACTCAGGGGCCGGAGCCTGCAGCAGCCTCAGGATCGGCCTGTGGAACACGAACGCCACCATCATGCCGACCGCAACCGCAGCGACCGAAAGCGTTACGCGCCTGCGGAGCTCTACGAGGTGTTGGCCTACGGGCTTTGGGGCGTCGTTCACGACTACCGCCGCTCCTCCGGGTCGCCCTGGGTCGTGGAGCTCCCGGACTCTCTCGGAGTGCCCGGCGGCGACGGCTCGGCGTCGTCAGCCCCCCGGTTGCCCTTATCCCCCTGTGTAGGGTGCCCGCCTGGGCTGTGAACGCGCGGCTCCTCCATCGTCTCGTCGAGCGCCTCGGTGAGCCCCTGGCTCATGCGGCGCACCTCCTGGGTGGCCTTGCCCAGAAGCTTCGCCGCGTCGATCATTCGCTGGGGGCCGAGCACGATGAAGGCCACGACCAGGATGATCATCACCTCCAGGGGCCCCATGCCAAGGAACATTATCCTCTTCCTTCTCCCGGTCCGTCGCCGGGACGGCAACCCGCACAGCGACCGCTCCGGTCGCTCACTCGCTCCTGAACGCACACCAGGCCCACGCGACCCAGCAGGTCGCCGGTCGTACACAGTGGAAGCCCCACCACATTGAGGTAGCAGCCGTCCACTCCCTCCGCCGGCCTGAAGTCCCGGTCCTGCACCGCATAGCCTCCGGCCTTGTCGAAGGGCTCGCCCGACGCCACATAGGCCGCGATCTCATCATCGCCGTATCGCCGCATGCGCACCGTCGAGGTGACGGCAGCCGTCTCCACACGCCCCGTCTCGGAGTCCACGACCGCAATGCCCGTCGTGACCCCGTGGTCCCTGCCCCGCAGGCCGACCAGCATCTCCCTCGCCTCATGCGCCGATGCGGGCTTACCCAGTATCGCCCCCTCCAGCACGACCACCGTATCCGCCCCCACGACTATCCCATGGCCCAGGTTTGCCGAGACAGCGACCGCTTTCTCGCGGGCCATCCGCGTGGCGTAACGATCGGCGCTCTCTCCCGCCTCGGGTGGGTCCTCCGCCACGTCGGATAACACCACCTCGAATGAGAGCCCGGCCGTCTCCAGTATCTCGCGCCTGCGGGGTGACCCGGACGCCAGCACAAGCCCTTCGCCGCTTGCCGTACAGCTCATTCCTTCAGGCCGCCGGTCGCAGGACCGCAACGCACTCTACGTGGTACGTCTGCGGGAACATGTCCACAGGAACGATCGACTCGACCGCGAGACCCAGCCCGACCAAGATGTCCAGGTCGCGCGCCAGGGACGACGGGTCGCACGACACGTAGCAGGTCCTCGGCGG
Organism: Dehalococcoidia bacterium; assembly: GCA_034420735.1. Classification (GTDB taxonomy): domain Bacteria; phylum Chloroflexota; class Dehalococcoidia; order Lucifugimonadales; family CAJWER01. Next base: position 57,738 of record DAOULA010000056.1, read on the forward strand.
ACTCCAGCGCGCCACCGCCTCCAGCACCTGCGGCTGGCATCCCGCGCGTGGCGGGTCCAGCACTACCGCATCCGGTGCGATGTCCAGCTCGTCGATCACGTCCTCGACCTTGCCCAGCACCAGCTCGACGTTGTCGACGCCGGCAATGTTGACCCTCGCGTCGCCCACCGCCGCCTCCGACTCCTCCACGGCGACCACCCGGCCCGCATGGTCGGCAAGCAGCACCGCGAACGTGCCCACGCCGGCGTAGGCATCGACCACCGTCTGGCTGCCATCGAGCTTGAGCCTCTCCTTGACCAGCCCGACCAGCTGTCCCGCCTGCGCCGTGTTCACCTGGAAGAAGGATGGCGAGCCGATTCGGAAGCTCCGCCCCATGAGATCCTCGGAATAGTGGGGCTGGCCCGTCTCCATGCCGACATCGTTGACGCTCAGCGTGGGCTGAATGAGCCAGTCGCCGCTGTTGATCCCGTACCTGATCGACAGCTGGCTCGTCGCCCCGCTGCGCCCCTGGAGCCTCGCCAGCAGCTCATTGACGCCCCGGGCCATCAGCATGCACTCGTCGATCTTGACGAAGCGTCGGGTGATGCGGTTGACGAACCCCAGCGAGCCCTGGCGCCTCACCGTGAACCGCGCGTGGTTCCGGTAGCCGAATACCTCCTCGGATCGCACCGTCTCGGCCACCTCGGTCCCCTTGAGCGAGCCGTACTCACCCAGGGCGTCCCGTACCGCCTCGCGCTTGAGCTCGAGCTGATGAGCGTAGTCGATGTGCTGCCACTGGCACCCGCTGCATGGGCCGAAGTAGGGGCATGGCGCGGCGACACGTTGGGGGGACGGCTCGATCACCTCCGTCACGATGGCCGAGACGACGGCCTTCCTGCGACGGCGGTAGCGCACTATCCGGCAGACGACCTGCTCGCCGGGAATGCCCCCGAAGACGCTGATCTCCTGCCCTTCGAACTCCGCTACGGTGTCGCCGAGCGTGCCGAACCGGCCCAGCGTGAGGCGGGCGGTCTCCCACTCGGAGTCCTGTGAGCGGTCCCCCGCAAGAGCGTTCGCGGGTTGCGTCACTGCCGGTGCCGGTGGGAGCTCGAGCGGGCCGGGACCACCGTCACTGGAACGGCGGCCGGCGCTGGGCGGAGCGTCTGGATCTTCACGTTCACGGCGTTGCCTTGCTGTCTCTTCCCTATGGAGGAACGGCGAACCCACTATAGCACGGTCTGCTATCATTGCTTCCCAGCACCAGTACGTTAGGAGACCGGATGAAGCAGCGCCGAAGACTCCCCGAGTGGCTCAAGGTACGCATGCCGGGGGGACCGAGATACATCGAGCTGAAGAACCTCATGCGCGACAGTGAGCTCCACACTGTGTGCGAAGAGGCCCACTGCCCGAACATCGGATCATGCTGGGAGCGCGGCACCGCCACGTTCATGATCCTCGGCGACATCTGCACCAGGGCCTGCGCCTACTGCGCCGTGACGACCGGCCGCCCCGGAACGCTGGACCTGCAGGAGCCGGTCCGCCTCGCCGAGACGGCGCTGCGCATGAATCTCCAGTACGCAGTGATCACGTCCGTGAACCGGGACGACCTTCCGGACGGTGGCGCGTTCATGTTTGCCCAGTGCATTACCCAGGTCAGGAAGCGCCTGCCCGACTGCAAGATCGAGGTGCTCATACCCGACTTCGAGGGAGACCGGCGCGCCCTGGAAACAGTGATGGAAGCGAGGCCAGACACCCTGAACCACAACATCGAGACGGTCCGGCGAATCTTCCACCGCGTACGCCCCAGGGGCGACTTCGACCAGTCGCTGGAGCTGCTGGCCCGCGTCAAGAGCATCGATCCAGGCGCGGTCTCAAAGTCAGGGATGATGGTCGGCCTGGGTGAAACATGGGGCGAGATCATCGACAACATGCGGGAGCTGCGCTCGGTCGACTGCGACCTGCTCACCATCGGCCAGTACCTGAGGCCGTCTGAAAAGCACATTGCGCTCGCCAAGTGGTACACCCCGGAGGAGTTCGAGGAGCTGAAGCGTGAGGGCGAGGCCCTCGGGTTCAGGCACGTGGCCTCGGGGCCGCTGGTGCGCAGCTCCTATCACGCCGACGAGCAGCACGCGGCTGCGGCCGCTTCGCCGGTCCTCAGCCCTTCACTGTCTCGATGACGCGCTGGGCTGCCGCGTAGTCCCGCCGGCCGCCCCGCAGGACTGGCGGGACCAGGTAGATCGACCTGAGTCCGCCATCCACGAATCCCTGCAGCACCTCGACGGCGATGTCGTCCCCCGGCCTGCCCCTGTCGAGGTCGCGGGCCACCCACTCGGGCACCTCTCCGAAAGTCACGCCGCCCGGGACCATCACCTGGACCCCGCAGAATAGCGGCTGGGTCAGCTCCTCGCCGAACGTCCGCTCGTAACACTGCTTCAGATCGACTACCTTGGACGGGTCGAACAGCGGCTGCAGCAGGAAGTACTCGGCGCCGGCCTCGACCTTGCGGCGCGTAAGCCTCAGCTCCCGTTCCGGGTCATGGCCGAGATCGATCGCCGCGCCGATGCATAGGTCGGTCGGTGTCCGGAGACTGCGCCCTCTGAAGTCCACGCCGGCATTGAGCTGCGCTATCGAGGCAATCAGGCCCGTCGGGGTGAAGTCGTCGACGGGCTCGACGGAAGCTAGTTCGCGCTCAGTGAACCTGTCCCCCTTGACTACAACCACGTTGTCCAGTCCATGAAGCGCCGCGCCGAGCAGGAGACTCTGCAGGGCGACCTTGTTCATGTCCCGCGTGGCCAGCGTGAACACGGCATCGGCTTCGGCAGCCTGCTTCACCCAGAGGGCGCCGAGGACGGAGGACACCCTGACCGACCGGCCGGGGTTATACGCCACGGAAATGAAATCGGCGCCGAGCCGCGAGGCCGGCGCCATCAATTCACCCTCCCCGCCCCTCGGCGGAGAGAAATCGCACACGATCAGTATTTCGCTCTCGTCCTCCGCCCGCCTGTCGACGATCTTCGTCATCGATCAGGCTTGGCCTCTTCCCCCCGAGGGGGAAGATTGAGATGGGGGCTCTCGCGCCCCTTGCAAAGCGGAGCCCGTACTAGGCCCAGACCGGCATCCCGTTCCTGCCGGGCATGATAGACACCCGGTGGCCGTCGCCGCACTTGAACCTCTGCTCCTGGGGCTCGGACCGCTTGCCTGAGAGCGACGACTCCTCCATCGACTCCTGGCAGAACGGGCAGGTGACCTCGTAGACCGCCCTCGTGCCCTTGCGAACGAGCGTCATGTGCACCACGGTGTGGGCCAGGCGCTCGCTTACGCCCACGTACCTGGCCACGCTGCGGGTGGCCGAGCTGAGGAGGCTCGCCCTGGCCCATCTCGGCTCCATGTCCCTGCTATAGGTGTAGTCGGCGTACCCGCAGGCCACGCACTCCGGCTCTTCCCGCCCCATGAACATTCTCGATCCGCACCGGACGCACTGGCTGGGTCTGGAGGGCAGAACCTCCGTAACCGGCCTTACCGGCGCTACCGCTTCCTCGAACACTGCCGTAGTAACCATTGCCTCCCCCCAACATCGAGAATAGGTCTCCCGGGGAAAGCAAAAGCGACGGAACGCCTTCCCACCCGACCCGCGCAACCCCCGCGCGGGCTGGTTCGGGAGGGCCCAGAGCCCAGCTTGGTCCAGTAGCTGGACCTCGCCAGTGCTCAGGCTAGGCGTGCACCGCCATGAAGCTTACCCCCAAAGCACGTCCGTATTCTTATACTAGTCAAAGAACTGTTGTCAATACCTTTTTGCGAAAGGTCTAAACAAAGTTCAAGGACATGCGAAAACAGGCGTGCTAGGGACCTATTCGGCCATGGGAAATCGCCGCTCCGGAAGCGGCCTCTTGCCCCTTCTCCCCTTGCGGGAGAAGGCTGGGATGAGGGGGATGCCGTCGCCGACAACTTGCCCCTGCCAGTGTCTCATCGACACTGGAACCTTACGGGCTACAGCCTGCTCTTGACGAACCTGTCGATTCGCTCCAGCGCCCGCTCCAGGTTCTCCGCGGAGTTGGCAAAGGAAAACCGGACGCAGCCCTTCCCGTACTTCCCGAACGACTCGCCGGCCAGGCAGGCCACCCCGCCCTCTTCGAGCAGGCCGTCCGCGAACTCGCGGCTGGTCATGCCGGTGCCCTCCACGCTGGGGAAGGTATAGAACGCGCCCTTGGGCATCGGGCACCTGATTCCGGGTATCTCATTCAACCCGTCCACGATGATCGACCGCCGCTTCCTGAACTCCTCGACGATCTTGTACGCATCGTCCTGGGGTCCTTCCATCGCCTCTATGGCCGCCATCTGTGTGAATGAGGCAGTGCACGACACGCTGTTCGTACCCAGCCGCGAAATCGGCTCCACCAGCTCCACCGGCATGACGCCGAACCCGATGCGCCAACCGGTCATGGCGTAGGTCTTCGAAAAGCCGTCGAGAATGATGGTGCGGTCGCGCATCCCCTCGAACTGGGTGATGCTGTGATGCTCCCCCTCGTACAGGAAGCGGCTGTAGATCTCGTCCGACAGGACCGTGACGTCATGCTCGCGGGCCATGGCGGCCAGCGCCTCCAGGTCGTCCTTCTCGATGATGCTCCCGCAAGGGTTGTTGGGAGAGTTGACGATCATCAGCTTGGTACGGGGGGTGAATTGCCCGGCCACCTCGTCCAGGTCGATCCCGAAGTCGCGCTCGGCCAGCAGCTTCATCGGAACGGGGACTCCCCCCGCGAAGTCGATCATCGACTCGTAGATCGGGAACCCCGGGTTCGGGTACAGGACCTCGTCCCCCTCGTCCACCAGGGCCAGGATGGCGAAGAACATGATCGGCTTGCCGCCGGGCGTCACCACGACGTTCTCGCCGGTCACCGAGATGCCCCTCGTGTCTGCGATCTCCTGGGCTATCCGGTCTCGCAGGTCCTGGAGGCCCGGGGAGGGCCCGTAGTGGGTGAAGCCGTTGTTGAGCGCGTCCACGCCGGCGTCGATGATGTTGCTGGGCGTCTCGAAATCGGGCTCGCCGATCTCCAGGTGTATGATGTCCGCGCCCTCTGCTTCCAGCCTCCTGGCCTTCAACAACACTTCGAACGCCGTCTCCGTTCCGAGCCGGCTCATGCGCTTCGCGAGCTTCATTCCTCACTGCCTCCTAATGGTCCAGAACAGTATATAGCGCAGGCCGAATCCCCCGCAAAACTCGTCCCGCATCGAAGGTCCGAAGACCCTGCGCCGTGCACCGAAACGGCGGCTTGGGCAGGGCGCTCCAACCATGCCACACAGACCACACGGAATACCACACCCACCGCAATCACCCCGCTCCCCATCCTGCAAATCCCCCCATCCCGAGAATCCTGATTCAGACAGTCTCTCCCCCTCTGTACCCGAAGCCTGCCCTGAGCTTGACGAAGGGCCTGTCAAAGGACGTTGAACCCTCCCCTCCTCCACTCTCCCCAATATCCTATCCTCTGCGCCCTCAGCGTACTCTGCGGTGACCCCTCCCTCCTCCACTCTCCCCAATATCCTATCCTCTGCGCTCTCTGTGCTCTCTGCGGTGTACCCCTCCCCCCCTCCACTCTCCCAATATC
>DAOULA010000057.1:0-19660 GCA_034420735.1 Dehalococcoidia bacterium
CGAGTTCTGGGCCCTCGCGCCGGCCTTCGTGATAGTCACCCTGGTAGGAGCCATAGAGACTATCGGAGACGGCGTAGCCATTCAGCGGGTCTCACGGCGTAGTCCTCGGGCCACGGACTTCCGCGTGGTGCAGGGCGCCCTCAACGCGGACGGCTTGGGCAACCTGCTCTCCGGTATCACGGGAACTGTGGCCAACACGACCTACTCGTCCAGCATCTCGCTTGCCGAGGTTACGGGAGTTGCAGCGCGGCGAGTGGGCGTCGTAATCGGCGTGACGTTCCTGGCGCTGGCTTTCCTTCCCAAGGTCACGGCTCTCATAGTCGCCATCCCCTCGCCCGTGGCGGCGGCCTACATCGTCGTCCTGTTGGGGCTCCTGTTCGTGCAGGGCATGAAGATGGTCATCCAGGACGGCGTCGACCACCGCAAGGCGACGGTCGTAGGGCTGGCGTTCTGGATCGGCACGGCCTTCCAGAACCAGTGGGTCTTCCCCGACGTGATTGGCGACGGCTTCCTTGGGGTCCTGCTCGGCAACGGGATGACCTCGGGCGCGATCGTGGCAATAATATTGGTGGCGTTCATCGAGCTGACGAGCGCGCGGCGCAGACGCATGGAGTCTGCCCTGGACGTCGCCGCTCTGCCGGAGCTTGAGGAGCTCCTCCGCGGGCTCGCCAAGAAGGCGGGATGGAATACCGCGTCGACCGAGCGCCTCGTGCTGGTGGGGGAGGAGACGCTGTCTAGCATGTTGTCTGGGGGAGACGACGGGCATCCTGAGGACGAGCCGCGGCGGCTGGTCGTGACCGCACGCACGGAGGGCGGCGGCGCGGAGCTGGAGTTCCTGTCGGCGACCGAGGGCGAGAACATCGAGGACCGGCTGGCGTACATGGGGGAGGCGCCGGAGATCCAGGACGACCGGGAGATATCGTTCCGCCTGCTGCGCCACTACGCTTCTTCGGTGCGGCACCAGAAGTACCACGGCGTGGACATAGTCACGGTGAACGTAGAGGGATCGAGATAGAGCCGCCCCTGATGAGGCAGGACCGGAACTAGTTAGGCGAACGGGCCGGATTGGGTAAGCGGCAGGCCTGCCGCGCCGGGAATCTCGTCGGTTATTGGAAACTGTCTCAAGACAGTGCGTGCTGCTGAGCACTGGCCTTCGACGGGCTCAGGCCGAACGTACCTTCAAATGGCTGCACGGCAGTTACTGACCATCCCGGCACGGCCCGGGCACCGGGCATAACGCTGCTCAGGACGAACGCCCTTCCCGGCCGGGCCTCGCTGGATACGCTCTGGGATGGTTTCTAGGACTTGTTCAACTTGGTCACGCGGCCACCGATGAGCCATTCGGCCACGTAGAGGTTGCCATTGGGGTCCACGGCCAACCCGTGGGGGCTGTTGAACTTTCCGGTCTCCAGCAGGCTGGTGGGCACCACCTGCCCCTGGTCGTCCGTATTGTTGGGCCAGCCGTCTACGTCGCACACCTGCTCGTTCTGACCGAGGTACGTGAGCAGCTCGTCGTTGATATCGGTGACGGCCAGGCGCGCGCGCAGCTCGGCGATCACCATCAGGTCGCCGTGCGTCACGAAGCCGCTTGGCGTGGTCAGGAAATCGGTGCCGAAGGACCGCTTGAATGCGCCCTCCACGTCGTATACCTGGACGCGGGCATTGGCCCGGTCCGCGACGTAGAGCTCCGGTTCGGACTTGCGCCGGTCGATGAAGATGCCGTGAGGGCAATCGAACGCTCCCGCCCCCTCCTCGCCATTGATGCTGCCGACATAGTCGCCATCGCCGGTGTACCTGTGGACATGGCTTGCGCCATACCCGTCGGCCACCCAGACGTCACCGTTGCCACCGAATCGCTCCTCGTTCACCGCGACAGCCGTAGCGGAGTAGCGAGTGGAATCGTAGGCCGGGTGAGGAGGCGTCCCCAGCCTCATTACGACCTCCCCGTCCAACGTGGTCTTGATGGCCTGGCCGGGCACAGGCGATTCGCCCGGAGGATACTCGTAGCCGTGGCTGTGACTTCTCTTGGAGCCGTTGTCCGCTATCCACAGGAACTCGGTCCCGCCCTCGTTGACCAGGGTCATCCCATGGGCGTCGGCGAAGTCGCCCTGCCACTCGGACAAGAGGTTGCCGTCCCCGTCGAAGGTCATCACCGTCGGGTCGCCTGGGTGGCAGGTCATGACGTTTCCCGACTCCGTGACGACGATGCCCGGATGCGCCCAGCCCATGCGGGCGCTTTCGCTCTCGGGAATCTTCGCCCAGTTGTCGACCCAGTCGTATGTGTTCTCTTCGCTTCCCACTCGCATGAAGCAACCTCCTGCACTCGCTCCTGCTGAGGAGAGCGGGCGCGTCCGATTTATGGATTCAGAATGACCTTCGTGTACCCGTCGATGCGCTTGTCGAACTTGTCATAGGCATCTACGGCGTCGCCCAGCGGCACCTCGTGGGAAACCACGAAGCTGGGAGTGGCCTTGCCGGAGATGATCAGGTCGCGCAGATAGGCGTTGTAGCGCTTGACGTTGCACTGACCGGTGCCCAGCCTGAGGCCCTTCTCGAACAGCCTGCCGAAGTTGATGGACAGAGCGCCCCGCTTTGCCCCTTCGTCCACGCCGCCCGGGTCCGAAGGCACGTACAGCCCTGGGATGCCCATGATGCCGGTGGGGTTGATCAGGTCGATCATCTGGTTCAGGACCACGTTGGGGACTTCGTCCTGCTCGCCCCCGGCGGCTGACGACCCTTCCGCAGCGGCCTGGTAGCCGACGGCGTCGACAGTCTTGTCCACGCCGTCGCCCCCGCGCATGTCCCTGATCTGCTGCACGGGATCGCCGTCGTCGAAGTTGATGGGGGTAGCGCCGATCTCGCTGGCCTTGTCCAGGCGCTCCTGCACGTGGTCTATGGAGTAGACCTCCGCCGCGCCCCTGATGATGCAGCTGTACGTGGCCATGAGGCCGACGGGGCCCGCGCCCCATACGGCCACGCTCTCGCCGGGGCTGACCTCGGCAAGCTGCGTGCCGTGGTAGCCGGTGGGAAATATGTCCGCAAGCAACGCGAAGTCGGACTCGAACTCGTCCCCGGCAGGGAGAGGCAGGCAGTTGAAGTCCGCGTGGGGCACCTGCAGGTACTCGGCCTGGCCGCCGCGCCACGGCCCCATGGCTACGTAGCCATACGCGCCGCCGGCGAACCCGGGGTTGACCGTAACGCAGAAGCCCGTAAACCCCCGCTGGCAGTTCTTGCAGAAGCCGCATCCAACGTTGAACGGCATCACTACCCTGTCGCCCACAGACAGCGACTTGACCGCGGAGCCGACCTCTTCGATCACGCCCATGTTCTCGTGGCCGAAGATGATGCCTGGTTCGGCGGCGGTCCGACCCTCGTACATGTGCAGGTCGGAGCCGCAGATACAGCTGGAGGTGATCTTGACGATCACGTCGTTCGGGTGCTGCAGCTCAGGATCGGGCACTTCATCCACGGATACACTGAATGGTCCCTGGTAAACGACGGCTTTCATGGAAGCTCCTCCTTAGCCGGTGGACTACTAGTGATACTCGGCAGGTTTTCCTGAATCGCCGCGAATCTTATCAGGCTGGCATATGTTTGTCTAAACGAGGCCTGTGCCCAAGTGACGCCCATGGAGCCTTGGGTAGATAGCGCTGCCGGCAACGCGGCAAATGGCGGATGTAGTCGACTCCAGTCTCAACAGGATCCCATCCGTGCGGGACCTGCTGCGAAGGATGCAGTTGTCACCTAGTACCCCGACCCAGCGCGGGTCCCGAAGCCGCTCTAGGCCGGTCGTATACAATGAAGCTGGTGGGGTGCGATAGCGACCGACTCCAGGAGGATGACTAGACTATGACTGAGTCCAGCTACACGATGGGATACAGCGAAGAGTTCAGGCAGATGCTCGACCGGCGCAGCGCACAGACCCACGCCGCGCACCTGCTGCCTCATCTCGAACCGGGGCACCGGGTGCTGGACTTCGGCTGCGGACCGGGGACTATCTCGGTGGGACTGGCGAGCGCCGTGGAGCCGGGGGAGCTACACGGCATCGACATGGAGGAGTCGCAGATCGAGCTGGCCTCGGCAGCGGCCAGGGCCGGCGGCCACGACAACGCGACGTTCCACGCCGGCGACGTTACGGCGCTTCCCTTCGACGACGGCTACTTCGACGTGGCGCACTGCCACGCGGTGCTCATGCACGTCCCGGACACCCAGGCTGCCCTGGCCGAGGTGAAGCGGGTGCTGAAGCCGGGCGGCATCATCGCAAGCCGCGAGGTGATCGTCGCGTCTTCGTTCCTGGAGCCTGGCGTGGAGGAGACGCAGCCGGCCTGGGACACGTTCGCGAACCTCGTCTCGGCCAATGGCGGCCACCCCAACATGGGCAGGGAGCTGAGGAACGCCTTCCTGGAAGCCGGGTTCTCCGACGTTCGGGCGACCGGCTCGTTCGATTTCTTCGGCACCACCGAGGACGTCCTCTTCCTGCACGGCTTCATCATGGACTGGTTCTACAAGCCGGAGGTCATAGGGGCAGCGACGAAGTTCGGGCTGGCCACGCAGGAGCAGTTCGACGAGTGGGAGCAGGGCCTGGAGGAGTGGAAAGGCCACCCCGGCGCCGTCGGCGGACTGGCCTTTGGCGAGGCGATAGCCCGCAAAGCCTGATACGTTCAGCTCGTACGCATGTATAATGGCCGCCGTTGTCCGGGCGGTCATCGGCGTCGGTGAGCCAGCTGCCTACTCTTTGACTCGCAGGTAATGCCGATGGACCTGGCACTGCTCTGGCTCCAGCTTGGCGCTTTGGCGGCAGTCATACTGATCGCGTCGCAGTTCCTGGCCCGCTCGGCCGACACCGTTGCGGAGAAGACGGGGCTGGGGCGCTCGTTCGTCGGCGTGGTGATGCTGGCTACGGCCACTTCGCTGCCCGAGATGGGCACGGGCATCAGCGCCATAGTGCTGGTGGACGCGCCGGACCTGGCCGCCGGGGACGCCTTCGGCAGCAACCTGTTCAACCTGATGATCATCGGGCTGGCGGACCTGTACTGGCGGAACGGGCCGGTTCTCACTGCCGTCAGGTACACCTCGATCGTTGTGGCGGCACTGGGAGCGGGGCTCGTAGCCCTGGCCATCGGGGCCATCTACATCCACACCACGACGGACGCCATGTCGGAGTGGTACATCAGCCCCGTGTCGGTCCTGATGATCGTGGGCTTCGTCGCGGCGATGCTGCTGGTCTACCGGCACGAGCAAGGTGGCGGCCCATCCGGGGAGGCAGGGAAAGAGGAGGAGCCGGAAGCCCACGCCATGTACGCCGACAAGAGCCTCCCGAAGGCGTTCGCCATCTACTTCGCCTCGGCAGGGGTCGTCGTGGCAGCCGCCGTGTGGCTGGCGATGACGGGCGACGATCTGGCCCACGCGATGGGGTGGGAGGCGAGCTTCATGGGGACGCAGTTCCTGGCCATTAGCACGTCGCTCCCCGAGATCGCCACTTCCTACGCGGCCCTGCGGTTGAACGCACCCGACCTGGCCATCACCAACGTGCTGGGCAGCAACGTATTCAACATGGGATTCGTGCTGTTCGTCGACGACATTGTCTATTCGCAGGGCGTCGTTTGGAGCAACGTGTCCCAGATCCACATCCTGACGGGGCTGATCGCCGTGCTGATGACGATGATCGTGATCGTCGGGGTGCTCACCAGGCCAAGGGCCAAAGTGGGAGGGGTGTGGACGCTGGAGGGGGGCGGCCTAGTGGCAGCCTACCTGGGAGCGAGCGTGCTGGTCTTCGCGCTGGCGTAGCGCGGTACGGGCGAAACGCGATAGGCTTGACGGGTGAAGGAACTGCTACGGATTCTCGAGGGTTGCTAGAGGAGGGACAGTACGCGCTCGACGAAGCGGTGCACCACCTCGCCGTCCTGGGCCAGCTCGTAGTCTTCCATGAAGCCATGGTAGAAGTTGGCGTGGAACTTCTCCGCCATTCCAAACTCACCCCTCAAGGCGGGGTCGTCGATCTCGTCGGATAAACGCGCGACGGCGTTCTTCATCGCGCTGTGACTGTTGGGCGCCCAGCCCCGTTCGCTGGCCACGGCCATCACGGCGTGTGAAGCTGCGCCCCATAGCTTCTCCGAGCCCTGAAGAGTGTCGCCAGCGGCGATCTCTCTGTCGGCCGCCACCAGGAAGTCACGGGCTGTCTCAACATGCTGCTGGGTGTTCATTGCCTCCACGACCATCGTCATGCCGCCGACCCCCTTGCCGCTGTGCCAATACTATAGCGCACAGGCGCGAGCCCCGCTTTTCGGTCAGATCCTGCGCCTGGCTATTAGGGGTACGAGGTCCGCGAGGGAGTCCCGCTCCGTGGTCTGGGGTATGGGGTCGAGGGCTCGGAGGGCCTTCCGGCTAAAGTCGTCGGCCACGCCGTAGGCCTCCTCGATGATGTCCGGCTGGCGGATGAAGTCGACGGCCTGCTCCAGCAGCACGCCGTCGTCAGGCTGCTGGCAGTACGCCTCGACGGGGTTGCCGTTTCCGCGCCGCTCCAGCGCGATGATGGTGGGCAGGGTCATCACCCCGTGGGCCAGGTCGCTCCCGACGGGCTTGCCGGTCTCCTCGCTCGTCCCCTGGAAGTCGAGGATGTCGTCGACGATCTGGAACGCCATGCCGAGGTTGTAGCCGTAGTCGCGCAACGCGGTGACCGGGCCGTCCTGGGCGCCGCTGACCACGGCCCCTGACTGGCTCGCCGTGGTGAACAGGGTTGCCGTCTTCATGTATATGCGTCCGAAGTACTCCTCGCGGGTCACCGAGGCGTCGTACGCCTTCGCCATCTGGACGAGCTCGCCGCTCGACAGCTCCACGATTGTCTCCGCGAAGCGGCGCATGGTTGGGATGCTGCCCGTGTCGCAGACGAAGGTCGCGGAAGTCGCGAACATGAAGTCGCCGACCAGGACTGCGGCGCTCTTTCCCCACTTGCCGCTGATGGTCGCCCTGCCGCGCCGGAAGTCCGAGTTGTCGATCGTGTCGTCGTGGACGAGGGTGGCGATGTGGAGCATCTCCACGCCCGTGGCCATCAGCCTGGCCTTGCTGCCGTCGTTGGAGTGGAACCTGGATGAGAGCAGGGTGACCGCCGGCCTGATGCGCTTGCCCGTGGTTGCAAGCACATGCTCCAGCATTTCCATGATGAAGGGCGGATGGCCGAGCGCGAGGGAGCGCAGGGTGTCGCTGACCTCGTCCAAGTCTTCCTGGACGGGCGAGTAGACGCGCTGGAGCGCGGCGTTGAGGTCGACTGCCGTGTCCTGCTTTATCGGGTCGGTCGTGGTTGTGGCTCCGGTAGTGGTCGCCAACTAGGCTCCGATCTTCTCGGTTTCCTGCTCTGCGATCGCCTCGTCCAGCTTGGTGAATAGCGGCTCGGGCGTTCCGAGAGCCTGTCCTACCGGAAGCGCGTCGGGCGACCACGACCAACCGCGTTGTTCGGCGTCTCCGTCGAAGCCGAGCATGGCGTGGAGCTTGTTCGAGCTGAATGGCAGGAAGGGGCAGAGAGCGGTCTTGAGGGAGTCTATCACTACCAGGCACGTCCAGAGGGCTGACCCGGCGGAGTCCCGGTCAGTCCGTATCGCACGCCACGGGCTCTTATGGTCCAGGTAGGCGTTGGCGGACCGGGCGACGCTCATGGAGGACTCGAGCGCAGCACGGAAGTGGCATGCCTCCAGGTGCTCGCCGGCCTCGTCGAGCCCGCGCTGGGCCTCGTCCAGCAATGCGCGGGACGCGTCGTCGATGTCCCCGGGAGGGGGAACCTTGCCGTCGAAGTTCCGATAGGTCATGGTCAGGACGCGATGGACGAGGTTGCCATAGGTGGCGACCAGCTCGTCGTTGTTGCGGCGCACGTACTCGCTCCACGAGAAGTCGGAGTCGCTGGTCTCGGGCATGGTGACCGCGATCACGTAGCGCACAGGGTCGGGCTCGTACCTGTCCAGGTAGTCGGGCAGCCAGACCGCCCTGTTCCTGCTGGTGGAGAACTGTAAGCCCTCCAGGTTCAGGAACTCGTTGGCCGGCACGTCGAAAGGCAGATTGAGGCCGCCGTAGCCCATCAGCATCGACGGCCAGATGATCGTGTGGAAGGGGATGTTGTCCTTGCCCATGAAGTAGTAGGAGCGGCAATCGCCCTGCCAGAAGTCGCGCCATCGCTCCGGCTCGCCCCTGTCCCTGGCCCACTCGATGGACGCGGACAGGTAGCCGATGACCGCCTCGAACCAGACATATATGCGCTTGCCGTCGTAGCCGTCGAGGGGTATCGGGATGCCCCAGTCGATGTCGCGCGTGATGGCCCTGTCGTGGAGGCCGCCCTCCAGGTAGCCGATGGAGAAGTTGCGGACGTTCGGCCGCCAGTGGTCCTGGGGCCGTATCCACTCGAGGAGTTGCTCCTCGAAGGCGCTGAGCCTGAGGAAGAAGTGCTCGGTCTCCCTGATCTCGGGCTCGCTGCCGCAGAGCTTGCAGGCCATCCCGACCAGGTCCTGGGGGTCCAGGGTCCGGCCGCAGTTGTCGCACTGGTCGCCCCTGGCCTGCTCGAAGTTGCAGTGGGGGCACGCGCCCTCGACGTACCGGTCGGCTAGGAACCGGCCGTCCTGGTCGCAGTACGGCTGCATCATCGTGTCGAGGTAGATGTAGCCGTTGTCCTTGAGCTTCAGGAACATGTCCTGGGCGACTTCGGTGTGATTGGGCGTGTGGGTCGAGGTGAACAGGTCGTAGCTGATACCCAGCCGCTCCCAGTTGTCCAGGAACTCGGCGTGGTAGTGGCCGAAGACCTCCTCGACGGACACGCCGCGGCTCTCGGCCGCCAGTGTGACGGGCGTGCCGTGTGAGTCGCTCCCGGACACCATCAGCACGTCGTTTCCGCGCATCCGGTGGTAGCGGGCGAAGATGTCCGCGGGCACCATTGCGCCCGCAATCTGACCCAGGTGTATGGAGCCGTTGGCGTAAGGCCACGCAACGGCGACGAGGATTCGCTCTGGCATAGGCTCTGTCAGGTGATACTGGGGAACATATGAAATGGTATCACACTCAACTTGGCGGGACGTGGGCTTTGGGATGGTCCCGAATGGGGCTGATGTATAATCGGCCAGAGCCACACCATGTGAACGAGTCACCGCAGGTCACTCCGAACCGTGAAGTGAAATGCCCATCAAGAGACTGCGACTCACCAATCTAGGGCCCTTCGACGAGATCGAGTTCGAGTTCGACGAGCACGTCAACGTGTTCACGGGACCGAACAACTCGGGCAAGTCCACTGCCCTAGTCGCACTTGGCGGGCTCACAGTGGACCCCTTACTCATGCCGGACAAGCTGCTAAGGAATGAGACTTCAGGGTTTAGTGTCGAGAATAGTGGCCATGGAGAGGTGTGGGAGAGTCACTTCCCCATCGACAGAAAAGACGTGCGGCAATTCGCCGACTGCATGGACTTCATGGCAACAGTCGGCTACAGCTCCTTCGTGCCTGCCATACGCGAGAGTACCGATTTCCGGGTTGAGGCCCTTACATTGTCCAGGCCACCTTACGAATGTGACGATGAGATTCGTGAGATGGCGAAGAGGACGAGACTCATAGAAACAGACGCCTCGTCAGTCAGCGATGAGGCGGTGGTGGAGAAGATAATCGAGCTGGACTACAGGGCCTACCGCAGGGGCAAGCCTGAGATTCGAAACGTCGTTGCCAAGTCGGCTGCCATAGCGTCAGAGGTGACCGAGGGCTACCCAATCCGGTTCGTGAAGGTCGACGAGGACGAAGACGGCCTGTTCCCGCAGTTCAAGACCAGGGACGGCGACTTGCCTCTAAACGTCCTCAGTCAGGGCACGCAGTCCCTCATCCAGTGGCTCGTCCGCCTGCTGATCGACATGGCGGAGTACTACGACTACCCCGAAGACATAGAGCAGAGGCCCGGAACCCTGATCGTCGACGAGATTGACGCTCACCTCCATCCCTCGTGGCAGCGCCGCATAATCCCTACGCTGACAAGCCACTTCCCGAACCTCCAGGTATTCTGCTCCACCCATTCCCCGCTGATGCTCGCGGGCCTTAAGGCAGGGCAGGTGCAGCTTCTGGACCGGGACGACGATGGGAAGGTCACGGTCTCCCGGAACGAACAGGACATCGTCGCGTGGTCGGCGGACGAGATACTGCGGGGTTTCCTCGACGTCCAGAGCCCGACCGACCTGGAAACCGCACGTAATTTCGAGCGGCTTCAGGAGCTGCGGCGGATATACAGGCCTACGGACGAGCAGGCCAGAGAGCTGGAACGCCTGCGGAAGACCGTCGGCATTGACCTGATGGGAAGCCCTCTCTCCAGAGACCTGGAGGAGCTCAGAACGATTCTGAACGAGTCCAGGGCGAGCTACGACCCGGCTCCCCCCTCGGAATAGTGCACTGGATAGACCGCGGCCCGGAACCGCCGGGGCTGGACAACATTCGAGAGACGCTCACTCCCAGGTGGGTTGCCCACTACCGCAGCCGAGTGGGAGAGAGGCCGTCGGACAGCCGCTGGCAAGATTTCCTAGACGATCTCCGCTCTCGCTTCCACGGTGTCTGCGGCTACTGCGAGGAAGGGACCGATGGAGGAGTCGATCACTTCAGGCCGAAGAGCATGTTCCCCGAGCTCGTGTACGCGTGGGCGAATTGGGTGTTCTCCTGTAGCAAGTGCAATGTGAAAAACAAGAAGGACAAATGGCCCGTCATCGGCTATGTCGATCCCTGTGCCTGCCTGTGTGAGGACCGACCTGAGAAGTTCTTTGACTTCGACCTCGATACAGGGGAGATCGTCTCGAAAGCCGGTCTGTCCGAACAACAGCACCGCAAGGCATGGCAGACCATTGATGACTTGGGCCTGAATGACATGGGCCACACGAACAATAGGCGGGGGAGAATCAGGGAATTGGGTATGCTTCTCGATCTACTGAACCAAGCTGCAGCCCCCGGTATCGAACGCTTCATCAGAACAAGAGCCCATCGCAGCAGTGAACTATCGAGCGTCAGCAGGGCCGTGCTGGCGCAGAGCGGCTATTCAGTAGAGCCGGACTGACCCTTAGCCGTGTCCAGCCACATGCGGTAGGCCTTGCGCCTGGGCAGGCCGGTGGCCTCGACGACTTGGGATACGGCGTCCTTTGCGTGGGCTCCCTGGAAACGGAGCTCGGCCAGCATGGTCCTGGCCGCCTCCTCGGCGTCGCCTGTATCGACCGGCTCCTCGGTCCCGCCCTGTATGACCAGGGTGAACTCGCCCCTGGGCTCCCGGAAGTGGTCGATGGCCTGGGAGGCCGTGCCGCGGAAGACCTCCTCGTGCAGCTTCGTGAGCTCGCGGCATACGGCGATGGGGCGATCGCCGAGGGTCTCGGCGATGTCGCCAAGGGCGTCCCTCAGCCGGTGGGGGGTCTCGAGAAGGACAAGGGTGCGCTCCTGCCCCGCCACGGACGCGAGGACCTTCACCCGGTTGGCGCGCTTCTTGGGCAGGAAGCCCAGGTACACGAAGCTGTCGCCGTACAGCCCGGACACCGAGAGAGCGGCGGTCGGCGCCGAGGGACCGGGGACCGGCGTCACAGTGTGCCCGGCCCCCGCGGCGGCCTCGACGAGCCATGCGCCCGGGTCGTTGATGCCCGGTGAGCCGGCGTCAGTGACCAGGGCCACGTCGTCGTCAGCAAGCCTTGCCAGGATGACTGGGAGCTTTGCCGGGCTGTTGTGCTCGTTGTAGCTCGTCAGCGGCGTGCCGATTTCGTACCTGTTCAGAAGGCGGCGCGTGACCCTCGTGTCCTCGGCGGCTATCAGCGCCACTACGGACAGGATGCGCAGCGCCCTCAGGGTGATGTCCTCGAGGTTGCCTATGGGAGTCGCGACGACGTACAGGGTCGGCATGGGGCGTATTCTAAGCGATGGGAAGGTTTCACCACAGAGAACACAGAGGGCACAGAGTTATGAGACTTGGAGGAGGGTTCGGCGCTGGGTGGAGGGAGGTGGTAGACTACGGCCATCACTACAGGATGGAGCTGGCACAGTGACGGATAGCTACCGGTTCAAGCTGGGGATGTTCCTGAACGAGCTGAGGCTGCCCTTCGACGAGTCTCTCGAGACGGCGAAGGAGTTGGGGGCGGAGTACGTCTGGTTCTCACGCGTGCCCGGCGAGCCCGAGGTTGCCGACATGAGCGACGCGGAGATCGACCGCGTGGCCGATAGGGTGGCGGAGCACGGCCTCAAGCTGTTCCTCATCAGCGCCACGAACCCGTTCAAGCAGGTCCACCTGACCGACATCGACGCTGCCTCACCCGGCAGCAACGAGGAGTACGCCAGCGACCTGCGCGAGCTCGTCAGGTCGATGGAGATAGCAGCGCGGCTGGGCGTCGGATCGGTGCTGTCCTACACCTTTGCGTGGCCGGGCGAGTACACGGCGGAGAAGCCGACCTGGCCCATGAGGTGGATGACCCGGGGCGGCGTGATCTCCGACGTGGACATGGGCAAGCTCGAGGCTGCCTTCGCGCCGGCGGTGGAGGCGGCCGAGAAGCACGGGGTCGACGTGGTGCTCTCGATGATGCCGTGGAACTACACGAACACGTCGGGCAACTTCCGCCGTATCGCCGAGCGGATAGGCTCGCCGCGGATACGGGTGATGTGGGGCCCGGCGGACACGATGAACTGCGGCGAGAGCGACGCCGCCTACGCCGGATTCGCGAACGTGAGGCCGTACCTGCACAGCCTCCACATCAAGGACCTGCACGTGAACGACGGCCTCAGCCTCGACTTCGACTACAAGCCCGTCGGCGAGGGCGACGTGGACTTCCCCACGGTGCTGCGGAACCTTCGCGACAACAGGGTCGACGCGGTGCTGTCGGTCGCCACGCACTTCAGGCCGGCCAGCGACTCGTCTGTCGAGGCGATGCGAATCAACTACGAGAACATACGGGGGCTCATCGCCCAGGTGGAGGGAGAGGAGTAGGCCATGGACCGCCAGCTAAGGACCGCGCTGATCGGATGCGGCGGCATCAGCCGCCACCACCTGCCGAACATCCTCGCGACTCCGCAGATGCGCCTCGCGGCGACCATGGACGTGGTGGAGGACGCCGCCAGGGAGCGGGCCGAGCAGGCCGAGGCCGACTACTTCACCACCGACCTGGACAGGGTCCTGTCGGACGACGGGATCGACGCAGTGCTGATCTGCTCCACGCACGACACCCACGCCGACCTGGCGGTGCAGGCGCTCGAGGCTGGCAAGCAGGTCTTCTGCGAGAAGCCCCTCGCGATGACGATGGAGGAGGCGCGCCGCATTCAGGAGGCAGTGCACCGGACGGGCATACCCCTGATGAGCGGGTGGTGGTTCAAGCATTCGCCGGTGACGAAGCGGCTGCGCGAGGTCATACGGGAGCCGCGCTTCGTGCTTTTCACATGCCGGATCCCGCCGGGTCCGTACACGAGCCCCGACCCCTACGGCAAGGGCGGGCTGCTCGACACGGCGGGCTACAACATCCACTGGACGTGGCACGTGATGCGCTCGCAGCCGGTGGAGGTTAGCGCGGTCGGGATGGACGGGCAGGCCACGAGCACGAGCACCATCAACGTGCGGTTCGCGAACGGCGGGATAGGCACGTCCATATTCAGCGACCTGGGCAGCGGCGGCATCCTGCCCAAGCACTACGCCGAGGTGCACGCGGGCGAGATGAGCGCGGCCACGCTGCGCTTCGGGAACCTGGTGTTCGACGGCACCGACGAGCCGGGGATCGAGGAGAACTTCTACCACAACGGCTTCGACGAGGAGATGGAGATGTTCGCCGACCTGGCCATCGAGGGCGGCCCGAGCCCGATGGACGCGTGGGAGGCGTGCATCCCCACGCTGATATTCGAGAAGGCCGTCGAGTCGATGAGGACGGGACAGGCCGTGCCGGTCGACGTGACCAAGGAGTTCTATCTCCCGGACGGCGACCTGCCCCCCAGCATCGCCAACTTCGGCGACGTTTGAAGGCCGCGTGCAAAACTTCACCATCGAAGACGACCGGATCGAGCTGCCGCGCGGGGCGACCGCCCGGGCGAGGCGGGTCAAGGTCGGATGGCGGGGCCGCCAGGTACTGGGACTGAGCCAGGGCGACTTCCGCAACTACATTTACCCGGTCTTTACACCATCGGGGGTGTTGGTGACGTCGGAGTCGCCCATCGACCACCCTCACCACCAGTCGGTGACCATCGGCGCGGACCACTTCAACTGCTATCTCCCCTACTCGTCCGACAAGGTCGAGGAGGCGAACTACAGCTTCTACGTCAACTACACATTCCAGGGACGCGCGCCCGGCCGTATCGTCAGCCGCTCCGTGGAGGGCTCGGAGATCGCGTCCGACCACCTGAGGCTGACGCAGGAGCTGGACTGGCAGGGGCCGGAGGAGTGGGGCGCGCCCGGCAGGCGCACTGTCGCGGCTGAGACGCGCACCATCGACGTACGGCCCGAAGACGGCGCCAACGTCATCGACATCAGCACGCGGATCAGCCCAACCCAGTGGTCGCTGCGCATCGGGCCGACGCGCCACGCCTTCTTCACAGTCAGGCTGGCGGACGGGCTGCGCGTGGTGGACGGCGGCAGCGTGGTCGACTCGGAGGGGCGCAGCGGCGGGGCCGCCATCTCAGGCGAGCACGCGGCGTGGGTGGACGCCTGCGGGCCCGCGCCAGGCGGGCGAACGGCGGGCATAGCCGTGTTCCCGCACGCATCGGCGTCCGGCAGCCCCTGGGG
The DNA here is from genome assembly GCA_034420735.1 of Dehalococcoidia bacterium. Lineage (GTDB taxonomy): Bacteria > Chloroflexota > Dehalococcoidia > Lucifugimonadales > CAJWER01. The sequence goes on from DAOULA010000057.1 coordinate 14,724, forward strand.
CGTGGCGGACTACGGTACCATCACAGTGAACCCGATCCTGGAGTCGTCGTGGGAGATGGAGCCCGGCGACTCCGTCGAGGCAGGCGTGAGGCTGGTCGTCCACGATGGGTCCACGGAGGGCGCGGGCATCGCGGACAGGTTCGCCGCCTTTCAGGAAGCTAAGCTTTAGAGGCTTTCAATACAGTGTGTGCTGCTAGAGAACTGTCCTTCGACAGGCTCAGGACGAACGATCTTCCCCGGCCTGGGCCCACCGGATGCGTTTGAGATAGTCTTTAGGGGGACAGCAACGTACTCGACAGGGAGAGCGAAATGAAGATACTCAGGTATGACAAGGGAAACGGGTCGAGCTATGGGGTACTGGGGGACGGGGGCGAGGTGCGGGCGCTGGAGGGCTCGCCCTTCGGAGAACATGGCGTCGGCGAGGCGGTGGGCGACGTGGACGGTCTCGACCTGCTGCCGCCCATCGAGCCGACCAAGGTGATCGGCGTGGGCCTGAACTACGTCTCCCACATCGAGGAGATGGACCTCACCCAGCCGACATTCCCGATGCTGTTCATGAAGCCGCTGGCCACGGTAATCGGCCCAGGCGATCCCATCGTCTACCCGACGCAGGGCCAGCAGGTCGAGTACGAGGCCGAGCTCGCCGTCGTGATCGGCAGACAGGCCCGGCGGGTCAGCGAGGATGACGCGCTGGACTACGTGCTGGGCTATACGTGCGGCAACGACGTGAGCGAGCGCGTCATACAGCGGGCCGAGATGGCCATGGGCGCACTGCTGGTCGGCAAGGGGTTCGACACCTTCAACCCGCTGGGCCCCGTCGTGGCGACCGCGCTCGACCCAACCGACCTGGCGGTAATGGCCCGGGTGAACGGAGTCGAGCGGCAGAACGCGAGCACGTCCGACCTGCTCTTCGGCGTGGCCGAGCTGGTCTCGTACATCAGCCAGGCGCTCGTGCTCAACCCGGGCGACGTGATCATGTCCGGCACGCCTGCGGGGGTCGGGCCCATCGTCCCAGGCGACGACGTGGAGATCGAGGTCGAGGGCGTGGGCGTCCTGCGCAATCCCGTCGTAGCGGAGGAGTAGCAGCCATGCTCAGGTCGCTCCTGAAGATCTTCAACCCCGGCCCGGTGTCCGCCCGGGTGGAGCTAGAGGACCGCCCCTACGGGCTCGGAGACTCCATGAAGCTGTCCGTCGAGCTCCAGGCCCGCCGCGAGATCGACGTCGAGGTGGCGAGGGTGGACCTGGAGTGCGAGGAGCAGTGGGCCGACACCTACGTCAAGATGGAGCCGCTGGGCAAGACGGGCGGGATGCTAGGCAGGGGCAAGCCCATGCCTGGGCCCGCCGCGCCGAAGCGCCACGTCGAGGTCCACACCAACACGTTCGTGCACAGCAGCATCAAGTTGGCCGGCGGCATCCGCCTCGTGCCGGGGAGCCCCGCCAGGTACGACGTCACGCTGGACATCGCCGACGAGCGCCCACCCCACGCATCCGGCGGCATGCTCAAGTGGAGCCTGGTCACGACGGTCGTCCCTGGAGTGGGTGAGCCGATAGTCGCCGGCCGTACGAAGGTCCGCGTCGAGGTCCCCTAGTTGAACTGGGCCTCCCCGCCACGGGTACATCACACACCCTCGGCCTGGATAGGGAAACAGGCTTGTCGAAGCCCGCACCTTCACCCTCACCCAACCCTCTCCCGTCAAGGGAGAGGGCTAGTCCGCTAGACGCTGTGGGCGACTGAGCCGTCGTCTCTTAGCAGGGGGCCTTCGGAGAGGTCGATGGTCTCGGACTTGGCCTGGGCCAGGAGATCTTCGTCCAGCTCGACCCCTAGGCCTGGGGCCTCCGGGACGGGGATGTAGCCGCCCTCTCGCTTTAGAGCCGTCCTGTAGACGGCGTTCTCAGGCGACTCGTCGTTCCTGGAGTACTCCTGGGTGACGAAGTTGGGGATGCTCGCGTCCAGGTGCACCGAGGCCGCCGTGAGTACGGGGCCCAGGAAGTTGTGGGTCACCACGGCGCAGTGGAAGGACTCGGCGATGGCGGCGATCTTCTTGCAGTGGGTCAGGCCGCCCGCCAGGCCGACGTCGGGCCGGACGTACTGGGGGCCGCCGTGGGTCAGCAGCTCCCTGAATTCATAGATCGAGTGTATTCGCTCGCCGTTGGCCACGGGGATCGAGATGCGTTTGGCTATCTCGCCCTGGGACATCATGCTGTCGATCTGGATGGGGTCCTCGTAGAAGAGCAGGCGCATGTCGACCAGCGCATCGGCCAGCGCGATCGCGTTCATCGGGGTGAGCTTGCGGTGAATCTCCACGATGATGTCCACGTCGTCGCCGACGGCCTCCCTCGCGGCGGCGACCAGGTCCCGCGCGCCGGATATCTGCCGGGCCAGCGTCATGTCCTGGTAGCCGTCTGGCAGCGGGTCGAACTTGATGGCCGTGAAGCCTTCCTCCGCAGACGCGCGGGCCGCTGCCGCGACCGAGTCAGGGGTGCCGCCGTCGCCCATCAGCAGGTGCAGGCGGATGCGCTCCCTGCACCTGCCGCCCAGCAGGTCCCACACGGGCGCACCGTAGTGCTTGCCCTTGATGTCCCACAGGGCGATGTCCACGGCGCTGATCGCGCCCGATAGCGCCCCGCCCCGGAAGGGCATGGCGCGGTTGTTGGCCTGCCAGTGGTGCTCGATGCGGAGCGGGTCCTGCCCGACCAGGTACGCCGCCATCCGCCGCACGATGCTCTCCACCGCTTCCGTGTAGCCCCAGCACGCCGTCTGCCCCAGCCCGGTCAGACCGGATTCGGTATGGATACGGACGAGGTACTTGGTGCCTATGCGAATCGACTCGACCTGTTCTATCTTCATGGCTGCTCCAACACTCCCGCTGGCATCAAACCTTCAGGTGGGTGCGGGGCTCCCATCCGAGTAGCTGCTTCGCCTTGTTGAGATTCGCGTACTCGCCCAGCTCGTCGCCCGCTATCAGCACGGCGTCGAAGCGGCTCGTCCGCCCCTTCGCAACCTCGATTGCCGACAGGTAGGCGGCGGCGAGGTCCTCCTCGTCCGTGACCCACAGGCGCCCGGGCGTGTCCTTGGGTATCTTGCGGTCCTCGATCCACTGCCGCCGGTCCCTCGGGCCGGTGATGCGCAGCGCCACGATGGACATGCCGAACTCGCGGCAGAAGTATCTGCATATCCGCTCGCCGAAGCCCTTGGTCAGCCCGTACACGCCGGGGTTGTCCAGGGGCATCTCCTCCTCGGACGGGTACCATGTGCGGTCGCGCCTGTGTACGGTGAACGAGCTGGTATGGACGCCGTATGCGATGCCCATCGAGTGGGCGGTCTGGAGGAGCAGGTGAAGACCCAGGGCGTTGACGTTGTAGTTGTCGATCGCGTCCTGGACCGAAGCCGTGTTGTCGTCGGGCGACGTGGGACTCCTCATCACCATGTTCACGAACGTGTCCACTCCGTCCAGGGCCTCCCGCAAGGCGCCGGGATCGGTGATGGAGCCCTCCACATATTCGACGCCCTCCGCCCTGGGCGCAACGACGTCCAGGACGCGGAGGTCGTGGCGCTCCCTCAAGTAGGGGGCGGTCCAAGTCGCGACCCTGCCCGATCCGCCGATAATCAAGACCTTCATATTGCGCGCTACCTGCCGTAGTGTCCGGGTAGTCTAAGAGATAGCAGGACCCGCTACAACCGCAGCGCCAGCCCAGATTCCGCAACTGAATCGGGCGGGCGAAGGTGTTCAGACTTAGTGAGACAGAGAGGTCGCCCCACACCTTAGCTGTCATTCTGAGGAGCGCAGCGACGAAGAATCTACGATCCTTGCACAGGCAGAGCCGCCCTCGGGCTAGGTTTGTAGATTCCTCACTGCGTTCGGAATGACGTGTGGGGGAACTGCGTTCGGGATGACATTCGTGGAGGACCTCTCAACTCACAGAGACTGAACAGTTACGACCGTCGGGATGGCATTGACACGGCCCTTGGGGTCGTGTTAGCGTCCGTATCAAGGGGAGAGCACGAACGAGGCTCACCCTATCACCGGCCAGAAGGCCCATGTAGGAGGTGACGCGATGGTAATGAAGATTGTCGTGACGAACCATCAGTGGAAGTTCCCCACTACCGCCCCTATCGGCTCTGGCAGCAGGTGTTAGCGGGGTAGAGGTTGAAGGAGCCGGTAGGGGCCTGGAGAAGCTCGCGGGCCCGCCGATACTGAAAGAGCAACCGCGAAACGAGTACCTCCCTGAGTGGAGGGCGCGGAAATCCGGCAGGACGAGCCGGGAGTGCGGGACCTACAGTTACGATCATAGGAAGGCAGGCGTATTCTTGGAGTTGCGCCTGCCTTCTTTGCGTTTTCAGGAAAGACGCGCTCCCGATGTGCCCTGCTATGATGTAGCCACCCATCACCCCGCTTGGGAGGACGCAGTGATCATCTCCGTGATAGGCGCCGGACAGCCCTCGCCCGAGATAGCCGGGCTCGCCGAGCAGGTGGGCGCAGAGTTGGCGAAACGCGGCGCAGTGGTGGTGTGCGGCGGGCTGGGCGGCGTGATGGAGGCGGCGTGCCGGGGGGCCAAGTCCGCCGGCGGGACCACGGTGGGGATACTGCCCGGCAACGATCCCTCCGACGCCAACCCCTGGGTCGACATCCCCATCTGCACGGGCATGTCCTACGCGCGGAACGCCATCGTCGTGAAGAGCGGCCGCGCCGTGATCGCCGTCGGAGGGGCGTATGGCACGCTGTCCGAGATCGGCCATGCCCTGGGCGAGGACATCCCCGTAGTGGCCCTGAGCACCTGGAAGCTCGAGCGCCAGGGCCAGCAGGACACATCCATGATTCCCGCCTCGGACCCTGCCGAAGCGGTCGACCTGGCGATACGGGCGGCAGAGGCGCGGGAAGAGGCGGCCCGGACAGCGTGAGCGACATCGCCCACATACGGGCGAGGGAGATCCTCGA
>DAOULA010000058.1:0-87309 GCA_034420735.1 Dehalococcoidia bacterium
TCGACGATGGCCTCGCGCATCTGCTCCATGAGGCGCAGCACGAACCGCAGGTTGTGGACCGACGCCAGCCTGTAGGCCAGCAGCTCCTTTGCGCGGAAGAGGTGGCACAGGTACGCCGCCGGGAAGGTCTGGCAGGTGTAGCAGTCGCAGTCCTCGTCGACCGGGCCGTCCACGAAGCGGAAGCGGGCCGTGTCGACGTTGACTCGCCCCCGTTGGGTGAAGAGCGCGCCGTTCCTGGCTATCCGGGTCGGCAGCACGCAGTCGAACATGTCGATGCCCCGGGCGACGCACTCGACCAGGTCCTCCGGCGAGCCCACGCCCATCAGGTACCTGGGCCTGTCCTGGGGGAGCAGCGCAGCCGTGAGCCCTGTCACCTCGTACATCTCGGACTTCGACTCGCCGACGCTGAGTCCGCCAATTGAGTAGCCGGGGAAGTCCATCGCCACCGTCTCTGCTGCCGAGAGCTCCCGCAGCTCCCCGAATACGCCGCCCTGGACGATCCCGAACAGGGCCTGGGCACCTGCGCCCTGGGCGTCCAGCGACCGCCTGGCCCATCTCAGCGTCCTGTGGACGGACGCCTCTACCGCGCCTCTCGCAGCGCCCGCGGGCTCGCAGACGTCCAGGGGCATGACGATGTCTGCGCCCAGCCCCTCCTGGTGCCCGACGACGGCCTCGGGCGTGAACCGGTGCAGGCTCCCGTCCAGGTGCGACTTGAAGAGTATCCCCTCCTCGTCCAGCTCCCTCAGGTGTTCCAGGCTGAAGCCCTGGAAGCCGCCCGAGTCGGTGAGCACCGGTCCGTCCCACGCCATGAAGCGGTGGAGGCCGCCGAAGCGCCTGACGACGTCCACCCCCGGGCGCAGGTAGAGGTGGTACGTGTTCGCAAGGACCATGCCTGCGCCGACCCGGACGAGGTCCGCCGAGTCCAGGGTCTTCACGGAGCCCTGGGTCGCCACGGGCATGAACACGGGCGTCTCGACCGTGCCGTGGGGCGTATCGAGCAGGCCGGCGCGCGCGGACTCCGACACGGCCTCCAGGGTGAAGAAGGGCCGGCTGTCTTCGTTCACGCCAGCCCCTGCCAGACGAGGCGGACCCCCAGGACGAGCAGCATGCCGGCGAGCAGGACGACCACCCAGGTGCTCCTGGCCTTCCTGGCGAGCCATACGCCGCCCGGGCTTCCAACCAGCAGCCCGGGGGCGACGGCGGCGAACGTGGGCAGCCACTCGACGTGTCCGAGGTACGCGTGGGCCGCGGCGCCGGCCGTGGCGTAGACCGCCATGGCAAAGAGGGACGTGGCGGCGGCGATCCGTACGGGGAACCCGAACATCGTGACCAGCACCGGGGTCCTGAGGAACCCGCCTCCGGCGCCGAAGAAGGCGGACACGAAGCCGATCGTGACGTTGAAGAGGGCCGCGAGCCCCTCGTTGAACCTGTACTCGTACGTCCTCCCGTCGGCGAATATTTTGCGGCTACGCACCGTGGGCTTGATCCTGCTGCTGATGTCGGAGGTGACGGCGCCGGTCCTGGACGACCTGTACAGGAGGTACACCGCCAGGCCGGCGATCATCGCTCCGAAGAGGATGCGGAAGATGTCGGCCTCCACCCTGGCCACCGCGAAGGGGGCGGCGACGGACCCGGGCAGGGCGGCGGCGACGAAGATGAGGCCGCTGCGCCTGTCCACCAGGTTATGGCGGAGGTAGAGCAGGGCGCTCGAGATGCCGTTGAGCGCGACCAGGGCCAGGGAAGTGCCGGCCACGACCGCGGGGTCCATGCCGAAGAAGATCAACAGCACCGGCACGAGGACGACGCCCCCGCCGGTGCCGACCATGGCCCCGAACACACCGGTGCCGGCGCCGATCAGGAAGAGGTAGACCCACTCCGGGTCCAGGTCAGCTTCTCCCGCCCAGCGACTCCAGCGCGGCTTCCACCACCGATTCCGGCACGTCGCCGCGCGTTACGGCCCGCCCGATGCCTTCGAGCAGCACCCAGCGGATCGCGCCTCCGACGGTCTTCTTGTCCAGGGTCATCGCCTCCTTCAGGATACCGGCGTCCACGCCGTCCAGCGTCACGGGCAGCCGGAAGTCCTCGAGCACCCGGCGCTGCCGCTCAGTCTCGTCCTCCGACATCAACCCCATTTCGAGGCCGATCCTCGCCGCTGCCGTCATCCCGATGCTCACCGCCTCGCCGTGGAGGAACCTCGTGTAGCCGGTGGCCGCCTCGATGGCGTGGCCGACGGTGTGGCCGTAGTTCAGCAGCACCCGCAGGCCCAGCCTCTCCTTCTCGTCCCTAGTCACCACGCCGGCCTTGACGGCGACGCTGCGCTTCACGATGTCTATGGTGGTGGCCGGGTCGAAGGCGCGGACGGCCTCGCCCCTCTTCTCGAAGTCCTCGAACAGCCCCGAGTCCAGGATGAGCCCGTGCTTGATCGCCTCGGCCCAACCGGAGTTCAGCTCGCGCTCCGGCAGTGTCTTCAGCACGGCCACGTCGGCCAGGACGAGCCTGGGCTGGTGGAATGCCCCGACCAGGTTCTTGCCGTACGGCAGGTCGACCGCGGTCTTACCCCCCACCGACGCGTCCATCATGGCCAGCATGGTCGTCGGGACCTGGGCGAAGGGCATGCCCCGGAGGTACGTCGCCGCTGCGAAACCGGCCACGTCGCCCACCACCCCGCCGCCCACGGCCGCGACCAGGTGGCCGCGCTCGGCCTTCAGTGAAGCCAGCCACTCGTAGATGCGGGCCGCGCCGTCCAGGGTCTTGCCGGCCTCGCCCTGCTGGAGTGCGAAGATGTGGCACGGCACCCCCGCGGCCTCGAGGGATGCCTGGGCGCGGCGGCCGTGCAGGTATGCGCCCTCGTCGGTCACCACGTAGGCGGCCCCGGGCGAGGCGGCTGCGGCGGCCTTCTCGCCGATGTCGTCCAGCAGTCCCCACCCGACCCAGACGGGGTAGTCGCCCGAAGAGGTCCTGACCACCGCCGCCAGGTCGTCGTCCCCCGCACCCGCATCCGCCGCCTTCAGGATGTCCCAGGCCCGGGCGACCTCGGACGCAGCCTGCTCGGGCGAAAGCCGGTCGGTCTGCACGGTCCAGTCCGCCAGAGAGTAGCTCGGCTGGCGCTCGGCCTTCAGCTCCGTGATGCGGCGCATCGGGTCCGCCCCGGACAGCATGGGCCTGACCACCGGGCCGGCCGGCCTGTCCCTCTCGGCAGACAGGCGCTCGAATATCTTCTCCGGGCCCGCCTCGAGGCACACGACGACGCCGCCCGCGGCCATGAGCGCGCGGTTGGCCTCGGCTATGGGGACGCCTCCGCCGGTGGAGACGACCTGCCCGCTGCCCGCGCTGAGCTTGGCGAGGACATCCGTCTCGTACCGTCGGAAGGCGGGCTCGCCCTCCAGCTCGAATATCTCCGGTATCGTCCTGCCGGCGGCGGCCTCGATCTCGTCGTCCATGTCGACGTAGCGCCAGCCCAGCAGGCCGGCCGCTATGCGCCCGACGGTCGTCTTGCCAGCGCCCGAGAAGCCCGTGAGGAAGATGTTTGCCCCTGTCACGATTCGCCTTCCAGCGCCCGCAGCCCGGCCTCGTACATCAGGTCGACGGGGGCCTTCCGCGACGTCCACATCTCGAATGCCGCCGCGCCCTGGTACACCAGCATCCAGAGACCGCCGAGGGCCTTCGCCCCGGCCCGCATCGCAGCCTCCATGAGCGGGGTCTGCTGCGGGGTATAGACCATGTCGTACACGAGCGCGCGCGGGTTGATGTCACGGCTCTCAAGGGGGGACAGCCCCGCGTTCGGGCCGGGCGCCATGCCCATGGACGTGGAGTTGACAATGAGGTCGACCCGGCGGGCGGCGCTTCGAGCCTCGGATAGGGGGACCGATTCGACGTCCAGGTAGCGGCCCCGGACCTCACCGGCCAGCGCTTCCGCGCGCTCGACTGTGCGGTTCGCAATGAGCACCTTGCCCGCGCCCCTGTCCGCCAGCGCGAACACGGCAGCGCGGGCCGCGCCGCCCGCGCCCAGGAGCAGGACGGACTTGCCCTCCGGCGAGAAGCCGCCCCGCTCCTCCAGGCTCCTGAGGAAGCCGTACCCGTCCGTGTTGTGGCCGACGAGCCGTCCGTTTTCCTTGACGATGGTGTTGACGGCTCCCACGGTCTCGGCCCACGGGTCCAGGCCGTCGAGGTACTCCCGTATGAGCTCCTTGTGGGGGATGGTCACGTTTGCGCCCAGGTGGTTGTCGTCACGGAGCTTCTCGACCTCAGACGCGAGCCCCTCGGGGGGCGTGGGCCTTGCCGAGTAGCAGGCCTTTATGGACAGGCTGTCGAGGGCGGCCTGCTGGAATGCCGGGGATATCGAGTGAGAGAGGGGATATCCGAAGAGGGCGATTTGCTGCTTCATGGCGGCCCCCGGGCTCGGGCCTGCTAGTATATCATGGGCCTAGCTGGGAGGACGGTCAGGCTGTTCGAACCGGCGCCGAGAATGGAGGGTTGATCGAAGTGGCTGCAGACTCCGGGGGAACGCAACTGGGTATGGCGGCGGAATGCTGGGACTGAAGCTGCGCTGGGCGCTGAGGGACGCCAGGGCCCGGTGGGTCCAGGTGGCGGGCATCGCCCTGATGATCGCCCTCGGCACCGGTATGTACGCCGGGCTGAGCAGCGTCACACAGTGGCGCTTCGCCTCCAACGACGCGAGCCTCGCCCTGACGAACATGTACGACGTCCGCGCGCAGCCCAGCGGGGACGGCTTCCTGCCCCAGGGCGCGCTGGCGTCCATAGCCGAAAGTATCGACGGCGTGGCGGCCGCCGAGGAGCGGCTCATCTCCCAGACCCAGGTCGAGGTCGACACCGACGACGGCCCCCTGTTCGTGCGCGGAAGGATAGTTGGCGTCGACATGTCGGGCGGCGGCCCCGGCGTCAACGGGGTCGTGACCCTTGCCGGGCGGCCCATCGATGCGGGGGAGATCGGCGAGCCGGTGGTGCTGGTCGAGCGCAACTTCGGCGTCTACTACGGCCTGCCGGACGACGGCGACCTGAAGATAGGGGGCGGCGTCACGGCCACGTACGTCGGCCAGGCGGTCTCCCCTGAATATTTCCTGATCGTCGAGGAGGGCAGCTTCTTTGGACAGGCGAACCTGGCCGTGCTGTTCACCTCGCTGGAGACGGCCCAAGACCTGTCCGGCAGGGAGGGGCTGGTCAACGACCTGGTGCTCACAGTCGAGCCGGGCTCCGACGTCGATGCCGTGGAGGCGGCACTGCTGGCCGAGACCGCCGCCCGACATCCCGAGACGGGCCTCGACCTGATGCGCACGGATGACGATCCCTCGTACCTGGCCCTCACGCGCGACCCGGAGGGCGACCAGCAGTTTTACAACGTGTTCGCGCTGGCGCTGTTCGCGGGCGCGGCGTTCGCTTCGCTGAACTTCGCCGCACGGATGGTCGAGACGCAGCGTAGGGAAATCGGCACGTCCATGGCCCTCGGCGTGAACCCCCTCGAGATAGCCGTGCGGCCCCTGCTCGTGGGAATCCAGATAGCCGTGCTGGGCGTGGTGTTCGGGGTCGGCATCGGGCTGCTGATAGCCAGCCTCATGCAGGGCGTGCTGGAGAGCTTCGTGCCTCTGCCCGTCTTCGTCACGCCATTCCAGACGGGGATATTCGCGGGAGTCGCGGCCATCGGCTTCGTGCTGCCCCTGGTGGCCGTGCTGTGGCCCGTGTTCCGGGCCGTTCGAGTCCAGCCCGTCGACGCCATCAGGACCGGGCACCTGGCCGCACGGGGCGGAGGGCTCGCCCCGGCCATCAGCCGCCTTCCGCTCCCGGGCGGTAGCCTCGGGCGCATGCCCTTCCGCAACCTGCTCAGGGCGCCCAGGCGAACGATCCTGACCCTGTTGGCCCTCACTGCCGTGCTGGCCATTCTCATCAGCGTGATCGGCATGACGGACTCCATGCTCTCGACGCTCGTGGACGGCGACGAGGAGTTGCTGCAGGGCGTGCCCGACCGGCTCGCCGTACGGCTCGACTCCTTCTATGGCCTGGACTCACCCGAGGTGAGCGGAGTGGTCGACGGCGGCGCGCTCCGCATAGCCGAGCCTGGTATAACGCTCGGCGGCAGCGTGCAGGGCTCCGGCGAGTCCCTGACGGTCCTCCTGCAGTTCCTCGACCTGGAGGGCGGCGCGTGGCGGCCCACTGTGGTGGAAGGGGACCTCTCCGCCGCCGGGCCCGGAATCGTCCTCGCCCGCAAGGCCGCCCGGGACCTGGGCGTGGGCGCAGGGGACAGCGTCACGCTTACGCTGCCGGTGCGCACCGGCCCGGCCTCCTTCACGCTCAGCGCGATCTCCGTGCCCGTGATCGCGATTCATCCTCATCCGCTCCGCTTCAACGCCTACATGGACATCCGGCACGCCGGTCTGGCGGGTCTGGAGGGCGTCGCTAACATCGTCACGGGCGCACCGGCTTCCGGCCAAACCTTGACCGACGCCAAGCGCACCCTGTTCGGCTCGCCCGGCGTCGCCACCGTGCTGGGAATAGCCGAGACGTCGCAGGCCGCCCAGGACATATTCGAGGAGTTCACGGCGATCTTCGTCGTGATCCAGATGTTCGTCCTCGGCCTGGCGCTGCTGATCGCCTTCAACACCGCGAACATAAACTCCGACGAGCGGGCGCGGGACCACGCGACGATGTTCGCCTACGGCGTGCCCGTGAGAAGGGTGCTCGGCAGCATGGCGGTCGAGGGGCTGGTGCTGGGCACGATCGCCACGCTGCTGGGGGCGGTATTGGGCTACGGCATGCTGCTCTGGCTGGTCAACGACCTCATCCCGGCGAGCTACCCCGACCTGGGCGTGGTCCTGTCCGTGAGGGCGCCGCAGATGGCCGCGATACTGGCCGGGGGAATCGCGGTAGTCGCAATCGCCCCGGCGCTGACCGTGCGCAAGCTGCGGCGCATGGACGTACCGTCCACGCTCCGGGTGCTGGAGTAGAACGGCCGGGTCAGACGCGCGGCCTGGAGTCGAGGTAGGCCTGCAGGAGCACCGCGGCCGCGGCGGCGTCCAGGCCCTCGCGCCGCCTGGAGCGCCTCCTTGGGCCCTCGGCAAGCCGTCTCTCCGCCTCGCGGGTCGACAGGCGCTCGTCGATCGTGTCCACGGGCATGCCCAGGCGTCCTGACAGCAGCCGGGCGAAATAGGCGGCGCGCTTGGCCTGGGGCCCGATAGAGCCGTCCAGCGAGAGCGGTATGCCCACTACGACGGCCTCGACGTCGCGCTCCCTGGCCAGGGCGGCCACGGCGTCCGCGTCCCCCTCGTCGGACGTGTGCTCTATGACGGTCAGTGGGGACGCCGTGATGCCTAGGGCGTCGCTCAGTGCCGCCCCGATGCGCCGTTCCCCGTGGTCGATGCCGAGAACCCGCAACCCTATCCGGGCCCGCCGCGCACAAGGTCGGCGACGGAGCCAAGGGCCGCGTCGAGCCCGTCCGCTCTCCTGCCGCCCGCCTGCGCCACGTCGGGTCTGCCGCCGCCGCCGCCGCCGATGGCCTTCGCCGCGCCCCTGGCTATGGCGACGGCGTCGAACCCGCGCTCCACCAGGTCTGCCGTGACCATGACGACCATCTGCGGCCGGTCGTTAGCCACAGTGCCCAGCGCGACGATGCCGCTGCCCATCTTGCTCCTGAGCCAGTCGCCCATCTCGCGCATGGCGTCCGCGCCCGCCGCGTCCACCCGGTGGGCGAGCACGGAAACGCCGTCGACGACTTCGGCAGCATCGAGCATCGACTCGGCGGCCTGCAGGGAGAGCCGCCTCTCGAGGGCCTCGTTCTCCCGCCGCAGCGACTCCATCTCCTCGAGCAGCGAGCCGACCCGGTCCTCGGTCTCCATGGGCGTGGTGCTGAGCCTGGCAGCGACGGCGTCCTGCGCCCGGAAGCGGTCGCGCACGACCCTCTCCGCGCCGCGCCCGCTCACCGCCTCGATGCGCCGCATGCCCGTGCCTATGCTCGACTCGCCCAGCACGAAGACCGAGCCCAGCTCGCCCGTGTGGTGCACGTGGGTTCCGCCGCACACCTCGAAGCTGAAGGTGTCGCCGTTGGCTATCTCCACCAGCCGCACGGTGTCCTCGTACTTGTCGCCGAAGAAGGCCAGCGCGCCCCGCTCGATGGCCCGTGAGTACCGGTCCTCGCTCTTGCGCACGCCCACGTTCTCGCGGATCTTCTCGTTGACGAGGAGCTGCACGTCCTCTATCTCGCCGGGCGTCATCGCCGTTACGTGGCTGAAGTCGAACCGCAGCCTGTCGGGGGCCACCAGCGACCCGGCCTGCCGGACGTGGCTCCCGAGCACCTGGCGCAGGGCCGCGTGCAGCATATGCGTCGCGGTGTGGTTCCGTGCCGTGTCCTCGCGCCGTATGGGGTCGACTATGGCGTCCACGCTGTCGCCCTGGGTCACGCTGCCGTCGACGACCCTGCCGAAGTGCATGATCAGCCCGGGCATCACGGTCTGGGTGTCCGTCACGGCTATCCTGCCGTTCGGGCCCACGATGTCTCCGGCGTCTCCCACCTGGCCGCCGCCCTCCGGGTAGAAGGGCGTCTCCATGATCGCCAGCTCCACCTCGTCGCCCTCGGACGCCTCGGTCACGACCCCGTCGCCGGAGACCATACCCACCACGACGCTGTCGGCCCTGACCTGCTGGTAGCCGAGGAACCTCGTGCTGCCGATGCCCAGGCTCTCGTAGAGGCGGATCTTCACCCTGTCCGCGCCGAACTGGGCCGAAGCCCGGGCGCGCTCGCGCTGGGCGGCCATCTCACGATCGAAGCCCTCCATGTCGACGCCCACGCCGCTCTCCGCAGCGATCTCCTGGGTCATCTCGACCGGGAAGCCGTAGGTGTCCCAGAGGCGGAATGCCGTCTCGCCCGACAGCGAGTCCGCGTCCCTCATTGCGTCGGTCAATATCGCGTAGCCGTTCTGGAAGGCCGACAGGAAGCGCTCCTCCTCCAGCCTGATGACGTTCTGGACGAACTCGCGATTGTTCCGCAGCTCAGGGTAGGCGTTGCCCATCAGGTCAGTCACGGCATCGGCGATCTCTCCCAGGAAGGGCTCATCGAGGCCGAGCCTGCGGGCGTGGCGGATGGCCCTCCGTATGAGCCGCCGCAGGACGTACCCGCGCCCGTCGTTGGAGGGCACGACGCCGTCGGCGATGAGGAACGCCGAGCTGCGCCCGTGCTCGGCAACGACTCGCATGGCCTGCCTCACCTCGTCGCTCTCGCCGGACTCGTGGCCTGTCAGCGCCTCGACCTTGCGGATGAGCGGCAGGAACAGGTCGGTCTCGTAGATGTCGTTTGCGTCCTGCAGCACGACGACGAGCCGCTCGAACCCCATTCCCGTGTCGATGCCGGTCTGGGGCAAGGGGGGCATTGTGCCGTCGGGATTCCGGTAGAACTGCATGAACACCAGGTTCCACAGCTCCACGTAGCGCTGGCAGACGAGGCCCGTCTCCGTGTTCACGTTCTCGCAGTTTGGGCCGCAGTCGTCGAGACCGCAGCCGGGCCGGGCGTCCCCGAAGTCGTAGTGGAGCTCGGCGCACGGTCCGCAGGGCCCCTCCTCGCCGTGAATGGGAGGGCCCCACCAGTTGTCGGCGTCGCCGAACCGGTAGACACGCTCCTCGGGGATGCCGTGCTTCTGCCAAAGGCCGTACGCCTCGTCGTCGCCCTCGTGCACCGTCGCGGCGAAGTTCTCCCTCGGGAGACCCATGGCCGACTCGAGGCACTCGACGGCGAATCCCATGGCCCCGTCCTTGAAGTAGTCGCCGAAGCTGAAGTTGCCGAGCATCTCGAACATCGTCAGGTGGGTGGCGTCGCCGACCTCGTCGATGTCGACCGTGCGGAAGGACTTCTGTGACGTGGTCATGCGCCGGTTCGGGGGCGTCGCCTCGCCCGAGAAGTACGGCTTGAACTGGACCATGCCGGCGTTGGTGAGCAGCAGCGTAGGGTCGCCGACCGGAATCAGCGACGAGCTGGCCGCCCGCAGGTGGCCCTGGGACTCGAAGTATTCCAGGAATGACTCGCGTATTGCATCGCTCGTTTTCGGGGTCAAGGCTACTCCTGTGGGATCTAAGTCCGCCGTCTACGTCCCGTGAATCCGCAGCAGCCGCTCCACGTAATCGCGCACAACGGGACGAGTCCTGTCAAGGTCGTCCTCTTCCATGAAGTTGTGGTAGAAGTTTGCGTGAAGCTGCTGCGCGGCAGCGAACCCGCTTTGCAGAGAGAGATCGGCGTACTCCCCGGCCAGCCTGTCGGCGGCGGCCTTCAGGTGGCGGTGGCTGCCGAACGGCCAGCCTCGCTGACTCGCCAACGCCATTACCGCGTGCGAGGCTGCGCCCCACATCTTTTCCGAACCCTGCAGGGTATCTCCTGTGGCAAACTCACGGTCGGCCGCATCGAGAAAGTCCTGCGCAGTTTGAATGTGCTCCTGGACCAGCATGGCTCCACCTTTCCGGTCATGACCTATCTAATCTAGTGTAGCCGCGCGAGAGGTGTCAACGAGAGCCCCCTCCGATATAATGCGCCTCCGGGCCGCCGGCGCCCATGACTTTCAGCCAAGAGGGATGACACATGATCAGCGGCCATGCAAGGGACCTGCACTTCTCGTCAACCATCGTCGACACCCACTCGGACAGCCTGGCCCGCACCGTCGACGACGGCGACGACCTGGGGACGGACACGGGGCGCGGGCACATGGACCTGCCCAGGATGCGGGCGGGCAACCAGACCGCCCAGTTCTTCGCCGCCTACGTGCATCCCGAATACTTGGAGCAGGGCATGGCCGTGCAGCGCGTCCTGCGCTACACAGACGCCTTCAGGCTGCTCTGCGAGCGCTACCCGGACGAGATCGAGCAGGCCCGCACGGCTTCGGACGTCCGGCGAATCACCGGCGAGGGCAAGCTGGCCGGGATCCTGTGTCTGGAGGGCGGACACGCGATCATGGACGACCTGGCCGTGCTGCGCGAGCTGCACGCCCTCGGCATCCGCTACATGACGCTCACCCACAACAACACCAACAACTGGGCCGACGGCGTCCTGGACGAGCCGCGCCACGATGGCCTCTCGGACTACGGACGCGACGTCGTGCGCGAGATGGAGCGAGTCGGCGTGATGGTCGACATCTCCCATGTTTCGGTGAAGACCTTCTGGGACACGATGGAGACCGTCACAAAGCCCGTGATCGCCTCCCACTCGTCCTCCTGGGAGATATGCCAGAATCCCCGCAACATGCGGGACGACCAGCTCAAGGCCGTTGGGGAGAACGGCGGCGTCGTTAGCGTCAACTACGAGGTAACGTTCGTCGGCCAGCAGCGCAACGAGGAGGAGGCGGCGCTGAACGAGCAGCGCGACGCCGAGGTCGCCGACCTGGACTCCCGCTTCGAGCCCGGCTCGCCCGACGCCGAGAAGGCGCGCAAGGAGATCGACTCACGGTACGGCGCGCTGGTCGACGGGCTGGACCGGCCCCACTACAAGGAGATAGTCGACCACATCGACCGCGTGGCCGAGGTGGCGGGAATCGACCACGTGGGGCTCGGGTCCGACTTCGACGGGTGCCGCCTGCCCACCGGCATGGACGACTGCACCCGGGTTCCCCTAATCACCGAGGAGCTGGTCAAGCGAGAGTACTCCGACGCCGACATACGCAAGATCCTGGGCGAGAACACCCTGCGCGTCATGGAGGAGGCGATAGGGGAGTAGGCTACGCCCGCTCCCACTCGTCGCGCAGGACGCCGTAGTAGGCGTCGTCCACCCTCTCGTCCCGTGGCTTGTCATGGCTGCGGAGCACCCCCTCGCGGACCATGCCGAGCTTCTCCATGACCCGCCATGATTGGCGGTTTCTCAGGTCGGCGCGTGCGTAGACCTTGTACAGCGAGTAACGCTCGAAACCCCAGCCAACGACGGCTTGCGCCGCTTCGAGGGTAAGCCCCTTACCCCAATGCTGCCTCGCCAAGGCGTAGCCTAGCTCCGCCCTCTCGTGCCGTCCATCGACGCGCAGGCCGAGGCCACCGACAACGTGCCCGTCGAACACCATCGCGAACGCCGGTCGGGTCGACCACTCGGCAAGCACCTGCCTGGCGACGAACTCGACCGCGTCGTCCCGGGTGTATGGCTGGGGCACTGGAAGGTACCGTGCGAACTCCGGCTCGGAGGCGTATGCCAATACGTCCTCCACGTCGCGTAAGTCGAAGGGCCGGAGCAGCAGCCTGTCGGTCTTCAGCTCTACTCGTTCGTTCAGGTCCTGGGTCATGCTACCGCCTCCTCGAAGTGGTCGGGCCGCTGGGCGACCCACATTATGCAGTTGGAGTTGAACCTCCGGGCAGCCTCGGAGTCGACCGCCACGTCGGAGCGCAGCGTCGAACGGGATCGGGAGGCCCCGCTCCCGGGCGATGCGGCGGGCTGCCCCGATCATCGTGGCGGACAGGTCGTAGCCCGTGACGCGTCGGTATCCGGCGTCGTATAGTCCGAACGTCGTGCGGCCCGCTCCGCAGCCTATGTCGAGCACGGCTCCGCCACGCTCCAAGTACCTGTCCATCAGGATGCGCTCGGACTCCCACAGCCCCACGGCCGCCACCGCTGCTACGTAGGCCCTGGCGTGGTCGGCATCCTCCCACGACTCTCGCACGAAGTCCTGGTCGACTGTGTGTCCGTTCATGTGCGCTCCTTTCCGCGCCAAAAAAGAAGGGCCTCCCCGATGTAGTTGGGGAGGCCCTTGCGTTGATACGAAGTGAAGTGTATCTGTTGCTTACGTTCTCCCCAGTGCCCCGTCCCTCGGGCGGGACTCCATGTTCGCATCCATGCGGCCATTGGCGCCCTCTTCCGTCGGGGTCGCATGTTCGCCACGGGTCCGCCGCCAGCGCTCTACGATGTGGGGCGCAACTTCGGCAGCCGGCCGGGCGTCGGACATGTCCAACTCTGCCGGGCCCCACTCGGGGTCCGATGCGATGCCAGCGTGTATCGCTGCCTCTTCGCCGTACTTCTCGGCTATCTCGTCGAATGACATCCCAGTCAACTTATCTGGGTCCACCATATTCGCGTACCTCTTTGGTGTGGGCCCTCCGCAGGCTGATGATTCGGAGCCGATCCTCCCTCTCAGTATATATCACGCGGTATAGACGAGCGCCAATGTAGCCAGTTGCGGCGTACCTCATCTCATCGTCTCTGGGGCTCGGCTTGATCACAGCAGTTTCCCAAACGAAGATCCTGACTTCCTCGAAGTCGATACCGTGCTTGCGCCTGTTGGTCGCCCGCTTTGCCTCATCCCATTCGTAGAGCATACTAACGTCTTGCAGGTCATGTTAGCCTTACTCGCGGGGCTACTTCAAGCTGACATACATCGTGGCGACGACCAGGTCGGCTTCCTCGGGACGGCCCGATTCCTCGTGCGACCACCAGGCCGAGAGCACGCGGTCGGCGATGCCCCAGCCGATCATGCGCTCCTGGTCGAGGCCCGCTTCATTGGCAAGCTGGTCGATGCGCATGGACAGGACCCTGGTCGGGTCGGGCTTGTCGAGCAGGTTGTTACGGAGGTAGGCCGCGGCTTCGTACTCAGGCTCGGCGACGATGCCCTTGGGGTCGATGGCCAGCCAGGGCTCGCGGTCGGCGGAGAGTATGTTGTAGTGATGAAGATCGCCGTGCAGCATTGCCTTTTCACCGCTCGGGTTTCGCAGGTGCGCCTCGGCCCTCTCGACGAGCGAAGTGGGGAACGGCCCGGTCCCGCCGTCGAAGCGCGACCGCAGCCGCTCCAGCCCCTGCATCCACTCCAGGATGTCGTGGAATCGATGGCTGGCTGGCACGGGCCTTCTGAGCCTGGCCATCAGCTCAGCCGCGACGCTGGTCGCCTCCCTGTCGTCGTCTACCTCCAACAGCAGCGCGCCCGGCTCCAGCCGCTCTAGAAGCATCGCGCCCAGGCCTTCGACGCTGTCGATGAGTCTCGCGGCCCCGTCGCCGTCGAACACCCGCAGGGCGTCCATCTCGGCGCCTATGGAGTGATCGGGGACGGCAAGCTTCAGCACTACCCCGGCGCCATGCGGACCCACTGCTGGCGCGGTGTAGCTGTAGTTCACCTGGCCGAACGGAGGACCGGCGGCCAGCGACCACCGGCGCTCGCACTCGGCGATGAGTCCGGGCAGCCTCTCCAGCCATGTCCTGCCGCTGTCGCCGTGGGTCCGCTCGATTCGGCGGGCGAAGTCGCCGGGTATCTCTATGGAGTGCTCTCCCAATAGCCCCGCTCCTCGGGCAATGGTAACCGAGTGGCCTCACTCGCGTTGACCACTGGTGGCGCCCTTGCTAGACTCCGTGCCGTCCCACTCCCATCAGAAGGAGACAGTCCCCATGCTGAACGAAAAATACGTTGTCGGGTTCATTTCGTCGCCCCATCCCCATTCACCCTCCCACATGAGGACCCTGGAGGTGCTGGACTCCATCGAGGCCGTCCACCTTTGCGGCGTGGCCGGGGAGGACATGGACGGGCTGTCCGAAGGCTCCACCAAGGTCGTCTCGACGACCGACAGCGTGGAGGAGCTGCTGGGGCGGGACGAGGTCGACGCCCTGATCGTGTCCGTGCGCAACGACCTGGGTCCGGACATCCTGAATGCCGCCGTCGACGCGGGCAAGGGGGTCCTGTTCGAGAAGCCCGGCGTCCTTCACGCCTCCGACCTCCGCAGCGTCGCGGAGAAGGCGGCGGCCAAGGGCGTGACGGCTGCGATCATGTTCCAGAACCGGTACCAGCCCAAGATCGCCGATGCGCGCAGGTCGATACAGTCCGGCGCCGTCGGGCGGATCATGGCCGCCGAGGCCCGCATGGTGACCTCCCAGGTCAGGTACCGGAACCCCGACCACTGGCTCTTCAAGAAGGGCACCGGCGGCAGCGGCATACTGGGCTGGCTTGGCTGCCACCACATCGACCTGCTCTGCAACATCATGGACGACCGCATCGCCGAGGTGTCGGCATTCGTGGCCAACCAGAGCCCGGAGAAGCTCGAGGTCGAGGACACGGCCATGCTGTCCCTCAGGTTCGAGAGCGGCGTCCTGGGGACCATGCACGCCGGGTACCACCTCGCGGGGAGCGGGTCGGGCTACCACGGCGCGTCGTACGACTCCTTCCTGGCATTCAGGGGGACCGACGGCTACGCGCGCATCCAGATGGAGGACAACTACTACCAGCTATTCAGCATGGCCCCCGGCTGGCTGACGGGCGGGCTGCGCAAGCTGTCCTTCACGCCGCCGGACTCCGCGGCGTACGGAGGCCTGGGCGGCGAGATATTCGTCAACGAGTTCCTGGCCGCCGCCCGTGCGGGAAGGCCGGCGCCCATACCGATAGAGGCAGGCGTGCACGTGCTGGACGTCATAGAGGCCGCGTTGGAGTCCTCGGAAACGGGCAGGGCGGTGAAGGTCGGGTAAGACGCCCTTTGCTGGTGAGCACTGGCCTTCGACAGGCTCAGGCCGAACGCTCTCCCCAGGCCGTGACCGGCCTTGAGTCCTGCGAACGCCCTTACCGGGGGGCGGCTGTGAGCATATAATGTAGTTGAGATGTCCGATCAGACTCCAAGCACCGGCGATGGCAGGAAGTCGGGCCTGAGCCGTGTGCAGCGTTCCCTTGGCCTTGCCCTCATCGCGGTAGGCGCGGTCCTCCTGGCGCTGGTGGGCGGGTTCTACCTGTATGGGGCCTGGGCGAAGGCCGATATAGACTCCTACACCTCCGAACGGCCGCGCCCGGCGCAGAAGGCCCCGGCCCCGGCGCTTCCCGCGGTCGCGGCGGTCGTGCCCTCGAGCCCGACGCCGGCCGCGCGCGCCGCGCCGCAGCCGGCCGACCCTGCGCCGACCCCGTCCGCCGCCAGCGTGGAGCCGGTCCCGACGCCCACGCCCGAGGCCTCGCCGGCCGTTCCTACGCCGGCGTCCGACGCCTACAGCGAGCGCACCGGCGCCGTCGGTATGGGGAGAGTCCTGGGCCGGGAAACCCCGGCAGCAGGGCTCGCAGCACAGTCCCAGGCCGGACCCGTCGCGACGCCCACGCCGGACTACGCGGCGGTCATCGAGCAGGACCTCCAGGGAGTCATCGACGCCTCGAGCGCCGAGGCCCTGAAGTACGCGCCGGTCTCCTCCCAGCTGCCTGCGGCATCGAGCTCGCTGCCCGCGGTCAGGATCAGGATCCCCGTGGTCGGCATCGACTCCGACGTGAAGGAGCTCGAGGTCATCGACAACGGCGAAAGCCGTGCATGGGAGACGCCCAAGCACATCGTCGGGCACATACCGACTACCGGGCTTCCGGGCGACTCAGGGCAGGGCTGGTACTTCGGTCACCTGGAAAGCCCCCTTGCCGGCGAGGGTAACGTATTCGGCAGGCTGCCGGACCTTGCCGAGTTGTTCACGTCCCGCGTGGAGTCCCCCTTCTACATTTTCCTGGAGTCCGAAGACCTCAAGTTCGTCTACCAGATCTATCGCACCCAGATGGTACATAGCAAGGACTTTGTCCTGCAGGACTCGGGGGAGAGCGACATCACCCTTGTGACCTGCTACCCGCGACTAACCTACGACTACCGGCTGCTGGTCACCGCCGCCCTGGTGGGCGTGCGCGAGTTCTGACTCCCCTGAAGATAGCCGCGTTCGCGCTGCTGGGGGCCCTGGCGCTCGCATTCGTTGCGCTGATGGCGTGGGGGCTCGCGGGCAAGGAGCCGCCGACCGGCCGCAGCGGCTACACGCTGGTGGGCGGTCCCGCGCCGGGCTTCACAGTCCCCCTGTTCGACGGCGGCGAGCTCTCCCTGTCCGACCTGGCGGGGCGACCCGTGGTAGTGAACTTCTGGGCATCCTGGTGCTCCCCCTGCCGGGACGAGGCCCTTCCCCTCGAACGCACCTGGAAGGCCTACCGCGAGCAGGGCGTGGCGTTCGTCGGCATCGACAACCAGGACGCCGAGGACGACGCCCGGGCATACCTGGCCGAGTTCGGGGTCACGTACCCTAACGGAATCGACGGCGACGGTCGGGTCTCCATCGACTACGGCATCATCGGTATGCCAGCGACCTTCTTCATAGACAGCGAGGGCGTGGTCGTGAGCCGATGGGTCGGGGCAATCCCGGAGGGGACACTCATCGAGCGGGTCGAGGCGCTGCTCGACAACTGAGGTCGCTGTGCTAGTCTGTCTGCAGGGTCTCGCAAAGTGAGGCATACCGGAGTGATCAGGAGCGGAAAACCAGCGGGCAGGGCACTTGCCCTCGGGCTCGTCGCAGCCCTGGGACTGCTGCTCTCAGTCGGTTGTGGAGGCGGCGACTCGTCGGAGCCGGACGACCCAGAGAGCACCCAGTCAACGTCGTCCTCCCTGTCCAAGATGGCCCGCGACGGAGAAGAGCTGTTCGACGCCAACTGCTCGGCCTGTCACGGCATGAGAGCCGCTGGCACGAACCAGGGCCCGACGTTGATCGACAGGATCTACCACCCCGGCCATCACTCGGACGCCAGCATCCGAAACGCGGTCAGCAGGGGAGTGCAGCAGCACCACTGGACGTTCGGCGACATGGCTCCCGTCGCCGGGGCCTCGCCGGACGACGTGGAGAAGATCATCTGCTACGTCCGCGAGCTGCAGCGCGCCGACGGCATCTTCGAGGGGGATGACTTCCAGACGGTGTGCTGATCCGGCCTCCCTTAGCTTGGCCCTGTGGCCCTCGCCTGATAAACTGCGCCGGAACTTGCAGGGAGGTCCGACTTGGCCCGAATCCACGTGCTTGGCGCAGGCACACCCACTCCGACGCCCACCCGCTTCGGCTCGTCCTACGTAGTCGAGGTTGCCGGCGAGCAGGTCATGGTCGACTGCGGCCCCGCCGCGACGCACAAGATGGTCAAGGCAGGGCTCTGGCCCACCGATATCGACTACCTCTTCTTCACACACCACCACTTCGACCACGACGTCGACTATCCCTGTTTCCTGCTGTGCCGGTGGGACCAGAGCGTCGGCAGGGAGAACCGGCTCCAGGTCTACGGGCCTCCGCCCACCGAGAAGTTCACCGACGACCTCCTGAGGGAAGACGGCGGGCTCTTCGCACACGACTGGAAGACCCGCGTGGAGAACCCGGACAGCCAGCAGCTTCACCAGAATCGCGGCGGCACCCTCCCCCGAAAACCGCCGGACGTTTTCGCGAAGGACATCGCGCCCGGCAAGGTCTTCTCAGGCGATGGCTGGGAGGTCACGGCCGCTGAGGCCGAGCACGTGCAGCCTTACCTCGACTCCCTGGCGTATCGCATCGACAGCGACGAGGGCAGCATGGTCTTCACCGGCGATACGCAGCCGTGCGAGTCGGTCGTCGAGCTGGCGCGGGGCGCGGACATCATGCTCTGCATGTGCTGGGACGACCAGGAGACGATGGAGCGCAACGGCGAGGCGCACCGCCAGTGCGGCACGACCGGGGCTGCCCGCATGGCACAGGAGGCCGGGGTCGGTGCGCTCGCCCTGGTCCACATAGGGCCCAACCTCTCGCGGCACGGGCCCATGGAGAAGGGACTGGGCGACGTGTGCGCCGTCTACGACGGCAAGGTCATATTCACCGACGAGCTGCTCGCCATCGACGTCGAGCCCAGCTCGCAAGCCTGAGTCAAGGAGTCTGACGGCATGGCGCGAATTCACATCCTCGGCGCGGGTACGCCCACACCGACGGCCGAGCGTTTCGGCTCCTCTTTCGTCGCGGAGGTTGGCGGCGAGAAGATCATGGTCGACTGCGGCCCGGCCGCCACCCACAAGCTCGTGCAGGCCGGCCTCTGGCCGACCGAGATCGACTACGTATTCTTCACCCACCACCACTTCGACCACGACGTCGACTTCCCGTGCTTCCTGCTGTGCCGGTGGGACCAGAGCATCGGCAAGGAGAACACGCTGCAGGTCTTCGGGCCGACGCTGACGGAGCATCTCACCCACGGAATCATCGGCGAGGACGGCGTATTCGCCCACGACTGGAAGGCGCGCGTGAGCCATCCCGCCAGCCAGCAGGTCCACGTGAACCGGGGCGGCACCCTCCCGCGCAGGCCGCCGGAGGTACTGGCGAAGGACGTGGGGCCCGGCAAGTTGTTCTCGGGCAGCGACTGGGAGATGACCGGGGCCCCGGCGGTGCACGCCCAGCCGTGGCTGGACTCCCTCGCATACCGGATAGACAGCGACGAGGGCAGCATCGTCTTCACCGGCGACACCGAGCCGTGCGATTCGGTGATCGACCTCGCCCGGGACGCTGACGTGATGTTCTGCATGTGCTGGGACGACGAGGAGTCCATGGAGGAGAACCAGGAGACCCACGGGGTCTGTGGGACGATGGGCGCTGCCCGCATGGCGCAGGAGGCCGGTGTGAAGAAGCTCGTGCTCGCACACCTCGGCCCGAACCTCACCCGGCATCCTGTCATGGAGAAGGGCATCGGCGACGTGAAGAGCCGCTACGATGGCGACCTCGTATTCGCCGAAGAGCTGCTGGTCTTGGACGTGTGAGTGCCGGTCGCACCCACTGCAGGAGAGGAGCCTGACGGCATGGCGCGAGTGCACATCCTGGGTGCGGGTACGCCCACGCCGACCGCCGAGCGCTTCGGCTCCTCCTTCGTGGTCGAGGTCGCCGGCGAGAAGATCATGGTCGACTGCGGCCCAGCCACGACCTATAAGCTGGTCAAGGCCGGTCTGTGGCCCACCGAGATCGACTACGTATTCTTCACCCACCACCACTTCGACCACGACGTGGACTTCCCGTGCTTCCTCCTCTGCCGCTGGGACCAGAGCATCGGCAAGGAGAACACGCTGCAGGTCTTCGGTCCGACGCTGACGGAGCATCTCACCCACGGCATCATCGGCGAGGATGGCGTATTCGCCCACGACTGGAAGGCGCGCGTGGATCATCCAACCGGTCAGCGCGTCCACGTGAACCGGGGCGGCACCCTCCCGCGCAAGCCGCCGGAGGTACTGGCGAAGGACGTGGGGCCCGGCAAGCTGTTCTCGGGCCGCGACTGGGAGATGACCGGAGCCCCGGCGGTGCACGCCCAGCCGTGGCTGGACTCCCTTGCATACCGGATCGACAGCGACGAGGGCAGCATCGTCTTCACAGGCGACACCGAGCCGTGCGACTCGGTGATCGAGCTCGCCCGGGACGCCGACGTCATGTTCTGCATGTGCTGGGACGACGAGGAGTCCATGGAGGAGAACCAGGAGACCTACGGGGTCTGTGGGACGATGGGCGCTGCCCGCATGGCCCAGGAGGCCGGGGTGAAGAAGCTCGTCCTGGCACATCTGGGCCCGAACCTCGCCCGCCACCCTGTCATGGAGAAGGGCATAGGCGACGTGAAGAGCCGCTACGAGGGCGACCTGGTATTCGCAGACGAACTGCTGGTAGTGGACGTGTAATGGCTATTGGCAGGGTTGCTGAGCGAGATGGAAGAAGGGGCGGGATGGTGCTGGGCGACGTCCTGATCTCGGAGAGCCAGATAGCGGGTGCCGTCGACGGGCTTGCGTCCAGGATAGGCGATGACTACGACCTGTCCAGGCTGGTCCTGGTGGGCGCGATGGACGGCGCGGTCTGCTTCCTGGCCGACCTGATGCGGGCGTTCGACGCTCCCGTGGATGTTACGACAGCGCGGATGCGTCGCTACGACGGCACTGACGCGGGAGAGGTCAAGGTGACCTGGCTGCCTCTGCGCGACCGCATCCAGGGCAGGGACGTCCTGATAGTCGAGGGAATAGTGGACACCGGCGCAACCTGCGCGCTCCTGGGAGGAAAGCTGCGAGACCTGGGGGCGGCGTCAGTCGACGTGTGCGCGCTGCTGGACAAGCCGTCGCGCCGCACCCATGAGGTCCGGACGGCGTACCGCGGGTTCGAAGTGCCCGACGTGTTCGTGGTCGGCTACGGCATGGACTACGACGGCGCGTACCGCAGCCTGCGCAACGTCCACGTGCTGGAGCGCGAGGGAACCGTAGTGAGCTGAGGCCGCCCGTCCGATCTGACGGCCGCAAGACCATGTACCGAGGCAAAGGAGCTAGCGAGTGAATATCAGGTTCACCGGCACGTTCATCATCGTTCTGACCCTCTTCGTCACCGTGCTGATTACGTCCAACATCATCGCGGTGAAGCCCATACGGCTGCTGATTCTCCCGTTCGAGTTCCTCGGCAGCAAAGACGTGGTCCTGCCGTCGGCGATAATCATCTTCCCCATCAGCTACATCATCGGCGACGTGCTTACGGAGGTGTACGGCTTCCGGATCGCCCGGGGGGTGATATGGCTGGGGTTCGGCGCAAACCTGCTGGTTGTCATCGCCCTCTGGATTGCGGGCTTTATTCCCGGCGCTTGCCAGGATCCGAATGGCTTCTGCCTCTGGTCGCCGGACACCCAAGCCTCATACGATCGCATTTTGGGCCAGGTGCCCTGGATACTGGTGGCCTCCTTCGTCGCCTACCTGATCGGCGAGTTCTCCAACTCCTCGGTGCTGGCCCTGCTCAAGTACAAGATGCAGGGCCGCCTGCTGTTCGTCCGCACCATAGGCTCGACGGTCGTGGGCCAGGGGCTGGACTCGTTCATCTTCATATACATCGCCTTCGGAGTTGGCGGCGACTGGGGCGCACAGGGTCTGCTCAGCGCGGCGCTGGCCCAGTGGATAACGAAGATCCTGTACGAGACCGCGGCCACGCCCCTGACATACGCGGTCGTGGGATACATGAAGCGCACCGAGAAGATGGACGTGACGGACGTTCCCCGCTCGCTCAACCCGCTGGGGATATTCGCCTGAGCCGTACGGCGTCCCCCTCCGTCATTCCCGCGCAGGCGGGAATCCATCCCCGGCTGGGGTCACTCATGTGTTGGCCCCGCGGCGGCGGCTTGGTATAAAATAGCACCCTGAACAGGCGAGCCCCGCGCGGGCTCGCCCTTTAGGCTTTGAGGTGCTGAATGTCGCTCGGTGTGCTCGGTCCGCTGCTCGAGGGCTCGCCCGAATTCCGCCGCCTGTCCTCGGCGCTGGACCGCAGCCGCTTCGGCTCCAGGCTGCAGGTGCTGTCCGAGGCCGCGCCCTTCGCCCTCGCGCAGGTACACCGCGTCTTCGAGTCGCCTATGCTCGTCGTTGCGCCGCGTCCCGAGGACGCCCGGCGACTCTACGAGCAGGTGCTGCTTTGGGCCGGGGACGAATCGGCGGTGCTGCACTTCCCTGAGACCGAGACGCTGCCATTCGAGAGGCTCGTCCCCGACGTCGACACGTCCCAGCACCGCATCCGTACGCTGTGGGCCCTGGCGCAGGAGCGGGCGCAGCCTCCCATCGTCATTGCCTCCTCGACCGCCATCGCGCAGAAGACTATCGGCCGGGACGCCCTCGAGGACAGCGTCCAGACCCTGG
Organism: Dehalococcoidia bacterium; assembly: GCA_034420735.1. Classification (GTDB taxonomy): domain Bacteria; phylum Chloroflexota; class Dehalococcoidia; order Lucifugimonadales; family CAJWER01. The sequence continues at coordinate 22,330 of DAOULA010000058.1, forward strand.
AGCGCGGCCAACGCATCGACCTCGAAGAGACTATCGACTCGTGGCGCAGGATGGGCTACCGGGTTGAGCCGACCGTTGACGTACCGGGCCTCGTGGGCCGCCGGGGCGGCATCGTGGACATATACCCCGTCGCCTCGGAAGCTCCCGCCCGCCTGGAGCTTTGGGGAGACGAGATCGACTCGATCCGCCACTTCGACCCGGAGACCCAGCGCTCGACTGACATGGTCGACTCGGTGACCGTAATTCCCGCACAGGAGACCCTCCCGGGCCTGGTGGACCGCGAGCAGCTCGACCGGATGCTGGGAGCCATCGACATGTCAGGATGCAGCGCGGAGACCCGCGACCGGATATCCGGCGAGATCGACATGCTCCTGGAGGGCGTGGAGGCCGAGGAGATCGACTTCTACGCCGGCTTCTTCAACACCGGCTCCCTGTTCGACTACTTCCCCCAGGATGCCCTGCTCGTGACCGTGCGTCCCAACGAGGTGGCCGAGGCCGCATGGGAGAATGACGAGCGCACCCACGAGCTACGGCAGGTGAAGGAGCGCCGGGGGGAGCTGCCGTACGGCTTCCCCTCGTCCCACCTGCTCAACCGGGAGGTCGACGAGCGGTCCGCTCACGTCGGCAGGCGCATGGACGTCACGCCGTGGGGGGCCGAGGACCTCGACCACGACGGCGGCTACGCCCTGCCGGTCTCCTCGCCGCCGGACTTTCTCGGCAACCTCAATGCGTTCGTCGACGAGGCCGAGTCCCTGGCCAATGAGGGCAACCGCGTCGTGGTGGTGTCGTCGGCCTCGAAGAGGATCGAGGAGGTTATGGGCGAGCTCGGCGTCAGCGCCCAGGCCGTCGACCGGCTCGCCGACCTGCCTCGCCCGGGCTCCATCACGCTGGTGCAGGCCTGGGGCGCCGGGCTGAGCGACGGCGTCGTGCTGTCGGTCGACGGGCAGAGGCTGTGCGTCTTCAGCGACTCCGAGATATTCGGCATGACGAAGCTGCGCAGGACGTCGCGCCGCCGGGCCGCCAAGCGCGAGGCCATGCTCTCGGAGCTGAATCCAGGCGACTACGTGGTGCACGTCGAGCACGGGGTCGGCAGGTTCGTCGGGTCGGGACGCGCGTCCCAGGACGAGGGCGACCGCGAGTACCTGATTCTCGAGTACGCCAGGGGCGACCAACTCTACGTGCCGATGGAGCACGTGGACCGCGTCACCCCATACGTCGCGCCGATGGAGAAGCCGCCGTCGCTCACGCGGCTGGGCACCCAGGAGTGGAAGCGGGCCAAGGAGCGAGTCGCCGAGTCGACCCGCGAGATGGCCGCTGAGCTGCTGTCCCTGTACGCCTCGCGGGAGCTGGCTGAGGGCCACGCCTACACGCCGGACACCCCCTGGCAGGCTGAGCTGGAGAGCTCGTTCCCATACGAGGAGACTAAGGACCAGCAGGAGACCATCGTCCAGGTCAAGTCCGACATGGAGCATCCCGTGCCCATGGACCGGCTCGTCTGCGGCGACGTCGGGTACGGCAAGACCGAGGTCGCGCTCAGGGCCGCCTTCAAGGCCGTGATGGCCGGCAAGCAGGTGGCAGTGCTCGTGCCCACGACCGTGCTCGCCCAGCAGCACTACTCCACCTTCAGCGAGAGGCTGCAGGCCTTCCCGGTCTCGGTGGAGGTGCTGAGCCGCTTCCGCACCGACGCCGAGCAGCGCGGCGTCGTGGAGGGGCTGGCGGCGGGCAAGGTCGACATATGCATCGGGACCCACCGGCTGATCCAGAAGGACGTCGCATTCAAGGACCTCGGCCTCGTCATAGTGGACGAGGAGCAGCGGTTCGGCGTCGCCCACAAGGAGCGCCTGAAGGAGATGCGCCGCGAGGTGGACGTGCTCACCCTCACGGCGACCCCCATCCCGCGCACCCTGCACCTCTCCCTGGCGGGCGTGAGGGACATGAGCAGGATCGAGACGCCCCCCGAGGAGCGGCTGCCCATCAAGACGTACGTGTCGGAGTTCAGCGATGAGCTGATCCGAGAGGCCATCAGGCGAGAGATCGATCGCCAGGGCCAGGTCTTCTTCGTGCACAACCGCGTCTACAACATCGACTACATGGCCGGCTACATCCGCATGCTCGTGCCCGAGGCGGAGGTGGCCGTAGGGCACGGCCAGATGCCCGAGCACGAGCTGGAGCGCGCCATGCTGGGCTTCGCCGAGGGCAGCACCGACGTGCTCGTCTGCACGACCATCATCGAGTCCGGCCTGGACATCCCGAACGCGAACGCGCTGATAATCAACCGGGCCGACGCATTCGGGCTCGCCCAGCTCTACCAGCTCCGCGGGCGAATCGGCAGGGGGGCGCGGCGCGCGTATGCCTACCTGCTCGTGCCCGCCCACAGGAGCATCAACGAGGTCGCCGAAAAGCGGCTCAAGACGATGCTGGCGGCCACGGAGCTGGGCGCCGGCTTCCAGATCGCCATGAAGGACCTGGAGATCCGCGGGGCGGGCAACGTCCTCGGCTCCCAGCAGAGCGGGCACATCGCCGCCGTCGGATTCGACCTCTACACCAGGCTGCTGAGCGAGGCTGTCGAGTCGCTCCGAGCCCGCATGGCATCCAACGGCAGCAACGGTGCCGCCGAGGGCCCCAAGGCCGCGCCCGTCGCGCCGGAACCGGCGTCCGTGGCGGAGACGCGGGCCGCCATCGAGCTCGGCATCCCGGCGAGCATACCTGCGGACTACGTCCAGGACCTGCCCACCAGGCTCGACGTCTACCGCCGAATTGGCTCGGCCGCTGCACTCGACGACCTGTCGGAGATGGAGGAGGAGATGGCCGACCGGTTCGGGCCGCTCCCCTGGCAGGTCGAGAATCTGCTGTACGTGGCCAGGCTGAGGCTGAAGGCCGAGGGGGCCGGGATCGAGTCGGTCTTCCGCGACGAGAAGTACGTCGTGCTGAAGCTGCAAGAGGAGACGGGCGGCGCGAGGAGCGCCCTGCAGCGCGCCCTGGGACGCAGCGTCAGGGTAGGGCACTCCCAGATACGCCTCGATCTCGGCGCGATCCCGGAAGCCTGGGAGGAAGCCCTCGTCTCACTCATCGACGGCATAGGCGCTTTCCGCGAGCGGCTGGTGGCGGCGGGCGTGGGATGATGCGGATCGTGGATCGATAGGACCTGGCCGAAGGAGCCGATGCCCATGTACAAGCGATTGCTCGCGCTCGAAGAGGAAGAGATGCCCCTCCGCGTGGCCGTCGTCGGCTGCGGCCGGTTCGGGTCGATGGTGGCCGCGCAGGTGCTGCGCGCGCCGGGGATGGACCTCTCGGTCGTGTGCGACCTCGACGTCGAGCGCGGTCTCGAGGTCCTGCGCCTCTCTGGACGCGATCCTGCTGACGCAACAGTGACCTCGAAGGTCGGCGAGGCGAACGACGCGATTGCTGCTGGGGGCATCGTCGTCACCGGCGACCCGGGAGTAGCAGTCCACTCTGAGGTCGACGTCGTGGTGGAGGCGACCGGCAACCCCGACGCGGGCTCACGCCATATCTACGAGGCGATCATGGACGACCGGCACGTCGTCAACGTCACCGTCGAGGCCGACGTGCTCGTGGGCCACCTGCTGAAGAGCATGGCCGACAAGGCGGGCGTGGTCTACAGCCTCGTCTACGGTGACCAGCCCGGCAACATCGACGAGCTGTACGACTGGGCGGTCAGCACAGGCTTCGAGGTCGTGGCGGCGGGCAAGGGCACGCGGTACCTGCCCGAGTTCCGTATGGGCAGGCCGGAAGAGGCACTGACCCGCTACGGCCTCACGGACGAGGAGGCCGCCGAGTCCGACCTGAACCCCCAGATGTACAACTCCTTCCAGGACGGCACCAAGTCCGCCATCGAGATGTGCGCCGTCGCGAACATGACCGGCCTGGTGCCCGACGTCCCCGGCATGCACCAGCCTCCGGCGGGCATCGAGGAGATCCCCCAGGTTCTCCGGCCCATCGAGGACGGCGGCATCCTGCACCGGAAGGGCGTCGTCGAGGTCGTGAGCTGCATCGGCGAGGGCGGCGTCGACGTGCCGAACCCGATGCGATGGGGCGTATACGTCGTCATAACCTCGGACAGCCCTTACCTGCTGGGCTGCCTCAGGGACTACGGCGTGGCGATGGACTCCACGGGCAAGTACGCGCTGATGTACCGCCCCTACCACCTCGTGGGGATGGAGGCGCCGATCTCCATCGCCAGGGCGGCCCTCTACGGCGAGCCGACGGGCGCGCCCGAGTCTATGGTCGGCGAGGTTGCGGCGACGGCCAAGCGCGCCCTGGAGCCGGGCGACGTTCTCGACGGCGAGGGAGGCAGCCTGGTCTACGGCTCACTGGTCGAGGCGGAGTACGCGAGGCAGCGGGACCTGCTGCCCATCGGCCTGTCGGACAAGGCCCGGGTCACAAGCCCGGTCGCGCCGGACGCCACGCTGACGATGGCCGACGTGGACCTGCCGCCCGACACCTTCGTAGCCCACCTCCGCAAGGTCCAGGACGCCACGCTGGGGTGAGTCCAATAGCGTTTGACAGGGATGAGGTAAGGTCTAGATGGCGGGCGCTCAGGCACACTATAATCCCAAACACGGAAGACTGAGGTAATTCGCTGTTGTCCACGACTACGGTCGAAGTCAAGCCCGAGATCCTCGTATGGGCGCGCGAAACGGCGGGGCTCGAGCCGGAGGATGCGGTCAAGAGACTCGGCATCCGCGACGCACGGGGGACGGCTGCCCTGGACCGGTTGACTGCGCTTGAGACGGGTCAAGCTGCGCCTACCCGGCCTATGCTCGTCAAGATGGCAAAGCAGTACCGTCGTCCACTCTTGGCCTTCTATCTTTCCGAACCGCCCAAGTCCGCTAGCCGGGGCGCCGACTTTCGAACCTTGCCTGCGGGATACTCGGACTCGCAGGCAGCGCAGATAGATGCGCTTGTTCGGGATCTGTATACCCGCCAGAGCATGGTACGTGCCGTGTTGGAGGACGAGGACGAGGCGGAAGTAGTCGCGTTCGTGGGCTCCGCAGAGATGTCTGACGGAAAGCCCGCTGTTCTCAAGTCCCTGCGCAGCCTGTTGGATCTAGACCCAGAAACATACTACCGTCAGCCGAATGTAGAAGCGGCCTTCAAGCTCTTGCGGGATAGGGCTGGACGCCTGGGCGTGTTCGTCCTGTTGAAGGGCGACCTGGGAAGCTACCACACCGCAATGGATGCGGACGTATTCCGAGGGTTTGCGCTGGCCGACCCGGTGGCGCCGTTCATCGTCATCAACGATAGGGACTCTCGCGCCGCCTGGTCGTTCACACTCCTTCATGAGATGGTGCACCTCATATTGGGCCAAACAGGCATCGACGGTGCCAAGGTAGGCACGGATGTAGAACGCTTTTGCAACGATGTTGCCGGAGAGTTTCTGCTACCGGGGGCTGAGCTCGACGCGCTCGAAATCCCAACTAGCGCAGACCTGGAGGCAAGACAGCGGCTAATTGGCAACTTCGCTCAAGAACGCAACTTGAGCCGAACGATGGTCGCGTATAGCGCATACCGCCAATCTCTTATGGGACGCGATGAGTTCGAAGCCCTATCCGAAGTCTTCCGCCAGCAGTGGACGCAGCAGCGTCAGCCCACGCAGCGGCAGGAGGGTGGGCCAAGCTACTACACGCTTCGCCGGCATCGCATTGGGGATGAGCTCATCGGACTTGTACGCCGGACGATGGCCTCCCGCGCCCTCTCGCCGTCTAGGGCAGCCCGCATCCTTGGTGTTGCCCCGACTCAGGTCTACAGGCTGCTTGAGTCCGACATGGCATAGGGCTCTCAGTTGCTATATCTGCTTGACGCGAACGTGCTAATCGACGCAAGAAGAGACTACTATCCGCCCGACAGGGTGCCTCAGTTCTGGCAGTGGCTGGTTGACATGGGCACGCGGGGCCAGATCAGGGTTCCCAAGGAGATATTCGACGACATCGCGAGAGGCAAAGATGAACTGGTAGATTGGCTGAGACTGAACAGACACACTCTGGTACTGGACGAGTACGCCCCTAGGGACCTGGTGGCCTACGTAACAGAACGAGGCTATGCCGATGACTTGGCCGATGACGAAATTGAAAAGATCGGCAGTGACGCATTCCTCATTGCGCAAGGGCTCGTCGATATAGGGAACCGCTGCGTTGTAACGACAGAGTCTTCCAAGCCAACTTCAACCAGAGCGAATCGGCGCATACCAGACGTTTGCCAGGATCTTCACGTGGAATGCATCGATACGTTCAAACTAATCCGGAGGCTGGATTTCCGCATTAGCTAGAGTACGTCCACGATGGCTGCCATTCGTACGATGCTCCGGTAGCGTTCGTTAGGCCTACTCCAAATCGCCCCAGTTGGCGCCTGTCTTTACGTCAACCTCTAGGGGCACCGCCAGGGTCATGGCGGCGGGCATGATCTCGTCGACCAGGCCCTTCAGCTCGTCCAGCTCGTCCTGGGGCGACTCGAATATCAGCTCGTCGTGCACCTGCAGGATCATCAGCGACCGGAGCTCGCGCCCGTCCATCTCGGCCTGCAGGCGCACCATCGCCAGCTTCAGGATGTCGGCCGCGGTCCCCTGGATGGGCATGTTGATGGCCATGCGCTCGCCCGCCGAGCGCTGGTGGAAGTTGGGCGAGCGAATCTCCGGGATGTAGCGCCGCCTCCCCTTCAGTGTCTCCACGTAGCCGTCTTCCTTAACGCTGCGCTTGATCCCGTCGATGTAGCTCTCTATCCCCGGGTACTTGCCGAAGTAGGCGTCGATGAACGCCTTGCCCTCGTCCGGCGTCAGCCCTGTCTGCTGGCTCATCCCGAACGGGCTCAGGCCGTATATCACGCCGAAGTTCATGATCTTGGCGATGCGCCGCATCTCAGGGTCCACCTCGTCTATGCCCACCCCGTACACCGACGACGCCGTCGCCGCGTGGATGTCCTGCCCGCTCTCGAACGCATCGATCAGGCCCTCGTCCATGGACAGCTCCGCCAGGATGCGCAGCTCGATCTGCGAGTAGTCCGCCGCCAGCAGCGTCCACCCGGGGTCCTGTGCTATGAAGGCCTGGCGCACCTCGCGCCCCATCTCCGTGCGGATCGGGATGTTCTGCACGTTCGGGTCGTTGCTCGAAACGCGCCCCGTCGCCGACCCGGTCTGGTGGTACATCGTGTGGACGCGCCCCGTCTCCGGGTTCACCTGCCCGGGCAGCGAGTCCAGGTAGGTCGACTTGATCTTGGTAAGCTGCCGGTACTCCAGCACCCTGTCCAGCACCTCGACGGCCACCGGGTTGACGTCGTCCACAACACCCCTGTTGATCTCCTGCCTGAGCCACTCGAGAGACTGTGCGTCGGTGGCGTACCCTGTCTTCCTCTTCTTGGTGGGCGGCAGCCTCAGCTCATCGAACAGCACGTCCCCAAGCTGGCGCGACGAGCCGATGTTGAACTCGTGGCCCACCAGCTCGTACATCCCCGCCTCGGTCCGCTCTATGTCCCGCTCGAACCGGTTGGACATGGCCGTCAGGTGGTCCACGTCCACCGCAACACCGTTGCGCTGCATCCGGACCAGCACTGGGATGAGCGGCATCTCGAACTCGGCCAGGGAGCCCGCGACCCCCTTCTCGGCGGTCTCTTTCGCGAGCGTGTCCCTGAGCTGCCAGGTAGCGTCGGCCCGGCCGCACGCGTGGCCGGACGCGTCCCCGATGGTCGCCTCCGCCATCGTGATCTGCTTCCTGCCAGTGCCGGTGATGTCCGTGACCGGCTTGAGCTCGATGTCCAGCGACTCCAGCGCCAGCGCCTCGATGCCCACGGCCTTGCGGCCGCCCACATGCGCCGCGATCATCGGGTCGAAGTCGACGTTGCGCACCGTGACCCCGTGCCGGGCCAGCACCGTCATGCCGTGGTTGGCGTCGTGTGCCGACTTGGGTATCGACTCGTCTTCCAGCACGCCCCGGACAGCGTCCAGCGCCGCTTCGAGCCCGACCTGCTCGCCCTCCGCGTGTCCGACAGGCACGTACCAGGCGGCGTTCGCCTCGTTCGAGAAGGCCATGCCCACCAGCTCGCCGTACATGGGATTCATGGCCGTCGAGACCACCTCGAAGGCGAACCCGCCGGGCGAGTTAAGGGCCTCCGCCATCTCGCGCAGGCCCTCGGAGGTGTCGACCACCGCGTACCGCGTGTCCCGCTCCTCGGGCTCCGGGAAGAGCTGGGCCTGCGCAGGTTCCCCGTCGCCCTGCGGGTCCGGGATCCGCGGCACGATGCTGAAGAACTCCAGCTCCTTCAGCTTCTCCAGCACCTCGGCGCGGTCGTAGTTCCACATCCGCATCCCGTCCATGTCCAGGTCTAGGTCCAGGTTGCGCACGATCGTCGTCAGGAACTTGCCGCGCCGCAGCTCCTCCACGTGGTCGCGTATGCTCTGCTGGGTCCTCGGCGGCTTGACCTCGTCCAGCCGCTCGATGATCCCCTCGACCGACCCGAACTGCGTCAGCAGCTTGATGGCCGTCTTGGCCCCCACGCCCGGCACGCCGGGTATGTTGTCCGTCGTGTCGCCCTGCAGCGCCTTGATGTCGGCGACCACCTCCGGGCCGAGCCCGTCGTACCGCTCCTTCACCTTCGCCACGTCGTACATCGTCGTGCGCTGCACGCTGTAGCTGAGCAGCACCCGCACCCGGTCCGACACCAGCTGGAGCTCGTCCGTGTCGCCCGTCAGCACCACCGTGTCGACGCCCTGCTCCTCGGCCTTCGCGCACAGCGTCCCCAGCACGTCGTCTGCCTCGTACCCCTCCCGCTCGAGCACGGGTATCCGGAACGCGTGCATGATCTCGCGCACCCGCTCGACCTGCTGCCGGAGCTCCGGCGGCATGGGCGGGCGCGTGGCCTTGTACTCGTCGTACTCGGCGTGCCTGAAGGTAGGGCCCGACAGGTCGAAGGCGATGGCGCAGTGCGTGGGCTCCAGGTCCGACAGGTTGCGCAGGAAGGTGTTGAGGAAGCCGTAAACGCCGCGCACCTCCTCGCCGGTCGTCCTGACCGTCATGGGGTTCTGGATGGCGTAGAAGGCCCTGTACACCATCGCGTGCCCGTCGAGCAGCACCAGCAGCGGCTTGTCGGCCGAACGTGTCATCTACCCGGCCCCCTGCTCTCGCCCCGATTCGCCCACGCCGTTCGAGGAGGCGTGGGCAACGCTGCCGTTCACGCCACCTGGCCCTTCGATGGGCGGGTTCGTGAAGTGCAGCAGGTACTCGAAGGTCGTGCCCATGGTGATGTAGTTACTCGGCCAGCCGAAGATGCCGACCCGGTTCACGATGTTGGTGCGGTCCCAGATTATTGTGTTGCGGAACTCGTAGCCCGCCTTCCTGAGGGCCTCGACGACCGATATGTGGATCGTGACGCGCTCGCCCTCCCACCACATGTCCGGCACGTTCACCACGCAGTGGCCCCCCGGCTTCAGGACCTTCCGAATACCGCCGAAGATGGAGCGCATGGCCTCAGAGTACTCGTCTAGCGGCATGGTGCCCAGGTCGCGAGGGTCCTGGGAGTACTGCTCGACTGCCCCCAGCTGCTCGTTCTTGCGGTCGCGGCGCGACTTGTTCCGCCTCTGCCTGTTCAGCAGGTTCGCGTACGGCGGCGACGTCAGCACCAGCGACACGCTGCCGGGCTCCAGGTACTCGGCAACGCTGGATGCGTCGTCCTGCACGGCCACTTGGGCAGTGCTCGTAAACAGCCCCGCGCCTCCAAGCCGGGACTCCGAGAGGTCGACGTACCCGGCGTGAAGGTCGAAGCCCACGGCGTTGCGATTCGTGTCCTGGGCGGCCACGAGGGCCGTGCCGCTGCCCACGAACGGGTCGAGCACCAGCTCGCCCTCGTGGGTGAACAGCTCGATCACCTTAGTCGCCAGGGAGATGGGGAAGGTCGCGGGGTGCAGCTTCTTGTCGCGGATGTCCCGGCCCTGGTAGTTGAACTGCCACACGCCTAGCTGGCTCTTCAGCCACTCCTTGGCCGTCAGGCAGTTCAGGTGGTTGGGCTTGCACTCGCACAGCCGCCCGCCGCCGATAGGCAGGCGCGTCCGGTATAGACCGCTGCCATCCCTGACCGCACGCGGCAGCCCTTGGCTCGCCAGCGTCTCGGCAGCCCCATCTGAGGCACCGGTCGCCCGCCCGTCCGTTATGGTGTCGCCCATGGGGTTCCCATCCTGCTTCAGGTGCATTGTATACCCAAGCCCGCCGCCCGCGCCCTTGCTGGACTCCGGCATCTCAACTACCCAACTGCCCCTTGACAAGCATAGCACATTCGTACTACTATAGTCTCGGTAGGAAGGGGAGAAGATGAGCCCGAGCCCCTCCGGGTCCGCTCGCCGTCGGGATGGAGCGGGCCCGTGGTGTTTACAAAGCGCCTTCGAGGTCAAGCACGGCAACTCGTCCGGAGCCGTAACTGTAGCGTCTACCCCCTTTCCGGGTGCGGGTATATCCGTATTGCCGTCGCACACCCTTTGGCTGAGCAGCAAGGTCACTGGGTCTGCGGAAATTGTTGATAGAGGGCGGCGAACTGCCGCCGCTTCAGAGACCGGAGCGCGTCTCCCAGGGATCCGTTGACTATCGCAGTGTGTGATCAAACCGCCCACTCAAAGTGGGCACGGTCGAACATTCCGGCTCCGCGAGGCAGCGGGCCAACCTGACAGAGACGCGCTCCGGCCCCATCGAAAGAAGAACCGAGAGTACCGACAGAAAAGACGAAGCTAGGTAGAGGCGAGACACAAGGAGAAGCTGGCGAGACGAGATACAATCGAATATAGCCTGGTGATCGGTGGCCCCGCAGGCCTCCGGCGCTGATATCTGGCCTGGACGTCGCTTGCGTCCTGTGCCGGATAAAGACGGGCAGGAGGTGAGGGCAGCGTGCCGCTAGACGACCCGGCGGTCGGCCCGCAGCCACTCTCCGCGAAGCTCCGCGCTTAGCACATGGCCGCAGCGATCCAGGATTGCGTCGCCCAGGGCCGCGGCCTCCGTGTCGACGATGGCCTGCGTGTCTTCGAGCGACGCGCTAGCTGGGGCGTAGTGCTGCACGTAGATTTTCAGCTTGGGCTCGGTGCCTGAGGGCCTGACGGTGACGCGCGTCCGGCGGTCTTCGGACAGGTACAGCGTCACGATGTCGGCCGCTCCGCCCATGCGGTATGCGTCCGGCGCCCGCGCGGTCTCGTCCAGCCTGTCGTCCATACCGGTTACCGCCATCCCGACCAGGCTCGGCGGAGGGCCCGCTCGCAGGCCCAGCATCACCTCGGTCATCACGTCGCGCCCGGAGCTGCCTGGCAGCTCGACGAGCAGCAGCGCGTTCCTGTAGTAGCCGTACTCGCGGTAGATCTCGTCGAGGTACATCGGCACCGTCGCGCCCCTGTCCTTGAGGTGCGACGCCATCTCGCACACGAGCAGTGCGCCTATGGCCGCGTCCTTGTCGCGCACGAAGTCGCCCGCCAGGTAGCCCAGGCTCTCCTCCGCCGCGAACACGAACCGCGACGGGTCGTCCAGCCCGCCGATGACCTGGGCGATGAACTTGAACCCGACCAGCAGGTCGTCCACCGGCTCCAGGCCGAAACTGCGGGCTACGTCCGCGATCAGCCCGGTCGTCACCAGCGTCTCGATCACCACCTCGTCGCCGCGCAGTTCGCCCGCGTCCCTGCGGCGCGAGAGGATGTGGTGGGTCAGCGCCGCGCCCACCTGGTTGCCCGTCAGGGCGCGGACCCCTGCGGCCTCCAAGTCCGTCCTGGCCGCGACGCCGATGCGGTCCGCGTCCGGGTCGGCGCATATGGCGATGTCTGCTCCTACCTGCTCCGCGAGCCTTACCGGCAGCGCCATCACCTCGGCGAACTCCGGGTTGATGAGGTCGCCCGCCGCGGTCGGGAAGCCCTCGTCGGGCTCCGCCTGCTCCGGCACCACGGTCACTTCGAACCCCTCGGCACGCAGCACCGGCAGGACGTTGGTCGAGCCCGCGCCGTGCATAGGGCTGAACACGACCTTCGCCGACCTGCTCTCCTCAGCGGCCAGGCCCCGAACGGCGCCCAGGTACGCCTCGTCGACGCCTGCGCCTATGGTCGACACGAGCCCGTTTGACCTCGCCCGGGCCAGCCCCATGCGGCGCACCTCGTCGACGTCCGTGACGAGCTGCATGAATCGCGCGTCGTGGGGCGGCACCACCTGCCCGCCGTCGGACCAGTAGAACTTGAACCCGTTGTCGGTCCGCGGGTTGTGCGACGCCGTGATCTGTACACCGGCCGTTGCCCCCAGGTGGCGCACGGCAAAGGACACCTCCGGTGTGGAGCGCAGGCCGTCGAACAGGTGCGACCTTATGCCGTTGGCCGCGAACACCTCGCACGACAGCTCGGCGAACTCCCTGGACTGCCTGCGGGCCTCGTGGCCCACCACGACGCCCGCCTCCCTCGCGTCTGCCCCGTAGTCGTCGATGAAGGCGCTCAGAGCCTGGGCCGCCTCGCCGATGGTGCGGGCGTTGATGCGGTTGGGGCCCGGGCCGAGCGGGCCTCGTATGCCGCCCGTGCCGACCCTGAGCCTGGAGGCGAAGGCGTCCTCGATCTCGTCCCAGCGTTCGTCCGCTGCCAGGGTCTCGATCTCAGGGACGAAGGCCGAAAGGCCGGGGTCTGTCAGCCAGCGGTCGAGATTGGCGAGGGCGGCCGGACTCAGCCTGCCTGAGGATGCAGCCGTGTCGAGTACCCGTTTGGCGGTGCGGCCAGCCATGCCGGACGCCGGCCCCTAGCGACCGCCGGCGCGTCCCCAGTCCTCGCGAATGGCCTCCGCCCTGTCGGTCCGCTCCCACGGAAGGTCCAGGTCGTCGCGTCCGAAGTGGCCGTAGGCGGCGGTCTGCTTGTAGATCGGCGCCCTCAACCCCAGGTCACGGATGATCGCGCCCGGGCGCAGGTCGAAGTGCTTGTCCGCCAGCTCGACGATGACGTCGTCCGGCGCATGGTTCGTACCGAAGGTCTCGATGGACACGGACATGGGCTTCGCCATTCCGATGGCGTACGAGACCTGAATCTCCAGCCTGTCGGCCAGCCCGGCCGCCACCAGGTTCTTGGCGACCCACCTCGCGGCGTAGGCCGCCGAGCGGTCGACCTTCGTCGGGTCCTTCCCGGAGAACGCGCCGCCGCCGTGCCTGGCCATGCCGCCGTACGTGTCGACCAGGATCTTGCGCCCGGTCAGCCCGGCGTCGCCCTTGGGGCCGCCTATCACGAACCGGCCGGACGGGTTGACGTGGTACTTGGTGTCGTCGTCGAGCAGGTCTGCCGGGATGGCGGCGGCCGCCACGTGCTCGATGAGCTTGCTCTCGATCGTCTCCTGGCTCACGTCGGGGGAGTGCTGCGTGCTCAGCACCACCGTGTCGACCCTCTTCGGTTTGCCGTACGCGTACTCGACGGTAACCTGCGACTTGCCGTCGGGCCGCATGAAAGGAAGGAGGCCAGATTTCCTGACCTCCGCCATGCGTCTGGTGAGCCTGTGCGACAGGGCGATCGGCATGGGCATCAGCTCGCCGGTCTCGTTGCAGGCGTAGCCGACCATCATCCCCTGGTCGCCTGCGCCGAGCATCTCGATGGCCGCGTCGCTCGCGTCCACCTCGCCCCTGACCTCCAGCGCAACGTCCACGCCGCCCGCGATGTCGCTCGACTGCCGGTTCAGCGACACGATAACCGCGCACGACTCGTGGTCGAAGCCGTACTCGGAGTCCGTGTAACCGGCGTCCCTGATCGTGCTCCGCACGAGGTCCGGCACGTCGATGCGGGCCTCCGTGGTTATCTCTCCCAGGACGACCACCAGCCCGGTCGTCGTGCACGCCTCGCAGGCCACGCGCCCCTCGGGGTCCTGGGCCAGGATGGCGTCGAGCACTGCGTCGGAGACCTGGTCGCACAGCTTGTCGGGGTGACCCTCCGTCACCGATTCCGAAGTGAACAGGTACTTGGGCGACTCGCTAAGGCTGTACGGCACTTCTATTCCTCCATCGTCTCTAGGGTGTTCGGCCTTGCACATCCGTCATTCCCGCGAGGGCGGGAATCCAGAGTGGCGGCGGGCGGTTTGGCTTACGCCGTTTTCTATCCCATTACGTCCCCATGTGCCAGCTCTCGAGGTACTCCTGCTGCTCGTCGGTAAGGGTGTCTATGTTGATGCCCATCGCGGCGAGCTTGAGCTTTCCGACCTCCTGGTCGATGTCGCGGGGCACGAGATGGACCTTCTTGGCGAGGTTGCCCGCGCTCAGGGCAAGGTATTCGGAGGAGAGCGCCTGGTTGGCGAAGCTCATGTCCATCACGGCAGAGGGGTGCCCCTCGGCGGCGGCCAGGTTCACGAGCCTGCCCTCGCCGAGCAGGTAGAGCTTCCTGCCGTCCTGCATCAGGTACTCGTCGACCGATTCCCTCACCGCCTGCTGCCCGTCCGAGGACTCCTCGAGAGCGGCGATGTCGATCTCTACGTCGAAGTGGCCGCTGTTGGCGACTATCGCGCCGTCCTTCATCGCCTCTATGTGGCGGCCGTCGACGGCCTTCATGCCGCCCGTGAGGGTGATGAATATGTCCCCTATCGGGGCGGCCTCGCCCATGGTCATGACCCTGTGCCCGTCCATGGCCGCCTCGAGGGCCCGCACCGGGTTGATCTCGGTGACGATCGTGTTGGCTCCCATGCCCCTCGCGCGCATGGCCACGCCCTTGCCGCACCAGCCGTACCCGGCCACGACGACATTCTTGCCCGCCCAGAGCACGTTCGTCGCGCGGGTGATGCCGTCCAGGGTGCTCTGCCCGGTGCCGTACCTGTTGTCGAAGAAGTGCTTCGTCTCGGCCTCGTTGACAGCGATGATGGGGTACATGAGCTTCCCGGCCTCCGCGAGGCTGGTCAGCCGGATCACGCCCGTCGTCGTCTCCTCCGTCCCGCCGATCATGCCCTCCAGCTTCTCGGTCCTGGCCGAGTGCAGCCTCGCTACCAGGTCTGCGCCGTCATCCATGGTCATGTGCGGCCCCGCGTCAAGCGCGGCGTCGATGTGGGAGTAGTAGGTGTCGTTGTCTTCCCCCCTGATGGCGAAGACCGTGATGCCGTCCTCCCCGTCCAGCGCCGCCGCAATGTCGTCCTGGGTGCTGAGGGGGTTGCTGGCGCACAGGACCACCTCAGCGCCCCCATCCCTCAGGGCCAGCGCGAGGTTGGCCGTCTCAGACGTGACGTGCAGGCACGCCGCGAGGGTGAGGCCCGACAGCGGCTTCTCGCGCGCGAACCTCTCCCTGATGAGCCGGACCACGGGCATCTCTCTCGCCGACCACTCGATCCGCCGGTGGCCCTCCGGCGCAAGCGCCGCGTCCCTGATGTCTCCCGAAGTCTTCGTTGCCAAGTTAGCTCCTCTCCACTACCGGCCACGCGTGCCGGGCAGCGACTCGCCCTCGCCTAGCGGGGCGAACGCAGTTATGTCCGTAAGCGTCCTGAACCGTCCCTCGATGTCGTCGCGCTCCAAAGAGCATACACGGTCGAGGCTGAAGCTCTCCACCGCGAACGACCCCATTACGGTACCCACGATGGCGGCCCTGCGGAACCCCGAGGGGCTGAGGTCGCCGGTCGCCGCGAGGTATCCCACGAACCCGCCGGCAAAGCAGTCGCCGGCCCCCGTGGGGTCGACCACGCCATCCACCGGGTGCGCCGGAGCCGCGAACAGGCCCGACTCCTGCACCAGCAGGACCCCGTGCTCGCCCCGCTTGGCGACCACGACCGCCGGGCCCATCTCCATGATACGCCGGGCGGCCGCGAGCAGGTTCGCCTCGCCCGAGAAGCTCCGCACCTCAGTCTCGTCCATGAAAAGCACGTCGACTTCGCTCACGACCCTGTCGAGGGCCTCCCTGCTGCCGTCGATCCAGAAGTTCATCGTGTCCAGCGCGACCAGCCTGGGCCTATCGGCCATCTGGTCGAGCACGGACATCTGCAGCTCGGGGTCGTTGTTGGCCAGGAACAGGTAGCCCTGGTTGCGGTGGGCGTCGCTCAGTCTTGGCGCGAAACCGGCCAGGACGTTGAGCTGGGTGTCCAGCGTGTCCCTCGTGTTCACGTCTTCCGCGCCGTACACGCCGGACCACCTGAAGGTCCTGCCCTGCTTGGTTTCAAGGCCCGACAGGTCGACGCCGTGGGACTCCAGCAACGTAACGTGGGCCGGGTCGAAGTCGTCGCCTACCACGGCGATCAGCCCGACGTCCGTGAAGTAGCTGCCGGCCACCGAGAAGTAGGCGACCGAACCGCCCAGGGCCTCCTCGCGGCGTCCCGCCGGGGTCTGTACGGTGTCGTAGGCGACCGTGCCCACCGCCAGCACGGCGCCAGGCAGTCCGGGGCGGAAGCGCCCGTCTGAGCTCGAAGGGGAGTCTGTCACCCTATTCGTCGGAGCCGTAGCTGGCCGGGAGGCCGCGCTCTATCCACGCCTCCGCGCCGTCCTCGATGTTGAACAGCCTCTCCGTGTCGAACCCCATCGCCGCGGCCATCTCGCAGGCCAGGCCGCTGCGTACGCCCTGCGCGCAGATGAACAGCAGGTTCTTGTCGTCAGGGAGCTCGTCGATCCGCGCCAGCACGTCGTCGACCGGAATGAATACGGCACCCTTGACGTGCCCGGCCTCGTACTCGTCGTCCCTCCGCACGTCCACGACCACCGACTCGCCGGCTTCGTACATCTCGCCGGCCTCGTCCAGGCTGACGCGGTAGTAGGGCTCACCTTGTTCACGTCTGGGCATCGGCACCTCCATGCGGCTCCACGTACCGGCCTATCAGGGCCGACAGCCGCGCTCTCGTTTCATTCCCGATCAGCTCGGGACTAGTAATTATCGCATTCTCCAGGGCCGATGCGCATCCACAACTTCGCTCGGAAGGGACCTCAGGCACGAGAGAGCGGACAACCCGGCGTGACGCGTCGACGTTCTTCAGCAGGTTCTGGACCACAAGCTCGACCGAGACCTGCTCCTCCGTCTCGTGCCACGTGTCGTAGTCGGTGACCAGTGCGAGGGTCGCGTAGCACATCTCGGCCTCGCGGGCCAGCCTGGCCTCAGGCAGGGCCGTCATGCCAATGATCGCCGCGCTCCAGGAGCGGAATAGCTCCGACTCCGCCCGTGTCGAGAACTGCGGGCCCTCGATCACAACGCATGCGCCGCCCCTGTGCGCCGTAGCCTCGCCCGACGCGGCCTCCCACACGGCATGACCCAGGACCGGGCAGTAGGGCTCGGCGAAAGCGGTGTGCACGACGATGCCCTCGTCGAAGAAAGTGCTGGGCCGCCCCCGGGTGCGGTCGATAAGCTGGTCCGGCACGACCATGTCCAGCGGCCTGATCCGCTCCTGCAGGCTGCCGACCGCACTGATGGACACGACCCGCTCGACTCCCAGGAGCTTCAGCGCGTAGATGTTGGCGCGCGCCGGAAGGTTGCTGGGGGAGATCCTGTGGCCGCGCCCGTGCCTCGGCAGGAAGGCGACCCTCTCGCCCGACAGATTCCCGACGACGATGCTGTCGCTCGGGGCGCCGAACGGGGTGTCCACGTCCACGGCCTGGGGCCCCTCGAGGCCGTCCATCTCATACAGGCCGGACCCGCCGATGAACCCGATTCGCGCCGTACTCAATCGTCGAATATTTCGCTCACCGCACAGGTGAAACCGGGAAGCGCGTCCAGGCCGTCGAGGGAGTCGTGCTCAGTAAGTGAAGTAACTGCGCGGCCGCTTTGGTAGACGTCCACTGTACGCGTGTCCGGATACACGACCCACACAAGGCGGACCCCGTGGCCGAGCCACATGAAGGCCTTGTCGTTGACCTCCCTGACAGTGTTGCTGGGGGACACGACCTCCACCACAAGGTCGGGGGGCGTCTCGGCGTAGCCCGTAACCCTCACGCCCGGAGGCATCTTCTCAGCCGAGAAGTACGCTATGTCGGGTTCGCGCACTGTGTCGGGGTCGCGCTCCAGCCAGACTCCCGAATCCGATCCGACTAGCCTACCCAGCTCTCTGGGCTTGGTGAAGTTCTTCAACTCAGCGCCCAGGTTCATAACTATGGTGCCATGCTCAATTCCTGCCGGCATCGTTTCGCAAAGCACCCCCCGGATCAGCTCGCCGCGAACGCCCTTGGCGTCGAGTCGCAGCAGGTCGTCGGCGGTCAGCAGTTTGGTCTTCGTAACCGTGGCGCTCGTCATGTCCAACTCCTCTCATCCGAGAGCCCATGGGCGTTCATATTACACCATCGCACTCTCCCGGCGAGGCGTCTTCATGTTTGCGGCTTGCCAGGGCTACTGGAGCGGGGCTGTGCTGAAGATGACCCGGAACGGCTTGCAGTAGATGACGACTGCGCCCACCGTATCCAGGTCCGTCTCCGCCGGGATCATGTAGTTCTGGTTGCCGATGTTGCCCTTCAGCTTGCCCAGCTCGACGTAGCCGTCCTGATGCACGTCGTCGCGGCTGCCTGGGTCGGGGTGCGGCGTGAGTATGACGCGCAGGTCGGGCCCGTTCGTGCCCTTGAAGTCCTCCATCCGCAGGACGCCCGAGCCGTCGGGCAGCCTGTACACCGTGGCCGTCCCTTCGCCCTTGTGGAAGGAGTCAGCGCCCATGAACTGCCCGGTCTTGAGGGCCTCGGCCTCCTTCATCGGCTCCATCATCGGCTCGGTCATGGGCAAGTCGACCTTGGCCATGGTCGCCATGACCTTCTCGGCCTCGGCCATGGTGACGCCGGCCGGCATCTCCGCGTTGGCGGCGAACGGGAACTCCTCCTGGACTTCCGTGTCGAGGAACAGGGGCGCCAGCAGCCACCATGCAAATGCCCCACCGGCGATCACTACGACGACCGCAAGTCCTATCCACAACCGCATGTTTCCTGCCATGGCACACCTCCTACCTATATTCTACCGGTTTGACTAAAGGCTATATTGAGCTACTTGATGCGAGCCCCTGCCGAAAAGTGCGTTCGTCCTGAGCCTGTCGAAGGACAGTACCCCAGTAGCGAGCTTGAGATAGTCTCTATGCGGGCTAAGTCAGGTCTCCCTCTTCATCTCCAGCCGCTCCATGCTCGGCAGCGGCCCGCCGATGAGCGGCTCCGCGTATGCCGCGAAGTCCGCCGTCGGCATGGCGGTCGCCGGGTCGTACATGGCCGGAGGCAGCGTCTTGACTCCGCCGGCCACATCGTCGAGCGGTGCGGTCCCAGTTCGGCAGGCGTACAGGTCGCCGGGCTCCCGCTCCAGGGTCACCATCACGTCCGAGGCCCCTTCTGCCGCGTACATCACCGCGGCCCTCCCGGCCATCTCGGCCTCGAGGGCGTCGGTGCGTGAGACAGTCTCGGCCAAGGAGCGCTGGATCGAGCCCGGCCTCTCGTACCGCACCCTTGCCCCAAGCCTCCGGCCCACCAGCTCGGAGAGATACCTGCCGGCGCCCTCGTAGTACGCGTGGCCGAAGTCGTCCACGTACCAGGGCTCGTCCGAGCCAAGGACCCCGTGTTCGCCCCGCGTGTTCTCCGAGACAACGATCACCGCCGTCCCGTACCTAGCGTATGCGTCCTCCACCAGCCCCAGGAACCGGTCCTCGGCCACAGGCTCCTCGGGCACCACGACGACGTGCGGCGCGTCCCGCTCTTCCCGCTTGCCCAGCACCGATGCCGCGGCGAGCCAGCCCGCGTCCCTGCCCATTACCTCCAGCACGGCGAGAGGGGCTGCCTCGCCCATCGTCTCCACGTCGCGCCCAATGCCCATCGCCGCCAGCGCGACGAACCGGGCGGCGCTGCCGTACCCCGGCGAGTGATCGGTCGCGAGCAGGTCGTTGTCGATTGTCTTGGGCACGTTGACGACCGATAGGGCTAGACCCGCGCTCCGCGCCGCCTGCGCGAGGGTATGGCCGTTCTCGGCTGAGTCGTTGCCACCGATGATGAAGCAGCAGCCGATGCCCATGGCCTCGACCTGCCCGAGCGAAGCCTCGACCTCAGAGGGGCCGAGCTTCCTCCGGGTCGATCCCAGGATTCCCCCAGGGGTGCGCGAGATCGTGTCCCATCTCGAGCCGGGGATGCCCCCGAGTTCGAAGAACCTCCCCTCGACGAGGCCCTCTATCCCTCTGACCGCGCCGAAGACCCGGCCGAACGCAGGGCTTTGGGACACTGTCCGGGCGACGCCCGCGAGGCTCCTGTTCAGCACCGCGGTGCTGCCCCCGGACTGCATCACCAAGACGTTGTTGGGCCGGTCGGCCATGCCGGTCAGTAGGCCCAGAGGGCCAGCACGCCGGCTATACCCAGGATCGCCAGCGATACGAGGGTGAGGGCCGGGTTGTCGAGCGTGACCGCACCAAGATAGATGAGCGGCGAGTCGATCACTATCGCCCAGAACGCGTACTGCTTGACCTTGTCCTTGGGCAGAGCCCCGGATGCGTGCTCCCTGATCCTGTCGAACATTGCGCCCACCTACAGCAGATTGAGTACTATCCAGGCCTGGATACCGACCAGCAGCACGATCACCAGGCAGTAGGGGATCGTCCGCTTCATCACCTCGCCCTCCTTGCCCGACAGGCCCACGATGGCCGTGCCGACCAGCACCTTGGCCGGGGCGATGGCGCTCCCCAGCGATCCGCCAATCGACTGCACGGACGCTATGGTGACCGCCGACACCCCGAGGGCGCCGGCCGTCTCCTGCTGGAGCACTCCGAACATAACGTTCGAGTTTGTGTTGCTCCCCGTCATGAATGTTCCCAGCACGCCGATGTATGGCGAGAACACGGGGAAGGCCGTCTGCGTGATGTCCGCAATCGTCCTGCCCAGCAGCACGGTCATCCCAGTGTCCGTCATTACCAGGGCCATCATGACCATGGTCGCGATCCCGACGCTGGTCGGCACGCACTGCGAGTAGGTCTTCCTGGCCGCCGCAAGCCCGGCGCCGGGCTTCCATCTGCGCCGGGCAAGGAAGACCCCGTAGGTCAGCGCCAGGGACAGCAGTATCAGCGGAGCGGGATGCCTGAGCAGCCTGATCTTCGCGTAGCTGTCCTGCGCATCCACCGCGTAGCCCGTGCCAGTCTCGGTTGCCGGGTAGTCAAGACCCCAGAACAGGGATGCGCCCAGCTCCTTCACGGCGGGCACCTGGGAGAGCACGCTGAGGGCCAGCACCGCGTAGTATGGCAGGAAGGCCATGTGGAAGCTGGGGCCGCCCTGCGATTCAGGGGCAGCGTGGTGCTGCTCCTGTTCCTTCGCCGGGGACGGTAGCAGCGGCGTCCTGGCGACCAGCCAACCCACGCCGCATCCGACGAGGCCCGATACCAGCGACGCCACCTGGGGAGCGCCGGCCCATGCGAGCAGCCACAGGCAGAGGGCCATCGAGCCGCCCATGACGAGGACGATGGGTATCCCGCGCCGCAGGGACGGCATACCGCCCTGTAGGTGGGCGACTGCGAACCCAGTGACGATGGTCGGCAGGGCGAAGAGGGCCGCCATGTGTGGGCCGATCTCCTCGCCAGGTATCTCCGTCACGAGTTGAATCGTGAAGTACGAGGAGCCGAGGGACCCGAAAGTCACCGCCCAGGCGTGCCCTACGAGCACTATGGCCGCCGCCCGCGCCGCGCCGAACCCCATGAAGACCATCAGCGGGGCCACCACCGCGACCGGTACGCCGAACCCCGCGATTCCCTGCATGAACCCGGAGAAGGCCCATCCCACGACCAGCGCCTGCGCGAGCGGGTCCTCCACAAGCCGCGTCATGGTCCGGCCGATGACGTCGATGCCGCCCAGCTCGTCCACCACGTTGTAGAGCAGCACCGACGTCCAGATGATCGACAGAACGAAGAGGCTAAGGCTCAGGCCCTTTGCGCTCCCAATGCCGAGGAGCCTGGCGTCGGACTCGAAGAAGAGAAGCGCGATGGCAGCTACGACGAGCAAGGCCGCGGCGCCCGCCCTCGGCGCGGACCACTTCAAGAAGAGGATCGACGCCAGCAGCGCGGCCAGCGGCAGGGCCGCCAGCAGCACGTTGACGACGTTCAGCTCAGGCCCGTCACCCACCTGCGAACCGCCCGGGGTCGAAGTCCCGTATCGGCATATCCGAAACGCCCCGGGCGACCAGGTCTGCGGTGATGCGTCCCATTGCCGCGCCCAGGATGATTCCCGAACGCCCTCCGCCCGTGGCCACGTATACGCCGTCCCAGCCTGGCGCCGGTCCCAGTAGCGGCATGTAGTCCGCCGACAGCGGGCGCGGGCAGGCGGTCTGCCTCACCACCTGCGCGTCGGACAGCGCCGGCACCATCTTCACCAGCGCGGACATGATCAGGTCCCTGGCCTCCGGCGTGGTAGTCTCGTCGAAGCCCTGTTCTTCCTCGGTGGTGCCGGCCCAGACGAGGCCGTCCGGCTTGGTGACGGCGTAGTTGCCCGCCCAGCCCATCGAGCACCGGTACGGAGGCCCCGAGGCCCGCAGGCGGAGTATCTGCCCCTTCAGTGGCCGCACTGCTATCGGGAACCCCAGCCACTCGGAGGCCGCGCCCGACCACGGGCCCATCGCGATCACCACCTTGTCGCAGGCGACGTGCCTGTCCCCGAGCGTCACCCCGGTCACCTTCGCGCCGTCGCGCGTCACACCGGTGACCTCGCCATGCTCGAAGCGCGCGCCCCTGATCTCCGCGCCCTTCGCCAGGGCGGTCGTCAGTCGCTGCGGCTCCAGGTCCGACGTGCCCTCGATGTAGACCACGCCTCGCGCCTCCGGGGAGATTCGCGGCTCCACGGCCGACAGGTCGTCCCCCTCCAGCCACGAGACGGTGTAGCCGTCCTCCCGCTGCATGACCGGCAGGCCGTCCCTGGCAGCGGCAGCCTCCTGGTCCGTGAAGCACAGGATCAAGGAGGGCCGGTCTCGGTACTCCATGTTCACGCCCGTCTCGTCCGGGAGCGTCGCGGCCATCTCCCGGTAGAGCCGGACGCTGAGGCGGCTGAGATCCTGGGTTGGGCCGTGCACGCCGGGCCCGGCCAGCGCACTCAGGCCCCCGTAGGCGTGTCCCGACGCGTGGCTGCCCACGGCGTCGCGCTCGATGACGACGGTGGATACTCCCGCCTCGCCCAGGAAGTAGGCTGTGGCGGCCCCTACGATTCCGCCGCCGATTATGGCTACGTCTGGAGAGCTCGTCATCGACGGGACGGGCCTCCATGCAGGGCTTTCACGGCTGTCGTACTGGCTAAGGCGTGCAAGACTTCCATTCGTCCAGGGTCACCGTGACGCCCTGCTCTTGCCCTTCCCTTATGAAGGTCAGCTCCACCTTGTCTCCCGGTATGAGCGTGTTCAGGTGCTCCACTATGTCGGCGACGCTCGAGATGGGCTCGCCGTCCACCGCCGTGATGAAGTCGCCGCGGCCCGATGGGATTGTCCTGAAGCTGTCGGACTGGATTCCGGCCCGCTCTGCAGGGCTCTCCCGGCAGACTTGCGAGACGTACACACCCCTTTCGACTGGCAGCTCAAGCAGGTTCAACTGGCTTGGAGTCAGTTGACGGCTCATGATGCCAATCCAGGGACGCTTGTACTCCAAGGGTTGCATCAGGTTCGGGAGGAGCTGGCGCAGCGTGTTGGACGATACGGCGAAACCGACTCCGGTCTGAAGCAGGGCCCCCGACCCGAACCTGTCAGGGTCGATCTGGACCGCCGACACCACGCCGATCGCTTCGCCCTTCGAGTTAAGAAGGGGCCCGCCGGAGTTGCCGGGGTTCAGCGCGGCATCGGTCTGGATCATCTCGGGGATGGGCCTGTTGAGGGAGCCCACCTGGCTTCTCTCCTTGCCGCTGACGACGCCGACAGTTACTGAGTTAGCGTTCTGGTACGGGCTGCCAATGGCTATGGCAAGCTGCCCCGGCAAGACCCGGTCGGAGTCGGCCAGCCTCAGGGGCTCGATGTCCGAGGCCAGGTCCGGGTCCACCCGAAGGATGGCAAGGTCGTCGGCCCTGCTGCTGCCCAGCACGGTCGCGTCCAGCCTCCTGCCGTCGTGCAGCGTGACCACGACGTCGCCGTCCATGTCGACGATGTGGGCATTCGTGACGATGTGCCCGTCGTCGTCGACGAAGAACCCGGACCCGCTCTGCTGGCTGAACAGCTGGGAGACGCCTATCTCCACGATTGCAGGGCTGGCCCGCTCGAATACCGACGTGACCTGCCCCTCGTCGAAGAGGGCCGTGGGCTGGGTCGCGCCTAGGGAACCCCATGCCAGTACAAGGCCCAGGAGCATCCCAAAGGCGACGAGGAATATCGCTCCCCAGATGGTGAGCCTGACCCCATGTTGGTCCGGCGAAGGAGGCGGCGCTTCCTGCTCGGTTGCGTGGACGTCGTCCTGGTACATCCCGGCAACTCCTCGGACGGGGAGAAAACCCGTCCGCTACCTCCCAGTATACACCCTCGGGAGCCTTGGCACCTATCTGTACTAGGGACTCCGGCACCCAGTCCCGGCGTGTCGGAACACCGCCGCGCAGCGGTCCGGCAACCGGCGATTCTGCACCAGTCGGTTGACACCTGTATTCCCTAGCGAATAACATCCTTGCATCTCGCGTACGCCTTCTGGAGTGGATGGCGTGCGCCCATGACATGCTATGGAGGCGACGTCTGTTATGGCTACGCTTAGAAAGAGCGACATCGCGGCCAGGGTTGCCGCCAATCTCAAGGGGTCGAGTGCTCAAGGAGAAGGTGCCCTCAACGCTGTGCTTGAAAGTATTCAGGAGGCCCTGGCGGAAGGCCACAAGGTCGTGCTCACAGGGTTCGGGTCCTTCTCTGTCAGAGATGTAAAGTCGAGGCGCGTCAAGCCTATTCGCGGCGAGGGCGACCTGATTACGATTCCCGCGCACAAGCGGGTCGGCTTCACCGCCGGTTCGGACCTGAACAAGAAGGCGGCCAAGGGATAGGAAAACCGGACGAGACCCGCGTCGTTCGACGCCGGTCCGCCATAGGCGACACGAGGCGCGGCCCCGGAGGCAGAGATGCGTTACTACCGCATACGCGACGACATCGGTAACATTCACCTTACAGTGGAGTCCGAGCGGGGCAAGCTCGCGTCTCTCACGGCTCTCAATGACGAGGTCAGGGGCTTCGACGACCTGATGAAGGTGAGCTACGTCGGAGGGCAGTCCATAGATGACGTGGCCCGAAACGTGCTCTCCGCCGGTGACGGCCAGGTCTTCGACCTAGACTCGGTCGTCGCGTCGTCGAAGGCGGGTCCGGGAGGGAGCAGGGTCATCCGCCCCTTGGATCCTGACGAGATCTGGGCGGGCGGCATCGGCAACTACCCTGTCCCGGACGAGGCCGTAAGCGCCATGCCCGACTTCACCAGGACGGCCTACGAGGCGGACAGGCCCCCTGTCATGTACAAGGGCGGCCCCACGCGTCTGGCCGGGCCCTTCGACGACATAGGCATCCGCTCCGACACGACCTCCGTTGCGGAGGGCGAGCTGGTGCTCGTGCTCTACAAGGGCAGGATCGTCGCCTACAGCACCGGCAACGAGGTTGCCGGCGGACTCATGGGGCAGACTATCTGGTGGATGGTCCCGAGCAAGGTGTTCACGGGCTGCGCTTCTCTCGGACCGTGCGTCGTGACGCCCGACAGCATGCCCGACCCGATGGGACGGGGCATGGAGCTGACTATCACGCGGGATGGGAGCGAGGCGGGCTCCTCGACCAATACCACCGACCACCGGAGACCCCCGGAAGAGATAGTCAAGTGGGTGACCGCACACGACACGCCGCCTGACCTGGTCATCGTGTACACCGGCGGGTGCGTGGCCGACGGCCCCCTCGAAGAGGGCGACGTGGTCCGCATCAGCCTGGACGGGGTCGGCGCGGTGGAGAACAGGGTCACGGTCGTCTGACAGCCCGGTCGCTCCTGCGTATTCCCCCGGAACACAAGAGATGCCGTACAAACCGATAGACGACTACGGCGTAATCGGCGACCTGTACACCGTTGCCCTGGTGGGCACGGACGGCTCCATCGACTGGTGCTGTCTTCCGCACTTCGACTCGCCTGGGGTCTTCAACGCCATACTGGACGACACCCAGGGCGGCCGCTTCAAGATAAACAGCGTAAGGGACGGGATCACCCGGCAGCTCTACCACCCCGACACCAACGTCCTCATGACCTACTTCACCGGCACGGACGGCGTCGTGCTTCTCGAGGACTTCATGCCCCTCGAGGGCTCCCAGGCCGGTCCCGAAGACCACCACTCGCCGCGCATCGTCAGAAGGGTTACGGGGGTGCGCGGCACCAAACGGATGAGACTCGAGTGCGAGCCGGCCTTCGACTACGCTCGAGAGGGCCACCGCGTCGCCGAAACGGAGTCCGGCGTCCTCTTCACGTCGGAGACGGGACCGGACCTCGGCCTCGCCATGCCGGAGGGCTGCGCCTTCGAGGTGAACGACAGGGGCGGGGTCGTGTCGGAGTTCGACGTCGCGGCCGGACAGACCTTCACCTTCGTAACCGGCCTGGTCGACGATCATACCGGCCCACTGGTGCGCCTGGACGAGGACGCGGGGCGGCGCCTGATGGAGGACACCCTCGCCTTTTGGAAGAGATGGCTCGGGGGATGCACCTACAAGGGCCGGTGGCGGGAGATGGTGCAGCGCTCGGTGCTCACCCTGAAGCTGATGACCTTCGCCCCGACGGGAGCCATAGTCGCGGCCCCAACCTGCAGCCTGCCGGAGACCCTCGGCGGGTCCAGGAACTGGGACTACCGCTACACCTGGATGCGCGACGCCGCCTTCACCGTCTACGCCTTCATGCGTGTGGGCCTCACCTACGAGGCCGAGCAGTTCATGAAGTGGGTAGAGGCCAGGGCGAGCGAGCTCCAGGACGACGAAATCCCCGGGATCATGTACAGGCTCGATGGGGGCCACATCATCGAAGAGGAGGCGCTCGATCACCTGGAGGGGTACAGGGGCTCGAAGCCCGTGCGCGTCGGCAACAATGCGCACCACCAGCTGCAGCTCGACATATTCGGAGAGCTGATGGACTCCGTATACCTGTACAACAAGTACGGCGCAGCCATCTCGTACGACTTCTGGAAACATCTAAGGAGGCTGCTCGACTGGGTGGCGTGCAACTGGCAGAGCGCCGACGAGGGCATCTGGGAGGTCCGGGGCGGACGCCAGCAGTTCGTCTTCTCCAAGCTGATGAGCTGGGTCGCCCTCGACCGGGGCCTCAGGCTGGCCGAAAAGCGCTCGTTCCCCGCGAACAGGCAGGTCTGGCTCAGGGAGCGGGACGCGATATACGAGGCCATCATGGAAAGGGGCTGGAACCCGGACAGGAAGGCCTTCGTCCAGTACTTCGACTCGGACGTGGTCGACGCTGCAAACCTGCTAATGCCGCTGGTCTTCTTCATATCGCCCACGGACCCCCGGATGCTGTCGACCATCGACGCCGTCCTGAAGGACCTGACGCAGGACGGCATGGTGCAGCGGTACGACGTGTCCGAAGCTGCCTCCGACGGGCTTGCGGGCCAGGAGGAAGGCAGCTTCAGCATGTGCACCTTCTGGCTGGTCGAGGCCCTTACGCGAGCGGGGCGGCTGGACGAGGCCCGCTTCATCTTCGAGCGAATGCTGGGCCACTCCAATCACCTCGGTCTCTACTCAGAGGAGATAGGGACCACGGGCGAGGCGCTGGGGAACTTCCCACAGGCCTTCACCCACCTCTCACTCATCAGCGCGGCCTACAACCTCGACCGCGCCCTTGGAGGCGGGGTCTAGGGCCGCTCCCAGCCGCGCCTGTGCCTGGCTCGCCCTCCGGCCATGGCCTGGAACGGACCCGCACGTTCCAGGGAACGGTGAATCATGAATCTCAAACCTGCTTTAGCAAGTTGACATGTGAACGTAGGCAGACTATAATTGCCGCTTGTCGCCCTTGAGGGGCGTGTGGCTTGGTGTGTGCTTCATTCTCTACCTAGCTCAGTGAGGACAAAGGTCGACTTATGCCTACTGTGAACCAGTTGGTGCGGAAGGGACGGAAGAGCAAGCGGCGCAAGGACAAGGCTCCCGCGTTGCGGTTCTCTTTCAACACGATAAAGAACAGGGGCCGGAGAGACTCCGGGTCGCCCCAGAAGCGCGGCGTGTGCATCCAGGTGAGGACGCAGACGCCGAAGAAGCCGAACTCCGCCCTGCGCAAGGTGGCGAGGGTCAGGCTCACGAATGGCGTCGAGGTCTCCGCATACATTCCCGGAGAGGGTCACAACCTCCAGGAGCACTCGGTTGTGCTGATACGCGGAGGCAGGGTCAAGGACCTCCCGGGCGTCCGGTATCACATAGTGAGAGGGGCCCTGGATACCGACGGCGTCAGCGAGCGAAGACGAGGACGCAGCAAGTACGGAAGCAAGAAGGAAAGGCGGTAGAGTTGCCGTCCCAGGCACTCAAGGTTACGTCAGATGGCTAGACGCAGGCGTTCGGAAAAGAGAGAGGTCAAGCCCGACCCGAGGTTCGGAAGCGTCGAGCTTGCCCGTTTCATCAACAAGGTAATGCTGAAGGGCAAGAAGACAGTGGCGCAGCGGATCGTCTACGGCGCATTGGATATTGCCCAGCAGGAGTCCCGGTCGTCCGGCCTCGAGGTCTTCCGGCAGGCCATGAGAAACGCCATGCCCCAGGTGCAGGTCCGGTCACGCAGGGTGGGCGGCACCACGTACCAGGTCCCCACAGACATACGACCCGAGCGCCAGGAGGCCCTGGCCATGAAGTGGGTCATCACATCCGCCCGGGACAAGTCCGGCAGCCCGATGGCCAGCCGCTTGGCCCAGGAACTCGTGGAGGCGTCCCGCAGCCAGGGCAACGCCGTCAGGAGAAAGGAGGAGATGCACCGAATGGCGGAGGCCAATCGCGCTTTCGCCCACTACCGGTGGTAGCCTCCCGCACCCCGCCCTCCCCCTCTGCATCGCTTACTATGACTTCCTCCTCAGCACTCGAAGCCGTCCGAAACATTGGGTTTATTGCGCACATCGACGCCGGCAAGACGACGGTGACCGAGCGTGTGCTCTACATGGCCGGCCGCATCTACAAGATAGGGGCGGTCGACGAGGGCACGACGGCGATGGACTGGATGGCCCAGGAGCGCGAGCGCGGCATCACGATCACCTCCGCGGCCACGGCGTGCCGCTGGCAGGGGTACGACGTCAACATCATCGACACCCCGGGTCACGTCGACTTCACCGCCGAGGTGGAGCGCAGCCTCAGGGTCCTGGACGGCGGCGTGGTGATATTCGACGCCGTCGCGGGAGTCGAGCCCCAGTCCGAAACGGTGTGGCGCCAGGCCGACAGGTACAAGGTCCCCCGCCTCTGCTTCGTGAACAAGATGGACAGGGTCGGGGCCGACTTCGAAAAGACCGTCGACTCGATCTCCCGAAGACTCCAGGCCAGGCCCGTCCCCATCCAGATGCCCCTCGGCGAGGAGCATTCGTTCAGGGGCGTCGTCGACCTGGTGGAGGGAAAGGCATACCTCACCGACCCTGATGACCCGAGGGCAGTCGTGGACGGCCCGGTCCCCGACGACGCGATGGACGACTACCTGAGGCATCGCGACGTGATGATCGAGAGGGTCGCCGAAACGGACGACGACCTGATCATGAAGTACCTCGAGGGCGAGGAGATAACTAACGAAGAGCTGAAACAGGCCCTCCGAACGGCGACGATCGAGTACAGGCTGGTCCCGGTCCTGTGCGGCAGCGCGCTCAACAACCAGGGACTGCAGCCCCTCCTCGACGCCGTGGTGGACTACCTGCCCTCTCCCCTCGACGTGGAGCCGGCTCGCGGCAGCGACCCGGACACGGGTGAGGAGATGCTGCGGGTGCCGGAGTTGGAGGCGCCGTTCTCCGCTCTTGCCTTCAAGGCCGTGGCCGACCCGTTCATCGGCAGGCTGGTCTACTTCAGGGTCTACTCCGGCTCAGTGCAGGCGGGCTCCGCCGTGCTGAATACGCGGACGGGCCGCAGGGAGAGGCTAGGCCGGATAGTCAAAATGCACGCGCAGCACCGCGAGGACATGGCCGAGGTCAAGGTCGGCGACATCGCCGCCGTGGTGGGCGCGCGCCAGACATCGACGGGCGACACCCTCTGCGACGAAAAGGACCCGATCTCGCTCGAGACCATCACCTTCCCGGAGCCCGTTATTTCCATGGCCATCGAGCCGAGGACCCGGGCGGAGCAGGACCGGCTCGTCGACGCCCTCAACAAGCTGTCGGACGAGGACCCGACGCTTGAGGTCGTATACGACGAAGAGGTCGGCCAGACTGTAATCTCCGGCATGGGCGAGCTCCACCTCGACATCATCGTCGACCGCATGAGGCGTGAATACAAGGTCGACTCCAACGTCGGAAGACCAAGGGTCGCATACCGCGAGACCATCCGCCGAAAGGGCAGGGGCGAGGGTAGGCTGGTGCGCCAGACCGGTGGCCATGGCCAGTTCGCTCACGTGATCCTGGAAATCGAGCCGCTCGAGCGAGGCGGCGGCGTTGAGTTCGCAGACCAAATAAGGGGAGGCGCGATCCCGCGCGAGTACATCCCCGCCGTGGAGAAGGGGATCCAGGACGCGCTGGGCGTCGGCCCCCTCTCCGGCTACCCCGTCGTAGACGTGAAGGTGAACCTGGTGGACGGGCGCTACCACGAAGTCGACTCGTCCGAGATGGCCTTCCGCATCGCCGGGTCGATGGCCGCCAAGTCCGCAATCGACAAGGCTCGACCCACGAGGCTCGAGCCGATCATGAAGCTGGAGATTGCCACGCCCGGAGAGTTCCTGGGCGACGTGCTGGGAGACCTGGGCAGGCGCAGGGCCCCGATCAAGAGCATCGAAGGAACGGGCGACATACAGTCCGTCCAGGCCAGGATCCCCCTTGCGGAGAGCTTCGGATACGCAGGAACCCTCAGGTCCCTTACCCAGGGGAGAGCGACCTACTCAATGGAGTTCGAGCGATATGAGGAGGCGGCGGAGACCGACGTGGTCGTCGCCGCACACGGAGGATAGCCCGGGTAATGGTGACTCAGCAGAGAATAAGGATAATCCTGAAGGCGTTCGACCACCGGATACTCGACCTCTGGGCCACCCAGATCGTCGAGGCGGCCGAGCGAACCGGGGCCCAGGTGGCAGGCCCGGTGCCCCTCCCGACGACGATAAAGCGGTTCTGCGTGATCCGCTCGCCGCACATCTATAAGAAGTCGCGCGAGCACTTCGAGCTGAGGACCCACAACAGGCTCATTGACATCCTGGAGCCTTCGACGAAGACGATAGACTCGCTGACCAGGCTCAACGTGCCTGCCGGCGTCCATATTTCCATGAAGATGTAGCTGAGAACAATGAGCGTCCGAGCACTTCTAGGCAAAAAGATAGGGACCACCCAACACTTCGATCAGGACGGCCGCGCCGTGTGCGTCACCGCACTGGAGGTCGGCCCCTGCACTGTGACACAGGTCAAGACCGTCGAGAACGACGGATACGCCAGCGCGCAGATAGGATTCGAAGAGGTCAGGAAACGGTCGCAGCCCCTGGACGGCCACCTGAAGCCCTCCGGAGGTCTGTTCCGCCACCTGCGAGAGGTGGAGATCGAGGACGGCGGCGAGCTCGAGGTGGGACAGCGGCTGGACGTCGGAGTGTTCGAGGCGGGACAGAAGGTGGATGCTACCGGCACGAGCAAAGGCCGCGGGTTCGCCGGCGGCGTGAAGCGGTACAATTTCAAGGGCGGCCCCAAGACTCACGGACAGTCCGACAGGCACCGGGCGCCAGGCTCCATAGGAGCGGGCAGCACACCGGGGCGTGTCATAAAGGGACTCAAGATGGCCGGCCACATGGGGAACGCCCGCGTCACGGTGCGGAACCTGAAGGTGGTCGATGCCGACGCTGACAGGAACCTCCTCCTGGTGGAGGGCGCGGTTCCCGGCGCACACAACTCTATTGTCATGATCACCAAGACGGGCTAGACAATGCGTATTTGGTTGAAGAACAGCAACGGCGACTCTATCGGGCGTGTGGATGCGCGCGACGACGTGTTCGACGCGCCTCCCAACCCGGCCCTGGTCCACCAGGTAGTCGTCGGGCACCTGGCGAACGCCAGACAGGGCACGGCGAGCGTCAAGACCCGGTCCGAGGTCTCGGGCGGCGGGCGCAAGCCCAGGCCGCAGAAGCACTCCGGCCTCTCGCGTGCGGGGACGATCCGCTCCCCGCTCTGGGTGGGCGGCGGCGTGACCTTCGGCCCGAAGCCCCGGAGCTACAGGCAGCGTACGCCCAGGAAGATGCGCCGCCTAGCGCTCGTTACCGTGCTCTCCGAGAAGGCTCGAAGCGGCGACCTCGTCATCGTGGACTCGCTGGATATCGACGAAGGAAAGACCCGGCGGCTCAGGGAGATTCTTGCCGCGCTGGACGTGAAGGGCCCAGCCCTCCTGTCGGCCGACGGGGCCGGACCCGAGGTGCTCAGGGCCGCCAGGAACATCCCCCAGCTCCGCACGGTGCCCGCCGCGCTCATCAGCACGGTCGATCTCGTGCGCTGCGGCAAGGTGGTGATGACGGTCGACGCCCTGAGGAAGGTCGAGGAGATTTGGGCTGGGCCGGCGAAGTCCCGGCGCGAGCACGTGACAGAGGCGGCATAACGGGGCAGATATGGTAGCTCAAGACATCCTGAGAAGGCCGGTAGTAACTGAGAAAAGCACCCTGCTGCAGGAGGAGCGCACGTACGTCTTCGAGGTCGCGCCCGAGGCGAACAAGCAGGAGATACGACGTGCGGTCGAGGCTGCGTTCGACGTGAAGGTGGAGAGAGTCAACACGCTGCGGGTGCTGGGCAAGAGGAAGCGTTTCGGCGCCAGGCTGAGCCGCCAGAGGTCCTGGAAGAAGGCCATAGTAACGCTCGCCCCAGGCGAGTCAATCACGATATTCGAGGGCGTCTAAGATGCCATTGAAGAGCGCAAAACCCACGACCCCGGGACGCCGCGGAGCGGTATTCCAGACCACCGACGACGTTACGTCGGACAAGCCGAAGAAGTCTCTGCTCCTTCCGCACAAGAAGCGGGCCGGCAGGGACAGGAAAGGCAGGATCTCCGTCCGGCATCGTGGCGGTGGACACAAGCGCAGGCTGAGAGTCATCGACTTCAAGAGGGACAAGGTCGACGTCCCGGGAGAGGTGGTCTCGATCGAGTATGACCCGAACCGGTCGGCCCGCATTGCCCTGATCAAGTACAGGGACGGCGACTGGCGCTACATCCTGGCCCCAAACGGGCTGAGGGTGGGAGCCCCGGTCATGGCGGGACCGAACGCAGGGGTCGGCCTGGGCAATGCCCTTCCCCTGAGGGCGATCCCGACGGGTACGCTCGTGCACAACATAGAAATGAAGATAGGCAGGGGCGGCCAGATGGTGCGCAGCGCCGGAGGGTCCGCACAGGTGCTGGCCAAGGAAGGGCGCTACACGCTGATCAGGCTGCCGTCCGGAGAGGTACGCCAGGTCCTGAGCGAATGCATGGCGACCGTGGGGCAGCTGAGCGCCCTCGACCATAAGAACGTCAAGCTGGGCAAGGCCGGGCGCAAGCGCAACATGGGAAGGCGCCCCTCGGTGAGAGGCGTGGTGATGTCGCCCGCCGACCATCCCCACGGTGGAGGCGAGGGACGCTCGCCCATCGGGATGCCCAGCCCGAAGACCCCCTGGGGCAAGCCTGCGCTGGGCTACCGTACCCGCAGGAACAAGAAGTCCGACAAGATGATCTTCTCGCGCAAGAACAGGCGCTAGCGAGGGCCTTATGTCCAGGTCTATCAAGAAGGGACCGTACGTAGACGCAAAGCTCGCCAAGAAGGTGGAAGCTGCGCAGCGAAGCAGGGGAAACGTGATGATACGGACGTGGTCCAGGTCGTCCATGATCATGCCCGACATGATCGGACTAACCATCGCCGTGCATGACGGCAGGAGGCACGTGCCGGTGTTCATCGCTGAGAACATGGTCGGACACAGGTTGGGTGAATTCGCGCCGACTCGGACGTTCCGGGGCCACTCCTCGAAGTCCGAGCGGATGACCACCCCGGCTTAGGTGAACAAGTGCCCGCAAGAGCCAAGACAACAAACACAGGTGTGTCGGTAGGGAAGGTCAAGCCGGTGCTCGACCTGGTCCGGGGCATGTACGTGGAGGACGCCCTGGACATGCTCAGCCTCATGCCGTCCCCGGTTGCATCGCGGGTGGCCAAGGTCGTCAAGTCGGCCTCGGCAAACGCGGAGGCCGAGCTCCTCGGGTCCCCTTCCGACCTGAGGATCGTGGAGACATTCGCGAACGAGGCCACGACCCTGAAGCGGTTCAGGGCGAGGGCAAGGGGGCGCGTCGCCCGGATCAACAAGAGAAGCTGTGACATCACCGTAGTCATAGACGAGGGGAGACCGGATGGGCAATAAGACACACCCGATAGGCTTCCGTCTGGGCGTAATCAAGGACTGGCAGGCCAGGTGGTTCGCCGCGAAGCCGAGCGAGTACAGGGCCCAGGTTGCCGAGGACATGGAGATCCGGGGCACCGTATTGGGATCGTCCCCGGACGCGGGGATCTCGAAAGTCGAGATCGAGCGCTCCAACGAGGTGGTCGTCACGGTCCACACGGCCAGGCCCGGCATCGTGATCGGGCGGGGCGGCCAGAAGGTGGAGGAGCTGCGGAAGGTCATAGAGAGCAAGTCCGACAAGCGCGTGAGGCTGAACGTCCAGGAGATCCGCCAGCCGGAGCTGGACGCGTACCTAGTCGCGCGAAACGTCGCGGACCAGCTCGAGCGCAGGATCGCTTTCAGGAGAGCAGTAAGGCAGGCCATCACGCGGACGATGCAGGCGGGCGCACAGGGCGTGAAGATAATCTGCGGAGGCCGGCTGGGCGGCGCGGAGATAGCTCGCAGGGAAAAGGCGATGGAGGGCCGCGTGCCGCTCCACACCCTCAGAGCCGACATAGACTTTGCCGTCACCGAGGCGGCGACGGACTTCGGGCGCATAGGCGTCAAGGCATGGATATACAGGGGAGACATCCTCCCGGCTCCCAAGGAGCAGGAGGACGACATGGCTCCCATCGAGGTAACGGTTACGGCCGAGCGAGAGGCGGCAGCGGATGCTACAACCCAGGAGAGTCAAGTACCGGAATAAGCACAGGGGCAGGCGCAAGGGCGTGGCCCTCGCGGGCAGCACTGTGAATTTCGGAGATATCGGGCTGAAGGCGACCGAGCCTGCTTGGGTGACTTCCAGGCAGATCGAAGCGGCTCGGCGCGTCATCACCCGCTACGTTCGCAGGAGCGGAAAGCTCTGGATACGCATATTCCCGGACAAGTCCGTGACCGCCAGGGCGGCCGAGACGAGGATGGGGAGCGGCAAGGGGCCGGTGGACCATTGGGTCGCCGTCGTCAGGCCGGGCAGGATTCTGTTCGAGATGGCCGGTGTGGAAGATGCGGAGGCGCGAGAGGCTCTTGCCCTGGCGTCGGCCAAGCTTCCCATGGGCACCAAGATAGTAACGCGGCACGAAGTGTAGGACATGGAAATCGACGATCTCAGAGCACTGGTTGACGAAGACCTTACCACCGAGCTGGAAGAGGCTCACCGCGAGCTGATGAACCTCAGGTTCCGGGTGGCGACGATGCAGCTTGCCAACGTGACCCAGGTGAAGAGGGCCCGGAAGCGCATCGCGAGAATAAACACGATCATGACGGAAAGGGAGCTGGCGAAAGCCAACACATGAGTTACGAGCGCCGCAAGGTAAGGACGGGCAGGGTAGTCAGCGACAAGATGGACCGCACGATCGTGGTCCAGATCGAGTGGCGGAGCCCGCACCGTCTGTACAAGAAGCCGATTCGACGCATGTCCAAGTTCATGGTCCACGACCCGGGGAACATCTCTATGGTCGGGGACATAGTCCAGGTCATGGAGGCCCGCCCCAGGTCCAAGACGAAGCGATGGCGGCTGTTGAAAGTGCTGCAGCGCAGCGAAACGGTGGACATCCGGCCCGAGGATATCGGGGAGGACACACAGATCGCCGCCCCAGTGCCGGAACCCGCACCCGAGCCTGTGCCCGTCCCCGAGGACGTGGTGGACGCGGCGGAGGCCCCCCAGGCCGAGGCAGAACCCGGTCCCGAAGTTAGCGAGGCCGCGGAGCCCGTCGCAGAGGCCCCGGCAGACGAGGCGGAAGAGGCCGCAGGGCCCGCCGCCGAGATGGATACGGGACCCGAAGCCGAAGAGGCCGCCGAGCCGGTGGCAGAGGCTGAGGCAGACGAGGTGGAAGGGGCCGCAGAGCCCGCCGCCGAAGTGGAGACAGCAGAACCGGCCGCCGAGTCTGAGACTGGCGATGCGGAAGAGGCCTCGGAGCCGGTCGCCGAAGCGAATACCGAAGCCGAGGCCGAAGAGGTCGCTGAGCCCGTCGCCGAGACGGTAACTGAAGAGGCCGAAGGGGCCGTCGAGCCTACCGACCAGGCCGGATCCGACACGGACGACGATGGAGCAGCCGCGGAGGCCGAGTCGTCCGAGGAGACACAGCCCGAAGCAGAGCCCACCGACGCAGCGGACTCCGAGCCGTCCTCTGAGCTAGAACAAGATGCCGGCGCCCCCTCGGAGAGCGCTGACGGGAAGACGGAGACTGAGACCCGGTGATACAGATATATTCTCGCCTCAAGGTTGCCGACAACTCCGGCGCCCGTACCATAAGCTGCATCGGCGTGCCGGGCGGCAGTGGACGGCAGTATGCCGGACTGGGCGACATCATAGTCGCCTCTGTGAAGGAGGCCGCGCCGGCCGCTGCCGTCAGGAAGGGCGAGGTCGTCCGCGCCGTCATCGTGCGGACCAAGAAGCCCTACAGGAGGACCGACGGATCGCACATTCGATTCGACGAGAACGCGGCAGTCATTGTGAACGAGGACCGGATGCCGCGCGGCACCCGCATCTTCGGCCCGGTCGCGCGCGAGCTCCGCGAAAAGAACTTCATGCGTATCGTATCGCTCGCTCCGGAGGTGCTGTGAGGTGAAGATACGGGCGGACGACAACGTGATCGTCATCAAGGGGCGCGACCGCGGCAAGCAGGGCCAGGTCACCAGGACCTACCCAAAGGCTGGGAAAGTGCTGGTTGAGGGCGTTGGAGTGGTCGTAAGGCACACCAAGCCCACGGGCACGGTGCGCCAGGCTGGAATCATCCAGAAGGAGATGCCGATTCCCGCGGCGAACGTGATGCTCGTCTGCACCCACTGCACCAAGGGGACCAGGGTCCGGTACAGGGTGCTGGCAGACGGGACGAAGGCCCGGGTCTGCACCCGGGACGGTTGTGGAGAAGTAATAGAGTGACGACGGACAAGAAAGAACAGAGCTCCAGGGCCAAGGCGTCCACGAAACAGAAGGGCAAGGCGTCAGGTGGCGCGAAGGCCCAGGCTGGCAAGGGTGGGTCTGCCCGCAAGTCTTCGGGGAAGGGCGGCAAGAAGCCGGCCAAGGCGGCCGCGCCTGTGGCCCGCCCCGTGCCCAGGCTGATCGACAGGTTCCGCGGGGAGGTTACCCCGCAGCTCATGAAGGAGTTCGAGTACTCCAGCGTGATGCAGGTGCCCAGGCTGACGAAGATCATGATGAACATAGGCATCGGGCAGGAGGCCAGCGAGAACTCGCAGGCCATCGAGAACGCCACCGGGGACATAACCAAGATCTCCGGTCAGCGACCGGTTGTCACCCGCGCCAGGAAGTCCATTGCCGGCTTCAAGCTGCGGGAGGGCACCCCGGTGGGAGTGGCCGTAACGCTGAGGGACAAGAGGATGTACGAGTTCTTCGATAGGCTCGTGAGCTCGTCTCTCCCCAGGATCAGGGACTTCAGGGGCGTCTCGCCCGAGTCCTTCGACGGCAGGGGCAACTACTCGCTGGGCATACGGGAACAGATCATATTCCCCGAGATCGACTACAACGCCATCGACAAGATTCGGGGCCTCCAGGTCGTCATCACGACGACTGCGAGGACCGACCGCGAGGGGTTCCGGCTCCTCGAATTGATGGGAATGCCGTTTGCAAGGTCGGAGTCCGAGGCCGCGCGCCTGTAGTCCATACGGAGGACGGTGTACATTGGCGAAGGCATCGAAGATAGCGAGCTGGAAGAGACCCAAGAAGTACAAGGTCCGCGAGTACAACCGCTGCAACCGCTGCGGCAGGCCGCGGGCGTACATCAGGTTTGCCGGCCTGTGCCGGATATGTTTCAGAGAGATGGCGCTGACCGGAATGTTGCCCGGAATCAGGAAGGCCAGCTGGTAGCCTGACTCAGTCCCAAGGAAGAGAGTGATGAACGTAACAGACCCGATCGCCGATATGCTCACGCGGATAAGGAATGCCATCCTTGTCGGCCACGACTCGGTCTCGATACCCGCGTCGAACATGAAAATGTCTATAGCGAAGATACTGCGGGAGGAGGGCTTCGTGGCCGACGTGGCCGCCGTCAAGACATCCTCCCCCAGCGGGGCGATTCGCCTGTCCCTGCACTACCACGAAGACGGCGAGCCGGCCATTACCGGCCTGAAGCGCGTCAGCACGCCTGGACTGAGAGTGTATGTGCGGAAGGGCGAGATCCCCCGGTATTACGGCGGTCTTGCGGTCTCCATCCTCTCCACGTCCAGGGGCGTGATGACCGGTAAACAGGCGTGGAGAGAGCAGGTCGGCGGCGAGCTGCTCTGCTACGTCTGGTAAGAGGTGCGGACATGTCTAGAATAGGCGCTCAACCAATCGAAGTGCCCCAGGCCGTGACGGCGTCGGTCGACGGACGCACGGTGACCGTGAAAGGACCCAGGGGCGAGATGACGCAGAGCTTCCACCGGGACATGGCGATAACTACCGAGAACGGCAGCGTCGTCGTGAACCGCCCGACGGACCAGCGGGAGCATCGCGCCCTGCACGGCCTGACGAGGAGCCTGATATCGAACATGGTCGAGGGTGTGAGCGAGGGCTTCTCCAAGACCCTGGAGTTCGTTGGAGTAGGCTACAGGGTGCAGCAGAGCGGGAAGGGCGTGACACTCAGCGTAATGCTGAGCCACACGGTGGACGTCAACCCGCCCGACGGCGTTACCCTGGAGGTAGAGGGCAACAACATCGTAAAGGTGTCCGGCATAGACAAGCAGGCAGTCGGGCAGGTCGCGGCCGAGATTCGTTCCAAGCGCCCCCCGAATGCGTACACGGGAAACGGGATTCGCTACAGGGGCGAGTTCGTCCGGATCAAGCCCGGCAAGAGCGCAAAGAAGGCTATATAGGCAATGCCAAAGGAAGGGACAAGCATGGTTCGCAGGCACGCGCGGCACGCGCGCGTGCGGCGCAGGGTCAGGGGTGTGTCCGACAGGCCGCGGCTCGTGGTATTCCGCAGCCTGCGCCACATGTATGCACAGGTAATTGACGACACGGAAGGCGTAACCCTGGCGGCCGCATCGAGCCTCGATGCGGAGGTGAAGACGAGGAAGAACGGCGGCGCGAAGGCCGACGTAGCTGGGATTGTCGGCTCGCTCATCGCCGAGCGCGCAGTCGGCGCTGGTATCAATACGGTCGTGTTCGACCGGGCCGGCTACAAGTACCACGGCCGCGTGAAGGCCGTGGCGGATGCAGCAAGAAAAGGAGGGCTCTCTTTCTGATGGTATCCCGGTCCGATAGGAACCAGCCCGACGAACAGGGCATGCAGGAGCGCGTGGTCAAGATCTCACGCGTCGCCAAGGTCGTCCAGGGCGGCAGGCGCCTCAGCTTCAACGCTGTGGTGGCTGTCGGCGACGGCGAGGGCAACGTGGGGATAGGAATGGGCAAGGCCAACGCGGTCCCCGACGCCGTCCGCAAGGGGGGAGTCAACGCCAGGAAGAACATGATCAAGGTGCCGCTCAAAGACAGCACCATTCCCCACGAGATAGTTTCCAGATTCGGGGCTTCCGAAGTGATGCTCAAGCCCGCTTCGCCCGGCACGGGCGTGATCGCAGGAGGCTCAATCAGGGCCGTGGTGGAGCTTGCGGGTATCAAGGACATAACTACCAAGGCGCGGTTCAGCACGAATCCCGTCAACACCGTCAAGGCCGCCTTCAAGGGCCTCCAGATGCTGAGGGACCCGGAAGCGGAGTTTGCCAAGCGCAGACTGCTTGCCGAGACCGCGCCGAAGCACCCCAGGCGGGGCAGGCGGAGAGGCGGTTAACGTGGCAAGGTTGTCCATCACTCTGAAGAAAAGCACCATCGGGTTCCCCCAGGACCAGAGAGGGACGGTGGCGGGGCTCGGCCTGCGGCGGCTCCACCAGACCGTGGAGCACGAGGACACCCCGTCGATCAGGGGCATGCTGCATAAGGTCAGGCACCTGGTCGAAGTCAAGCCCGCCGGCGGATAGTCCGCGGGCGGCGCGTAAGCCCACACTCACGAGCTGAAAGCAAGAGCCAACACGACATGAGACAACACGAGCTGAGACCCCCGAAGGGGTGGAAGAAGAACCGAAGGCGGAAGGGCCGTGGCGACGGCAGTGGCCGCGGCACGTATTCCGGCAGGGGCATAAAGGGACAGAACTCGCGGAGCGGGGGCGGCGTACGCCCGGGCTTCGAGGGTGGGCAGCTGCCCCTGGTCAAGGCGATGCCGGCCATGAGGGGCTTCACCAACATATTCCGAAAGGAGTACAGCGTGGTCAACCTCGATCGCCTGGCCGCACTCGGGTCCGGCGAGGAGGTGACGCCGGAGGTCATGGCTGAGAACGGGCTGATCAGGGACCTGAAGAGCCCTGTCAAGGTCCTCGGCCGTGGAGACCTGGACGGCCCACTGGCGGTGAAGGCTCACAGGTTCTCGGACTCCGCGCGCCAGAAGATAGAGGCCGCCGGCGGCAGCGTGGAGGAGATCGCTTCTTGAATCAGGCGCAGGCAGCAAGGCAGCAGG
Organism: Dehalococcoidia bacterium; assembly: GCA_034420735.1. Taxonomy (GTDB): domain Bacteria; phylum Chloroflexota; class Dehalococcoidia; order Lucifugimonadales; family CAJWER01. The sequence goes on from DAOULA010000058.1 coordinate 63,105, forward strand.
AGGTCACCAGGCCGCAGCTCGTCCAGTCGATGATCGACGCGATGAGCATACCCGACCTGCGCGCCAAGATACTCTTCACCCTGGGCATGCTCGTGGTCTACAGGTTCGTGGCCCACGTGCCGGTGCCGGGCGTGAACGTGCAGGCCCTGTCGCAGTCATTCGAGCAGGAGGCCATACTCGGCTTTCTGAATCTCTTCAGCGGCGGCGCGCTTGCTTCCATGAGCGTCGCGGCGATGGGCGTGTATCCCTACATCACGTCGTCCATCGTGATGCAGATACTCACCCCCGTCCTGCCACAGCTCAAGGCCCTCTCCCAGGAGGGCGAGTACGGCCGGCAGCGCATCAACCAGATCACCCACTGGCTCACCGTGCCGATTGCGTTCTTCCAGTCGTGGGGGACCCTGACCTTCCTGCGCCAGTCGCCCGTCTTCCCGGACTTCGCGTTCGGGCTCAACCTGCCCACCGCGGCTATGCTGATATCCATGGTGGCGGGCACGATGTTCTGCGTCTGGCTCGGCGAGCTGATCACCGAGAAGGGCCTGGGCAACGGGATATCGCTGATCATATTCGGCGGCATCGTGTCCGGGCTCCCAGGGGTCATAGGCCGCGGATTCCTGGAGCGCGACCAGGCCGGCGGCCTGCTGATGCTCGCGGGATTCGGCCTCGCCATCATCTACGTCATCGTCCTCTTCACCGAGGCACAGCGGCGCATACCCGTGCAGTACGGGCGGAGCGTGTTCAGGGGAGGGAGGATGCAGCGCCAGAGCGGCGCGACGTTCCTGCCTCTCAGGGTGAACTCGGCCGGCATGATCCCGCTCATATTCGCCTCGTCCATGATGATCCTGCCGATTACCGTCGCGAGCTACTTCAGTAATCCTATGAGCGACAGCTTCATCGTGTCGTTCATGCGCTTCTTGTCGGACTCGCTGGACCCGACCAAGTTCCCGTACTACGTAGGCCTGTTCATCCTGGTCGTGGCGTTCACGTTCTTCTACACGATGGTCGTGTTCCAGCAGCAGAACCTGGCTGAGAACCTGCAGCGCAACGGCGGGTTCATTCCGGGCATACGCCCCGGCAAGCCCACACAGGAATACCTGAACCGCGTTATCGTCAGGATAACCTGGGGAGGCGCCCTCTTTCTCGGCGGCGTGGCGATCTCCCCCTGGTTCGTGACCCAGGCGACAGACGTGAGAGCCCTCACCATCAGCAGCTTCAGCCTGTTGATCATGGTGGGCGTCGCGCTCGACACAATGCGGCAGCTCGAAGCGCAGCTGATGATGCGCAACTATGAAGGCTTCATCCGGTAGCCGTTTGAAGCTAATACTCCTGGGACCGCCCGGCGCCGGGAAGGGCACCCAGGCCGCAATGCTCGCAGAGGATATGAGTGTTCCCAGGGTCTCCTCCGGCGACCTGTTTCGGGACCATCAGAGTCGCGATACCGAGTTGGGACGCCTCGCCAAGTCCTACATGGAGCGAGGGGTTTACGTCCCGGACGACGTGACGATTGCAATGGTGATGGACTGGATAGACGGCCAGGACGGCCGGGGAGGTTACCTCCTCGACGGCTTTCCGAGGACCCTCGCCCAGGCGGAGGCTCTCGACGAGGCCGTGAAGGACAAGGGAGGGATCGACGTAGCGCTGAACATAACGGTCGGTACGGACGAGCTGGTGAGCCGGCTGTCCACCAGGCTCATCTGCCGCGGCTGCCAGGCCCCGTACAGCCGTGACTCCGTCGAAGGCGAATCCTGCGAGACGTGCGGGGGAGAGTTGTACCAGCGAGAGGACGACAGGCCCGAAGCCATCACCAAGAGGCTGGAGACGTACTTCGGGGAGACCGAGCCGCTTGTCGACTACTACCGCAGGGCGGGCGTCCTGCGCGAGGTAGACGGCGAGGGAACGGTCGAAGAGGTTAGAAAGGCCATCGGGGCGGTCTTGGGCTGAGCCCCGGCAACAGGGAGACCAGGCAATCAATCGTACGGCTTCCATAGGCGGCGTGAGGGCTTCCGGAGTGACGATCAAGTCTGCCTCGGAGCTGGATTGCATGCGCAGGGCCGGGGTGGTCGTGCGCAGTGCGAAGAGGAAGATGCGTGAGGAGATACGACCAGGCGTGACCACGGCCGAGCTCGACAGTGTGGCGGAGCGAGAGATCAGGGCGCTCGGGGCGGTGCCGTCCTTCAAGGGACTGTACGGCTTTCCTGCGACCATCTGCGCGTCCCTGAACGACGAGATCGTGCACGGCATCCCCTCGGACCGGGTGATCAGGGATGGGGACATCGTGAGCATAGACGTGGGCGCGGTGGTGGACGGGTTCCACGCCGACAGCGCCTTCACGGTTGCGGTGGGCAGGGTAAGCAAGCGCACGCAGGACCTGGTCGACGACACGGCCGAGTCCCTGCAGCGCGGGATCGCCCAGGTGAAGGCGGGCGCGCGCGTCGGAGACGTCTCATCGGCAGTGCAACGATACGCAGAGGCCAGGGGGTATGGAGTAGTACGGCAGTACGTTGGGCATGGCATCGGCAGGGCCCTGCACGAGGACCCGCCGGTCCCGAACCACGGCCCGCCGGGCAAGGGCCCGCTCCTGAGAGTAGGCATGACCATCGCTATTGAACCGATGCTGAATCTGGGCTCATGGGAGACCGAGGTGCTGGACGACGATTGGACCGTGGTCACAGCCGACGGCGAGCTGTCGGCCCACTTCGAACACACGGTAGCAATAACGGGTCAGGGCGCCGAGGTGCTAACCTAGAGGGAGAAGACTTGCCCAAATCAGAGGCAATAGAGGTCGAAGGCGTCGTCTCGGAGTCGCTGAGAGACGCAACGTTCAGGGTCGAGCTGGCGAACGGCCACGAGGTCATGGCAAAGATCTCCGGCAGGCTCCGTGTCAACTACATACGGGTGCTGCCTGGAGACAGGGTCCTCGTGGAGCTGTCGCCGTACGACCTCTCCCGAGGCAGGATTACATACAGGTTCTCGACGGGCGGCCCCAGGCGCACCGGCGGGTCCAGGAGGCGGTGACCATGAAGGTATCGGCTTCGGTAAAGAAACGATGTGCGAAGTGCAGGGTGATCAGGCGGCGGGGCCGCGTGATGATCATCTGCGACAACTTGCGGCACAAGCAGCGACAGGGCTGAGCGGAGACCCAGGAGGACACTTATGGCTATCGTCTCGGGAGTCAACATCCCCGACGACAAGCGCGTAGAGATCTCTCTGCGGCGCATATACGGCATTGGCCCGGCCCAGGCCAAGGACGTGGTCGACAAGGCCGGCATCGTCGGCAATCCCCACGTCCGCGACCTGACCGAGTCGGACCTCACCCGCATCAGGGAGATAGTCGACCGTGAAAAGAAGGTCGAGGGTGACCTGCGGCGCGAAGTCAACATGAACATACGGCGCCTGATCGACATAGGCAGCTACAGGGGCTTCCGGCACCGCAGGGGGCTCCCCGTGAGGGGCCAGCGCACCCGCACCAACGCCCGGGCCAAGCGCCCGAAGCGCGTCCCCGTAGCAGGACGGCGCCACACCACGACCAGGACGTAGGAGAACAGCGATATGCCAAGGAAACCGCGTACGAGACGTCGGGTACGGAAGAACGTGCCGGTGGGGCGGGCGTATATTCAGTCCACCTTCAACAACACCGTCATTACACTCACCGACCCGCAGGGGAACCCCATAGCCTGGGGAAGCGCCGGCACTGCCGGATTCATAGGTTCGCGAAAGTCCACCGCATTCGCCGCTCAGCGGGCCGCCGAGAATGCGGCCAGGAGGGGACTCGAACAGGGTCTCCGCCAGGTGGACGCCTTCGTGCGTGGGCCGGGCGCAGGCCGCGAGGCCGCCATTAGGACGCTGCAGTCGGCCGGCATGAGAGTCACAAGCATACGAGACGTTACCCCGGTGCCGCACAACGGGTGCAGGCCCCGCAAGCGTCGAAGGGTATAACCGAGGGTACTGGGCAACACCAGGGAAGGACCAGCGAGACCAAGAATGGCAAGATACACAGACCCAGTCTGCCGGCAGTGCCGGCGAATAGGCGAAAAGCTATTCCTGAAGGGCGACCGGTGCTACTCGCCGAAGTGCGCCGTGGAGCGCCGCAAGCGCCCCCCCGGAGAGCAGGTGCCGCGGCGCAGGCGTGCCTCGGAGTGGGCGATTCAGCTCAAGGAAAAGCAGAAGGCGCGCTTCACCTACGGGGTGCTCGAGCGCCAGTTCAGGGGCTACTACGATGTCGCCCGCGAACAGACCGGCGCAACGGGCGACCTCATCCTGCAGATGCTGGAGAGCCGCTTGGACAACGTCATATACAGGCTTTCGTTCGTGGACTCGCGCCGGCAGGCGAGACAGCTGGTGAACCACGGCCACTTCACCGTCAACGGCAGGAGGATGGACGTACCCTCATACAGGGTGAAGCCCGGGGACAACATCGCCTGGAAGGCCGTGAACGACTCGAAGCCGCGCTTCATCGAGGCCCTGACCGAGGACATCCCCAAGCGTCCGGTGCCCACCTGGCTGCGACTCGACCCGGCTGCCTTGACGGCGGAGGTCGTCGACCTGCCGGTGGTGACTGAGATCGACACCGGGATCGACTCGCGCCTCATAGTTGAGTTCTACTCTAGATAGCTTGGGAGCATTGCCTCCCTGTGAGGGGGCTCCCAACGAGCCGATAGGAGATTTCCACCATATGCTCAACTTCCAAACGTTCGCGCCGGATGATGTCCCCGAAGAAGGGGCTGAGATTCTGCTGGACCCGACCATAGAGGTCGAGGAAGCGGACGAACAGTATGGCAAGTTCGTGGCCGGCCCCCTTCCCAAGGGCTACGGGATGACATTGGGGAACCCGCTCAGGCGCGTCCTTTACAGCTCCCTGCCAGGGACCGCAGTGACCTCGGTCAAGATCGAGGGCGTGCTCCACGAGTACGCCACCATCCCGCACGTCAAGGAAGAGGTCTCGGAGATACTGCTCAACATCAAGGGCATCCGTCTCAGGTCCGAGGTGGACAGGCCCGGCAAGCTCCGGCTCGAGGTCGCGGGTAGAGGCGAGATATGCGCCGGCGACATCATGGCCTCGTCCGACTATGAGGTCGTGAACCCCGATCTGCACATCGCCACCCTGGACTCCGACCAGGCCAAGCTCTCCGTGGAATTCAACGTGGAGCGAGGCACCTCGTACCAGGAAGCGGAGGGCGAAGGCCTCCCCATCGGCGTGCTGCCGGTGGACGCGATCTACGGCCCGGTGCGCAAGGTACGGTACCACACCACCGAGAACATCAGGGTGGGCCAGAGGACTGACCTGGAGCGCCTGACGATAGAGGTGTGGACCGACGGCTCCATCTCCCCCATCAGGGCGCTCCAGCAGGCCGGCAACGAGCTGGTCACGAGGTTCTTCCTCTTCGCCAATGCCGAGCGCGTGGTCGATGGGGACGGCACCCAGCCCGTTGCACTACAGATCTCTCCGGAAATGTATAGCGTGCCTGTCGAGCAGCTGGAGCTGTCGTCCCGGACCTTGAACTGCCTCAAGCGGGCGGGCCTTGACCAGGTTGGACATATACTGGAGATGAAGCCGGATGACCTCCTGGAGATCAGGAACTTCGGCGAGAAGTCACTGCGCGAGCTCTACGACAAGCTGCGGGAGTCGGACCTGCTTCCGCCCGCACTGGACCCTGAGCTCTCAAGCAAGGACGATGACGACGAGCCCGAGGAAGAGGCCGTGGAGGCCGCTGCGGAGCCGGAGGAGAAGCCCGAGGACAAGGACGATGACGATGGCGACGGCGCGTCGGGCGTGGATGCAATCTTCTCCCAGATCGAAGGACTTGGTGACAAATAATGAGACACAGGCTGTCAGGTAGAAAGCTGGGGCGGCCAACCGCGCACCGCATGTCGATGCTGCGGACGGCAGTGACGGACCTTCTCAGGTACGAGTCCGTCAAGACCACGGAGCCCAAGGCCAAGGAGATAAGGCGCCTCGCCGAGAAGACCATCACGCGGGGCAAGAAAGGCGACCTGCACAATAGGCGGATGGCCGCCGCTTTCCTGACCGACGAAAGCGTAGTCCGCAAGCTCTTCGATGAGCTGGGACCGCGCTACGAGGAGAGGAACGGCGGGTACACGCGAATAGTCAAGCTGGGCATGCGCAAGGGCGACGCGGCCGAAATGGCCCTGATAGAGCTGGTGTCCTAGCTTCGAGTCCCTTCCCCCCGATGGGGAAGGGCAGGATGGGGGCTGATGAGGCTCGCTCTCGTCGTAGAGTACGACGGCACCGCCTACAGCGGCTTCCAGTATCAGCCCAACGCACCGTCGATTCAGGAGGAGCTGGAAAAGGCAGTAGAGAAGCTGACAAGAGAAAAGGTGAGGGTAGCCGGCGCCGGCAGGACGGATGCCGGAGTCCATGCCGCCGGGCAGGTCGTTGCTTTCGACACCTCGGCCCCCTACGGGCCCGACCGGTTCGTGGGAGCGCTGAATCACCACCTGCCTGACGACATCGCCGTCAAACAGGGATACGAGGTCGGCAGCGCATTCGACCCGCGCCGGATGGCAGTGAGCCGCAGATATGTGTACACCATCCTGCGAGCGACCGTACGCTCACCCCTCCACAGGCGCCACACCCACCGGATCTCGTCAGGGCTGAACGTAGAGGAGATGCGAGCGGCCGCAGGAATGTTTGTGGGCGTTCACGACTTCCGGAGATTCAGCGGCCCGCTCGAAGTCCCCGGGGCCAGCACCGTCAGGGAGATCTTCGATGCAGAGGTCCGCGAGTCGGGCGACAGGATCGAAATACAGGTAGAGGGAAACGCCTTCCTGCCCCACCAGGTAAGGCGCATGGCCGGGGCCCTCGTCGATGTTGGGCTGGGCCGGCTGTCGAGGGACGATTTGGAGAAGATGATCGCAGGCGAAGAGACCAAGGCCACGGCCCGCAGCCTTCCGGCCAGGGGACTGTGCCTAGCAGAAATAAAGTACGCCGGGTTCCCGCCCGGCCCGGTGAAAGAGCAATGACAACGAATACGAAGACAAAGAAGAGACCGGCCGACGTGGCAGCGTGGCATGTCGTGGATGCCGCCGACAAGACGCTGGGCCGCCTGGCCAGCGAAATCGCCGTGCTGCTCCAGGGCAAGCACAACCCGACCTACGTGACCTACCTGAACACGGGCGACTTCGTGGTCGTGATCAACGCCGAGAAGATCAGCGTCACCGGTAAGAAGCTCGAACAGAAGAAGTACTACCGGCACAGCGGCTACCACGGCGGCCTGACGGAGCAGACGCTGTCGACCGTGCTGGACAAGCACCCCACGCGGGTCGTGAAGGGCGCGGTCAAGGGTATGCTCCCCAAGAACACCCTTGGCAGGCGCATGCTGTCCCGGCTGAAGGTCTACGCAGGCGGCGAACACCCCCACGAGGCGCAGATCAGGGCCCACGAAAAACGGGCCGCCAAAGCCGCGCCGGCCTCTTCCCCCGAGGGGGAAGACTGAGATGGGGGCTCTCGGCCTGAGTGTTAGAGTTGTTGATGTCCCCCAAGGCGCCGCTGAATACTAGGAGGAAGCCCAGTTGACCCAGGAACACTACTACTACGGTACCGGTCGCAGGAAGTCGTCGGTGGCCCGCGTAAGGCTCTACTCCGAGCGCGGCGCAATGATCGTGAACGGCAAGCCCATGGAGGAGCTATTCACCTGGAAGTCCTGGCAGGACGAGGTGATGGAGCCCTTCCGCGTCACCAACACGTCGGGCCAGTTCAGGATCGTCGCGAAGGTCTCCGGCGGCGGCGTTGTGGGCCAGGCCGGTGCGATGCGCCACGGCATCTCGCGCGCTCTCCTGGAGGCGGACCCGAACCTGCGCCCAGTCCTCAAGAAGGCCGGGCTGCTGACCCGCGACGCACGCGAAAAAGAGAGCAAGAAGTACGGCCTCAAGCGCGCCCGCAAAGCCGAGCAGTGGACCAAGCGCTAGCCGTCTGAGAGACTACCTCAAAGCGCCTCCGGCGAGTCCTTTGACTAGGCCAGACCCTGGAATGGCAGTGATGGCAGGGTAACCGTTCGCCCTGAGCTTGTCGAAGGGTAGTGCTCCGCCAGTCCAGGTTGCTCGGGGGTGCAACTAAGCGGGGCCCCTGCTACCAGGAGCTAGCGCCTGTGGCCGTGAGCGTCAGTACGTCCCACTAAGCGTAGAGGCCGGCTGGATCCCCGCCACGAGCTCGCGCCTCTCGCCCGCTATCCTGCGGAAGTCGCACTCGACCTGCAGCCCGTGCCAGAACTCGTCCGACTGGCCGAAGAAGGCCCCGAACCTGATCGACATGGCCGGGGTGATCGAACGCTTGCCGTGGACGATCTCGTTGACGGCTCGCGGGGACACCCCGATCGCGCGAGCCATCGCATTCTGAGAAATACCCATCGGCCTAAGGTACTCCTCCAGGAGTATCTCGCCCGGCGTAAAGGGATGATCACTCATGGAGTCAGGGTGCCTGTCAGGTCTCATGGCAGAAGGAAGGCAAGAGAAGACGTTCGCCCTGAGCTTGTCGAAGGGCAGTGCTCCGCCAGTCCATGCGGAGTAGGGATGACCTATCCCTAGTACATCCCGATCTGGTGGTGCTTGCCCTCGGTCTTGATCGACGGCGCAAGGACTATGTCGGCCGAGTGCATGTCGCGGATGTTGAACGCGCCCACCATGCCCATGCACACTTCCAGGGCCCCCACGAGGTTCTGGGTCCCGTCCGGCTTGGACGTCGGGCCGTACAGGATCTCCTTCAGCGTGCCCTCTACGCCAACGTCCACGCGCACGCCTCTGGGCAGCGCCGGATGCGGGCTCGCCATGCCCCAGTTGTAGCCCTTGCCGGGCGCCTCCTCCGACTGGGCGAGCGGCGTGCCGATCATCACGGCGTCCGCGCCGCAGGCGAATGCCTTGCACAGGTCACCGCCCGTGCGTATGCCGCCGTCGGTGATGATGGGCACATAGCGCCCCGTCCGCCTGTGGTACTCGTCCCTGGCCGCCGAGCACTCTATTGTCGCGGTAACCTGGGGCACGCCCACGCCGGTCACCTCTCGAGTGGTGCAGGCCGCTCCCGGGCCGACGCCGACCAGCACCCCGTGGATGCCCGTCTCCATCAGCTCCAGCGCGACCTCGAACGTCACGCAGTTCCCGACGATAACCGGGACGTTGACCATCTCCAGCAGGTCTGAGAAGACGAGCCCGCGCTTGCTCTTCGAGATGTGCCTCGCCGTCGTCACGGTCGACTGGACGACGATGGTGTCGGCTCCGGCCTCCACGGCCGCAGGCGCGAGCCGCTTCGTGCTTGCCGGGGTAACAGAAACGGCGCACTTGGCGCCGCTGGACTTGATCTCCTCGACCCTGGTCCCGATCAGGTGCTCCTGGATCGGGGCCGTGTAGACCCTCTGGAGAACGTTGGTGGCCTCCTCCTTGGGCGCCTCCACGATCTCCTCGAGCATCGCGTCGGAGTCCTCGTACCTGGTGTGGACTCCCTCCAGGTTCATCACCGCCATGCCGCCCAGCTCGTCGAACTTGGCCGCGAAGGACGGGGAGACTATGGCGTCCATCGCGGCGGCCAGGACCGGCATGGACATCGTCATGCCGTCGATGGAGAACTGCGTGTTGGTCTGGTCGGGGTTGATGGTGAACGAGCCGGGAGCGATGGCGACTTCGTCGAATCCGTACGCCCGCCGGACCTCTTTGAACCTGGGTGCTTCCATGCGATCCGCCTCCCGGACGTTTCCCGAAATTATAGTGTTTTCGGGCTCAGACGGTCAAGAAACGGCCAGCTTGGCAGACACATCAGAATGGTCCGCTAGACCGTGACAGTCCCGGGAGATTTGGCGGCTATTTCCACCTCGACCATGTCCACGGTTGTCTCGGGAGAGGGCCCTGCCACGCCCTCATCGGCGAGGAGACCGGTGTGGCATCCCATTGCCTCCTCTGCGGACATTCGGGGCGCCGGCACCGGTTCGCCGTCCTCCATGGTCCTCTCGATGTGGAAGACGATTGCCTCACGTATCATCTGCTGCATCTCGTCCCAGGTATCGCCCGTACTGATGCAGCCGGGCAGGTCAGGCACATAGGCGCCGTAGTTGTTTGGCAGCCGCTCGAAGACCACCGCGTAGCTCAACTTCATTGGCCCCGCCTCCCTGATTCCCGCCTGTCTCATCGCCTGCTCGCCGGGCTGTCTCGAATTCTGCGGTCGTGGAACAGGTAGTGGTTGGCGTACCCCGCATACTCGCGGAAGTGCTCCATCGCCCACAGGCGCATCCTGGTCCGCGGGATCTTCGCCCCCTCCAGGTACCACTCGCGCATGGCCTTGTCGATCCACGTGTCGACCGGGAATGCCTCGGGCTTGTCCAGCGAGAAGAGCATCACGCAGTTCGCGACCTTGTCCCCCACGCCGTCCAGCGACACCAGCGCCTCGAGCGCCGTCTCGTACGGCGCCTCGCGCAGCGACATCAGGTCCACGTCGCCGCCCGCGACGCTGCGGGCCGTGGCTTCGATATACTCGGCCCTGTAGCCCAGCCCCAGCTCCCTCATTCGCAGCGCGGCCCCGTCCACCGCAAGTGCCCCAGGCGTCGGGAAGGCATGCAGGCCGTTCGGGCTCCCTTCGATGGGCGCCCCGAACGACTCGCATATGGACTCGATGTTCCCCATTATCCGCGGGATGTTCGACGCCGACGAGCATATGAACGACACCAGGCACTCCCACGGGTCCTGGCGCAGCACCCTCATGCCCCGGTACCGCTCGATGGCGTCCCGCAGCCTGTCATCGAACGACATCGCCCGGTAGATGCCCTCGATGTCGACATCCAGGTTCAGGTAGTCCCTGAGCCGCGCCGCGAGCTCCCCGTCGCCGTGCTGGGCTGCATCGATCTTCACGCCCTCAGGCGTCCCGCGGATCCGCACAGCCCGGCCAGACACCACGCCCCTGAACCAGCCGTCCTCGGCCCTCCAGCGAAACGCCTGGCCGCTGAACAGGGTGCTCTGCAGGTCGAGGGGCCCGTCGTGACGCAGGATCACGGTGCCTGGAGCCATCTGCGGATCTCGCCCGGCATCTCGTACAGCGCCGGGGTCTTCCGGGTCGCGGGCGGCAGCGAGTCCAGGAATGCCTTGCCGTAGCGCCGCGAGACTGCCCTCCTGTCCAGGATGACGGCAACGCCCCGGTCCCTGCTCGTCCGTATGAGGCGACCGAATCCCTGCCTCAGCCGGAGTATCGCCTGCGGCACCGCGTACTCGTCGAAGGCCCGCTCGTACAGCTCCGACCGCGCCGAGAAGACAGGGTCGCTCGGCACGGAGAATGGCAGCCGCGCCACCAGCAGGACCTTCAGCGCGTCACCCGCCAGGTCGACGCCTTCCCAGAACGACGACGTACCCAGCAGCACCGACTTGGGGTTCTCCACGAATCGCCGCACTAGCTGGTATGGCGTCCCATCCACGCCCTGCGCCAGCACCTCCAGTCCCTGGGCCTCGAGGCTGCCCCTGAGGGCCTTGGACGTGCTCTGGAGCGATGCGTGGGACGTGAACAGGGCCATCGTCGCCCCGCCGGCTGCCAGGGCCGCGTCCATCACCGCCTGCTCGACCGCCGCCTGGTAGTCCCACGCCGTCGGCTCGGGCATGTCGTTCGGCACGCAAAGGAGCGCGGCGTTCGGGTAGTCGAAAGGCGAGCCCAGGCGGAGCTCCTCGGCATCGGCGAAACCCGTTCGCTCGACGATGTGACCGAACCCCTCCCTGGTGCTCAGGGTCGCCGACGTGAGCACAACGGCCCGGCGCTGCGAGTAGACCAGCTTCTCCAGCAGGTCGCCCACGTGGACCGGCGCCATGTTCATCTCCAGGTCGCTGGAGCGCGATGAGCGGCTCAGCCAGTAGATGCCGTTCTCCTCCGGGTGCGGTATCGCCTCGCGCAGCCTGCTCCTGATCTCCCGCGTCCTCTCGCGCAGGCCGAACGTCTCCATCACCAGCGCGTCGTAGTCCAGTATCCCCGCGTCTTCGAGCCCTTCCAGCGCCGTGAACAGGTCGGAGGTCGCCGAGTCAAGCCCCGCAAGGGCTTCGTCCGAGTCCTCCCACGCTATCTCCGCCTCCGACCACGCGGGCTGGCCGCGCGTCGAAGACGTGATGCGAAGCTCCTGCCCGAACCTCGACTGCGCCCCGGACGCGGCCGGCAAGAGCCGCTGCAGGATGCCGAACAGCTTGGCCATGCCCCCGCGGACCTGGGGCAGGGCCGCAATGACCCCTTGTGCCGCCTCGTCCAGGGAGTCGCGCCGGGTCTGCGCTGCTGACGAGCTCCTCAGCGCCAGCGTGGCCCTGTTGAGCAGGCCTCTCTCGCCCGCCAGCAGGTCGAGATGGTCCTCGAGCCCCGCCTGGCTGATCTGGAATCCCATGTGGTCGGTCGCCACGCCCTCCAGGTGCTGGGCCTCGTCCACGATCAGCACGTCGTGCTCAGGGATCGCTGCTCCGCCGGTCAGAATGTCCGTGACCAGTAGCGCATGGTTGACGATGACCACGTGCGCCGCCGCGGCCTTGTCGCGGGCGTGGCGCAGGAAGCACACGCCGTTCACCCCGTTGCAGTCCAACGCGCCCTGCGCCGAGACGCGGTCCCACGGAGTCCAGCCCCCTCCCATCAGGTTCAGCTCGCTCCGGTCGCCCGTGCCCGTCGTCTGCATCCACACCAGCAGCTTGGACAGCATGCGAGCCTCTTCGGCCGATACCGCATCGGACGACCGCAGGGACGACCATCGTTTCAGGCACAGGTAGTTGTTCCGCCCCTTCAGGAGGCTGTACCGAAAGTCGTCGACGGGCACGCCGTCGACCCCGCCCAGCGCATCGGCCACTGCTGGAACGTCCTTGCTCAGCAGCTGCTCCTGCAGGTTGATCGTGTTCGTGGACACCACGACCCGCACGTTGTTCCTAAGCGCGTACAGCGCAGCGGGGAGGAGGTAGGCCATAGACTTGCCGACGCCCGTTCCCGCCTCGACGATCAGCCGGCCGCCGTCGTTGATGGTGCGGGTGACGGCCTCCGCCATCGCAGCCTGTTCGGCCCGCTCCTCGTACCCGTCCATCGCCTGCGAGACCGGGCCGCCCCGGCTCAGCAGCGACCTGACCTGGTCGCCCTCGACCGGCTGCGGTACCTGGTTGGGGACCAGCGCCCGGTTGCGCTTGAGGCGCTCCCGCAGGGACGCAATGTCGATGCCCGTGACGCTCGCCTGGGCGCGCCGGTCCGTGTCGGGCGTTGACGGCGGCCTTGCTTCGAGCATCCTGTGGGTCTCGAGGCGGCGCAGCAGGTACGCCAGCACCCACGACGACCGGGAGGCCAGGCGCTGCATCTCGGCCAGCGAATACTCGTCCAGCCGCCCGGCCTCCTCGACGAGCAGGGCAAAGACCCGGCTGGTGACCTCCGCGTCCCCCAGCGCCCTGTGGGGGCTGTCGTGCGAGATTCCCAGCGTCGCCGCTATCTTCTCCAGCGAGTACTCCCACGACGGCTTGAGCACGTACGCCAGGTCCAGCGTGTCGGCCTTAGGCCCCGGAAGCCTGAAGCCCTTGGCGTCCAGGAACCCCAGGTCGAAGTCGAGGTTGTGTCCGACGACGGGCAGCCCGCCCACGAACGACTCCAGCCTGCCCGCAACCCTGGAGAACGGGGGCGCCGCGTCGACGTCCCCCTGGCTGATGCCCGTGTACCTCCTGATGAAGGCCCCGATCTCACGGTTCGGGTTCACCAGCGAATGGAAGGTGTCGAGGGTGTCCCGACCCCTGAACCTGACCGCCCCGATCTCGATGATCTCGTCGTCCTCGGCCGAGAGCCCGGTGGTCTCCAGGTCGAGCGCCACCCACTCCTCCTCCAGCGGGTGAGTCCCTGCCTCGAACATAGACGGAGGCTGCAGCGGTGCTCTGGGTGGCTCAGGTAGTGATGTCAATGCTGTGTGGGTGGCGAGGGCTCCGGCAATTGTATTCCGCCGCGCCATGCCGGTCAAACGGCTGTTCTAGCCATGAACGGCAGCAGCCACCCGAAATTCCCCGCGAAGACGACGATCAGCACTGCGGCGGCGGTGGGCATCCGGCGCAGGACCACGACGATTGGCGCGGCGACGCATGCCGCGAACAGCAGCACAGCCAGCGTAAACACGAGGTTCTGGCTCCCGAGCCCGCCCCCCGGAAAGGCCTCGAAGCTCACCCGGTAGATCAACCCAGCCACCGCGCCCAGGATGGTCCACAGCGGGTACGACACCGCCAGCAGTCCCATGGTCATCCTCATAGGCGAGACTCGCTCCAGGAGGCCCTGGAATCCGGGCGAGGGGTCCTTCGCCAGAAAGAACAGCGCCAGCGGCCCCACGGTCATAGTCACCGAGGCCATCAGCAGCCCGCTGAACACCCCCGCAATGACGTAGCTCATCGGATCTGAGCAGGGCTAAACGAGCGTCGTTCCCACGGGATGGGTGGGGTTCCCCACCCCCTCTCCCTCGACGGGAGAGGGCTGGGGTGAGGGTGAGACGCCCCGAGTCCACTCACCCTTCGGCCCCAGGCTGAACGGTCGACACCAGCTGCGCGTTCCACCCTCGCATGCTCCTCAGCAGCAGCGAGATGGCCGTCCCCTGGTCCCTGCGGGGCATCGGGGCGTACAGCGAGGGCCCGCTGCCTGCCATGTGGATCTCCTGCGCCCCGAAGCTGCCCAGCGCGTCCCTGTACTCCTCCAGCCCTTCGTACGCCTCCAGCGCGATTTCGTCGAATGTGTTGTAGAGAAACTCGGCAGGCACGTCCCCCCCTCCGCGGATCCGCGCCTCCAGCTTCCGCGTCAGCAGCCCGCCCGTGTAGTGCGCCGGCTTGACCATCGAGTACATCGCCGCCGTCTTGTCGGCCCTGGGGATCTTGATGCAGACGAGTACGAGCCATGACTGTTCGACAGGTGGCAGCGGCCTCACCCTCTCGCCTCGACCCGACACCATCGCCGTGCCGCCGCGGACGAAGAACGGCACGTCCGAACCCAGCTCTGCACCCAGCCAGGCCAGCTCGCCATCGCTCATCCCCAGCCCCCACAGCCTGTTCAGCCCGACCAGGACCGCCGCCGCGTTGCTGCTCCCGCCCCCCAGTCCCGATGCCTGCGGTATATCTTTCTCGATGCCGATCGATGCTCCCTGGGTTGTACCCGAGCGCTCGGCCAGCAGCACCGCGGCCCGGTACGCCAGGTTGTGCTCGGCGGGAACGCCGGGCAGTGCAGGGGAGAGTGTGATCCCGTCGGCGGGCTCCAACGTTACCGTATCGTGAAGGCTTACCGTCTGCATGATGCTCACGATCTCGTGGTAGCCGTCCGCCCGCTTGCCGAGCACCTCGAGCGTGAAGTTCACCTTCGCGTATGCTGGAATCTCGATACTCACGACCCGCCTCCGGACCGCCCGGCCTCGTAGAGCTGCCCCCACTCGGCCACCGTCAGCGTCTGAGGGCGCCGCGAGGGATCGATACCCGCCTCGATGAGGACCGGCTCCGACTCCGCCCCGGCGATCCCCAGGCCGTTGGCCAGCGAGTTCCGTATCTGCTTCCTCGGCGCGCTGAACCCCGCCCGCACAACCTCGAAGAATCCCTCGGGCGAGGCGAATGGCACTAGGGGGGTGTCGTACACGTCGATCCGCACGACCGACGACCACACCTTTGGCGCAGGCCTGAACGCGCGCGGCGGAACGTGGCACACCACCCTTGGCCTGCCGTACACCTGCGTGGCCACAGACAGCAGCCCCATCTTCCCCTGCTTCGCCGTCATAGTCTGCGCCACCTCGCGCTGCACCATGACCACCATTATCTCAGGCTTGTGGCGCGCTTCGAGAAACCGGCGCACGATCGGCGACGCGGCGTAGTAGGGCAGGTTGGCGACCAGCTTGTACGCCGTCGCCCCGTCGACCAGAGTCTCTACCGGGATCTCCCGGGCGTCCGCGCAAATCACGTGGACGCCGGGCAGGCCCTTGTCGTCGAGCTCCGTGGCCAGCGCCTCATCCAGCTCCACCGCGACGACCGAGCCCGCGTGCTCCGCGAGGGACCGCGTCAGGAAGCCCCTCCCGGGGCCGACCTCCACGACTGTGTCTTCGGGCGACAGGTCCGCAGCCGAGGCTATGCGGCTCCGCACTCCCCCGTCGACCAGGAAGTTCTGGCCGAGGCTCTTTCTCGCCCTGCGGGGGGTTGTGGACGGTGCGGCGTCGGGTCCGCTGCCGGGACCCCGGCGCGTGCCGTCAGCGGGTATCGTCTTCGCTGGAGCCAACGCGCAGCACCTTGAATGACAGGTCGTGCACCTCCGGTTCGATCCCCCACGCCGACATGCCGTTTCGGGGGCGGCTCAAGCCAGGCTGGCCCGCGGCGCCCGGATGCACTGCTTACCGCTGCTTCCTTCCGGACCTGACGGAGTTCACAGGTTTCCGCCGCACGGGACCCGGCTCTCAGCACCGCCGTCCGAAGGGCAGAGGCCTCGTGAAGGGACCTCATGGAGGAATTCAGCCTCGCTAGAGCGGATTGCGAGTTCAGGGCACCGCTACCTCCCCGCCTAGCACGACCTCAATCCATACTAGTTTAGCCCCGCCCCTCTGTCAACGAACCGGGAGAGCTCAGATCCACCGCCCACGCAATGGCGCCATATCCGTCGGGGCGTCACCCTGTAGGGGCGGGTTTGAAACCCGCCCTCGCCTTGCCTAAGGACAACACTACCACTTTGGGAGAGCAGAGCTGCCCACCATAGCCGCGACGCAGGTGATGCCGCTCGCCGTGCTATAATCTGCGCCGATTCCCTGCGCCAGTACCTGCTTAGGCGCTTCCAGGAGACTTCCCCATGGCCAGAGTCGGCTTCGTCGGTCTGGGACTGATAGGCACCCCCATGTGCATGAACCTCGTGAAGGCCGGGCACGAGGTCACCGTCTGGAACCGCACACCGTCCCGCATGGAGCCCCTCACCGGCGCGGGGGCATCCTCGGCCTCATCGCCCAAGGACGCGGCCGCCGGCAGCGAGATCGTCATCACCTGCGTCTCAGACTCCCCCGACGTGGAGCACGTCATAGTTGGGCCGGGCGGCATAGTCGAAGGCGCGGCCCCGGGCACGATCGTGATCGACATGAGCACGATTTCGCCCTCCGTGACCCGCTCGATAGCCGAGCGGCTGGGCGAAAAGGGCGTCCAGATGATCGACGCGCCCGTCAGCGGCGGCGTCAACGGCGCCGAGGCCGGTACCCTGTCGATCATGGTCGGCGGCGACAAGGACGCCGTCGACAGGGCCATGCCCGTGCTCGAGGCCATCGGCAGCAAGATCACCCACTGCGGCCCGAACGGCATGGGCCAGGTCACCAAGCTCGCGAACCAGATCGTCGGGCTCGGCAACATGGCCGCGATGTGCGAGGGCCTCGTGTTCGCCGCCAGGTCCGGCGCGGACCTGGGCGCGGTCCTGCAGGCCATGTCGGGCGGCGCGGCCAACTCCTGGATGATCGAGAACCTCGGCCCGGCCATACTGGACGGCTCATTCGACCCCGGGTTCATGATCAAGCTCGCCCACAAGGACTTAAGGCTGGTCCTCGAGTCCGCCACCGAGATGGGCCTGCCCCTGGTCTCGACCCCGTCCGTCACCCAGATGTACAGGGCCGCGATAGTCGCTGGGCACGGCGACGACGGTATCCAGGGCTACGTCAAGGTCCTCGAGGCCCTGGCCGACGTGGAGGCCCGCTCGCAGTAATGCGGGTACTTATCGACAGCCTCGAGGGCGGCGCACGGAACGCCCGCGGCACAGTCGTAGTCCTCGACGTCTTCAGGGCATTCACGACGGCCGCCGTCGCATTCTCCCGAGGCGTGAAGGAGATACTCCTGGTCGCGGAAGTCGACGAGGCCCTGGCCCTGCGCGACCGGGGCCTGGCGGACATCGCCGTGGGAGAGGTCGGCGGCATGATGCCCGGCGGCTTCGACTTCGGCAATTCCCCATTCGAGTTGTCGCAGGCCGACGTGGACGGCAAGACCCTCGTCCAGCGTACGTCCGCGGGCACCCTGGGTGTCACCGCCGCGACGAACGCCGACAGGACCTACGTCGCCTCCCTTGTCGTAGCCAGGGCCACAGCCAGGGCCCTGCGACGCGAGGCGCCGGAGCTCGTGACCATCGTCGCGATGGGCGGCGATGCCCTCGAACGCACCGATGAGGACGAGCAGTGCGCCATGTACATCAGGAACCTGGCGGAGGGCCGCAGCCCCGATCCCGACGCCGTCCGGTCCCTCGTGCTGGCTGGAGACCAGGCCGAAAAGTACGCCGATCCGTCCCGCCCGCACTTCCACCCGGAGGACCTGGACTGGGCCATGCGAGTCGATGCCTTCGACTTCGCCATGGCGGTAGAGCGCAGAGACGACCTGCTAGTCGCCCACCGCCTCGCCCCCTGACCCATACACAAGAACGTTCGCCCTGAGCCTGCCTGTCCTGAGCCCCGTCGAAGGGTCGAAGGGCAGTGCTCCGCAAGCTGAGGTAGCTCCCAAACGCGAGCCCTAGCCCAGCATCTGCAGCAGGAGCGCCATCCGCACGGTCAGCGCGTTGCCCGCCTGGCGGTAGAAGGCCAGCCGGGGGTCCTGCACCCGCACGTCGAAGTCCCCGCTGCGCTGCATCGGGTCGAGGATGATGCAGTCCGCCTTCAGGCGCGACATCAGCTCCTCGTCGATCCGCAGCGTGTTCGCGCCCCGCGACCTCAGAAGCTCCGCGTGGGCGAGGGTGCGCGGCCCGTTCAGGTAGATCGCGTCCATCTCCGACAGGGGCCCGGTATCCGCCGCGTCGACGACCTGGAAGCGCACGCCCCGCTCCTCGCAGTAGCCCACCACGTCCGGGCTGGCCTGCCCGCTGAACGGCATCAGCGTCACCCGCACGTCGTCGAACAGGGCCAGTCCCCTGAGCAGGGCGCTCACGTTGCGGTGCTCCAATCTTCCGACTACCGCGACGTTTCTCCCGTCCACTCCGCCAAGCTCGTCGTGAATCGTGTACACGTCGGCAAGCGCCTGCGTCGGGTGGTCGTCCCCGCTGCCGCCGCTGATTATCGGCAGAGCATCCGCTCCCGCAGCCGTACCCAGCACCCCGCGCTCGCTGCTCCGCAGCACCACCAGGTCCATCCGCATGCTGGCCAGCAGACCGATGACGTTGTCGACGTACCGCGGCGTGTTGATGGGAAAGAACTGGGACGCGTCCTCCGTGTGGTACGCCGTGCCGCCAAGTATCTCCACGGCCCGCTCGAAGGACGTCCGCGTCAGGAAGCTGGGCTCGTAGAACAGGCAGTAGATGGCCTTGCCCCTCAGCGATTCGGTCTGGGAGTCTCCCCCGCGCAATTGGTCGCAGAGCGGCAGGAAGGTGGACTCGAGCCACCCCCGCTCGATCTGGGACGTGCTCGTCAAATGGCGTAGTGAGTTCAACTGGTCACCTTGAATTGATGGAATTACAGTGGCAGCCTGGCCGTCTGAGCGCCAGGCTCGAGACCGGGAAAGAAAAGCTTCAGCGCCCGATCCCCTTAAGCGGGCCGACGATCGAGTCCGCCAGCCTGTTCTCGATCTCGGGCGACAACAGCGCCAGGTGGCCGTCGTCGAAGCGTTCGCCCTCCGCGACCATCTTATCGAAATACGCGTCGCGCGTCGCGCGGTGGGCCGGATCGTAGAACAGGTTGGTCAGCTCGTGCGGGTCCTCCTGGAGGTCGTACAGCTCGCACAGGTCTGACAGGTTCCATACCAGCTTCCAGCGCCCGTCCGTCACCATCCGCTGCGAGTAGTGGCCGTTCCAGTCGCCGTGGTACTCGCTGTAGTTCACGTCCTTGTACCAGTCGGTCTCGCCCTGCGTCAGCCCCACCATCGAGCGCCCGTGCAGCTCCCCCGATCCCATGTCCCTGACCTCCTCGCCGGCCATGAGATGCGTGACTGTGGCGGTCGCGTCCATCAGGTTGACCGGCTGGCTCGCCCGCGCAACCTTGCTGCCGCCCGGCGGCTTGAACAGCATAGGCACGCGGTAGATCTCGTCGTACATGTAGGCGCTCTTGCTGTCGAAGCCGTGGGAGCCGGCCATGTCCCCGTGGTCGGCGGTCAGGATGATCGCCGTGTCGTCGTACAGGCCAAGCTCCTTCAGCGTCTTCACCACCTCGCCGACCTGCGCGTCCACCAATTCCAGGTACGAAAAGCCGATCGCCAGGGCGTTCTTCAGGTCCGAGCCCTTGCCCTCGGGCACGCCGAACTCCTGCACCGCACGCAGCTTCTTCTGGTTGATAGGCTTGCCGTCGTAGTCGTCGTACCTGTTGGGCCAGTCGGGAATCTCATTGGGGTCGTAGCGGATCCCCCACTCCTCCGGCACCATCCACGGTCCGTGCGGCCCAGGCAGGGACGCATACAGCAGGAACGGCCGCTCGCCCGTGCGCGACCTCAGGAAGTCGGTCGAGTACCTGGCTACCTGCACGTCCGGGAACTCCTCCATCGGCACGTCCAGCGTGCCCGCCGTCCCGAACGCGAAGCTCTGGACCAGCGGCCCCAGCGACGTACCGGGGTGCCCGTGGCCAGTTGCGAACAGCGGCGTGCGGCCGGGGTAGGGCGGCCTGTGGGCGTGCTCGAAGCGCGAGGCGAACAGGTCCGGCGGCGGGCCGATGTGCCACTTGCCGTAGTACGCCGTCTCGTAGTCCGTCTCGTCCGCCGCCCAGTCCTGCACCATCCTCATGTCCGGCCTCAGGTGGTGGCAGTACGAGTAACGCGGCGTCGAGTTGTTGAACATGTGGTGCTTGTGGGCATACAGCCCCGTCATCATGCTGGCCCGGGCGGGTGAGCAGATGGCCGTGGGCGTGTAGCCGTTCTCGAACAGCGTGCCGTCAGCGGCCAGCGCGTCCATGTTCGGGGTGCGCACCATGTCCCCGCCGTAGCAGCCGAGCAGGTCCGGCCTGAGCTGGTCGCAGAAGAACACGAGCACGTTTGGCCTGGTAGTTCGTCCGTCGATAGCGGTCATCCTCGCGGCCTCCTCTCCCGGTCCCTCAGTCCCCCAGCGACACCGGTCCCGTCGCCAGCCCGTACTCGTTGATGTGGACTACGCGGTCGTTCCTGTTCCAGTGGGTGACCTGTCCGTCCTCGAACCGCTCGGCCTCGGCCAGCAGCTTCTCCCAGTAGCTGTCCCGGGTCGCCCTGCAGGCAGGCTCGTAGTAGAGGTTTCTCAGCTCGTGCGGGTCCTCGTCGAGGTCGTAGAGCTCGTTCAGGTCGCCGAAGTTCCACACCAGCTTCCACCGCCCGTCGGTCACCATCCGCTGCGAATAGTGGCCGTACCAGTCGCCATGGTACTCGCTGTAGTTAACGTCCTTGTACCAGTCCGTCTCGCCCTGGGCCAGCCCCACCATCGAGCGGCCGTCCATCTCGCCCGAGCCGATGTTCCGCACCTCTTCTCCGGCCATGAGATGCGTCACTGTCGCCGTCGCGTCCATCAGGTTGACCGGCTGGCCGGAGCGCCTCACGCCGGTGCCGCCCGGCGGCTTGAACAGCATCGGCACGCGGTAGATCTCGTCGTACATGTACGCGCCCTTGCTCAGGTAGCCGTGGGAGCCCGCCATGTCGCCGTGGTCGGCGGAGAGGATGATCGCCGTGTCGTCGTAGAGGCCCAGCTCCTTCAGCGTGCCGACGATCTCTCCGACCTGCGCGTCGACCAGCTCCAGGTACGAGAAGCACGCCGAAAGCAGGTCCTTCAGCGTCTCGTCCCGGCCCTGCTCCTGTCTGATGTCCTCGTTGATACGCAGCTTCTTCTGGTTGATGGGCTTGCCGTCGAAGTCGTCGTACCTGTTGGGCCAGTCGGGGATCTCCTTGGGGTCGTATCGTATACCCCACTCCTCGGGCACCATCCACGGCGAGTGTGGCCCGGGCAGGGAGGAGTAGAGGAGGAACGGCCGCTCGCCCGAGCGAGACCGGAGGAAGTCCGTCGAGTACTTCGCTACCATCACGTCCGGAAACTCGTCCATGGGTATGTCCAGCGTGCCGGCTTTTCCGCCCCCGAAGCTCTGGACCAGCGGCCCCAGCCTGGAATTGGGATGCCCGTGGCCCGTCGCGAACGCCGGGGTCCGTCCGGCGTACGGCGGCCTGTGCGCGTGCTCGAACCGCGAGTCGAACAGGTCCTGCGGCGGGCCGATGTGCCACTTGCCGTAGTACGCCGTCTCGTAGTCCGTCTCGTCCGCCGCCCAGTCCTGCACCATCGTCATGTCCGGCCTCAGGTGCTCGCAGTAGGAGTACGGCTGCGTCGAGTTGTTGAACATGTGGTGCTTGTGCGCGTACAGCCCGGTCATCAGGCTCGCGCGGGCAGGGGAGCAGATGGCCGTCGGCGTGAAGCCGTTTTCGAACACGGTGCTGTCGGCGGCCAGCGCGTCGATGTTCGGCGTGCGCACGAGGTCCCCGCCGTAGCAGCCGAGCAGGTCGGGCCTCAGCTGGTCGCAGAACAGCACGAGCACATTCGGCCTGGTGTCCGGTGAGTTGGTCATCAGTCTCCTCCTCTCGCCGTCTACCGTGGACCCGAAATGGGAATCTCGCTCGGCCTGCCTCCTACGACACCGGAGGCCTGAGGTGGGCCCAGGGCCGGGCCTCCTCGTAGGCGGCCGACGCGGCGATGATCGTCTCCTCGTCACCCCAGCGCCCGACGATGTGCAGACCCACGGGCAGGTCCTCGCCGGTGAAGCCGCAGGGGATGCTGGCGGCCGGATGGCCGATCATGTTTATCGGGAAGGTAAACGGGAAGAACCCGCTGAACGTGTCCACTGCCTTCCCGTCGATCTCCGAAGGCGGCTCGCCCACGGGGAACGCGCCCGCCGACACGGTGGGCGACAGCAACAGGTCGTACTCGTCCAGCAGCTTGCCGAAGCGCGCCATCAGCTCCGCGCGCGTACCCAGGGCCCTGGCGTATTGGGGCCCGCTCACGGTCGCACCGTGCTCGATACAGGTGCGACCGTAGTCGGTTAGCAGGTCGCTGTTGTCCCCGACCATCGCCGCGTATCGGGCGTTCGAGACGGAGCAGAACAGGTCCCAGAAGGCGTCGATCGGCGAGTCGAGAGCGAGGTCCACCTCGTCCACCGTGCAACCCAGGTCCTCGAAGACGCCGGCGGCCTCGCGGCAGCGAGAGTCCACATCCCGCTCGACTGCCCCATACCCGTAGTCCGGGCTCCAGGCAATTTTTAGGCCCTCGATGCCCGAGTCCGCCGCGGCCATGTAGTCGCCGGGAGCGGCCCTGAGGCTGTTGACGTCGTTGGGGTAATGGCCCGCCAGGACCTGGAGCAGCAGGGCGGAGTCCCGCACCGTGCGGGTCATCGGGCCCGCCTGGCTGAAGTGGTTGGCGAATGGCGGTGACGACACCCCGGCGTAGAGCGGCACCCGGCCCTGGGTCGGCTTGATGCCGTATATGCCGCAAAGGGCCGCCGGTATTCGTATCGAGCCGCCTCCGTCGCTCCCGGTGGCCAGGGTGCAGAGCCCGGCGACGACCGACGCCCCGGCCCCACCGCTGGAACCGCCCGTCGTGCGCTCCGTGTTCCAGGGGTTACGGCAGTGGTCGCCCAGCCGGTTCTGGGTGTGTCCGAGAAGCCCGAACTCCGGGGTGTTCGTCTTGCCCAGTATGACCGCGCCCGATGCCCTCACCCGCTCGACGACGGCCGAATCGACCGCGGGAACCCGGTCCTCGAACAGCAGCGAGCCGCCGGTCGTCCGTATCCCGGCGGACATCTCCAGGTCCTTCACGGAAATGGGGACCCCGTGGAGCGGGCCAAGCTCCTCGCCCTTCATGACTGCGTCCTCAGCCGCTCTCGCTGAAGCGAGGGCGCTGTCGGCCGATACGGTCAGGTACGAGTTGAGCTTGTCGTCGAGCGAATCGATGCGTTCGAGGAACATCCCCGTCAGCTCGACGGGCGAGACCTCGCGGTCGGCAATGAGCCGCCGCACTTCAGTAGCGGGAGCGAATGCCAGGTTGCTTTCCATAGTGGCCGGAGTGTATCAGGGCCCGTTCCCAGTGGCTAGTGGCATACTGGTGGAGGCAACTGTTCAGTCTCCATGAGTTTGAAAGGTTCGCCGCGAATGTCATTCCGAACGCAGTGAGGAATCTACGAATCTAGCCGGGGGAGGGCTCTGCGTGCGCAAGGCTCGTAGATTCTTCGTCGCTGCGCTCCTCAGAATCACTATGGCCTTGCGAAGGCCACATAAGGGGATGAAAATGGGTTCGCGCCGGGCGGTACAACTAGGGCGATTGTCATTGGTGCCGCGAGCCCGTGTCGGAATCTGCCTG
>DAOULA010000059.1:0-48452 GCA_034420735.1 Dehalococcoidia bacterium
GCGCCGGTCTCCTCGTAGAGGGGCGTCTCGGCAGCGTACCGGGACAGCATCGAGCCCAGGTCCAGCGCCGACGTCTCGGCGTCCCTCAGGTGGAACTGGACCGTCTGCCCCTCCCGGAGCAGCTCCGACACTGCCAGGATCCCCTGCTTGTGGTCGGCCCCCACGAGGTTGCGTATTAGGAAGTCCCCCAGCTGGGGGTCGTCGTTGAGCGGGTCCATCACGACGCCGAGGAAGAGGGAGTGCCGGGCGAGCTGCTGGTCTCGCTCGCCGAGGCCGCGGAACACGGCGCCCAGGACTTCGAGGGGCTTCTGGCCGTCTAGCTCGTGCAGGATGTTGCGGTCGCATGCCGTCACCTGCATCGGCTCGCCTATGGGCCTGCAACCCTGGGCGACTATGGTGTCGAAGGTGATGTTGCCGTGGAGTGCGACGCCCACCGCGCCCGACGAGTGGACGTCGTTTCCCGCGTAGAGGGCGTTCTTGCCCGGCCCGGAGGCGCCGCTTGCCATGCCGCCGACCTTCGCCGATGAGGGAAAGGCGTAATCGAGGCCCTCGACGAGGCGCTCGGCCGAGATGGTGAACGGGTCGGTGAGCAGGATGAAGCCGGGCTCTGACGATCTGGGCACACCCACCAGCTCTTCCCATGCTTCGGGTGGGGCGTCGCCGTCGGGCATGTCCTCGTCCTCTACGTGGAACGGGACCGCCTCGGCGCCCGGTAGCAGCGCGGTCGTGATGGCCAGGCCGGGGCTGTTCTCGATCTCACGGCCCGCGCCGATGACCCCCGCGGCCGAGCAGCCGATGGTCGGCGCCGCACCGAGGCGTCGCTCCACCAGGCCCGGGAGGCGTTCGTGGCCGGCGGCGTGGTGGGCCGATACGAATGCCATGGTGAGGTCGGCGTCGCTGTACACATCCTCCGCGCACTCGACGACAGCGTCCTCCAGCGTAGGCTCCTGGGAAACGGCCGAGCTCCACTTCATCGATCTATGAGTCCCATTCTTCGTCGTCCGCCGATTCGTAACCCAGCCCCTCGAGGGTCTGCCTGAGGGTTGGCAGCCAGTCGCGGGTCGGAGTCTCGGCGGGCGCGTGGATCTCCAGGGTCCCGTCGGCCAGCGTCTCCGCTCCGCCCATGCCCTGTTTGTCCAGCGGGACGCTGATCGACTCGCGGTCGATCCCGAAAAGGTCGGTGACCTCGTATATCGCCATCATGTCGTCCATGCCGATGATATTGTCAGCCATGAGCCTCGTCTGCAGGCGTACAGTTTATGTCGTCAGCCACTACCCTTGCGTGCAGGCGTACAGTCGCTAGAATCAATTATTGCATCGTGCCACGGCCTCGGCAAATCTCGCAGGCCGCCATGAACCTGGCGGGCTGGCATGAACCTGGCAGGCCGGCATGAACCTGGCAGGCCGGCATGAACCTGGCGGGCTGGCATGAACCTGGCAGGCTGGCATGAACCTGGCAGGCCGGCATGAACCTGTAGGGGCGGGTTTGAAACCCGCCCTCCCCGGCCCACGCCAAACCGTCACTCCGAACGTAACACAGCCAAACCGTCATTCCGAACGTAACACAGCGAAGTGAGGAATCTAAGCCCCGTCGCTCGTGGAGGAGCCAACCGCATGGTCAGGGTCTTCGTGGCCGTAGACTTGCCTGAGGACGTGGAGCGGGCGCTGGGCGCGGTGGCGCAAAGCCTCCGGGACGCCCGCATCGACGGGCTGCGCGCCGTTCGACCCGACGGCATCCATCTCACCTTGAAGTTCCTCGGCGATGTGCCCGAGACCAGGGTCGACGAGATAGGAAACGCGGTGTCGGAAGCGGTAGCCGAACACCGGCAGTTCGAGGTCTCGACCGGCGGCTTCGGGGCGTTTCCGAACAGTCGCAGGCCACAGGTGCTGTGGGCGGGAATCGAGGGGCGGCTCGAGCCTTTGATGCGGCTGCAGGCAGAAGTTGACGCGGCGCTGGCGGCGCTGGGTTTTGCGACCGAGACGAGGCCGTTCCACCCCCACCTGACACTTGCCCGGCTCGACCGCAGGATGCCGGCAGGTGCGAGACGCGCGTCTCTGGACGCTCTCGAATCGGCCGGGACCCTCGCAGGGATGCGCATCCCGGTGCGCTCGGTGTCGCTGGTGCAGAGCATCCTGGGGCGAGGCGGGGCCAGATATGTGCGGCTTGCAACGGTGCTGTTAGCGGAGAGTCTCAGTTAATGGTATACTGCGCGCCGTATTTCGCACAGGTTGCAAGTGAGGGGCATGGAGGTGCTAGATGTGCAACGGTAGCTGGCCGGGGTGCCGCAGATGTGATACTGGGAACCTGCTGCCGCTGTCTGACTTTGGGGGACAGGGTGCGCCTGTACATTACAAGGCGTGGGTGTGCAGCAACCCGACCTGCGGATTCAACATCAAGATACGCAATGGCGACGTCTACCTGAACGAGCCGATTGCCAGCGGGGCAGGCCACTCGCCCCGCATGAGGTAGCCTTCTCAAGAGGGGCGAACACTGAACGACCGTCGTTCCTGCGAAGGCAGGAACCCAGGGGGGCGTGGGGTCAGCTTGCACAGGGTCGTTTCGGATGAGCGGCTGTACTTTGTACGTGGAGGCGGTAGATGAAGAGGGTGCTGATAACCGGCATGAGCGGGTTGATTGGCGGGCTCCTCCGGGCGCACCTGGAGGAGCGCGGCGGCTACGAGTTGGCCGCTCTGAACCGCAGGCCGGTCGACGGCGTGGAGTGCTTCCAGGCCGACATATCGGACCTGGACGCGATAGCCCCGGCGTTCGAGGGCAGGGACGTCGTAGTCCACCTTGCGGCGCACCTGGGCGAGGAGCCGCTCGACTCCCTGGTCGCGGCCAACATCGTCGGCGTGCGCAACGTGTACGAGGCGGCGAGGCTCGCCGGCGTGCCGAGGGTCGTGTTCGCGTCGTCGGGCGCGACGATCAAGTCATGGGAGGACTTCCCGCCCTACGACGCCATCCGCGACGGGCGCCACGAGGAGCTGGCCGACGGCTGGCCTATGGTCACAAAGGAGATGATCCGACCGCGAGGCCTGTACGGCGCGTCCAAGGTCTGGGGCGAGGCCGTCGGCCGTCACTACGCGGACGCCTACGGCCTGTCCGTCATCTGCATCCGCATAGGCTCGGTCGGAGACAGGGACCACCCGGACACCGCCAGGCCGAGCGCCACATACCTTAGCCACCGGGACGTAGCCGACATCCTGCGCCGGGCCATCGACGCGCCCAACGATCTGGAGTACGAGATCGTCTTCGCAACCTCCAACAACCGCTACGGCTACCGCGACCTGGAACACGCCCGCAAGGTCCTGGGATTCGTGCCCCAGGACACCGACGCCGCAGCCTTCGAATAACCCCACAGCACCCGTTCGAACAGCCCCGCGGCACCGGTGAGTTCGGGCTGCCTTAGCATCGTGAGATACTGGCAGTCGAAACCATGGTATATTTGATATATAATCCCCACACGAGCGACCATCCAAACGCACCTGAGTCCAGGTAAGGAGTAGGCCATCCGATGCCGAAGTCCAGTGCTACTAGGCAAATCGTACTATCCTCCCTGATCGCATTGGGGGCTCTGATACTCGGCGTTTTCGCATACATCATTCTTTATGGTTTGGTAGTGAATTGCGAAAACGAATGGGTCTTGGCGGGTGGGGGAACATTGAGAACCTGTGATTCCGGTCAAGCAGACATGGTCTCTGTGCTGGCAATCATAGTGGCACTGGCGGTGACATGGCTTGCGTCATTCTTGAGCCTTGTCCACCACGGGAAGGAGGTAGAAAAAGAGGTGGCCGTTCGGCAGCAGGTTGCGCCCCCTCCTTCCTCTACCACCAGGACCACCGTTGAACGAGATGTAAAGCCCTCAGCGCCCCCTGCTTCTCGTACAAGCTATAGGGATGTGCTGAGTAGCGACGACGAGTAAGAATTACAGCAATGGACAGGGGAAACAATAGCAAAGAAGATGCCTCATGGCCTACACGGCGGACATTAGCCGGGACAACCCCGGTTGCTTCCTCTTCCTCATCGACCAGTCGGCTTCGATGTCGGGAGCGCTGGCCGGACAGCCCGGCCTGCGGAAGATGGATGGCGCGGCCGACGCAGTAAACAAGATAATCAACGCCATCTCCCAACGCTGCTCCCAGGGCATGGACGTTCGCGACTACTTCGACATAGGAATTCTGGGTTATGGCCATGGCCGGAAAGTAGCTTATGATCCGGAGCAAGTGTACAGCTACATGGACGAGAACGAAGTGTGGCACCAACTACCGCACGACCAGCTGGACAAGGATAACTTGTATGAAAGCATCGTGGTCAGCGTTCTCCCCGGCACCAGTCTTGAACAGCCGTTTCTGCCGATTAGCCAGGTAGCTGAGGTTGCGGAGGTGGAGGAGAGGCAGGTCAAGGAGCCCGACGGAGCAGGGGGAGTCGTGGAAGGTACCCGAAAGGTACCGGTGTGGCTCAGGCCAACTGCCAGCTTCGAAACGCCCATGTGCGGGGTGATGTCCACCGCCTCGAAGGCCATCCAGGGCTGGACTTCCCAGCACCCGGACTCCTACCCGCCCATGGTGATCAACATATCCGACGGCGACGCCACCGATGGAAACCCGGAGCCCGTGGCCCAGGAGGTCATGGCATTGGGGACCATTGACGGCAACGCGCTGCTCTACAACGCGCACCTCTCCGAGATGTCCGCCGCGCCTGTCCAGTACCTGGCCGAGGACAGCGGCCTGCCCCAGGATGAGTATGCGGCGAGAATGTTCCGCATGTCCTCGGAGTTTCCCGCCCCGGTGGTGGACCTGGCCCGCAGCATGGAGCTGCCGGTCACCAAAGGCTCTCGTGGATACGTTTACAACGCCGATATGGTGGCCCTTGTGCGGTTCCTGGACATAGGCACCCGCGCCGCTTCGGCCCTACGCTGATTGATTGAGCGACACGCCCTTACGCTGCACAGGAGATAACGACGGCCATCGAAGAAACACAACGTAACCACACATCTTGTCTGTGATAGCATCCATTCAACCGCGTGGAGCGAGTTCACCATCGCCAGAGTGCAAAGGAGATGCGTTTATGACCTATACAGCGGACATAAGCCGAGTCAACCCGGGTTGCTTCCTCTTCCTGGTGGACAAGTCAGGCTCCATGAAAGAACCGCTCGGCGGAGATCCCAATGAAACAAAGATGGACGGAGCGGCCAAGGCCCTAAACCGTGTACTCGATGCCATTTCCCAACGCTGTTCCCAGGGCATGGACATTCGCGACTACTTCGACGTCGGCATCATCACGTACACCACCGACAACGCGGGAAATGCGCAGTTGGAGACACCCCTTCCCGGGACAACTCCCGAGCAGCCCTTCCTGTCCATCAGCGAAGTGGTGGACGCCGCAGAGGTGGAGGAAATGCAGGTGAAGGAGTCCGATGGCGCTGGCGGCATAGTGGAAGTTACAAGGAAGTTCCCCGTGTGGCTCCGTCCCAAAGCCGGTTATGGTACGCCCATGTGCGCAGCTCTGACCGCTGCATCCGCAGCGCTCTCGGAGTGGACGGCCCAGCACCAGGACTCATACCCGCCCATGCTGATCAACATCACCGACGGCGAGGCCGGCGATGGGGACCCGGTGGCGTGGTCCCAGAGCATAATGGAGCTGGAAACCAACGACGGCAATGTTCTTGTCTACAACGTGCATCTTTCTGAGATGTCCGCTGCTCCGTCCGAGTACCCGTCCGACGAGAGCGAGGTAAGCATGGACGAGTATGCGAGACAGATGTTCCGCATGTCTTCAGTATTCCCCGACTCGGTCGTGGAGATAGCCTCCGGAATGGGGCTGCCGGTGACCCAGGGTTCTCGGGGATATGTCTACAACGCCGACATGGTGTCCCTCGTGCAGTTCCTCGACATCGGCACGCGCGCCGCTTCGGACCTGCGTTAGACATGCGCCTTCGACCTCCCAGGAGGTTCCGGCTTCCCAAGGCAGGTAACCGGCCGGAGGAGTATGAAGACGCCGAGCGGGTGGTGTATCCGCAACACGTGGGCGTGTCCGGGCGTCGCACCGCAAGGATATCCGTTTCCGATGGCGCCAGCGAGTCTGCCTTTGCCCGGGAGTGGGCGAACATCCTCACGGATGCCTTCGTCGACCGCCCTCCCGACATATCCGGCCTGACCGGGGATTCCCTGCCCGACTGGCTGGCCCCGGCGCAAGAGGAGTGGCGGGACGGCGTTCCGTGGGACCGCATTCCCTGGCACGGAGAGGCGAAAGCACAGGCCGGGGCCTTTGCGACCATGCTGGGCCTGGCTGTCGGGTCAGCGCCGGACGACTCCCAGCGGCTCTCGTGGCAGGCGCTGGCCGTGGGGGATAGCTGTCTCTTCGTGGTCCGCGATGACTGTCTGTGGCTCTCTTTCCCACTGAAAGACGCCGCCGAGTTCGACAACAACCCTGCACTGATATGCAGCATTCCCGCCAACGCAGCAGGGTTGTGGGAAGGCGTCCGCCGGTGCAGTGGAGAGTGCGCCCCGGGGGATCTGCTCATCCTGGCCACCGATGCCCTGGCTTGCTGGCTCCTCGCCAAGGACGCCGCTGGACAAAAGCCCTGGGAGGCGCTCCTGGCGCTGGACTCGCCGGGATGGGAGACCTGGGTCGGGGAGCAGCGGCGCGGCGGGCTTATGCGGAACGACGACACCACGGTGGTCATGATAGAGGTCGTCTAGCGCCGTGAGGTGATGCGAAGCCGTGCCATGGCCCGGGATAACCGACTATAGCGAGGCGATCCAGAATCCCGGGCTGTGCTTCAAGGGCACCGACCTCGAAGCCGGTGAGGTGGCAGTCAACCCGCGCGGGACACCCCTGGTCTACTCCGGCGCATTCGCCTGCGTCTACCAGGTATCTGTAGGCGGTCGCAACTACGCGGTACGCTGCTTCACCCGCGAGGTGAAGGACCAGCAGACCCGCTACAACCAGCTAAGCGAATACCTGATCAGCGTCCTTCCTCCGTCCTTCGTACACTTCGAGTACGTGGAGCGCGGTATCAACATCAGGGGCGACTGGTATCCCATCGTCAAGATGGACTGGGTGGAAGGCGAGTCGCTGAGCAGTTTCGTGGGCTCCAGGCTCGACGACCCCGGCATGCTGCGTCGCCTGGCCGCCCAGTGGCGCGGAGGTCCGGCCGCCAGTCTCCGCGGACTGCGCATCGCCCACAACGACCTGCAGCACGGCAACGTCATGGTGCAGGGGGATGGGGGCATCCGTCTGGTGGACTACGACGGAATATTCCTGCCCCAGTTCCGCGGGGAGCGTAGCCCCGAGCTGGGACACAAGAATTTCCAGCATCCCCTCAGGACAGCGGAAGATTACGGCGACTACGTTGACAACTTTCCTTCCCTGGTCGTCTACATCAGCCTGCTCGCCTTAGCCTCAGACCCCGGCCTGTGGAACGACTACTACAACGACGACAACCTGATATTCACCAGGGACGACTACGACGACCCCGGGAAATCACCCCTCTTCGACCTGCTGAAAAAGTCCTCGGATCAGGCCGTGGCGAAGCTGGCGGAGCGCCTGGAGGAGTGCTGCGCGCTCCCCGTGAGGGACGTGCCGGACCTGGAGACCGTCCTGCAAGGTGTCCCACCCAGCCCGGCTCCGCCACCAAAGCCAACACCGCCAACGCCGCCGCCAAAGCCAACACCGCCGCCAACGCCGCCGCCACCACCAACACCGCCGCCAAAGCCAGCGCCACCGCCACCACCGCCGCCGCCGCGAACACCGCCGACCGACTGGTTGGCCCTGATCCCGCTGTCTGAAACGTGGCTCAGGTTGATGCTGGCTGGCATCGGCATCATGTTCGCCGGATGGCTCGTTCAGACGACCCTGGTGGGATGGCTCCTGGTAGGCGCTGGCAGCATCGTGCTCCTCGTCTGGTGGTACTGGATGAGGAGGGATCGGCGAGTTCCGGTGGTCGGGGCTGCCATTTTCGCAGCCGGCATAGCCGTTCTCATAGCGAGCGCCGTGTGGGAATGGGTGGTCGTCCTCGGCGCAGGCCTAGCCATAGTCGGGGGGATCATCGGCCTCGTGAGGGACACACGAGCGTTCGCGAGGGCTGCAATCACTTCGGCAATCCTCACGATATCTCTTGCCGCAATCGTGATCGTGATCGACGACATACCCGGGTTGGAGGACCTGTTCGGCACGTCGCCAACGCCGACGCCGATACCGTCGCCCACCGACACGCCTGCCCCGACTCCCACGATTACTCAGGCTGCCACTCCCAGGCCCACAGCGACCCCAAGACCGACTGCTCTACCTACGGCAATCTCCGTGGCTCATACACCAACTATCCCACCAAAGCCCCCCATCTTCCAGAAAGACGGGTCGGTCTATGACCATAGGTGGAATGAACAGACGCAGGCGTGGGAGCCCTTCGAGGCTATAGCAGCACCGACGCCAACTCACACTCCTGCGGCCACTGTGACGCCTACGCCGACGCCCACACCGACACCCTTCCCAACACGAACCCCGACACCGGTACCCACGAACACACCGACTTACACTCCCACGGCTACTCCGCCACCGACGCCTCTGCCGACACGAACACCGGCGCCCGTACCTACGATCACGCCAACGCCTACCGTCACACCTACGAGCACTCCGATTCCTACAAGCACGCCTGCTCCGACGAGCACACCTACAGCCACGCCAACTCACACTCCCACGGCCGCGCCGACCCCCACATTTACGCCGACCCCTCTGCCTGGTGGAGAGTTGGAGGTGTCTGCCTCTGCGCTGACCGTAGGTGAGTCGGTTAGAGTGACCGTGAGGGAATTGCGGTCAGTGAAGTGGTACTACCTGAAAGTGACTGATCATGTTGGGGTGGATGCCTGCGGCAATACCACCTCTATCGAGTTCTCACAGCCAATGACCGTCATCATTCGGGGTTGTCTACCCGGGGAGGCCGAGGTAGCCCTGCTGGATTCCTCGACTCACGCTCAACTGGCTGTAGTGCAGTTGACTGTGCACGCGCCTCCGCCAGTGATTGTCATTACCACGAAGGGCGGAGAGGTTGAGGGGCTGGAAGAGCTAATCCTGCGAGCTGAGGGTTCGAACTTTGAGACAGTCCGGTGGTCGGGGCCTGGAAGGTTTACGTCTCCGGACAGTCTGAATACGGTCTGGTACGCTCCGCCCGCTCAGTACGAGAGCTGGACTATAGAGATAAGGCTGACTGCAACTAACTCAGATGGCGCGTCGACGGAGGCGGTCGTTCGATTCAAGGTGAAGGCGGTGCCGAGGCCGCCAACTGCAGTGCCGACTCCGGAGCCGCACACGTTGCCGCTGGAAGCGCCTGTCCTCGCGCAGATCAACAGGGATGTCCTCTCCATCACGTGGAAGGCTCCTTGTCCGAATTGCGGCGAATTCATAACATGGGAGTTGACGATTCGAAAGATAGACGGGGCAGGATTTGAGACTGTGATTAATCTCGAGACATCACATGAGCTTCAACTGATATCCGCGGAACCGGGCACCACATACGAGTCTAGAGTTCGGGGCAGGTATACGACAGGAGTTTCAGAGTGGTCACCCATCGGGAGGCTGACCATCCCGGGGGCACCTCCGAGCCCTACCCCAACATCCGAATAGACCAACCCATACTCATGCCAGACGAAGGGACCGCCATCGGCGCCCAAGCGCCTCCGCTGGAAGGCTACACAGGTGAAGAGAATCCTGAGTACCTGTCCCGCCAGCTCATCACCTACATCGGGAACAAGCGGGCCCTTCTCCGGCAGATCGGCGGCGCGGTCAAAGAGGTGAAGCGGCGCCTTGGCAGGGACAGGCTCCGGATACTCGACGCCTTCAGCGGGTCGGGCGTGGTCTCGCGCTACTTCAAGGCCCATGCCGAGCTGCTGATTAGCAACGATCTCCAGGGCTATGCCGCGGTCACAGGGCGCTGCTACCTCAGGAACCGGAGCACCGTCGATCTTGCCGAGCTAACGCGGGTCGTCGCGGACCTGAACGCCAGGGTCGATACGGAGCCGCTGCCGCGCGGGTTCATCGAGGAGCTGTACGCCCCGAGGGACGAGTCGCGCATCACTAGGGACGACCGCGTCTTCTATACGAGGAGGAACGCGCGGCGGCTCGACAACTACCGCCGGCTGATCGACACGCTGCCGTCCGATATGCGGGACATGCTCCTGGGGCCGCTGTTGAGCCGGGCGTCGGTCCACGCGAACACGGCGGGCGTCTTCAAGGGCTTCTACAAGGACCGCGAGACGGGTGTGGGGAGGTTCGGGGGCAGCGGGGCCGACGCGCTGGTGCGGATCATGGGCGAGATCAGGCTGGACGTGCCGGTGCTGAGCAGGTTCGAGTGCGAGTGCGTGGTGCTGCAGGAGGACGCGAACTCCGTCGCGCGGCGGCTGAAGGCGCTAGACCTGGTGTATGTCGATCCGCCATACAACCAGCACCCCTACGGGTCGAACTACTTCATGCTGGACCTGCTGGTGCGCTACGAGCGTCCTGAGCGCGTAAGCCGCGTATCCGGGATTCCCCCCGACTGGCAGCGCTCCGCGTACAACGTGCGCGCGAGGTCGCTGCCGCTGCTGAAGGACCTGCTGGAGACGGTCGATGCGCCCTTCCTGCTCGTGTCCTTCAACAACGAGGGTTTCATCTCGACGGATGAGATGCGCGAGATGCTGGACGGGATGGGAGCGGTCGACGTGCTGGAGACGCGGTACAACGCGTTCAGGGGGAGCCGGAATTTCGACAACCGGCCGATACACGTGACCGAGCAGCTGTTCCTGGTCGAACGTGGGTGACGGGTAGGGCCGCCCCCGCCTTGCATAGGGCCGGCGCAGGCCCTGGGGTCGGGCCCCTTCTCCCCTCGCGGAGAAGGCGGAGCCTGCCGAAGGCATGAGGGGGAACGCTGCGCATTCCGTCGTTCCGGCGCAGGCCGGAACCCAGGGGGGCGGGGCTCAGCTATGAAGGCAATGCTTGCCAATGCAGTGTATGGGCCCCTCGGGGAGGAGGCTGGGCCGCACACGCATGTTGTTCCGCGGCGAGGAAATGGACTAGCTTGGCGTTCGGAAGGCGGGCATTACGTCGGCGGCGAACCATGATAGCTGCTCTACGACCACGCTCTCCGGCGTGCTGACGACGGGGCCGACGTTGACCATCTCCAGGCCGGGGTAGCGCTCCTGCACGTCCATGAGCCGCTCGGTAATCAGCTCGGGCGGCCCGCACAGCCACGAGCCGGCGTCGATGGCGTCACGCAGGGTCGGCAGGCCGGCTCCGCTTGCCGTTGTTGGGTCGGCGAGGGCGGCGATCTGCTCGTCCATGACGTTGCGCACGAACCCGAGGGGCGCGAACATCTTCAGGTGCTCCTCGAAGAAGGGCGTGGCCTCGGCTATCGCCTTCTCCTCGGTGTCGGCGATGTGGGTCGACAGGCTGATCGCCAGGTCTGAGCCGAGCTCCACGTCGCGTCCTGCACGGGCCAGGGTGTCGCGCCACGTGTGGACGAGGGCGTCGCTCGCGCCTCCCTGGGCCGCGCCGCCGCCGATCACGCCCTTGATGCCGTGCTTCGCCATGAGGTCGAGCCCCCTGGGCGAGCCGCTGACGATGGGCTGCCAGCACTCTACCGGCAGGTTCGCAGGCCTCGGGACCAGCGTAATGTCCTCGAGCTCGTAGCCGCGGTAGGGGACCCTCGGCGGGATGTCGTAGTGCTCGCCGTGGTGGGAGAAGGCGGGCTCGTGGAACGCCTTGAATAGGACCTCGACCTGCTCCTCGAACAGGGCGCGGTTGGCGTCGCCGTCCGTCATGGGCGCGCCGAAGACCTCCACCTCGCGGGTGTGGTAGCCGCGCCCGATGCCGAACAGCACGCGGCCGCCCGTCAGGATGTCGACGGTCGCGTAGTCCTCCGCCAGCCTCAGCGGGTGCCACATGGGGGTGATGTTGAAGCCGCAGCCGAACTTCAGCCGCTCGGTCCGGTGCGCGAGGTGTAGGGCGAGCATGAGTATGTTCGGGATGCACTCGTACCCCTCGCGCTGGAAGTGGTGCTCGGCCAGCCAGAACACGTCGAACCCGCCCTCGTCCATGGTCCGCGCTATGGACTCGGCCTTGTCGAACACCGTCGCCAGGTGCTCGTCGGGCAGCCAGCGGTCGTTCACGGCCGTCCCGCCGAGCCCGATATCCTCGAGATCGACGTAGCCGGCATAGAGGTGACCGAACTTCTGAATCATGACAGCACCTGGACTCGCGGGGGATCCCTCAATTTTAGGGCCGCTCGCGGGCCTGTCAACGGTATGTGTTCAGAGTTGAGGGGAGGCGGCTCGGCCTCTTCCCCCCGAGGAGACCCTTGTATAACTCCGTCATTCCGGCGAAAGCCGGAATCCAGGGGCGGGGCTCAGCCATGAACGCAATGCCTACAGTGCTTTGTATGGGCTCTCGTAGGAGGTTATTCAAAGCTCTCCATGTATCATCAACTCTGAACAGTGAGTCAACGGCCCGTCATTGCACAACTTAATGTGTTGCCGTACATTTGAATCTGAATCAGAGGACTACCACTGATGAGTAACATCGGCATGGAAGTGAATATGTCCCCTTCGCACCCGGGCGACTTCATCCGCACGGAGGTCATCGAAGAGCTCGGCCTGAGCGTGACGAAAGCGGCCGAGATACTGGGGGTCCGGTGGGCGACACTCTCGGACCTGCTGAACGGAAACGCGGCTCTGTCGGCGGAGATGGCACTTAGGGAGGAGAAGGCCTTCGACGTGAGCATGGATATGTTGCTGCGTATGCAGGCCTGGTACGACGCTTCCCAAATGCGTGCCCGTGCCGATGAGATCGAGGTCCGGCGCTATCGGCCCGCATGATGCCCCATACGTCAGCCGCCGACTTCCGACGCCGCTAAGTTGAGGCCCCTGGATTCAGCTATGGCCATAGCTATCGATGGCCCGGTCGCGTCGGGTAAGACGGCCGTGGGCAGGGCCGTGGCCGAGCTGCTGGGCTGGCCGTTCCTCGATACCGGCGCCATGTACCGCGCGGTCACCCGCAGCGCATTGCGGCTTGGGATCGACGTGGGCGACGAGAGCGCGCTGGCGGACCTGGCCGCCGGCATGTCTATGCGGCTCGTGGCGGATGACGACGGCGTGTTCCGGCTGTGGGCGGACGGCGAGAACGTCACCGGCGAGCTGCGCACGCCCGAGATCGACCGTAACGTCTCGGCGGTGTCGAAGGTCCCAGCCGTAAGGCGGACGCTGGTCGAGCAGCAGAGAGCGATTGCCGAGGAGACTCCGGTGGTGATGGCCGGGCGTGATATTGGCACAGTGGTGCTCCGCGATTCGCCGGTCAAGGTGTTCCTGACTGCGTCCATCGAGGAGCGGGCCAGGCGCAGGACGCTGGAGGACCCGGCGGCTGACCTCGAACGGACCCGGCTGGCCCTGGAGCGGCGTGACGCCATCGACTCCGGGCGCGAGGACTCGCCCCTCAAGCCGGCGGAGGACGCCGTCGTGATACATACGGACGGCCTGGACGTGGACGAGATCGCCCGGCGTATAGTCGGGCTGGCAGGCCCGGCCCGAACTTGAACGCCGGACCGGGCCAGGCGGCCGTCGAAGCTGGGCCCGGCGAGGAGAGGCCTGCCAGCCCCCGATTCCACGATCTGGACGCCCTGCGCGCCTTCGCCATGCTGCTGGGCATAGTCCTCCACACGGCCCTGTTCTTCATGCCGGACGCATGGTCGAAGGCGTCTGCCGAGGGCTACCCGGCCGAGGTCTCGGGCATATACACGCTCCTGTTCTTCGCCATCCACGGGTTCAGGATGCCCGTGTTCTTCCTGCTCAGCGGCTTCTTTACCGCACTGCTTTGGCAGAAGAGGGGGCTCCGGAGGCTGGCGGAGCAGCGCCTCAAGCGGATAGGCCTGCCCCTGGCCATCGGCGCGTTCACCGTGATCCCGGCCACGACCACGGTGTTCATATGGGCCTTCGACGCCCTGGATGAGGTGGGATACTCGATTACCTGGTGGCCGTTCATATGGCTGAGCACGTGGAGCCATCTCTGGTTCCTGTGGTTCATCCTGTGGCTGTGCGGCGGTTTCATGCTCGCGGCGAAGCTGGGCGTGAAGTTCAGCCATCCTGCTGTGTGGTGGCTGGCGATTCCGCTGACCCTGTTGCCGCAGCTGCTCATCCATGAGCCCACCTTCGGCCCCGATACGTCGGACAAGCTGATACCGGACCCGGTCGTGCTGGGGTACTACGCGCTGTTCTTCGTCTTCGGCGCGTTCATGTACCAGCGCCGCATCCAGACCAGCGGATGGTGGACGCTTGCGCTCCTGCCCGCGCTGACGGTGGTCTTCTTCGGCGGGCTGGACCTGCTCTTCGAAAGCAAGGCAGAGTGGGCGAAGCCAGCGGCGGGGGCGCTCCAGGCTGCCTTCGCGTGGCTGATGTGCTTCGGGCTGATGGGCCTGTTCCGCCTCATAGCCTCAAGAGAAAGATTCTGGGTGCGCTACCTGTCCGACGCCTCGTACTGGCTCTACCTGTGGCACCTGCCGTTGATAGTCGTGGGGTTCGAGCTGATCGCCCCCTGGCGAATCGGCTCCCACCTGAAGTTCGTGCTGCTCAACGTCGCCGTGACGGCCGTCCTGCTGGTGGTGTACCAGCTTGGCGTTCGCTATACTCCGGTAGGTACGATGTTGAACGGCAGACGCACTCGCCGGTCGGATGCGGCGGCCTGACGCGGGCAGTTCATTGAACAGGACAGACGAGCACATCCGCAGTCCTCACCCTCACCCCAGCCCTCTCCCGTCGAGGGAGAGGGGGTACATGCGCGGTTCTCACCTTCACCCCAGCACTCTCCCGTCGAGGGAGAGGGGGTACATGCGCGGCTGATGGACCTTCTATACCACGCCTGCACCGTTGCGCAGAAGGGGACGCTCCACGCGTTTGCCGACTGGAAGGTCACCGGGCGGGAGAACGTGCCGTCGATTGGCCCGCTGATCGTGGTGGCGAACCACCAGAGCAACTTCGACCCTCCGCTGCTGTCGCCCAGCATCCCCAGGCGGATCCGCTTCCTGGCCAAGGACAGCATCTTCAAGGGCCCGGCAATTGCGAGCTGGTTCCTGCGGGAGTACGGCGCATTCCCGCTGAAGCGGACCGGCATCGACATTGCGGCGCACCGCTGGGCGCTCGACCAGCTTCGGAGGGACCAGGTCATCGCCGTCTTCCCGGAGGGGACACGCAGCCACGATGGGATGAGGCGGGGGCGCCCGGGTGTCGTGCGGCTCGCCCTGACGACGCAGGCGACGATCCTGCCCGTCGGGATAACCGGCACGGAGCGGCTCGGGACTTGGCTGCGGGTGTTCAACCCGACCGGACGGATCACGGTCACCATCGGCAGGCCGTTCACGCTGCCGGTGATCGAGGGCAAGCCCAGTGCGGCCGTTGTGGAGTCCATGGCCGACATGATCATGCGGCGGGTGGCGGAGCTGCTCCCGCCGTCGTACAGGGGCGTCTACGGGGAACCTGAGGCGGGTTAGAGGCTTCCCCAAATGCCCAATGCCTCGCTGAGCACTGCCCTTCGACAAGCTCAGGGCGAACGTACCTAGATGGCGTCGGCCAGGACCTCGACCAGGTGCTTGGCGTTGGTGCCGGTGCCGTCGGCTATCTGCTGCCGGCAGGAGACGCCCTCGCTCACGACCGTCACACCGTCGCCTGCCGCGCGGATCGGGCCGAACAGGCCCTGCTCGCCGATGCTCATGGAGATGTCGTAGTGCTCAGTCTCCATGCCGAACGAGCCCGCCATGCCGCAGCAGCCCGACTCTATCTCCTCGGCGTCGCACCCCGGTATCGAGCGGAGCACATCCATGGCCGGGCCCGTACCGACCAGGGCCTTCTGGTGGCAGTGGCCGTGGAACAACACCTTGCCGGGCTCCCCCGAGGGCTGTAGCTCGGCGCCGTCGGCAATCGCCTCGGCGACCAGCTCTTCGATCAATACTGCCGCGTCCGCAATCGCCGGCACACGGGCGTCGTCCTCCAGCAGGTCGCGGTACTCGTCGCGGAAGGTGAGGAGGCAGCTCGGCTCCAGGCCGACTACCCTGGCTCCCTGCGCCACGTATGAGTGGAGCGCGTCGACGTTGGCGGCGGCGCTGGCCCGGGCTCGGTCGATCATGCCCGCCGACAGCATGGGGCGGCCGCAGCAGGCCATGCTTGGGACTACGACCGAGTAGCCCAGCCGCTCCAGCACCTTGACGGCGGCGCGGCCCAGCTCGGGGTGGTTGTAGTTGGTGAAGGTGTCGGGGAGCAGGACCACTGTGCCACGGGGTCGGGCGTGTTCGACATCCGCCCCTGCGGCCGTGTCGTGTCCGTTGCGGGCGCGGAACCACTGCTCGAAGGTCTGGGACGCGAACGACGGGAGCGTGCGCCTCCTGTCGATGCCGGCGTAACGGTCGAGGAGGTCCTTGCCGCCCTCGGATTCCATGAGCCAGTTGGACAGGGGCGCCATGAACGAGCCGGCCCTGCCCAGGGAGGCGATGCTGCCGAAGATGCGGTTGCGCAGTGGGAAGCCGTTCGCCTTGTGGTAGCGGTCGAGGAACTCGTACTTGAGCTTGGCCATGTCCACGTTCGACGGGCACTCGGCCTTGCATCCCTTGCACTCGAGGCAGAGGTCCAGCACGTCGTACAGGCGGCGGCTGGTTAGGGAGTCGACCGGCAGCGCGCCGGAGAGCGCCGCGCGCAGGGCGTTGGCCCGTCCCCGCGTCGAATGCTCCTCGTCCCGTGTGACCATGTAGGACGGGCACATCGTGCCTGACGTGACCTTGCGGCACGCCCCCTGGCCGTTGCACATCTCGACCGCGCCGGCGAAGCTGCCCTCGGCGGAGTAGCCGAGTCCCGTCCTGAGCCGGAGGGGCTTGTAGTCCGGCGTGTACCGCAGGTCGTTCGTCATGGGGGGCGAGTCGACGATCTTGCCGGGGTTCATGATGCCCTTTGGATCGAACGCAGCCTTCACGCTGCGGAAGACCTCGTATATCCGGGGGCCGAACATCTTCTCGTTCCAGACGCTCCTCACGAGGCCGTCGCCGTGCTCCCCGCTCATCGCCCCGCCGAACTCCAGCACCAGGTCGCTGATGGCGGCTGAGATCGACTCCATCCGCTCCACGTCCTCGCCCTGCTTGAGGTCGATGAGGGGCCTGATGTGGAGACAGCCGACGCTGGCGTGGCCGTAATATCCGGCCGTGGTGCCGTGGTCTCGCACGATCTCGTCGAACCTGCGGACGTACTCGGGGAGGTGCTCGGGAGCAACGGCCGTGTCCTCGACGAAGGGCAGTGGCTTGGCGTCGCCGGTGACGTTCATCATCAGCCC
Organism: Dehalococcoidia bacterium; assembly: GCA_034420735.1. Lineage (GTDB taxonomy): Bacteria > Chloroflexota > Dehalococcoidia > Lucifugimonadales > CAJWER01. The sequence continues at coordinate 17,330 of DAOULA010000059.1, forward strand.
CAGCCCAGCCTTCCGGACATTCCACACGCGGGCCTGCTGGGCCGGGTCGGTCATCCTGCGAACGGCGTATCCCAACCCGCCGGCGGCCATGCGCCGCTCGATCCCGTCGAGCTTCGACTCGACCTCCGCCTCCGAGTCGCCGTAGAACTCGGCGAGGAGCAGTGCGCCCGGCTCGCCCTCTACGAAGTCCATCATGCGGGAGTAGGCCAGGTTGCCGCGGGCCTGCTTCACGATCATCTCGTCGACGAGCTCGACGGCGGCGGGCTCCAGCTCCAGTGCGGCTACTGTCGCTTCCATCGACTCGTTGACGTCGCGGAAGTGGAGGACGGCGAGGCCCTTGAAGCGGGGCAGGGGCACGACCTTGAGCTTCGCCTTGGTGATGGTGACAAGCGTGCCCTCGGAGCCGATCACGAACCGGGCGGAGTCGAAGCCGTCCTCCCCAATCAGCTCGTCCAGGTTGTAGCCCGAGACGCGGCGCTGGATGTTCGGGTACCGTGCCAGTATCTCATCGCGTTCGGCCGCGCCGATTTCGGCCAGGCGGCGGTGTATTCCACCCTCCAGGCCTTCCGCGCGTCCCTTGGCCTCGACTGCTGCGTGGGTGAGCGCCCCCAGCCGTGTGCGCGAGCCGTCCGACAGCACGACCTCGAGCCCGGCCACGTTGTCGACCGTCTTGCCCCACAGGATCGAGTGTGCTCCGCAGGAGTTGTTGCCCAGCGCGCCGCCGACGTTGCCGCGGTTGCTGGTGCTGGGGTCGGGGGCGAACTGTACGCCGTGAGGCGCCAGGTGCTGGTTCAGCTCGTCGAGGATGATGCCGGGCTCGGTGCGTACCCACCCCTGCTCGGCGTCGATCTCGAGCACGCGGCGCATGTACTTCGAGAAGTCAAGTACGACGGCCTTGCCCACCGCCTGTCCGGCCAGGCTGGTGCCGCCGCCGCGGGGGAGCACGGGGACGCCGTGGCGCGCGGCGGTCTCGACCACCGCGATGACGTCCTCCTCGCTCCGCGGCAGCACGACGCCGATGGGCTCTACCTGGTAGATGCTGGCGTCGGTGCTGTAGAGGGCCCGCGTCATGCGGTCGAAGCGGACCTCGCCCTCTACCAGCCTCTTCAGGTCTTCGACGAGGGCCCGGGTGTCCGCAGGCGCGGCGCCGTCAGCCATCCTGGGCCTGTTCTGCCGGGGACTTCAGGCCCGATTCACCACCCCTGAACGATATGGCGAGGATGGGAGGGGCGAGGGCTGTGGTCACGATGGTCATGAGTATGGCCACGCCGTACAGGTCCGAGTCCAGTATGCCGCTGCTGACGCCTATTCCGGCCATGATCAGCGCCACCTCGCCCCGGGGGAGCATTCCCACTCCAACGCGCCAGCTTCCACGCCGGTTGAACCCCACGAGCAGTGCGGGGAGCCCGCTGCCCGCGACCTTGCCGATCACGGCCAGGGCAGTCAGAAGTAATCCAAAGCCGATGACCCCGCCCATGGCGCGCACGTCTACCAGCATGCCCATTACGACGAAGAAGATGGGCACCAGTGCGGCGTAGACGGCCATCAGCGGCTGCTCGAGCTTGTGTGCGAGGTCGGTGTCCGAGAGTGCGAGGCCGATGGAGAATGCGCCGATGATCATTGCCAGGCCGAAGCTCTCCGCGAGCCCGGCAGCCAGCAATGCAAGGGCGAGGGAGAGCGCGACCGCCGCGCCGCTGACCCTGAGGCTCTGCAGGAACCTGGAGATGTGCCTGGCGGCGAGAATCCCGATGCCCGTGAGCGCGAGCCAGAATCCGATCGTCTTGAACGCCACGAAGCTAATGGACCCGACCGAGACGTCCCCCGTGTCCGCCAGCCCTACCACGACCGTGAGTATCAGGATGCCGACCACGTCGTCGAGCACCGCCGCGCCCAGGATGGTGACGCCTTCCGGCGTGCCGAGCCGCCTCAGGTCGCTCATCACCCTCACGGTGATGCCTATGGAGGTGGCCGTCATCACGGCGCCGATGAAGAGCGCCTTCACGTCGCCGAAGCCATCCGCGTAGCCGAACGCTACGGTGAGTACGTCCCCAAAGACAAAGGGCAGTATCACGCCGCCAATCGCGACGAGCGTGGCCGGTCTCGCGTAGCGCAGGAACTGGCGGAGGTCGGTCTCGAGTCCGGCAAGGAAGAGCAGGACTATGGAGCCCACTTGCGCGATGGCCCAGAGGGGCTCGGAAATGTGCGCGATGGGGCTGAGGGCTGTGTCGTGTGATATGTCGGGCGGCGCGATGAACAGTGAGCCGACGAAAGGGAAGTCGACGCCCCCCAGGGCGAATGGCCCGATCGCGATGCCAGCGGCCAGCTCGCCGAGCACCGCGGGCATCTTCAGGAACCGCTCGAACAGCTCTCCCGCCAGTTTCGCGGCGATGAGAATCGCCGCGAGCTGCAACACGAGCCGCATTATCTGTTCGGCGCTATGGTCCATACGCTATTGGCGCGATCTTTCGCGAGGCCATCCCGGTCCGAGTTGATCCCCAACGTGCAAGAAGCCCGCCGGAGACGGGCCACCTGCCTGCTTCCCTCTTACAGTTCTACGAGGAGGACACCTTGACTATGCGGTACTGGGTAGTGCCCCTGGGCGTCTTCACTTCGACACTCTGGCCGGCAGCCTTCCCCATTATCGCCTTCCCCAGGGGGGACACGTCGGAAATCTTGCCTTCAGCCGGAGATGCCTCCATGGCGCTCACTACGGTGTAGGTCTTCTCTCCCCGGGTGTCCTTCAGGACCACCTTTGCGCCCATAGCGACGGTGCTGCCGTTCTTCCTGGATTCGTCGGAGATGCGCGCGTCCTTGAGGATGGCCTCTATCGCCCGGATCCTTGCCTCGTTGAGCCCGTGGCGCTCGCGGGCGGCCTCGAGGGGCGCGTTCTCACGCACGTCCTTGTCAGCCGCGGCTCTCCTGATCTCCGAGGCGAGCAGTCCTCTCTCCGCTTTTCGCTGCTCCATCTCGTCTACAAGGGCTGTGTGGCCCTCGCGCGTGACCTCGACTGCCTTCGGGCCGTCCCCGCCCTGGTTCCTGACGGACCTCTTGCCCTTGCGAATCCTAAGGTGCTGTGCGAGGTTCTGGTTTGTCAGGTCCTTCTTCTTGGCGTACGACAGGAATTTCCTGACGCTCTGGAGCCGCTCGACCGCCTGCGTTCCTGACCCCATCGTCTGCTCGCCGAACTCGCCGATCTCCGAAGGCTGTATGGCGTCCACCGGGCGGTCTTCTCCGCCCATCCAGCGGACGAACCCAACCAGGTGCTGCTGCGTGTTGCTGTCCTTGGACCTCAGGCTCTTTACGTAAAGCTCGACGGCATCCATCAACGTCAGTGGGTTAGCGTTCGCCAATAGGGTCTTCTCCATCTTCGGGGCCTGCCTGGGCATGGCCTTTCGTGCCCTCTAATGGTAGTTGTCCCCGAAGCCGGGTGTCAACGCGGGCGTACATAGGGGCCGGTCAACAAAGACCACCCGGCAGCAAAGGCGTTCAGACCGTATCTGCTGCGCCCTCCAGCGCTGCGGCGGCCCTCAGCACCGTCTCCTCGTCCAGGTGCCGGCCCGCGATCTGCACGCCAATCGGGAGGCCGTCCGAGCTGCGTCCGAAGGGCACGGAGACCGCGGGCGAGCCTGTCAGGTCGAATGGGATCGTCGCCCTGAGGGCATTGCGCCCGGCGACCAGTTGCCCGTCGACGTCGAGCTTTGCGGAGTCGTGGGGATGGGCGGGCAGGGGCGTCGTCGGACAGACGAGCAGGTCGTACGTTGCAAACAGCTTCGCCGTGTCCTGTCGCAGTAGCTCGCAGTTCGCCACTGCGGCCTGGTACTCCTCCATCGAAGGCGCGGGGGCTGAGAGCCGCCTGACGATGGTCGGCGCGAGCAGGTCCTCCTTGCCTTCGATTATGGGCATGATCCAGTGGCGGCCCTCCGCGGCGTATATCGCGTCGGAGATAGCCTGGCCGGACAGCTCGTCCCACGAGCCCAGGGATGTCACCTCGACGCGGTGGCCCATGGCCTCGAACGCCTTTGCGGCGCGTTCGACGGTCGCCTGCACCTCGGCGGCGACGGGGGCGAACGGCCCCTCGGCGCACCAGCCTATCCGCAGCTCTCCAAGCGGTCCGTTCACGTCGACGTCGGGCGGGGGCACGGGCAGCGCGTATGGGTCTGCGCCGTCCGCTCCCGCAAGAATGCGGAGCGCCAGGGCCGAATCGCGGACCGTCCTCGTTAGCGGGCCCACGTGCATGTAGCGCAGCAGCACGTCGGGCCAGTGGCCGGTCAGCGGAATGCGGCCGTGGGTGGCCTTCAGCCCGACCAGGCCGCAGTGGCTCGCGGGCTGGCGGATGGACCCGCCCACGTCGCTGCCGATTCCGAGGGGCGACATTCCGCTCGACACGGCGGCCGCCTCCCCGCCGCTGGAGCCGCCGGTGGTGCGGCTCACGTCCCACGGGTTGTTGGTCGTGCCGAAGATGCGGTTGCCCGTCTCCCACCAGAGGGCGAACTCGGGCAGATTGGTCTTGGCCATCATCACGCCGCCCGCGTCCAGGAGGCGCGTGACGACAGTCGCGTCCCTGTCCGGCACGTTGTCGGCGAAGATGAGCGAGCCGCCCGTGGTCCTGATGCCGGCCGTGTCGACGCAGTCCTTGACGGTGAACGGCACGCCGTGGAGCGGACCCCACGACTCGCCGCGCATCGCGGCGGCCTCGGCCTGCCTGGCGCGCTCCATGGCCCCGTCGATCATCGTAACGACGGCGTTGAGCCCGGGGTTGAGCGCGTCGATGCGCTCCAGGCAGGCGGTCAGCGCCTCCACCGGCGAGAACCGCCTCTCGCGGATGCCCTCCGCCAGCCCGACTGCGTCGAGTGTCAGCAGGTCGTCGCTCATGGGGGCCTATTATAGCAAGTCCATTCGTGGAAACAGGCGTGTGCTACACTGCACGTGATGTCGCAGGACATTTGGAGGAGGCGATAGGTGACTTTGACAGCGAGTGCTAAGAATCAACTCCTGGGCGATGCCTGCGCAATGATCGATGAGATGGGCGGCCCCAGGGTCTTGGTTGAGGAGATGCGCGAGTATCACGAAATCGTTCTGCGCATGAGGAGGGAGCGCGCCGCCCTGACGGAAGAGCATCCCGACAAGTGGGTGGCGATGGGTAAGAGCGGGGTCCTGGCCATTGGCGATTCCATGGACGACGTGCTGTATGAAGTCGAGAGCCGTGGGATCCGCGGCGGTGACATCGTAGTCGAGTTCCTCGACACGGACCCTCCCCTGTTGATTCTATGATTGTTGGTGAATTCGACGAATTAGGACGGCCCTACGTCGAAAGCCGCCTCATCATCCCGCGCCTGCAAGTCGATGAGAGAATCCTCTTTCTGTTCGACACGGGGGCAACAGGGGCCTGCCGTCCCTGCTAGGCCGAGATGTCATCAATCACTGGTACATGCAGTACGACCCCACGAATGCTAAGCTTGAATTCACTGTCCGTCACGCCGATTACACCCTGGACGCGAGCTGATTAGCCGGCTTCGAGGTCCGTCCAGTTAGCCGTACCTGGGATGCCACCCCTTGACCCAGGTCGTCATCTTCTCCGGCCTGATCCTGAGCAGGTAGCGGGGATTGTCGATGGTCGACTCCAGGTAGGCCAGCCCGGGCTCGCCAGCGTACCTGACGACCATCTCCCTGGCGATCTCCAGCATCTTCCCGGTCATCTTCACCGGACCCTCCACGATCTCGGCAGTGCCCTCGATCAGGACGCGCGGGTGGTCGGGGTCCACGTCGTCGGCGCACGACACCGCCACGCGCGGCTCGTTCTTGATGTACTCCATGAAGGCGGACTTCTCGCGCGGGATGATGTACATCGCCCCGTCCTCCCAGAACTCCCAGACGGGCACTACGTACGGGGCCCCGTCGGGCTTCACGGTCGCCAGCCTGGCGATGATGGGACCGGCAAGCAGTTCGTCGACCTGTTCGGGCGTTAGGCCGGGCATGACGCTCCTCCGTATTTGGCCGCCACGTTCACTGGCGTATCCGGCAAATCGAGATACCCAGGGACGGACAAGGAGGTCCCACTAGGTCGTTCGCCCTGAGCATGTCGAAGGGCAATTCTATCACGGCCCCCACCTCGGAAGGGCTTTCACGGAAATCGGGAGATCTTTCACGGATTCTTTCATGGAAGTGGGGTTGTTTTTCACGGCCATTTCACACGGCCCTGCTAGGATACCAATTGTCATCGTAAGGAAAGGAGCCGCTTACATCGACCCTTGGTGCGGAGCTTCCTGCCTCCAGGGGCCGCCAGGGGTTCACCGGCACAGGATAGCCGCCTCTCCATTCGACCGAGCCCCAGGCGTCATCCCGCAGTAGGCGACTATCCACAAGTGAACGAACGGAGGACGTGCGATGTTGAAGCGAGTGTTGACGATTGGAATCCTGGCCGCATTGGCCCTGAGCCTGATGGCGGTTGGTCCGCCTGTGCAGGAGCCATCGCCCGCTGAGGCCCCGACGTTCCCGGCGCCCACCTACGCCCACAGGTCCGCTGACAACATGGTGGAGTACGACACGGGCACCGAGATTATCACCCTGTTCTGGGGCACGTACACTGGGGAGTGGCCCAATTCGCCGTCCAGGCTGACCAACGCTCCCGTCGGCGACAAGATGGACATGGAAATCCCCGAGGAAGCTCTGGCTCTCCTGCCATCTGACCGCCGCGCCAAGTTCGAGCGATTCAACGAGCCGGGCGGCGCAACCGCCTACGCGAGTGATGATGATGATCAGTGGGAATGCGCGAGGCGGATCAGCTACCCGTACCGCTCCGGCTCGTACGTGAACGCCTACGGTGGTATCTCCTGTCTGGGCAACCCGATCACCCACACACGCGTCAGCGTGATTCTGACTAGGGGCTCCTACATGCTCAAGGACTACGACAGCAAATGGAAGACGTGGAAGAGCCACGGTCGGACGATAAAGGGACCCTGCGCGATTGGCACGTACCAGTACAAGAACAGGGTATGGACGGGGATGCGATTCCAGAACGGCACGGAGGATGGAGAGGAGGCAACGACGACCTCCATCATCAGGTGCGAGTAGTGGCCTAACGTGCTAGCTGTCCAGCATCAGCCAGAGTCAGGGCCGATCGTTCCTCAATGGGGCGGTCGGTTCCTATGCTTGGCAGGTGGTGAGGCAAGAGTCCTTCGGCAACTACCCTCCGTGCGGTGTCGGGACATACTCCAACCGCTCTTGGGTGGAGTCAAGGTCGGGGATGTGTGGAAAGGCCACCTGCACATCTACTCGACCAATCACGTCTGGGAAAACTAGGACAGGGCCATCTGTCAGCCGCGGATCCATGTGCAGCCACCCTAGAAGGAGGGTGAGATGTTGAAGAAGTTGATTCCCATAGCGGCGACATTCGTAGTGACGGCCATCGCCGTGACCTTCGTGGTGATGAGTGCTGAGAGCACGGCCCAGGACACAGATCCCGGTCTGCCCTACAACGACAACGGCACGTGGACGCCCGAATACTTCCCCGTGAGCGACAGTGAGGGCAACACTGTCGGGGTCGTCAGGTCGGCAGACACATTCGGCGAGGACTCGATGCTTCCCCATCCGGTCTACAGTGTCGGCGACAATCGAGTTCAGGTCGGCTGGATGGGCGAGCGCGGGTACTGGGCTCTTGGTGAGAAACAGGCTTGGTGTACTGAGTGTGTGCTCACCGACAGCGCCTACTCATCGGATGGGTCAAGCGTAGTGGTCACAGAGACCTACAACGAGGACTACACCATCACGCGAACGACCACCACGACCGACAGCACCGGAGACACGATCACGGCCGTCGAGACAATCGAAGCAGGTACGGACGGCCCGCCGGGTCCGACGGGTTCTGTCAACGACTAGGTGTTGCAAGGTCCGCCCTCGGGATCATCGTCGAGGGCGGGCCCTGACATTAGGGAGCAGAGAAGCTACTTCCCATAGCGGCCACATTCGTAGTGACGGCTGTCGTGATGATGGGTGCAGAGAGCACGGCTCAGGACACCGACCTGGGCTTTCCCTACAACGACAACGGCACATGGACGCCCGAAGGAGGCCTGTCATTGTGATGAACTTCCTCATCCAACTTTACGCCATATTGGCGCCTGCCGCCGTGCTGCTAATTTCCGGAATCTGGGTGGTTAGGAAGGTAAGTGGAGATGTCAGCCGCGCGGTAGGTATTGTGGCAATCATTCTCGGCCTACTGTTGTTGATACTAGCAACACTGGTAGTCCTGCTGACTCCTGCCACGATGTCCTGACTGATGCTCAAGAGCACAATCAACCAAGCCATGGGAGCCTTAGTCCCGTGGCCTGGTTTCGTCCCTGCAAGCCCTGGGACAGCGACTGGCGATTCGCAGAGCACGAGTTCAAGGAAAGCTACATTGGATCGGGGCGCTTATGGCACAAGGACAAGGCTAGGGGCCGATTCGACAAACGCATCCCCGTCCCTCGTATACCGGATCTGCGTTCCGGTCCCTGGCTGGCGCGTGACCGTCACCAAGACTCATTACGGCGACGGCACGCAGGTCTAGCCCATGTTCAGCTTCGAGGGCAGGCTACGCAGGAGGGAATACTGGCCGCGGTCAATACTGGCTCACATCGCGATCTACGCGATTGTGTTTGGGCTGCCGCGATGGAATGACCCGCTCACAGTACTCCTGGTGCCCGCCCTCGTGCTGTCCCTTTGGGTTGCCTACGCCGCCTCCGTGACGCGATGGAGGGACACAGGCAACTCACTCTGGTGGCTAGTACCCTTGTTGTTCGCACAGCTGATCGGGCTCATCATCATAGGCGTGTGGCCCAGCGATGACAAGGAACTCCGCGCATCCACACGGAGAGCAACACGAAACCCTTAGCTATGGCCAGCCAGATCCATGTGCAGCTACCCCAGAAGGACATAGACGATGTTGAAGAAGCTGATTCCCATAGTGGCGACATTCGCGATTACTGCCGTCCTGGTAGCCGTCCTCATGATGAACAACCAGACGACGGCGCAGGACACTGACCTCGGGTTGCCCTACAACGCCAACGGGACCTGGGTTCCCGAATACTTCCCCGTCAACGACGACGACGGCAGAATCGTTGGGGTTGTGAAGTCGGCAGATACCTTCGGCGAGATCGACGTACACCCGCATCCGGTCTACGACATAGACAACACTGCCGTCCAGGTCGGCTGGCTGGGTGAATACGGGTACTACGGACTCCACGACGACCCGCCCTGGTGCCTGAAGTGCATGAGGGTGTCTGAGGGCACAGGGCCGGACGGCACATTGAGGATCACGGACACCTACAACGCGGACTTCACCATCACGCGGACGACCGAGCGGATTGGCACCGACGGCGAAACTACCACAACCGTCGAGACCATCGAGGCGGGGACAGACGGCCCGCCGGGTCCGACGGGCTCTGTCAACGACTGACGCTCTCACCTGGCGATTGTGGGCGCGACGACTGCTTATGGTGGCGTCGCGCTCTTTGCGTCTCTACCCCCAAAGCCTCCCAGCGCTGCTACTGCCTGTGTCTCCATCGCTGCCAGGAATCCCGTATAGACTCGAAGACGCCCGTGTAGGCAATCGTCCCTATCCCCACCAGGACCAGGACGAACGCGACGTACCCTGCGTTGTTGAGTATTCCCTCCAACATGCTATGACTTCCCCATGCGGTAGCCGACGCGGGGCTCGGTGAAGATGTAGCTCGGGTCGCCGGCGTCGTCTCCGAGCTTGCGGCGCAGGTTCTTAATGGTCGCCCGAAGCAGATCGGTCTCCCCTGAGTACTCCGAACCCCATACCTGCTGCATGATCTGGTCGCGTGTCATGGCACGCCCCGCGTTGGTCGAAAGCTCGAGGAGCAGCTTGTACTCGGTCGCCGACAGCCGCACCGGACTCCCGGCTACGGTAACGCTGCGGTCCGCGTAGTCGATGGCCAGGTCCCCCAGGTCGAAGGGCTCGCGGGCCATGGCCGTACCGGCCGCTCCCCGCTTGCGCAGGGACGATTCGATCCTCGCGAGCAGCTCGGTTGTAGAGAATGGCTTTATCACGTAGTCGTCGGCCCCCATCGAGAGGGCCTTCACGACGTTCTCCTCCTGGTCGTTCGCGGACAGGAATATGATGGGCGCTTCGGAAACCTCCCTGACGCGGTCCATCAGCTCGAATCCGCTGGCGCCGGGCAGCATCAGGTCCAGCAGGACGAGGTGGGGCCGCTCCTCCTCCAGCAGGCGCATCGCCTCGTCGGGGCTGCCGGCCCCGAACAGCCTGTACCCGTGCTCGGAGAGGATGTTCCGGAGCAGCCACAGGACCTGGGGCTCGTCGTCGACCGCGAGGATCGGCACCTGGCCGACCGGCGCGGAGGCCCGGCCGTCGCCGGTGGGCTCCTGGGCAGCTTCCACGGCCTCCGGAATCGTGAAGGTGATCCGCGTGCCCCGGTCCCTGCCCTCACTCTCGGCCCGGATCCGGCCGCCGTGCGCCTCCACTATTCCCTTGCAGATCGCAAGACCCAGACCCTCGCCCGCAACATTCCGTTCGCCGCCGACGGCATCCACCCGCGAAAACTTCCTGAACAGCCCGGCCAGGTGCTCGGAGGGTATTCCCCTTCCCTCATCGGTTACGGAGATGGCCACGTGGAGCCCGCCCCGCGACCCGGTCACCCTGATCGTGGAGGGCTCCGGCGAGTACTTGGAGGCGTTGGACAGCAGATTGTCCATCACCTGGATCATGCGCCGTCCATCCGCCGCGACGAGAGGCAGGTCAGGGTCGAGGTCCACCTCGACGGTATTCCGCGCCCCCCGGCGCAGGAACGCGACCTTCGCCTCCTCGATCAGTGAGACGATGTCCGTGGGTTTGGGAGTTACCGACAGGGCACCCGCCTCTATGCGCGTCATATCGAGCAGGTTGTTGACGAGGCTTCGCAGGTTGTCCGACTGCTCGTCTATCATTCGGAAGTACTGGAGCATCTCTGAGATGTCGACCGGGTCGGAGCTGCCCAGCACGACACTCGTGCAGCCCTTGATGGTGGTCAGAGGAGTACGCAGCTCGTGGCTCACCATGGCGAGGAAGTCGTTGCGCAGGCGTTCGACCTCCTCCAGGGGCGTCATGTCCTGGATCACGGCGATGGCTGAGACTATCCCCCCGTCGTCCGAGTAGATGGGCGTGGCGTTGACGAGGGTGGTCACCGTCCGCCCGTCCGGGAGGTCGAACAGGATCTCCTCGGCCCGCACGACCTCGCCCCGGTCCAGCGCCCTGGCCAGCGGGCGCTCGCGGCCCTCGTACTTCTCGCCGTCCGTCCGGCGGTAGATCGCCACCTCGTGATATCGCACGAGCGACGTGCCGGGCTCCGGCGACATGCCCAGGATGCGCTTGGCCTCCTGGTTGACCGACGCGAAGGTCCTCGTGGCGGCGTCGACCACCATGACGCCCACCGGCGAGGACTCCACCAGCGCCGTCAGCCGGCGCCTCTCGGTCTCCATCTCGGCTACGCGAGCCCGCAGCCCCTCGATCTCCCGCGCTTCCGCCTCGTCCGTCTTCAACGACCCTGCTCCTGCCATCGCATCCAGGGCGGCCACAAGGGTCGCGCCCTGCGGATTGGGAGACGGCTGACTGTTGCCGGCTCCTGCCATCCTTGCCGCACACCCCCGACGTCCGGCAGCGGAGACGCGGTGCGCCCGGCATTCTATCACGGCCTCTGGCAAGGGCTTTCACGGCAACCGGGAGCTCTTTCATGGTTATGCCATGGAGATGGGGTTGTTTTCACGGCCATGCCACACGTTCTGCTAGAGTATGGCTTGAAGGAGAGTGCTGTCATGTCTCTACTATTCGTCGAGGCTTTCGGGCAGTTGTTCCGGGGCGCGAACCTGGAGGGCATGATCCTGGAGGATGAGGAGGACCTCTATAGCGTTTTCAGAGCGCGTGCCGAATTGATGGGTTGGTCCACCACGTCGGCTCGCCGCCCATTGCTGTGGGGGATGAACGACGCGGAGCTGACCGCCGGGAATGACTCATCCCGGATCGGATGGGTGCAGGTCGGACCGGAAGTTGGTGACTCCGAGGCGAACAGAGTACCTGCGGCGTCTGCCAGGGTACCGTCGGCTCCTGTTCTGGGTCGTGGATATACAACGCTCGGGGTGCGCCAACGCGCCGGCGAACCGGCGGTTTTGCTGCCTCCGCTGATTCAGTGTCTCGACGATGCACTCGGCCGCTTTGGGGTCGTCGAGTTTTACGGACTCCAGGTGACGGCAAAGTTCCTAAGGCCCAGTACGGGACCTTACGGTGATCTTGGCGATGCGCTCAACTGGTTCAACACTACCCCGAAGGGGAGAGCAGATGCGCTCATCGCATTTGACCAGGAGCTGCTCGGGGGTCATACCGAGGCGGAGCTGGTCGCCAGCCTCCAGCGGATGAACACCGGATCGTTCGAGTTCGGCCCGGTAGTAGCCGTGCCTGAGCAGCACTCGGTCAAAGCGGGGGTCGAGGCGCCGCTGCGCTCCGTCGCCCCTGCGCAATCGGGCCTCGGCGTGGCGGTTACGCTGCCTGAGTGGACGGCGAGCGCCGCAGCGTGGGCACTCGCAATCGTCATCGACAAAGCGCGCGCCAGTGCGCCGGATGTCGCCAACTTCGCAGTTCGAGTGGTACGGGTTTAGGCGACGGCCACCAGCACATTGACCTGGCTGGGCATGACAGTCATGCCCGTGGAGGGCTCAGGCGAGTACTGGGATGCTGGCAGACATGTCCTCTGGTGAACGACTAGACGGGTCCCAATATGGATACTTTCGCATAGACCCGCCCAACATACCAGAGGTTTGGGTCTGCTACTACGAGTGGGGAGCTGGAGCGGGATACAGGCTGGAACGTCCAGATGATCAACCACTGTTTGGTAGCATATGGGACATAGACGTGTGGGACTTTGACCTGGAGCTAGAATCATACACAGAAGGTATCTGCATCTGGGAAACCCCCTCTGGCAGACACATGACGAGGGCGCGGGGTACTAAGTGTCCGCCAAGACCATAGCGAGATCGCCTGGAAGCGTTTCTGATGGCCAATACTGACACACGGGCCGGCGATCTCCTGAACTCCATTGTCGGATGCGCGTTCGTGGTCGCGCTCGACGAATCGGGCCTCACGCCGGACGACGTGGCGGACCCGAACGTCGCCCTATGGGTGGCAGCAGCGTGCGTTGACGAGGTTTTCAGGTTTCGCTCGGACTATGACCTGGTCGCGCCTGGGGTGCTGGCTCTCGCAAGGCAGAAAGTACCCCAGGCGCGCGCGTTGTTCGAACATCCAGGCGCCGCATGGTGGTTCGACGACGTGGACCTGCGCGCGCAGGCATGGCTCTCCATACACGGGACCCCGGACAAGTTCGTCTACGGAACGCCGCCCGATACGATGGCGTGGCGTCGACCGGATAATCCATCGAGGCCTTGGGAGCGTTACGCACAGCAGCCTCTTGGCAACCAGTCCACCTCTACACTGTACGGGCCCTGCCTGACGTCCGAGCTTGTAGCCTACGAAAAACGAGTGGGTGACTACCTATGTCGGTTCCCGCTGGCGTGGTGGTCCGTCCGCTTCCCCGAGGAGGTGCGGGTGTTCGAGGTCCATGGCCCGTCCGACTGGCATGACCTGTGCGTCAGGTACCCCGCAAGAGGGACGGAGGACGACCGCCTTGTGCCGAACTGGGGCGCCGCGTCGGAGGAGTGGGACGGCGTTCATCTGAGCCTGGGAGGGCTGCTGACCGCGGAGCAGAACCGGTACGAGTCATCGGCAGGATGGACTCTCCTGGACGCCTGGCACGCCGAGCAGACCCGCTGGCTGCGCGCCCTGGAGACCGAAACGAAGCGTCGCCCGGACTTCGACAGAGGGCTGGGCCCTCCCGAAATCCCCGGGTTCAGCTTCCCAGACTTTGGCGGGGAAGGCGATATGCTGGTACGCACTTGATCGGTCCCTCGAAGAGGTCCTGTGCCTCCAGCATGGGCCTGTCGCCGCATAGGCTATGGGCTGACATGCGACTCTGCCAGGGACTCTATGATCCTGGCGATGTCGCGGCTCAGCTCCGCGTTGCTAATGGCCGAGTCGCAGCCGCGCGCCACTGCGCCTTCGAGGGCCTCCTCGTCTGCGTGGTTGCCGAAGGCGATGATCCTGGGCCTGCCTGCCTCGCCCGACAGCCGCTCCACTATGGCTTGCCACTCGGCGTCGTCACCGGCGAGATCGACCAGGACGAGGGCGGTCCTGCCCTGTTTGTGCACGTCGTGGAATCGCCCGGCCGTCTGGGCCTGCATCACGTCGTAACCCTGCGGCGCGGCGGCGTTGTAGACCCTGGGCAGGAAGAAGAGGTCCTGCGACACCAGGATGATCCTGTCGCCGTTGCCGTTCATATCCGTGACTACTCCGCGTACGCCTCTGATGGGCCGAGATCGGGGTCCTCGAAGGACGGGCCCCTGTAGAAATTCTTGCCCAGCAGGTACTTCGTCTCCAGCTCCACGTCCCTCAGCTGGAATGGCACGGACACGTCTGGGTCGCGGCGCTTCAGCGTCACCTTGACGGTATTCTCGCCCCGCGCCGGCCAGTGGTCGGGGCCGAGCCTGAAGATGTACCAGTAGCCGAACACCCGGTACCTGGGCCCGTTCATCCGGTACATGTGGTTGATCTTCCTCAGCATCGAGTCGGGCAGCACCCGGCCGTTCAGGCTGACGCCGATCTCGTCCAGCTCCGTCGTGCCGGTGACCCGTACCCGCAGCAGCACCTCGTGGACGCGCCCGGACCTGTCCCAGCGCCGCAGGTCGTCGGAAATGGGCAGCGTGATCGACGCGGTCCCGCCCTCGTTCAGCTCCGCGGGGAGTTGCGGCATTGGGTCCACGCCTTCCGTGGGCGCTGTGAACCTGTCTATCTCCGTGGGGACGTAGTAGTGCTTGTCCTTCGGGGCCATGATCTCCGGGTAGGGGACCTCCCGCAGCTTCTCGTAGAAGGTGGCGTCGTAGGGCCAGTTGCCGAACCAGTGGGCCAGGTAGATGCCGTCGATGCCCTGGGCCCAGTAGTTGCTGGCAGCCGCCCTCATCACCTCGATGGGCGCCTGTCCGAGCCTGTCCGACCCCGTGCGGCTGTGTATCGACGCATGGACCCGGCAGTCCGTCCCGTCCACCGCCTCGACGAGGGAGCGCAGGTCGAGAGTCGGGTCGAGGGCCTCGGAGCCTCCACTGGTCTGGCCGATGAGCACGTCGACGATGCCTTCCCTGGCCCACCCGGCGGGGTCCATCCCCACGGCCAGGCACGCCTCGACGCTGGCGGGAATCCTGATGGCAAGCTCGCGGTCCGCGCCGCTTGCCTTCACTGCGTCGTAGACCTCCCACACCCACGCCGTCATCACCTCCCGGCCCCTCTCGACCTCGTCTGGGTGGAAGTAGTAGGGCTGGTAGTTGAGTTGCAGCTCGAAGCCGTCCACGTCGTACCGCTCCAGGGTCTCCCGGACAATGGCCAGGCGCTCGTCCCGCACCTCGTCGTGCATGAAGTCGAGGCACTCGGCCCCGGGGAAATTGCCGTCGAGCCCGCCTCTCGCGCCGATCTCCAGGTGCTTGTTGTCGAGGCGGAAGTCAGACGTCCGGACGTCCACGCCGCGCACCCCGCTCCCCTGCTGGACCAGTAGGGTCGGGTAGACGAGCTTGCCCATGGCGTGGGCGCGGTCTACCAGGACCTGGAGGGGGTCGTTGCCCTCCTCGATTAGCTTCTTCGCGTTCTGGTGCGCCCTGCGGAAGACCAGGTGAGGCCACTTATCGATGTTGTGGCCCCAGAGCTCCCCGACCTTCGTGTCGTGGAGGAAGGTGCGGCCGTCGCCGAGGCAGAGCATGATGGCCTCGATAGGAGTGCCGACCAGCTCGTCGACGCCCGCCTCGTACTCGACCTTCTCGATGGGCGGCTCGTACATGTAGATGAGCGGGTGCCGCCCATCGTGGTAGAACATGATCTTCGGCTTGGCCATGGGAGCCTCCAGACTAGGCGTTATGACAACCGGGGCGGGTAGAACGTGCGGTCGACGACGATCTCGACATCCTCCACAACCAGGGAGCTGACGATGCCCTCGGCCCGGCCGTCCAGGGTGATCTCCAGGGTATTCTTCCCCTTGCGGGGACGCACGCCGGAGAGATCGAACTCCAGCCACTGCCCCACGTACGGCGCTATGCCGTCGGCGGAGCTCCGGGTGAGTCTCTCGCCGGACAGGGACTCGCCGTTGAGGTGGAATGACAGCCTGTCGGCGAACACTACGTCCTTGATGTTCACGCGGAGGGCAACGCCGGCGATGCGGTCGGCGTCGGCCTCGCAGTCGTCGGCGACGTAGAAGGACACCGGGTGCCGGACGCCCGTGTCGCCCGCCTCGATCTGCAGGGGAAGGGGACAATCGATGCCGTGAAGCTCCATGTAGTTGCTCGTGCGGCGCACGACGTAGTGCTTGGCCCCCTGCATCGCCAGGTCGCGGTCGCCCAGCTCGGTTAGGATGGTGCGCTCCGCGTCGCCGAGCGGCCAGTCCAGGAACCAGGTGTACATGCCGTCCGCGCCCATGTCCCAGTAGCTTGCGGCGGCGGCGCGCATCATTTCCGGCGTGGCGTGCTGCCTGCCCATGCGGACTCGCGAGTCGTCTGTGTGGTAGGGCGAGACCATGGGGTAGACGGCTATTTCGTTGTCGTGGGCGGCCTCGAATAGCCAGTCGATGGGCATGTCTGCATCGACGACGTTGTGTCCGTAGACCATGGGCACCACGAAGTCGACGAGGCGCTCATCCAGCCACGTCGTGACGTCCAGCCCAGCGGCCTCGTTTGCCGCGAGAGTCGGGTAGACCCGTGCGCCGATCTCGGCCGCGCCACCCTCTCGCCCGCGGGCCATCGCCGCGACATCGCGCAGCCAGCCGGTCATGACGGGCGTGTATTCGGGCACGTCGTCGGGCTGGAAGTAGAAGGAAGCGCCTCCGGGGGGCGCGGCAAAGTCCAGCTCCAGGCCGTCGGTAGCGTAGTCGGTGGCGAGCTCCTCCAGCACCGCGAAGACGTGGTCGCGGACCTCCTTGTTGACGTAGCCGCGCCCGCCTGTCTTGGTGTTCAGCGCCGGGTCCATGCCGCCGTAGCAGCCGAGCCTGACGCTGGCGAGGAAGTCCATGCCCTTCTCGTGGGCTCGGTCGATGAGCACCGTGAGTGGGTCGAGGCCGCGGTCCATCAGGCTCTGCATGTTGTTCCACACGCGCCAGTAGGCGGCCTGGTCGAACGGCTGGATGTCTGCGCCGAACCTCATGCCGACCTTTGAGGGGTAGAAGAGGCCGTCGCCGCGCTCGACTCCGTAGCTGAAGGTGTCTACCGCCGTGCCTGCGGCCTCGTCGACGGGACGCCATGCGTCCTCCATCGTCATGGGCGGCTCGAATACGAACAGGTAGTAGTGCCGGGCGTCGTTGAAATAGATCGTTCGCTGTTTCATCACAACTCCATCCTTACGGCGCTTACGGTCTGGCCGTCCAAGTCGAAGTCCGGCGCCGGCCCGGCATTGCGGAATCCGAGCGCCTCCAGTCTTGCTATGCGGTCCTCGTCCTCGGTGCAGGCCGTTGAGTAGACCGGCGATGCGCCATTGGCCTGACCCCATTCAATAGAGGCGCGGAGTAGGTCGTCCCATGCGCCTGCCGAGCCTCCGTGGGTGAAGCCGTCGACGCTGCATCCCCGAGAGTCGTCCAGCACGCCCGTCGAAAGGCCGACGATGCGCCGCTGCCCGTCCCTGGCGGCGAACCATGCGCCGCGTCCCCCTTCCCTGAGCGCCTGGTACTTGGGATAGAGGCCCATGCAGGAGCGGACCAGGGCATACCTTGCGGAGAAGATGCCCGTGTTGGCGTCGAGGACTCGCCAGTCGTGGGGCGTGACAATCAGGGGGACCATTGGGACGCGGACGCCGGGGCCGCCCTCCTCCACGACGGCGGGACTGGGGTTGCCGAAGTAGTCGACCAGGTAGGCCTCAGGCGAGCGGTCGTCGGTGATGAGGGCCCAGACTATCGAGGAGGCCAGCTTGCGCCATCCAAGCCGGTGGTAGATGCGGGCCGCGGCCGGGTTCACCGTGCCCAGGAACAAGGCCTTGCCGCCCGCCCCGGCGAAGTCCGCGACGGACACGCGGCAGAGGTCGGTCGCCAGTCCGCGTCCCCTGGCGTCGGGCAGGGTCGCCACCTCGCCGAAGCCGCCCAGCTCGGGCACGGCGTTGCAGGTGGTGACCATGGTGGTGCTGATGGCCCGGCCGCGCTCTTCGACCACGTAGAGGTCGCTCGTGTTGTGGCCGGTCTCGCTGCCCCGTAACACGGCGGGCTCGATGTCGGGAGCGTCGCCGAATATATCATGCCAGAACGCCTGCAAACGGTCGTTCAGGCCTTCGCCTATTGGGATCCTGAGTCTCTCGTAATCTGCGGCCATGGCTGCCTCGCCACACAGTATAGTCCATGAGGACTGCCGGTGTAGAATTGGCAAGACAAGGGCTCGCGGCGTTCTCCTGAGGAGGCGCGGGAATCTATGCTGGTCTCAGAGGTTTTTTTGGGGCGCAATGCTATGGAGACAACTTTGCATCTGGACGACAAGCTGCTCGAAGAGGCTAGTCGGCTCACCGGCATCGAGGACAAGGCCGCGCTGGTGAATGAGGGCCTGCGCGTGCTCGTGGAACGCGAGGCCGCCAGGAGGTTGGCGGCCCTTGGAGGGAGCGCCCCCGGGATACGGCCCATACCTCGGAGGTAGCTCCTGCTCGAGTCCCACTTGTAGAGTGGGCTGTAGCTCAACCTGGTGTAGGCGTGTTATCGGAAAAAGAAGAGGGCCCGCGATCACTCGCGGGCCCTCTTTTGCTAGTCGCTTGTGACTAGGTCCGGTCTACTGCTCCGACATCTGGCCGATGTTGTCCTCGCCGTCGACGAAGAAGTAGAGCTCGCCGTAGAAGCCCACGGTGTCGGCGATGTGGGTCTCAGGGGCGTTCAGGAAGTTGTTCCTGACGAGGACGATGCCTCGGGACGCGCCCGTGTGAGCCGCAACGCTGAGCATGAACTTCTGCTCGCCGTGGATCCTGTGGATCTCTTTGCCAATCTCGATGCGTCCGGGGGAGTACTGCTCCAGTGCACGGCCCTTGTGCCAGTTGTCGTGCAGCCAGGCAATGGTCCCGGTCGGGTCGGCGGGATAGGTGTCCGCAGGAGCCTGCGGCTGCCAGTCGGAGCTTACCTCGCAGTCGCAGCGCGGCTGGTAGCCACCCTCAGTGGGGACTGCGCCCTCAGGACCACGTCCCATGCTGCGGGGCAGGTCGGAGATGTCCGGCGAGAATGCCGGGCCGCCGCCGGTCGCGCAGCAGCGCGTCCAGCCGGAGAACCAGGGGTTCGCACCGTAGTAGCCGAAGTGCGCCTTCAGCATCGCGAAGTATTCCTTGCCCGGGTAGCTGAGAGTCCAGGGAGCGTTCATGGGCTTGTTCTTGATCTCGATGCCCACGTCCGCGAAGTAGTCTGTCTGCAGCTCCATGATGTCGGCCGTCGGGCCGAGCTCGGACAGGTGCGAGAACGAGAGGCGCTCGCCCGAGCCGTCGCTGCGAAGCCTGAAGCCCTCGGAGTCACGCGCGCTCAGGCCCAGGCCGTCGAGGATCTCGTTGGCCTTGTCGGGATCGTAGTCGGTGTTGTGGAACGCCCACTGGTCGCCGGGGTAGTACGGGGTAGCCGGATGGGCAACCCAGTTCTTGACCGTGCCGATACCGAGCAGGATCGTGTCGTTGATCGCCTCGCGGTCGAGGGCGGTCGACAAGGCCTGCCGGAAGTCGGAGGTCCTGAGCCACTTGCCGATCTCGGGATCGGTGTTGTACGTCTGGATGACGCTGGTCGTGAAGTCGCCAGGGCCGACCTGCGGCCAGATCTTCAGGTGGTAGTCACCCTTGTCCTGGTTCGAGCGGTAGAGAGGAATCTCCGGGATCTGGTAGCCCCTTGCGGACAGGTCGGTCTCACCGGCCATGCCGCGGAACACGCCAACCTCTCGGCTCTCGACCCTTACGTCCATGTAGCCGTCCACGTAGGGAAGCTGGTTCCCGTGGGGGTCGACCTCGAAGAAGAAGGGGTTTGCGATCCAGGTGTTGAGGGTATCGGAATGGGACTCGAGCACGAAGGGGCTCATCAGCGGCTTGCCGACGTGCGTGCCCTCGTTGTTCTTCAGGCCCCAGAAGCGCGGCCAGTCGCCGGCCTCTTCCGCGTCGATCATCGCCTGGAGCTCGCCCGCGTCAGCGTAGTCCTCGTGGAACTGCTTCATGTAATGGGCTGCGGTGTAGAAGCAGAAGTAGAAGGACGTGCAGCGGGAGCCAGGCCTAACCTCGCCCTCCATGAGGATGAAGTCAGGAGAGTCCCAGGTCAGCGTCCAGTTAAGGTCGTCGACGACCGCGAACTCGACGATCTCGCCGGTCACGGAGTCGAGCCACTGGGTCTGCGGGGTCTCATGAAGCACCTTGTTCAGGTTCACGTCTTCCCAGGCGAACCTGATGTCCTCCATGGTCATCGGGGTGCCGTCGGACCAGTTCAGCCCCTTGCGGAGGGTGAACGTGTACACGAGGCCGTCCTCGCTGACCGAGTGGAAGCCGACGTGAGGCAGCTTCACGAACTCGTCCGAGTTCTTCTTGTGCCAGTAGAGGCGGTTGCTAGGACCGCTGCCCTGGCTGGTGATGCGCCACGTGCCGCCATAGGAGCCGATGCCATGGGGCGGCTGGACGATCTTGTACTGTTCAGGCAGCCGCTCCTCGACAGGCGGGAGCTGGCCGGCCTTCACCATCTCGGCGAACTTCGGGTTCTCGCCGAACTGCGAGGGCGCCGGGCCCGTGTATACGAAGTCCCAGTAAACGCCCGGGACCTGCGGCTCAGGCACGTACTGGAAGCCTTCGACGGCTGCCGATACCGGCGCATCGCGCTCGATAATCGTCTTCGTCGTACCCACCTCAGCGACCTTCACGGCCTGATTTGGGTCCTGCACAGCTGCCGCCGCAGCGTCGGCTGCCGCCGGCGCCGCTGGCGCTGCGGCCTGGCCGCCTCCGGCTGCTGCTGCCGCCGCGGGTGCTGCTGCCTGGGGCGCCTGTGGTGCTGCGGGTGCGGCCGTCGTAGTGGTCTCTTCGGCGGCACCGCAGGCCAGGGCGGCCAGCAGGAGTACTGCGGCAGTGGCAAGCACTACTACCTTCCAACTAACCAGTTTCATAGGAACTCCTTTCCCTTCATTAAAGGAATCGCGGAATCGGCGCGATTATAGAGTGGCCCTCTTCGGCGTGTCAAGGCCTTGGGAGCCGATGCAAGAACTCGTACCCGTTGTCATCACATTCCAATCCTGGACCTGTATTCCGGTACGCCGCCGACACTGGGCCTGGCCCGAAACAGGGCGCCTGCCGATGCGCCGTTCTGCTCCTTGTCCTCACCACCGGCCGTGGTGATGTACATGTCGGAGTAGTCGTCCCCTCCGAATATGGCGCTCGTCACCCTGGGGGTCGGGAGTCCCACCCGCCCGATCTCCTCGCCTTCCGGCGAGTAGCGGACCACGCAGGACCCCTCCCAGCGCGCGGACCAGACACACCCGTCGGCGTCCACCGTCATCCCGTCCGGAAATCCCTCCTCCTTGCTGCTGTCTACGAATACCCGCCTGTTGCGGATTTGTCCCGTCTCCTGGTCGTAGTCGAATATGTGGACCTGGTCGTCCGTCGTATCGGTGTAGTAGAGCCCCTTCCGGTCGGGTGTCAGGCCCATGCCGTTCGAGATGCCGATGTCCCGCGCCACCGGCGAAATGGCCAGGTCCGTCTCCAGCCTGTAGAGCGTCCCCAGCCGCTCAGGGCCTTTAGATGAGTCCTGGGGCATGGTGCCGCAGAAGACCCGGCCCTTCACGTCCGCGAAAACGTCGTTGAACCTGTTCTCCTCCTCGCCGGGCAGCCCATCTATTAGGTACTCGATCTCCCCGTCCCTCCAGGTTGCGATTGCGCCCCTCGACATGAAGAGGAGCAGGGAGCCGTCGGCCTGGATGGTGAACCCGCCCACCAGGTCGCCGTCGTAGAACTGCTCGTGGCTTCCCGTGGCCGGGTCGTACCTGAACATGCGGCCGGTGGGTATGTCGGCCCAGTACAGCCGGCCCTCATCCGCGTGCCATAGAGGTCCCTCGCCCACCACGCAGGCGTAGTCTGCAATCAGCTCGACTTCCATTCTTTCCTCCTTTAAGCGGTCCCAGTATTTCTTGCGCTCCGGTGTGCCCCGCCAGAATACTTCATTCTTGCTGCGTGCCCCGGCTGTCGCCCCACCACCGGCGGAGGCGTTCTGCGACCTCCTTCTCGTAACCCTGGTCGGAGGGCATGTAGTACCTGCTCCCCTGGAGGCGCTCGGGCAGGTTCTGCATGGGGGCGAAGTGGTCCTCGTAGTCGTGAGAGTACTTGTACCCCTTGCCGTAGCCCAGGCCGCGCATCAGTCCTGTCGGCGCATTGCGGAGGTGCAGGGGCACCGGGTCGTTGCGGGTCGTCTGCACGTCCTCGATGGCCTTGCCGATAGCCTGGTACGCAGCGTTGCTCTTCGGCGCCGTTGCTAGGTAGACGGTCGCCTCGGCGAGCGGTATCCGCCCCTCGGGCATGCCTATGAAGTGGACCGCCTGCTGGGCCGCCACGGACACGGAGAGGGCCTGGGGATCGGCAAGCCCGACGTCCTCCGCGGCGAGGACCACGAGCCTTCGGGCTATGAACAGGGGGTCCTCGCCCGCCTCGACCATTCGCGCCAGCCAGTAGACGGCAGCGTCCGGGTCCGAGCCGCGCACCGACTTGATGAAGGCCGAGATGGTGTCGTAGTGGGCGTCGCCGTCCCGGTCGTACACCAGCGCCTGGCGCTGCATGGCGTCCTCGACATGGTCGCTGGTGATCCGGCGCACGCCGGAGCCGTTCGCCTCGGCACCGCTCACCGCCAGTTCCAGTGCGTTCAGGGCCGACCTGGCGTCCCCGCTCGAAAGGGTGACGAGGGCCGCGATCGCATCGTCGTCCAGCTCGGGCGACATCGACCCGAGGCCCCGCTCGCTGTCGGCAGCGGCACGGCGCACCAGGGTCTCCACTTCCTCGTCCTCCAGCTGGTGCAGGGTGAAGACTCGTGACCGGGACAGCAGCGGGGCATTCACCTCGAACGATGGGTTCTCGGTGGTCGCGCCTATCAGGATGACTGCGCCGCTCTCGACGTGGGGCAGGATGACGTCCTGCTGGGCCTTGTTGAACCTGTGAATCTCGTCTATGAACAGGATGGTGCGCCGGCCGTGCATGCCAAGGCGCTCCTGGGCCGAGGCCACCTCGCGGCGGAGGTCGGCCACGCCTGAGCCCACGGCGCTTATGGGGCTGAAGTGGCTGCGCGTCGCCGTCGCCACCAGGTTCGCCAGGGTGGTCTTGCCTGAGCCGGGAGGGCCCCACAGGATGATCGAGGGTATGCGGTCGGACTCTATGGCCCTTCGCAGGACGCGCCCGGGCCCGATTACGTGCTCCTGGCCCACCAGCTCTTCGAAGGTCCGGGGCCGCATCCTGGCAGCCAGGGGCGCGTTCCGCTCCAGCTGCCGGCCGGCCTCGTGTTCGAACAGCGTCATAACGCGGCCTTTACGCCTCGCACGAGGTCGCCGTCCTGTTCAGGGAGCACGGTGCGCGGGTCCAGCAGCACCTCGTCGTCCTCGATTCGGCCGATCACGGGCGGCGAGGCCGTCCGCAGCCGGGCTGCCAGGGCGTCCGCGCCGCCATGTGCGCCTCCGTCCAGGGCGAGCACCGTAGTGGGCAGGGTCTCGCCCGGCAGGCTGCCCCCGCCGATGGTAGACCGCCCGGCCCGCGTCCTGCCGCCCAGGTCCGAGGCCCAGGCGCGGGCTCGCGATGCTATGTCGTCCGTTGAGGCGGACACCATGCGCCAGATGGGCACCGCGCGCTCGGCCTCGCCCCGGACGTAGTGGAGCAGCGTCGCACTGAGCGCTGCCATGCTGAGCTTGTCGATCCTGACGGCCCTGGCGAGGGGGTGCCTGCTCACCAACGCCACCATCTCCTCGGTGCCGGCAACGATCCCTGCCTGGGGGCCGCCCAGCAGCTTGTCGCCGCTGACGAAGGCGAGGTCCGCCCCGGCGGCGATGCTGGTTTGGGGCATGGGTTCGTGGGCCAGCCCGTACTTCGCCGTGTCCAATAGGCACCCGCTTCCCAGGTCGTGAAGCACCGGGATACCGCGCCTGCGGCCCACCTCCACCAGCTCTGACAGGGCGGGTGCGTGGGTGAAGCCCGAAACCTTGAAATTGCTGGCGTGCACCGCGAGTATCGCGCCTGTGTCCTCGGTGATGGCCGCCTCGTAGTCGCGGGCGTATGTCCGGTTGGTGGTGCCCACCTCGACCAGATCCGCGCCGCTCTGGCGGAGCACGTCGGGGATCCTGAACCCGCCGCCGATCTCGACAGCCTCGCCCCTCGACACGATGACCTGCTTGCCCGCGGCGACGGCGGCGAGCCCCAGCATGACGGCCGAGGCGTTGTTGTTCACGGCAATCGCCCCGCCGGCACCGGTGAGCCTGCAGACAAGGCGCGACAGGTGCGCCTGCCTGGAGCCGCGCCTGCCGGTTTCCAGGTCGAGCTCCAGGTCGCTGTAGCTCCCCGCGGCCCGTCGCACGGCCTCCATCGCCTCCTCGCTCAGGGGCGCGCGGCCCAGGTTCGTGTGGAGGACCACGCCCGTCGCGTTGATGACTGGAAGCGGGCGGCTCCGCCACTCCGCCGCCGCCCGCTGCTCTATGGCTGCGACCAGGTCGTCCAGCCCGGGCGGATGCGCCCCGCCTCGCACGGCTTCCCTGCTCCCGGCCACTTCCCCGCGCACGAGGTCCACTACGGCCTCCCGGGAGCCGGACTCGGCAAGGCGGCGCACCCGCGCGTCGGACAGGAGGCTGTCCACGCTGGGGAGGCTGCGCAACGCTTCATTCAGCGAACGGTTTCCGTCAGCGTTCATGGGCGTGATTATAAACCAAGCCCCTTCCAGGGGACGTTGGGGGCAGATGCCCCGCCCGGCCTGTATGATGAGCGGCGCAACAACAACCGCCACACAACCTAAGGAGAGAGCCTTGAAAAAATACCGTGTCGGAATCATCGGGCTGGGGCGCATGGGGTCCACCATCGACGAGGAGTTCGGCGAGCTGGAGACGTGGCGCAGCCCGACGGCCATCGCCGCGGCGTGCGAGGCAAGCGATCGGCTGGAGGTCGTGGCGGGTTCCGACCTGCTGCCGGAGAAGCGCAGCGCGTTCACGGAGAAATGGGGCGTCGCGGCGGTCTACGAAGACTGCATGGAGATGATAGCCCAGGAGGAGCCGGACCTGGTGGCGGTCTGCACGGTTGCGACCACGGCTCTCAAGCCGGCCGGCGAAGCGCCGCACAGGGGCTTCCGGGGCGACGCCCACGCCGACCTGTCCGTCGCCGTGGCGGACGCCGGCGTGCCGATGATCTTCTGCGAAAAGGCGATGGCCTGTTCGATGGAGAAGGCCGACGCGGTCCGCGACGCCTGCAACAGGAACGGCGCGCACTACAACTCCGGCCTGCTGCGGCGGTTCAACAACCAGAACCACACGATACGACGCCGGGTCGAGGCCGGCGACATCGGCGAGGTGAGGGGCGCGGTCCACATGACCTCGTCGAGCCTGCTGCACGGCCACATCCACTCGATCGACACGCTCTCGTACCTCCTCGGGGACCCTGCCGCAGTCGCCGTGCGGGGCAGCCTGCTTCCCAGGGACACCGTGATTGAGGACAACTGGCTCGGCCACGACCCCAGGGCCGTCTACGACATCGAGTACGAGAACGGCCTGTCCGCCTCGTCGGTGCCGTTCCAGGGCAAGTGGGAGTTCGAGGTCATGGGCTCGGAGGGCTCGATCAGGTCGCTGAACGACGGCCAGGAGGTGCTGCTACGCCGGAAGGGCGGCAGGGGAGAGTGGTGGGACATCGCGCCCGACCCCACCGTCACGCCGGAGAGCAGCGTGCTCTACCTGCTCGAGGACCTGGTCGAGGCCCACGAGTCGGGCCGCCCCGCCCTCGGCAACGTGGACATCACCCACCAGACCACCGAGACCACCCTTGCCATCGCAGAGAGCCACGTAAAGGGCGGGGCATGGGTCGATCTGCCCATGCAGGAGCGTGACCTCTACGTGTTCCACGTGTAGGAGGGTGTGCGAGAAACCCCTTCTCCCCTGGCGGGAGAAGGTTGGGATGAGGGGGTGAGGGCCCGGCCCCATCACTCCTACCCTCTGCGCCCTCCGCGACCTCTGCGGTTGATCACCCTACCCCTCGCCCTGGGCCGGCATGCGTATCTGCTCGCCGTAGGCCGTCCTGATCTTGGTGATCCTGACCTCCGCGGAGGCGAGCATGTCGTTGCAGGTGCGGGCCAGCTTCATGCCCTCCTCGTAGAGGCGCGTCGCCTCGTCGAGGGGCACGTCGCCGGCCTCGAGGGCCCTGACCGTCTCGTCCAGCCTCGCCAGCGCCTGCTCGAAGGTCATCCCGGCCGCGGGTAGTTCGGACACTAGGGGCTCAGCCTGAACGGAGGGTAGCGGTCGGTCATCAGCGTGAACATGTATGCGGTCAGTCTCACGTTCCACCGCGACACGCCGAGATTGACGTCGAAGAGTGCCCGCGGGTAGCGCCCGGTGAATAGTATGGCGAACCAGGCGATGATCATAAGCACCAGCGAGACGATGCTCAGTACGTACAGCACGATGTAGTGGGGTAACGCCAGGAGCCACTTGATCAGCGGCATCCACCGGTTCAGGTTCTCAGGGTACTCGACGTCGAGATGAACCGACTGCCCCTCGTCGGTCGACGGGTATGCGTCCTGCATCAGCCCGATGTATGCGTTCACCCTGGTGTCGAAGCGTAGCATTTCCAGGTTGAAGTCGAACCACCAGCGCGGGTACTTGCGCCGGAACAAGATTACCAGGAACACCGCCAGGGCCACGAACATCTGGGCATACGTGATCCCCACTGAGAGGATGATTATGGGTATCGCCAGGATGATCCTGAAGAACGCGGTGAGCCTGTTGCTGGACTCCGGGTAGTCGATGGAGAGCTGCACCGGGTAGTCGGAAGCCTGCGCCATATGACACCTCCAGTGGAATTACGCGTAATCCTACTAGTCTGTTACGCGCCGGTCAACCCAATCGAAGCTGGCGGTCATCGGGAGAGGCCTCGCCCCCCGGCCGGCTCCCGGCGTCGTCAGCCTGGACCTCCAGGACCTCCGCGTCGAACGATCCGCGCGCCAGGGCGACGTGTACCCGATCGGCCGCCGCCAGCTTAGACGCGTCCCCCAGGACCTCGCCCGTGCCGGGCGACCTCACTATAGCATAGCCCCTTCGCAGCGTGTCCGACGGGCTCAGGGACCTGAGCCGCATCTCCAGCGCCTCGGTCCGCTCGGCCCTGACGCCCATGTCGCGGACCAGCCGCGCGTGGGCGCCTTCGAGCAGCCGGTCCACCTGCTGCCTGAGCGCGTCGACGTCAGGGCGGCCCCTCAGGCACCGCGACCGCTGGTGGGCGAGATGCTGCCGGGCCGAGTCCAGCCTGCCCGACACGCGGGCCGTCATGCGCTGCCGGTATGAGCCGATGCCCGCGCTCAGCTCGCGCGCGTCGGGGACGGCCAGCTCCGCCGCCGCGGACGGGGTCGGCGCCCTCAGGTCCGCCGTAAGGTCGACTATGGTGTGGTCGGTCTCGTGCCCCACGGCGCTGATGACCGGGGCGCGGCTGGCGAACACGGCCCGCGCCACCCCCTCGTCGTTGAAGGGCAGCAGGTCCTCCAGCGAGCCCCCGCCGCGCGCCAGTATCACCACGTCGACATCCCCGGCCGCGTCGAGGGCCGCAAGGGCGTCGCGCACCGTCGCAGCGGCCTGGGCCCCCTGGACCGCCGCGGGCGCAAGGACGAGCTCGGTCAGCGGGTAGCGCCTCTCCACGACGGTGCGGATGTCGTGCCACACGGAGCCGCTCGGCGAGGTCACGACTCCCACGCGCCCCGGGAACTGCGGGACCCTGCGCTTCCGGGAAACGTCGAACAGCCCCTCCCTCTGCAGGCGGGCCCTGAGCTCCGCGAGCCTCAGCTCCTGCTCGCCCATGCCCTCGGGCCTGACCTGGTCGACGACGAGCTGGACGTCGCCGCGCTGCTCGTAGACCCCGATCCGCCCGTGCGCTATGACGGCCGCCCCGTCGGACAGGAGCTCGGCCCCGTATGACTTGCCCGCGAACATGGCGCAGCGGATCGAGGCGCGGGCGTCGCGCAGCGTGTAGTAGCAATTGCCCGAGCCGGGGCGGGCGATGTTCGCAACCTCGCCCTGGACCCAGACGTCGTTGAGGAAGTAGTCGTTTTCGAGCATGTCCCGCAGGTAGGCGGTTACCTGCGAGACGTGGTAGACGGGCACGTCAGGCCCTCGACAGGTACTCGCCGGACCGCGTGTCGACCTTGATGGTGTCGCCCGTGTTGACGAACAGCGGCGCCTGCACTACCAGCCCGGTCACCAGCGTGACTGGCTTGCTGGCGCCCTGGGCCGTGTCGCCCTTGTGCCCCGGCGGCGCCTCGGTGACCTCCAGGTCGACGGTGATCGGTATCTCGATGGCGATGGGGTTGTCCTCGTAGAAGACCACGTCTGCCGACATCTCCTCGACCAGGTAGGGCAGGGAGTCCGTGATCTGCTCGGACGATAGGGGAAACTGCTCGTAGGTGTCCGTGTCCATGAAGTAGTAGAGGCCGCCGTCCTCGTAGATGTACTGGGCCGTCCGGCGTTCGACCGCCGCCGGGGTGAACTTCACGTCGAAGCCCTGGAAGGACTTGTCGACGACCTTCCCCGTCCGCAGCGACCTGAACCGGACCTGCATGACCGGCGCGCGCTGCTGCATCTTGTGCGACTTGTACTCGACTACCGCATATGGCTCCCCGTCCAGCTCGATGGGCAGCCCCTTTCTCAGCTCTCCGTATGTGATCGTCATGCCGTGTCTTCTGCTCCCTGTGATCCGTCATACCGGCGAAGGCCGGTATCCAGTCCCCGGCCGCAGGCGCAGACAGGGTGGCTACCTCACATATCGCGGCATCACGGCGAATTGGTATTCGTCCATTATGCAGCAGCATTACCCGCCCGTCACGTCGATCTGTACCGCTTCGAGCGCGAGGGGGTGATCTCCGCTGGAGACGAGGCGGGCTTGGACGGTGTTCTCCCCCGGCCCCAGCAACCCCCGGTCGATGTCGTATTCTATGGACACGCCCTCCTCCTCCCGCTCCACGACCTTGGCCGGGTACTCGACCCAGAAGGTCGTGGGGATCACCTTCCTGCGCCAGCCCTCGGACATCCTCGCGCTGCGGTCTGGCAGGAGCCTCCCGTTGAGCTCTACGTCGAGCCGCTCTCCCTGTTCGATCATCCGGTCCAGCCGGAGCCGGAGGCGCGCGCCGCCCTCGCCTGCGCCCTCGTTCGAGGCGAGCTCCAGGGTCAGCTTTGGGCCGGCCCACTCGCCGCCGTCCCGCGAAGGGGCCAGGTGCACTGGAAGCTGGCAGACGGGGCTCGCGTACTTGAAGGCGGTGCTGTGGCCTCCGCCTCCCTCATACGACCTTGGCCGGAAGATCTCGTAGCGCCTGTCGAGACCCGCGAGCGCCGCGGGGTCAGTCAGCTCCCGTGTGGTCCTGCGGTTCCACTCAGGCGACATGGTGTAGAAGTTATAGAGGTAGACCCCGGCTGCGCCGTCCTCACGCCAGAGTGCCGCCAGCGCCCTCATGCTTCGCTCGTCCGCCGTCACCGTACCCTCGATGCAGCCGTAGACGAGGCAGCCCGTGCCGGACGCCGCTTCGGTGAACTCCCGGATGGGCGTCTCGAAGGGGATGAAGCCTCCCCCCACGGCCACGATGTCGACGAGACCTCCGGCGATCCACTCGCCGGCGTCGAGCCCGATTCTCGCCGAGTCGTACAGCGTCGGCGGCACCCTGACGGCCAGCGGCAGCTTCCTGCCCCGGCTGTCACCTGCCTCGTCGAGCAGCCTGCGCGCCTTCGCCAGGAGGTCGGTCATAAGGTACCGGCTGCCGTAGGCCTCGTCCGGGCGAAAGAAGGCCGGATGGCGCATGAAGTCCAGTTCCACGCCGTCCACGTCGAAACGCTCGACCACCTCCTCGACGATGGACAGCCTGTGCTCCCGCACCTCAGGGAAGGTGAAGTCGAGGCCGGTCTTGATGCCCCACTCGATGGTGCCCTCGGGTATCGACTCCCCCGGCCTTCCGATCATCAGGTCGGGACGCTCCCTGCGGAACCGACCGTAGCCTGGGTGGTCCGGGTCCATGTCGTAGTGGCTGTTCATCCGGACCCTTGGGAAGAAGGGGAGCCCGGCCTCGCGGGTCTGCCGGCTCAGAATGGTCATGGGCCCGCCGTCCTCGGCCATGAGCGCCTTGATGTTCTCGGCGATGCGCGGCATCACGCCGGGGGTGGGAGAGTGCACGAAGGAGCGCAGGCCGTCGTCGAATGAGGTGCGGCCCTGCCCGAAGATCTCGCCGCGCTCCGTCTCGTACTGGTACACCTCGTGGTCGCCCAGGCTCCACCCGAACGCGCCGCCGAGCCCCGAGTAGCCGTCGACCACCCTGGCCTGTAGGTCGGCCGCCGTGACTGGAGGCTCGGTGGCGCTCAGTATCCAGCCGTCGTCCGTGAATATGATGGCCGGTGCCGTACTCTCGCTCATCCACTTCCTCCTGGCGGTTAGGGACAACCTCCCCCAACAGACTATCCTAAACCCAAGCGGGCTGGTCTTGCCCCTTCACCCCTCGCGGGAGAAGGCGGAGCCTGCCCTGAGCCTGCCGAAGGGATGAGGGGGCCTCCCTTCCGGGCAGAGCGGGGCTCTTGCCCCTTCTCCCCTTGCGGGAGAAGGCGGAGCCTGCCCTGAGCCTGCCGAAGGGATGAGGGGGATGCCGTCGCCGACAGCTCATATCTGCCAACGTTTCATCGACTCCGAACATACCTGGCCTTGGACCCCCGTACTCTGGCCGTCCTCCCCCTCACACTAACGTCTTCCCTCTGTGTCCGGAGCCTGCCCTGAGCTTGTCGAAGGGTGTCCTCTGTGGCAAAACTCCCCCTTGACAACCACCCGACAATCCCCCATAATCGAACACATGTCCGA
>DAOULA010000060.1:0-44698 GCA_034420735.1 Dehalococcoidia bacterium
GCCAGTGCAAGACATTCGACGCGTCAGCGAACGGATATGTGCGGGGCGAGGGATGCGGGGTCGTCGTCCTCAAGAGACTGAGCGAGGCGGAGGCAGACGGCGATCACATTTGGGCGGTCATCCGAGGCTCGGCAGTAAATAACGGTGGGACCAGCGTAGGCCTGACGGTCCCGCACACGCCCGCGTTGGTACAGGTGATGGAAACGGCGCTCGCCGATGCGGGCGTCCTTCCCACGGAAGTCGACTACCTGGAGGCGCACGGTACCGGAACTGCCGTGGGCGATCCGGTCGAGCTCGATGCCTTGGCCAGTGTCTACGGGACTGGACGTGAAGCGGACCGCCCCCTCCTGACCGGTTCTGTGAAGACCAACATCGGCCATCTGGAGTCGGCTGCGGGTGTCGCCGGAATAATCAAGGCGGCGCTGGTGTTGAAGCGGGGCGTCATTCCCAGGCACTTGCATTTCGAGAACCCCAATCCGAGTTTCGACTGGGACAGTCAGCCAATTCAAGTGACTTCAACCACGATGGACTGGCCGAGTCGTAGCGGGCGCCCACGACTGGCCGGGGTGAATTCCTTC
This sequence comes from Dehalococcoidia bacterium, assembly GCA_034420735.1. Lineage (GTDB taxonomy): Bacteria > Chloroflexota > Dehalococcoidia > Lucifugimonadales > CAJWER01. Next base: position 579 of record DAOULA010000060.1, read on the forward strand.
GGGATAACCGGGACGAACGCCCACCTCGTGCTGGAGGAGTATGCCGGTACGGAGGGCGGGCTTGACCGGGAATATCCGGATGCCGGCTCCGCGCAGGTCGTGGAGGTCTCGTCGCCTTGGCCTCTGCGTGATCTACCGTTGTTGGAGGAAGAGGTAGGTCGGCGCCGGACCCGTTTCCTACCGCTGTCGGGCAAGTCCGAGGATGCCCTCCGCGATCTTGCGAAGCGCCATTTGTCGTGGCTTGAAGGCCGCACGGCGCAACTTTCCTCCGATGGCGTCGCGTCGGGGTCGACCCTGTCGGACATGTCGTGGACTGCCGGTGTCGGCCGAAGCCATTTCGACTACCGGGCGGGCGCGGTGTTCCATGACGCCCAGTCTCTGCGGGAGCGTCTCAATGAGCTGGCTGAGTCCGGCACTGGCATCGAGCCGCGAACGGCCACCAAGGTAGCGTTCGCCTACACCGGACAGGGAAGCCAGTGGGTCGGCATGGGACGGGACCTCTACGAGAGTGAGCCGGTGGCGAGGGCGGTCTTGGACCGCTGCGAGGCGGTGTTCCGGGAGGAACGAGGGACCTCCTTGCTCGACGTGATGTTCGGTCGACCCGGTGCGAAGGGAGACCTGGGCGACACTGCCTGGGAGCAGCCGGCTCTCTATGCACTGGAGTGTGCCTTGACTGCCCTCTGGTCAAGTGTGGGTGTCCGGCCAAGCGTCGTGTTGGGACACAGCGTCGGCGAAATTGCGGCGGCGCAGGCTGCCGGAGTGTTCAGCCTGGAAGACGGGATGCGGTTTGCCGCAACACGAGGCAGTCTGCTCTCTGAAACCGAACAAGGCGCTATGGGAGCAATCTTTGCCCCGGCGGAACGGGTGACATCTGAAGTTGAGGCGCTGAACGCAGCCACCAATGGCGTCGGACTGAGCGTTGCCGGGGACAACGGAGCACACATCGTGGTCAGCGGCCCGGCTTCGGACGTAGAGACGATCTTGGACCGCTTCGATTCGGAAGGGGTCCGGACGAGAAGGCTCAACACGACCCGCGCATTCCACAGCGCCCTGGTGGAGCCTGCCCTGGACGAGCTGGAAGCCTCCCTCGACGGTGTGCCGATTGATCCTCCCACGCTCACCCTGGTCAGCAACTTGACGGGCCGGGAGGTGGAATCAGGCATGGCACTTGACGCGGCTTACTGGAGGCGGCATGCCCGACAGCCGGTGGCGTTCGCCGAAAGCGTCAGGACAATGGCCGATCTCGGAGTAAACTTGCTGGTCGAGATAGGCCCTCACTCCGTGCTTGGCCCAATGGCAACCCTGGCTTGGCCTGAGTCAGAACAGACCCGGAACACGGGTGCATCCGCCGTGCTTGCCAGCCTGCGGAGGCCGCCAAGGGACGGTTCGACTTCGGAGGCCGAAAGCAGCTTTATCGATGCGGTGGCTCAGGCCTACGAGGCCGGGCTGGATATCTCCTTCGAGGGACTGTTCGCAGGGGAGACACGGCGAAAAATCTCTTTGCCCAGCTATCCGTTCCAGCGCGAACGACACTGGCTCAGAGAATCGAAGCAGCGTCGTCCGAGTACAGGCCACCCCCTGCTTGGCGTCCGGCACGAGTCCGCTCGCGGCGAGGTCACATTTGAGACGGAAGTGTTCCCTTCCGACCCGGCCTGGCTGAAGGACCACAAGGTCTTCGGACGGCTCATCGCCCCCGGCGCGCTCTATGGCGCAATGGCCGCTTCGGCGTCGCTTGCTGAGGGATATGACTACGTCATGCTGGAGGACATGCAGCTGCACAGCGCGCTGGTCTTTTTCGAGAAGGACTCCGAGGACGGGACCGATGAAGACGGCCGGAAGGTGCAGGTCGTCCTCGACGATCCCGAGCAAGCTTCGTCACGCCGAGTCCAGATATACAGCAAGGGGACCGAGGACGAATGGACGATGCACGTGGAAGGCCGCGTGCCAATTGGAGCGCCCCTGCCGGATGCAGGGGCGCGGACAGACTTGGAAGAGTTGAAGTCCGGCCTTTCACCCGCGGATGTGCCGGCCTACTACCGGGCTAAGAGCAGCACTGGCATCGACCTCGGTCCGTTATTCCGCACGCTGAGGACAGTATGGTCGAGTCCCGGCGAGGCATTGGGCGAGGTGTCTTTGCCCGAAGCTCTTGGCCGTAACGAGCTGGACGTGCATCCGCTCTTGCTGGACGGATGCTTCCAGGTTGTGGGCGTCGCTCGGAACATGACCGGCGGCCCGGACGAGGCGACCTATCTGCCGTTCGGCTGGGACCGGATGTGGCTGTCCAAGCGTCTGCCGGACCGTGTGTTCTGTCACGTGAGCATGAGTGAGAACTCCCAGGAGTCGGAATCTGCCGAGTCACCGGAAGTCCTGAGCGGGGAGATGCGAATATACGACCCGGACGGAACTCTCCTCGGCGAGTTGAGCAGGTACACAGTGAAGAGGGCCACGCGGGAGGCATTGCTCTCGGCAGTCGAAGGCGTGGATGACCTGCTCTACGAGGTCACCTGGCGTCACCGCGCCCTTGAGTCTGCCCTTATGCCTGCAGATTTCTTCCCGACTCCCGCCATGGTTGCTGCAGGTACTCAACTGTTTACCGGCTATCTGACGGATGCCGGCGTCGACCCGCAAGGCAGGAATGACCTGCTGGCCGATCTGGAGCGATGGTCGTGGGCCCGCGCCCTTGCGACGTTGGAGGAATTGGGCTGGCGGCGCGTGAAGGGCGAGTCAGTTGACACGGAGGAGCTGCGCGAGCAACTTGACGTTCTCCCAGAGCACAAGCGCCTGTTCCGCCGTATGCTCGAAATGGTTGCCAGGTCGGGAGTGCTGGAGGAGACCGCCGATGGGTTCGCCGTGGTCGTTGGGCCTGAGGACCCCTTGCCGGAAGTCCTGCCGCACGATCTTGAGGAATTCGCCACCTGCATGACGGGCATGTATCCCGATGGCCAGACCGAAATCGGCCTGTTCCGGCGGTCCGGCCTCGCTCTGGGCGATGTGCTTCGCGGTCAGGAGGACCCGCTTACCCTGCTGTTCAGCAGCGGAGAACCGACGGCTGCGGATCTGTATCTTAAGGCTCCGGTTGCGCGCGGGGCGAACCGTATGCTGGCAGACGCGGTAAAGGCGTTGGTAGCCCAAATGCCCGAAGGTAGGCGGTTGAGGGTGATCGAAGTCGGGGCGGGTACGGGGTCTGCCACAGCATCCGTCCTCCCGGAGCTTCCTGAGGGCCGGTTCGACTATATCTACACTGATATCTCCGCGGGGTTCTTTGCCGAGGCGGAGGCTCGATTCGGCGATGCCGATGGCGCCATCAAGTACCTTACGCTCGACATCGAGAAGGACCCCGTCGAGCAGGGCTTCGATTCCCACGGCTACGACCTCCTGATCGCATCCAACGTGCTGCACGCCACCCGGCACTTGGAGGAAACGCTGGCGAACTGCCGCGCCCTCCTCGCGCCGTCGGGCCACTTGGTAGCACTTGAGAACCTGCGCGGCCTCGGCTGGATGGACCTCACGTTCGGCCAGTTGGACGGCTGGTGGAGGTTTGCCGATTCGTACCGCCCGCACCATGCCCTGGCCACTCCCTCAATTTGGAGTCAGGCGCTCGATGACGCGGGCTTCGAGGGCGTCGAAGTTCTGGGGGTGGATGAATCGACCACCTATGAAATGCTGGACAAGGGCGTCATCGTGGCACAGGGTCCGGCCCAGATAACCGAGCCTCCGGGAGTGTGGGTCCTTACAGCCGACGAAGGAGGCGTCGCGGAGGAGATTGCGGCGGAGTTGTCGGCGCGAAACCAGGCCGTCGTACTCGCGGGCAGCGATGCGGCGGAGAGTCGTGAGTCGTGGCGATCGCTGATCGAGGGTCTGCCCGGCGATGTGCCGTTCAACGGCGTCGTGCACCTGCAAGCGCTTGCCGGTCACGGATTGCAGGCAGCCACGACGGAGATTACGGAGGACGTAGCCCATGTCGGTGCAAGCGCGCTTGCGCTCGTACAGGGCGTGTCCGATTCCGACGTGATACCGGAGAAGGGCGTGTGGTTTGTCACGCGCGGGGCGCAGGTATTGGAGCGCGAGCGTGCTGGTGAGCTTGCCGGCGCGGTCCTCTGGGGCATGGGTAAAGTGGTGGCCCTGGAAGCGTCCCACCTCCGGCCGCGAATGATTGACCTCGACCCCGGCTCGATGGAACAGACATCCGACCTCGTGAATGAGCTGTTGTATCCCGACTCGGAAAACCACATCGCCTACCGCTCTGGAAATCGAAAAGTGGCGCGGTTGGTACGACCCGACGCCGCAGCCGAACGGCTGCCCTTGCCGGAAGACTCCGATTGGGTACTCGCCCCGAACCGGAGCGGGGTATTCGACAAACCGGAGATCAAACCACTCCCTCCGCGGGCCCTCGAGCCGAAGGAGGTTCGTGTCGCGGTCGAGGCTGCCGGGCTCAACTTCTGGGATGTGTTCCGTTCGCTCGGCTTCATTGAGGAAGGAGACCTCGGCAGGGAGTTGTCTGGACACGTTGTAGGCATTGGCTCCGAGGTGTCAAACGTTTCCATCGGCGACCTCGTGGTTGGCCTGGGGTTCGGCGCGTTCGGGCCGGAAATGATTACTCATGAGGAACTGGTGGCTCCGGCTCCCCCGGGGATGTCGGTCTCGGCTCTCGCCACCGTACCGAGTGCCTTTGTGTCGGCCGCGCTCTCGTACAAATTCTCTGGACTGGAGGCGGGAGAGCGTGTTCTCATCCACGCCGGAGCGGGCGGAGTGGGACTGGCAGCCATCCAGCTGGCACAGGCCTCAGGCGCGGAAGTATTCGCCACGGCCAGCGCCCCGAAACAGGCGCTCCTTCGGTCACTCGGCGTAAAGCACATATTCGATAGCCGCCAGACCAAGTTCGGCGAGGAGATCCTCGAGGCCACCGGCGGCGAGGGCGTTCACGTCGTGCTGAACAGCCTCACCAGCGAAGGCTTCATCGACGCAAGCCTGTCCTGCCTCGCTCACGGCGGTCGGTTCGTCGAGATGGCCAGGAGGGACATCCTCAGCCACGAGGAGATGGCAGCGGTGCGTCCCGACGTTTCCTACGACATCCTTGAACTGGACGTCATGAAGAAGACCGACCCTGCAGCGGTTGGTGTCGTCCTGCGGGACGTTATGGCGCGGCTTGCAGTGGGAGAGTTGGGACCTGTCATCCACAGCAGATGGCCGCTCGCCGAGGCCGGGGCGGCATTGGACTTCATGCGGTCCGCCCGCCACGTCGGCAAGATCGTCCTCACGCCACCGCCCCTATTGAGAGGACAGTTAAGAGAGGACCGCGCGTACCTCGTCACCGGCGGTCTCGGCGGCATCGGATGCGCCGTCGCCGAATGGCTCGCCGACCGGGGAGCCGGCGTCATCGTGCTGAACGGTCGTCGGGACCCCGACCCGGAAGCGCAGCAAGCCATTGATGCCCTACGCAGTCGTGGGGTGAGGATCGAAGTCGAGCTGGCCGACGTGACCGATACCGCGGCAATCGACGCGATGCTGAAACGCATCGAAGCGAAGCTGCCGCCGCTTGGTGGCGTCATCCACAGCGTGGGCGTGCTTTCTGACGCCGCATTGACCAACCAGACCTGGGAGAGCTTCGAGCAGGTGCTGAGGCCGAAGATCGTGGGAGCCTGGCACCTGCACCGCGCGACGATGGACCTCGATCTCGACCTCTTCATCCTGTTCTCGAGCCGCGTGGGTGTTATGGGCAATCCCGGCCAGGCGAATCATGCTGCCGCCAACGCCTTCCTCGACCAGCTCGCCGGCCACCGTCGCGCAATGGGCCTCCCCGGACAGGCTATTGCCTGGGGAGCATGGTCTGAAATCGGCGAAGCCGCCGAACAACGGGAGCGGATCGAGCAGAGGCGGGCCGCGCTCGGCGGACGTTGGTTTACCCCCGAGCAGGGCATCAAGGCCCTTGAAAAACTCGTGCGACAGGACTCCACCACATCCGTCGTGATGTCGATGGACTGGTCAGTCTTTGAAGAGGCCGTCCAGGACCGTCCGCCATTGCTGGAAGACATGCTGTCCTCGGCCGACGCCGATATATCCGACGACTCAGCCGCGGCGGAGGACGTGTTGTCCCAGCTGAGGAGCGCGCCCGCGGCGGGGCCGGAAGAGGTACTTGTGTCCTTCCTCCAACAGGAGGTGCAGGCAGTCCTGAGGCTGTCCTCGTCGCCGTCGCCGACTGTGGGGTTCTTCGACCTGGGGATGGACTCGCTGATGGCGGTGGAGCTGCGCAACCGGCTGAACCGTGCCTTTGCGGGTGAATACGTTGCTTCCAACACCGTCGTCTTCGACTACCCGGATATTGCGTCCCTGGCAAGTCATATAGCGGAAGAACTCGGTCAGCTTAGTGACGTTGACGATGCTCCTTCTTCGCCCGCATCGCCTGAGCCGCTCGCCCCCGAACCAAGCGCAACGATGAGGAGCGACGAAGACGGGATCGCAGTCGTGGGCATGGCCTGCCGCTTCCCCGGCGCGAGCGATTTGGCGGAATTCTGGGAGATGCTGGAAACGGGCGCCGATGCGATTACCGACGGACGCAGGGATGCCGGTTCGTGGAGTGGCGCAGTCGGAGACCCGGACGCTGAGGACGTTGCCATCCGGCGCGGCGCGTTCGTTGATGGCATCGACTGGTTCGACTCACGATTCTTCCGCATTTCGCCGGTTGAGGCACGAACGATGGACCCGCAGCAGCGCATGTTGCTCGAGACGAGTTGGGAGGCCCTCGAGGACGGGGGACTTGACCCCGAAACCCTTAGAGGCAGCCGCACAGGGGTCTATGCCGGGATTGGCGGAGCAGAATACAGAGACTTATTCCAATCCGGCAACAAAGAGCACAACTATCTAGGTACAACGGGGAGCGTAACCGTTGGTCGGGTCTCGTTCGCGCTGGGTCTGGAAGGGCCGGCGTTGCCCGTCGACATGGCCTGCGCGTCTTCCTTGGCGTCGTTGCACCAGGCCGTCGTTGCTCTGCAGCGTGGAGAGGTGGACCTCGCTCTCGCCGGTGGCGTAAACGCGATCCTGTCTCCCTCCGTTTCCAGATTCATGATGGAGGTCGGCATGTTGTCCCCAACGGGACACTGCAGCCCCTTCGACGCCTCCGCAGACGGCTATGTCCGTGGTGAAGGTTGCGGAATGGTCGTGCTGAAGCGTTTGAGCGAAGCCGAGTCAGACGGCGACCGCATCTATGCTGTGATACGCGGGTCTGCGGTCAACCAGAACGGAGCCAGCGCGGGACTGACTGTGCCAAACGGCCCCGCCCAAGAGCGTGTGATGGCGGAAGCCCTCGCCCAGGCGGGCGCATCCCCCTCCGAGGTCGACTATCTGGAAGCCCATGCGACCGGCTCCCAACTCGGCGACCCGATTGAACTGAACGCCGCTGCCTCGGTCTACGGCAGGGAACGCGACGCGGAGCGTCCTTTACTCGTTGGGTCCGTCAAGTCGAACATCGGGCACATCGAATCGGCAGCCGGTATCGCCGCTTTCATCAAGACGGTCCTCTCTATAAACAGGGGAGTGATACCAAAGAGTCTGCATATCGAAACCCCGAATCCGAACTTTGAATGGGGCCAAATGCCGGTGCGGGTAACGTCGGACAAGACGGCTTGGCCGACCAGGTCGGGCCGACTTCCGCTAGCGGGTGTCAATGCGTTCGGCCTTTCAGGAACGAACGCGCATGTCCTGGTTGAAGGCTACGACTCTCCTTCGGATGACGGCGTGGCGACTGGCGGCACAGGTTCTCCAACGGGCGCTCCCCAACCGATACCTGCGTCGCTCCCCGAACAGACCGAAGACGTCTCGACGTCCAGCAAAGAACCGACTGAGCGTACCGCTCGCCTGTTGCCGATTTCCGGCAAGTCGGAGGGAGTGCTCCGCAAATTGGCGAAGCGCTATCTCTCGAGGCTCGACGGCGAAGAAGGCTCCGTCTCAGATGCGACGCTGTCCGATATGGTCTGGACGGCCGGTGTGGGCCGGAGCCACTTCTCGCATCGCGCCGGGCTCGTCTTCAGCGATGTGGAGCAACTTCGGCGAGAACTCAGCACACTCGCCGATGCCGATGAGGCGTCTGACGAGGAAACGCCTCGTGAGACAACCAAGGTTGCATTCGCGTACGCCGGAAGTGAACGTACGTGGGTCGGCATGGGAGAGGCGCTCTATCGGAGCGAGCCTGTCGCGCGCGCAGTGCTCGATAAGTGCGACGACCTGATTCGTCAAGAGCGTGGAACCTCCTTGCTGGATGCGATGTTCGGTCGCCCCGGCGTCGAGCACGACCTGAATGATCCAGCTTGGGCTAATCCGGCCACCTACGCTCTCGAGTGGGCCCTAACCACGTTATGGGCGAGTGTCGGCTTACGTCCCAGCGTGGTATTGGGCCATGGTCATGGAGCACTCGCGGCTGCCCAGGCTGCCGGTGTATTCAATCTGGACGAAGGTCTGCGTATAGCTGCGGCTATGGGAGAGTTGAAAGGGACCCGATCGGAGCTGGAATCTCAAGCCGCGAGTGAGAGCCTGCAAACGACGATCGACAGCGTCAAGCTCGCTGTACCGTCCCTCCCGCTTGTAAGCAGCACGACCGGCCGGTTGCTTGAGTCAATTGACGCACTTGATTTCGACTACCGGCTTCGGGAGGATAAGGTGTCCACCCTGCTCTCCGGCCATGCGGAGACTCTAGCCCAACTCGGTGTCAACGTGGTGGTGGTGATCGGTCCCGACTCCACGATAGGACGGAGAATCGCCGATGCTTGGCTGGAACCTTCGGAAGCGCCGGTCATACTTTCCTCCTTGGAAAGTCCGCCAATCGATGGCGGATCGCCCGGGTCCGATGAAGGGTTCGTAAGAGCCGTGGCGCAGGCCTATGAGGCCGGACTGGACATCTCGTTTACCGGCCTTTTTGCGGGCGAAGTCCGCCGACGAATCTCGATACCGAGCTATCCCTTCCAGCGCAGGCGGCACTGGCTCTAGCCGCCGTGCCAACTGCGTGAAGGTGCCTCTGCCGAGAACGTGATGCAGCGGCCAGAGTTGTGGAAGAGGCCCGCGAACCAATGCCCACGCCGACTCTCACAGTCCCATCAACATCTCGAAGGCGGTTCTGTCTACAGTTAACCTTGTCCCACCACCTACCCCCATATTCGTCAAGCTGAGGATAGCCCCACTCACCACACCCAGGCTGTCCAACTTGTCTATGGTTCTCTTGGAACGCTGACCGTCAAGGCGGAGCCAGCCGAGAAGCCGCGACCTGCCTGGCCTGGTTGACGGCGGCAGTGGGGATGCGCGGCGCTGAGAATCGCCGCCGCGCTCGAAACATCGCAGTCGGCGTTGATAGACCAGTCCTAAGGTGTCTTTCCTAGGATGGCGGGACGTTGTGTCGGCGCCGCCGCTCCCAATTTGCTCACTAACCGGGCTCTGCATGTCCTCTCCGAATCCGTTGGCGTCGATCCTGCCCCACCCCCTTTGAGTCCAGCAGGAGCTTGCCACCGGATCCTTCGTTCAGGTACAGAATGGGCGCGCGCACCCACCCGGGAGAATCACGTCTCCCGGGATATGTGGCAGAATCGGGGAATAACGCGTGGGAGGGAGCGACCCATGACGAGTGACCCGATGAACGCCCGGACTCGACTGGGCCTTGGCAGGGGAATCCAGCAGGCACAGGCAATCTCCCTGGATAAGGCCGCTGAGATTGCCGGCGAGGTCCAGGATCTGATCAGCGCAGGGAGAGCGCACTCCGCCTGGGAGTTGATCCGTCACCTGCACCCAGCTGATATGGGAAGCATCGTCGCGGGGCTGCCCCGGACGAGCAGGGACGCCATGCTGCACGTGATGTCCCCCGCGACTGTCGCGTGGATGCTTGAGCAGATGAACCCTGTCATGGCCGGGCGAGTGGGCACTCGCCTGGGGTCGAGGATGATCGGCTTCGTGCTTGGCCAGATCCACCCGAACCAGGCGCTGGCTACGCTGAGACGGATCCCGATCCTGCGTTCGCGGGAGGTTGCGGAGTCGCTGGACCAGCACTTGGCGACGGAAGAGCTGCTTGCCCATGAGCCGGACACCGCCTGGTCTCTCATGGCCACGCAGTTTGGGACCGTAGGAGTCGAAGCCGACGTCGGCGCGGCGAGAGAGAGCCTCAGGGGCGCAGGGGATGCTAGGAACAAGCTCACCCATGTCTACGTAACCGGTGATGGCGCAACTCTCCTGGGCCAGATCGGCATGGTGGACCTGGCCCTGGCAGACAATGAGACTCCCGTCCGGGATGTAGCTGTACCGGTTGTGGCCACGGTTGCGGCCGACACGCCCGCCGAGGAGTGCGCCCGGCTCCAGCGACACTACAACCTGACGCAGATTCCCGTAGTCGACGGCGACCGTCTGATGGGCGTAATCCTGGCGGAGTCGCTGCTGAGCGCGACAGTCGAACAGGACACCCTCCAGATGCAGCAGGTGGCGAACGTCGCCGGTGAGACGGTGGACGGCCCCCTGGCGAGCTCGGTTCGCACGCGCCTGCCCTGGCTTACCGTGAACCTGGGCACGACCTTCGTCGCAGCCGCGACGGTCGCGCTGTTCGAGTCTACTCTGGCCCAGATAGTCGTGCTGGCCGCGTTCCTTCCCGTCGTCGCCGGGCAGGGAGGCATCGGCGGGACCCAGACCCTGACCCTGATCGTACGGGCGATTGCGCTCGGCGAGCTCGTGGGAGTTGGGGCTCAAAGGCTACTGATCCGGGAAGCCTTCCTCGGCCTGGTGCACGGTGTCTGGCTGGGCATACTCGTCGCGATCTTAGCCATCCTGTGGAAACAGAACGTGGGGCTGGGGCTCGTTCTTGGGGTCTCGATGCTGGGCAACATGGTCATAGCCGGTTCGGTGGGAGCGGCTGTCCCGCTTTTTCTGCGTCAGATAGGGCTGGACCCGGCCGTCGCCTCCGCAGTAGTGGTAACCACTGTGACGGACGTGTTCGGCTTCCTGCTGTTCCTGGGAATCGCGAGCGCTGCAATCAGCATCATTGCTTAGGGCAAGTGATCTCTCGCGGCTTCCACGGAGCGACCCTACTCAAGACGGCCAGGACGCGTGCTGGGGAGGCTACTCCGGCTACTTCGCCGACTTCGCCGACCCGGAGGGCTACCTGTGGGAAGTCGCCTGGAATCCTTATTTCCAGATCGAGTGACCGGCCCGCGGTACGGTGAGGTCCCCCCCTGAGCATCGCAGTGCAGTACACTTAGGCTCACTACTCACGGTCGGCGGCACATGGAGAGAGATCTCAAGGCTGCGTACGAACACTGCAAGCGGGTGACGAGGGCTGAGGCCAAGAACTTCTACTACGCCTTCAGGACTCTACCCGCCAGGAAGCGGCGTGCCATCTACGCCGCGTACGCCTTCTGCCGTCTCTGCGACGACATAGCTGACGGCGACCTGCCCCTGGACGAAAAGAGTCGCCTGCTCGATGAGACGAGGGACCGCCTGAGCTCCGGCGCCAACGCCGATCGTAGTCCTGTTTTCCTCGCACTGCGCGACACCATCGACTCGTACGACATTCCCGTGGAGCACTTCCACGCGGTGATCGACGGGGTCGAGATGGACCTCACCAGGACCCGGTATGGCACCTACGAGGAGCTTAGGGTCTACTGCTACCGCGTGGCCTCGGCGGTGGGACTGGCCTGCATCGAGATATTCGGTTATGCGGATGAGAAGGCGAGGGAGCATGCCGTCGACCTGGGCCTGGCGATGCAGCTCACCAATATAGTCCGCGACGTGCGCGAGGACTCCCTGAGGGAGCGCATCTATCTGCCGCTGGACGAGCTCGAGAGGTTCGGGTACTCGGAGCAGGAGTTGACGCAGGGCGTGGTGAACGAGCCCTTCCGCCGCCTTATGCGGCACCAGGCTGCCCGTGCCCGGGAGCACTTCGAGCACGGGCGCAGGATTGTGCCCCTGCTGTCCGCGGACTCCAGGGCATGCCTGTCCCTGCTGGACGGCGTGTACAGCCGGATACTGGACCGCATAGAGGACTCGGGATTCGATGTGTACACCCGCCGCGTAGGCCTCCCGACCCATGTGAAGCTGCTGCTGATGGCCAGGCTGTGGGTGGCGGGCTTCATCCCTTCACTGCTGGCGCAGGCCCGGCGGGGGCGCCCATAGATTCCGTGAGGCACGGAGCGGGAACGGTCGGCCGGCCCAGGGCCCGCATCCTTGCCCCGTTTTCAGACGCTGGGCTCGAGCGTCTGGGGGCCCGGATGGAAGTCCATTACGAGAGCTGGATGGAAACCGGGCGGATCCACGACCCGGAGGAGCTCGCCGCGAAGCTGAACGAGCGGTCCGAGTCGGTCCTGGTGTTGGAGCTGGACTTCGTCTTCGAGGAGGTGTTCGAGGCCGCCCCGGGTCTCGAGTTCGTTGGGGTCTGCCGTTCCGCCACAAACCACGTCGACATCGAGGCGGCCACCGCCCACGGCGTGGTCGTCGTGAACACGCCCGGCAGGAACGCCCAGGCCGTCGCCGAGCACGCCCTCGGCCTGATGCTGGCCCTCGCAAGGCGTATTCCCGAGGGCCACAGCTATGTCGTGGGTGGCCGGTGGGATAACCCGGTCGGACCGTACGTGGATTTGCGCGGGGTGGAGCTTGCGGGCAGGACGCTCGGCATCGTGGGACTCGGCGCGATCGGCCGGCGGCTGGCCCAGATGGCCGGCGCCCTGGGTATGGCGTGCGTCGCCTACGATCCATACGTTCAAGGCTACCTGCCGGGGATTCGGCTGGCGGACCTGGATGAGGTGATGGCCTGCTCGGACTTCATATCGCTGCATTCGCCCTTGACCGGCGAGACCGAGGGGCTGATAGACTCCCGAAGGCTGGCGCTCATGAAGCCCACCGCGTACATCGTGAATCTCTCGGGGGCAGGTATCGTAGACCGGGACGGACTGGCGACCGCGCTCGGGTCCGGGTCGATTGCCGGAGCAGCGTTGGATGTATTCGAGACCCAGCCCATCGCTCCCGACCACCCGCTGCTGGCACTCGACAACGTGGTCCTGACGCCGCACGTGGGCGGAGCCACGGACGAGACGATAGACCGCCACTCGATGATGATGGCTGACGACATCCTGCGATTCCTGGATGGGGAGAGACCCGTGAACCTGGTGAACCCGGAGGTCTGGGAGGGGCGGTGAGCGGGAACATCGTAGTCCTGGATGCGGGCTCGACGCGGATTCGTTGCTTCGTGTTCGACGAAGAGGGCCGGGTGGTCGCTCGCCGCTCCGCACCGTGGAGCTATCTCGATCCAGGCAGCACTTCCCCCTATGCCCGGGAGCTGGACTCGGAGGGCGTATGGAAGTCGACTGCCGGACTCATTGCAGAGTGCCTGGGAGACAGGCGTGTCGAGGGAGGAGTCGCGGCCGTCACGGTCACGAGCCAGCGGCAGGGCACCGTCTTCTTCGACAGGGAGAGACGGGTCCTGTACGCGGGCCCGAACATAGACCTGAGGGCCGTGTTCGAGGGGGCGGCCATAGACGACGAGATGGGTGAGCGGGTCTTCCGGACAACCGGACGCCTGCCGTCGTTCCTCTTCGCTCCCGCCAAGCTCCGATGGTTCATGCAGCACGAGCCGGACGTCTACCACAGTATCGACGGGGTTGCTACCCTCGCCGACTGGCTGCGGTGGCGGCTGTCCGGCGAGCTGGTTAGCGAGGCAACGCTGGCAGCCGAGGCGGGGCTCATGGACGTGGGCGAGCGCCTGTGGTGCACCCCCTTGCTCGAGGACCTCGGCATCCGGCCCAGCAACGGCATCCCCGTGGAGAGCGCCGGTACCGTGGTGGGAGGTGTTCGTCCGGAGGCAGCGGGCCAGTCCGGCCTCCAGGAGGGTGTTCCGGTGGTCGTGTCGCCGGCCGATACGCAGTGCGGGCTCCTCGGCCTGGGAGTCGCCCGAGTCGGGCAGGTCGGGGCCGTCGCAGGGTGGAGTATTCCGCTGCTCATGGTCACGAGCGAGCCGACCTTTGACGACGGACGGCGCACCTGGACGGGCTGTTATGTGGAGGACGGCCTCTGGAGCCTGGAGAGCACGTGCGGCGACGCGGGCAACGCATACGGGTGGCTCGCCGACACGATGTGGGGCGGCGAGGCGCGGCCTCTCGACCTCATGGATCGAGCGACGCGCGACGTCCCGGCAGGCTCGGAGGGCGTACTGGCCCTGCTTGGTCCTCCACGGATGGACATGAGCAGGATAGGCCTGCGGTCGGGCGGGTTCGTCTTTCCCGTGCCCATGACCTTCGGCGGAATCGGGCGGGAGCACATGGCCAGGGCGGCCCTCGAGTCGATGGCCTTCTCGGTCCGGGCGAACCTGGAGCAGCTGGAGGCCGTGAGCGGCATGTCCGCAGGCTCGGTGGCTCTTGGGGGTGGCATGACGGCTGCGTCCACGTGGGTGGAGATGCTGCCGGACGTACTTGGGCGCCCGGTCCAGGTCTCTTCGGAGCCCGACGTCACGGCCGCCGGCGCCCGGGTCACGGCGGAGGCGGCCCTGCAGGGTGTCGATTCCCTTGTGGGCTATGCCGAGTCCGAGGCCGCGTCGCGTACAATCGAGCCGAGGTCCGTCGAGTCGGCGGAGTACGAGTACCACTACATGCGCTGGACGGAAATGGCCCGCCACCTCGAATCGGCGGGCGCATAGCGGGGCGGGTATGGATTCAGGCACTGCCAGGGAGCAGGTCGCGGAGGCTGCCAGGAGAATGGCGGCAGCGGGCCTGGTCTCGGGGACCAGCGGCAACGTGAGCGCCCGGTTGCCAGGCGGGCTCATGGCGGTCACGCCGATGGGAGGGCGATGCGACCAGGTCTCGGCGGAGGAGATCGTGGTCGTCGATCGCGAGCTGGCGACCGTCGAAGGGGACCTCGTGCCGTCGTCCGAGTCCCTGCTGCACGCCGCCGTCTATGAGGCGCGGCCGGACGTCGGCGGCATTGTCCATACCCACGCAGTCTATTCCAGCGCAGTTGCCGTCGCCGGACTGGAGATCCCGCCCATAGTGGACGAGATGGTTGTGGCGCTGGGCGGCGCGGTGAGGGTCTCGGAGTATGCGCCGCCGGCCTCGGACGAGGTGGCTAGGAGTGTGTGTGCGGCCCTTGGGACCCGCGACGCAGCACTCATACGCAACCATGGGGCCATCGCGGTGGGGGCTAGCCCCGACTCCGCGCTGGAGACGGCCATACTGGTCGAGAGGGCCGCCAGGGTATTCGTGCTGTCGTCCATCCTGGGAGGGGCTTCTACCCTGCCGGATGAGGTCGTCGAGGCGGAATCCGCGATATTCGAGATGAGGAGACAGTCCCGCATCCGCAAGAATGCGCTAGACTCGTAGGGACGACCCTACACCACTCGAGGGACTCGCACATGGTCTCTGTACCTGGATTCCTGCTTCGACGCCTCTATGTCAAAGGCAGCCTGAAGAACGCCGCCGTTGGCTTCGAGTTCCAGCTCATGAACAGCCTCGGCTCCGGCTACTCGACCAAGGTGTGGCCGCTGAATGTGGACGGAGAAGACATCCCGGCGGACCGGAGCTACTTCATCGTGGACGATACGGAGACGCCCTTCGGCGAGGTAACCCCGGACAACACGTTCGCGCTGCAGGTCAACAAGGCGATCACGATCTGGACCGACACCGCGTCGCTCGAGCCTGGAGTGCACAGGATCGAGATGGGATTCGATGTCCCCGGGCTTGGCAGCATGAGATTCGACTTCTCCGACGAAGTTGCGGATGGGTGAGTCGCCCAGCCGGATTGCCGTAACGGGCGCCTCCGGGTACATCGGTTCACTGCTCATCCGGCGACTAGCGGGGTGTGAAGGCGTTGAGGGCATCCTCGCCCTGGATGTGCGGGACCCCGGTCCAGCATTCGGGGGCCGTGTGTCGTTCGTTCGGCAGGACGTGTCGCAGCCCTTTCCGGGGCTGTTCGCCGAGCACTCGATCGACACAGTAGTGCACCTGGCGTACGAGCTCCGGCAGGGCAGGGACCGAGAGGCTAACCGTCGCGTGAACGTGGATGGCACGGTGCACACGCTCGAGGCCTGTCGACGCGCCGGTGTCCGGCGGGTTGTGTACCTGAGCAGCACCAGCGTGTACGGGGCGCATCCCGACAACCCAAAAGCCCTGGGCGAAGAGATGCCGGCGCGACCCATAGCCGGATTCCAGTACAGCGAGGACAAGCTGCAGTCTGAGAAGCTTATAACCCGGTTCGCCGCGAAGACGCCCGGAGTGACTGCGTGCATCCTGCGGTGTTGCCCGGTGATGGGAGCGAACGCCGACAATTTCATTGCACGTGCATTCGACAAGCCGTTCCTGGTTGCCGTGTCGGGGGCGAACCCGCCCATGCAGCTCCTCCACGAGGACGATCTCGTCCGCTGTCTTGAAACGGTGGTGCTGGGAGGCGCCCACGGGCTGTATAACGTGGCCGGCTCCGGGTCCATTAGCTGGCGAGAGATGGCATCCGCCCGCGGCCGCCGGGTGCTATCTACGCCGGCGTGGCTGCTCTACCCGGCCACCCAGCTTGCGTGGGATCTCAGGCTGCAGTCGGACTCTCCCGCGCTTGGGCTTGACATGGTCCGGTATCCCTGGCTTGCCGACACGGGGAAGATCGAGCGCGAAATGGGATTCAGGCCGCGGTTTTCCGCCAGGGACGCTTGGGAGTCCCACATTGCAGCCGGAGGCGAGCGATGAAACCTGTACTGATCGACTGCGACCCCGGTTCCGACGATGCCCTGGCAATCCTGGCGGCCCTGAATTCACCCGATCTGGATGTGGTTGGCCTGGCGACCGTGGGAGGCAACGCGACCATAGACGACACCACGAGGAACGCGCTGGCGGTCCTCGAGATAGCCGGCAGGTCCGACGTGCCGGTCTGGAGGGGCGCCGGGGATCCGCTCGTGGGCGAGTTCCGCTACGGGTACTACTACCACGGCGCGGGCGGCTTGGGCATCCGGCTGGAGCCGACCACGACACCCGAGCAGCCGGTGCCGGCCGTCGACGCGATCGTGCGCGCCGTGATGGCCCGCCCCGGCGAGCTGACGCTGATTGCCCTGGGGCCCCTGACCAACGTGGCTCACGCCCTTCGCAGGGAGCCGAAGCTGGCCGAGGAGGTCGCGGGGATAGTCGTGATGGGCGGCGCTGTGGAGTCGCCCGGCAACATTACCGGACACGCCGAGTTCAACACCTACAACGACCCGGCCGCGGCGAACGTGGTGTTCGACAGCGGCGCGCCGGTCACCCTCGTCGGCCTCGACGTGACTGGACAGGTAGCCGTGCCTCGGGATGGCGAACCCTGGTTCGGAGGCGGCTCGGCGAGCGCCACACTGGCAAATCGGCTGCTTGCCGCATGGTTCGAGCTTCACCCCGACCGGGGCCCGTACGATCTCTGCGACCCGCTCGCCGTTGCCGCGGCCATAGACCCAACACTCCTGTCGTGCCGAAGTGGCACGGTCGCCACTGAGACTCAACCGGGCGACACGCTGGGCAAGACCACGGCGTCCTACGGGCCCGGACCCGTTGGGGTAGCGCTTGGGGTCGATGTCGAGAGGGCAGTGTGCATGATCACCAGTCTCGTCCGCGGTTAGCCACGGCACGATGCGGGCCCATTCTGCTGCATGGGTAAGGGGGTAACTGTTCAGTCTCCATGAGTTAAGCGGTTCTCTACGAATGGCACTCCGAACGCAACGAATGTCATTCCGAACGCAGTGAGGAATCTACGAATCTGGCCTGAGGACGGCTCTGCGTGTGCGAGGATCGTAGATTCTTCGTCGCTGCGCTCCTCAGAATAACAGCTAAGGTGTGGGGCGACCCCTCTGGCTCTCTGAACGCTTACGGAGGGGGCAAATTCGTTGACGCCGGGGCCTGGCCGCGCATAGAATAGATTGTTGACCCATTTAATCAACAATAGATGGAGAGCCAGTGACTACTCCTAAGGTAGTGTCCAGGACGTCGAAGGACCTCGATAGCGAATATAAGTGGGGGTTCACGACTGACATTGAGTCCGACATCGCCCCGAAAGGGCTGAACGAAGACATCGTCCGGATGATCTCGGCCAAGAAGGACGAGCCCCAGTTCCTGCTGGACTGGCGGCTCAAGGCCTTTGAACACTGGAAGACCCTCGACAACGAGGAGCCCAGGTGGGCCATGGTGGACTTCCCGCCCATCGACTACCAGGACCTCCACTACTACGCGTCGCCCTTCGTGGACGAGAAGCCGGAGAGCCTCGACGAAGTGGACCCCGAGCTGATAGAGGCCTTCGACAAGCTCGGCATCCCCATCGAAGAGCAGAAGCGGATGACCGGCGTGGCGGTCGACGCGATTTTCGACAGCAGCTCGGTGGCGACGACGTACCAGGAGACCCTCGCCAAGTCGGGCGTCATCTTCTGCTCGGTCAGCGAGGCCGTGCGGGAGCACCCCGAGCTCATCGAGAAGTATCTCGGCTCGGTGGTGCCGTACACCGACAATTTCTATGCGACCCTGAACTCAGCGGTCTTCAGCGACGGCTCGTTCGTGTACGTGCCTCCGGGCGTTCGGTGTCCCCTGGAGCTCATGACGTACTTCCGAATTAACGCCGAGGAGAGCGGGCAGTTCGAGCGGACGCTGATCATCGCGGACGAGGGCTCGTACGTCAGCTACCTGGAGGGCTGCACGGCCCCCATGCGACGGACCCACCAGCTTCACGCCGCTGTGGTCGAGCTGGTCGCTTTGGAAGACGCCGAGATCAAGTACTCGACGTTGCAGAACTGGTACCCGGGCGACAAGGAGGGCAAGGGCGGCGTCTACAACTTCGTGACCAAGCGGGGCAAGTGTGCGGGTAGGAACTCGAAGATCTCCTGGACGCAGGTCGAGACCGGCTCGGCGATCACCTGGAAGTACCCCAGCGTCATCCTGCAGGGCGACGACTCGACGGGCGAGTTCTACTCCGTGGCCCTCGTGAACAACCATCAGCAGGCCGACACGGGCACGAAGATGATCCACGTCGGCAAGAACACCAAGAGCACCATCGTGGCCAAGGGCATATCGGCAGGGCAGGGGCAGAGCACGTACCGCGGGCTTGTCCAGATCATGCCGTCGGCCGCGAACGCCACGAACTTCACCCAGTGCGACTCGCTGCTGGTCGGCGACCGGTGCGGCGCGCACACGGTGCCGTACATCGACGTGCGCAACGCGACTGCGCGGATGGAGCACGAGGCGTCGACCTCGCGGGTGAGCGACGACAAGCTCTTCTACTGCATGCAGCGGGGCATCTCCGAGGAGGAGGCCCACTACATGATCATCAACGGCTTCTGCCGGGGTATCTTCCAGGAGCTGCCCTTCGAGTTCGCCATGGAAGCCCAGCAGCTCCTGCGCGTGAGCCTTGAAGGGGCGGTGGGTTAGGGAATGCAGACAGCCGAGCACATACAGACGGCACAGGACTTCCTAGAAGCAGCCGACCGGGAGTTCGAGTCAGGCGACGAGCTGCAGGCCTCGGAGAAGATGTGGGGGGCTGCGGCCCATGCCGTCATGACGGTTGCCAGGGACCGGGGTTGGCCTCACGGAAGTCATCGTCATCTCAAGGCCGCCGCCGACAGGATAATGGGCGATATCGACGACCACGCTCTCAGAGGCGACTTCATGGCTGCCCAGCAGTTCCACGCCAACTTCTACCACGGTTTCATGGAGGACGACGACATAGCGCGAGGACGACCACTAGTGCGGCGCTTCGTTTACCGGGTGCTGGAGTACGCCGGAGCCTGACATGCACAGCGCTTCCTTTTCGCCAGACCGCCGATACCGCTACTGGCTCGAGTCTGATCTGGGCGACGGCGATGGCGTCTGCATGTTCCTGATGCTCAACCCGAGCACCGCAGACGAGGTCAGGTCCGACCCCACGGTGACCCGGTGCAAGGGGTTCGCCCGAAGGTGGGGCTACGCCGCCCTGTGGGTCTGCAACATCTTCGCCCTGCGCACTCCCGATCCCAGCGTACTCACGGAGAGTCCCGACCCTTCGGGGCCGGAGAACGACAGCCAGATACTGAGGCACGCCCGCGAGGCGGACAGGATAGTGTGCGCGTGGGGAAACCACGGGCTGCACCACGACAGGGGAAAGCGAGTCCTGCGGATGCTGGAAAACGACGGCCTGGCGGGCAGGATGTGCCATCTTGGCATGACCAAGAGGGCCCAGCCGAAGCACCCGCTCTACCTGAAGGCGAGCACGAGGCCGATTGGCTTCTAGTACCAAGAAACACGAGATACGAGCTCATAGCGAGTAGGAGGATAAACGTTTGGATTTTGTAGTCGTGCCATTCATTGTCGCGATTATAGCGATTATCGTTATTCACCTATTTGACAACTTCATGACGAGGTCGTCGAGACCTGCCCCAACCGGACTGCAAGTAGCAAAGCATGGAGATTCTCCTGTGGCTACATGGAACAGTGCTGACGATGACTCGATTGTGGGGTATGAGTATGACTACGCGTGTTTCGGTATTCCAATATTCGTGATTCCTACTTGGAAGAGTGGCACTTGGATACAGCGGACAGGAACTGAAGCAACATTGTATGGGCCAGATGGCAAGAACATCTCTACCTCGAACCGTGTTGAGGTGCATGTACCTGACGTTCCAAAGTACCCCGTATATGGCAAGGAGATCCGGGTCCGATTTGTATATGAGGACGGGTTGAAAGGAAAATACGCGTCAGCAAGCATTCAGGCCCTATGAGGGGTGTTTGCTGAAGGAGAGACAATCAAAATGGAGACGCGTGGAAGGTGGTTGACTTGCTCCTAGAGATAAGAGACCTGCATGTATCGGTCGACGATACTCCAATCCTGAAGGGAGTGGACCTCACGGTGAACCCCGGCGAGGTACACGCGATCATGGGCCCGAACGGAAGCGGCAAGAGCACGCTGGCGAACGTCATCGTCGGCAGGCCCGGCTACGACGTGACCGGCGGGGACATCCTGTACGAAGGTGAGAGCGTGCTGGAGATGACCCCGGACAGCCGCGCGCTGGCGGGGATATTCCTGGCGTTCCAGTACCCGGTCGAGCTGCCGGGCGTGCGCAACCGCCAGTTCCTCAAGTCTGCTATGGACGCGCTGCGCGAGCACAGAGGGGGCGACGCCCTGAGCGCGCGCGACTTCGACAAGATGTACCGGGCCGCCGTCAGCTCAGTGGACATCGGAGCGGAGCTGATGAAGCGCGGGGTGAACGAGGGGTTCTCGGGCGGCGAGAAAAAGCGCAGCGAGATGCTCCAGCTCACCCTGCTCGACCCCAGGCTCGCCCTCCTGGACGAGACGGACTCGGGCCTGGACATCGACGCCCTGAAGCTGGTGGCGGGCATCGTCAACCAGCGCCGCCGGCCCGACAACTCGACGGTGCTGGTCACCCATTACCAGCGCATCCTCGGCTACATCACGCCCGACTACGTTCACGTACTGCTGGACGGCAGGATTGCGCAGTCCGGAGGGCGCGAGCTCGCCCTGGAGCTGGAGGCGAAGGGCTACGAGTGGGTGAGGAAGTCCGCCCTCGAGAAGGCGGCGGTCTAGCGCCATGGCAGCCGGCACCGACAGCTACGAACGATACCTGGCAGATTTCGAGACGGCGGCACGCAGCGGCGGCGGCCCCGAATGGCTTGGCGGCCTGAGACGGCAGGCCATGGAGTCCTTTAGCCGGGTTGGGTTCCCGACCCAGACGCGCGGCAACGAGAGGTGGAAGTACACGAACGTCGGACCACTCTCTCGCTCCACCTTCTCATACTCGCTGGACTTCGACCCTGAGAGCGTGTCCCCCGAACAGGTGAGGGCCCTGGCTCCGTGGGACGACGGCTGGACGACCCTGGTGTTCGTCGACGGCGTCTACGCGCCCGCGCTCTCTAGCGGCGAAGGAGTGGCCGCACGCACCATGGCCCGCACGGTAGCCTCAGACGGCGCAGCGGTCGGCCAACACCTGGGGCGCTACGCCTCGATCCAGGACGGGTTCATCGCGGTCAACACCGCATTCGCCCACGACGGGGCGGTGGTGGAGGTACCCGACGACACTAAAATCGACACGCCTGTACATCTGCTGTTCGTTTCAAGCGGCGCGTCCCCGGACAGGGTGTCCTACCCGCGGGTACTCGTGCTTGCCGGGCGGAACAGCCGGCTCACCCTCGTCGACAGCTACGTGGGTCCGTCGGACGGACGCTACTTCACCAACGCCGTCGTGGAAATCGTGGCGTCCGAGGGCGCCGAGGTCGAGCACTACCGCTACATCGGCGAGAGCCCCAGGGCCTTCCACATAGGGGCGACGAGGACGAGGCTGGACACCGGCGCCTCCTATGCTTGCACTAGTGTTGCCACCGGGTCACGAATAGCGCGCAACGACCTGAGCGTGCTCATGGACGCCCCGGATGCCTCGTGCGTCCTCCGGGGGCTCTACGCGACGTCGGGAAGGCAGCACATCGACAACCACATCGACATCGACCACGCCAAGCCTGGCTGCAAGAGCGACCAGTACTTCAAGGGCATACTCGACGGCAGATCGAGGGCCGTCTTCAGCGGGCGCGTACTGGTCAGGAAAGACGCGCAGAAGTCCGAGGCCCACCAGTCGGACAAGAACCTGATCCTGTCTGAGGGCGCGAGGATCAACACGAAGCCGAGCCTCGAGATATACGCCGACGACATCCAGGCCACGCACGGAGCGACGGCGGGAGCGGTCGCCGATGACGCGCTGTTCTACATGCGCAGCCGGGGGATCGACGAGGATACCGCCCGGCGGCTCCTCGTTTCGGGATTCGCGGCAGAGATCCTGGACACGATCCCGCTCGATGCCCTCCGGGAGCACGCGGCCCTCGTGTTCGCGGGACAGGCAATAGAGATACCAGGGTAGGGGACAGAGAGAATGATGACGGACCTCGACGAGCTGTACCAAGAGCTGATCATGGACCACAACCGGAGGCCCCGTAACTTCCGGCGCGTCGACGACCACGACAGGGAGGCGAATGGCTACAACCCCTTCTGCGGGGATACCGTCACGCTGTACCTGAAGATGGACGGCGAGGACGTCGCGGAAGTCGGCTTCCAGGGGGCGGGATGCGCCATATCCCGGGCTTCCGCCTCGATGATGACGGAGGCCGTGATGGGAAAGAGCGATGAGGACGCCCGCCGGGTCTTCGACGCCTTCCACGAGATGCTCACCCGTTCGCCGGACAGCGAAGAGGAGCCGGCGGAGGAGCTTGGCGATCTGGCTGTACTGTCGGGCGTATCGGAGTTTCCCACCAGGGTGAAGTGCGCCACGCTCGCGTGGCATACGTTGAAGGCGGCCCTCGAAGGCCGCGGAGACACCGTCAAGACCGAGTAGGCGGCTCGGGAGGCAACCCATGCACGTTCCAATGCAGGTCGATTACGGAGTGAGGGCGCTGGTCGAGCTGGCAACCCGCGGGGAGAGTAGCCTCGTGCGCGCGTCGGAGATCGCCGAGAGGCAGGGCATCCCCGAGTCCTACCTGGCCCAAGTCCTCCACTCGCTTCAGAGGCGCGGGCTCACGGTGGCCCAGCGCGGACCCCAGGGAGGTCACGGCCTTGCAGTCGACCCGGGCGCAATCACCATGGGCATGGTGATGCGATACCTGGACGGCCCACAGTCGCTCATGAGCTGCCTGGACGACGCGGGGTGCTGCGACCGTTCGCCAGGATGCGGACAGCGCAGCGTGTGGCTCGACGTCGAGGAGGCCATGTGGCGCGTTCTCGACTCCACGACGATTGCCGACCTTGTCCGCAGAGGATCGGCCGCCGGCCGCGAGACAGTGACGAGGAAAGGAGACCCAATTGGCGTTCGTTAGCGTAAGCAAGGCGTCGGAGGTGCCCGAGGGCTCGGTGCAGACTACCGACGTGGATGACAGGGAGATTGCCGTCTGCAGGGCCGACGGGGAGCTGTACGCATTCGAGAACCTGTGCACCCACGACGACGGCCCGCTGGACCAGGGTGAGCTTGACGGCTTCGAGATCGAGTGCCCGCGTCACTTCGCCCGCTTCGACGTCCGCACGGGCGAGGTGAGGAAGGGCCCCGCATTCCTGCCGGTCGAGACATTCCCCGTCAGGCAGAACGACGGCGAGATAGAGGTTGACCTATGAGCGTCACCACTATGGACACAATCGACACCGCAAAGATCAGGCAGGACTTCCCTGTCCTGCACCGCACCGTCTACGGGAAGCCCCTCGTCTACCTCGACAACGCCGCGACTTCCCACAAGCCGACCAGCGTCATACAGGCCCTGGTCGACTACTACGAGGGCTACAACTCGAACGTCCACAGGGGCGTGCACGCCCTGAGCATGGAGGCGACGGACCGGTTTGAAGAGGCCAGGGCCAAGGTCGCCCGCTTCATCAACGCCGAATCGCCTGACGAGATCATCTGGACTCGCAACGCGACCGAGGCCATCAACCTCGTCGCCCACTCCTGGCCCCCCGGCAACCTGGGCCCGGGAGACGAGATTGTTGTCACGGAGATGGAGCACCACAGCAACCTGGTGCCCTGGCAGAAGGTTGCCGCAGACAGCGGCGCAAAGCTCAGATACCTGCCGATTGGAGACGACGGCGCTCTCGATCTAAGCGACGTCGACACGATCATCAACCATCGCACGAAGCTGCTCTCGGTAGTCCACAGCTCCAACTCACTCGGGGCAATCAACCCTGTGAAGGACCTGGCGGCGAGGGCCAGAGCCGTCGGCGCGACCGTGATGATCGACGGGGCGCAGAGCGTGCCCCATATGCCTGTGGACGTCCGCGACATCGACTGCGACTTCCTCGCACTGTCTGGGCACAAGATGCTCGGCCCGACTGGGATCGGCGCCCTGTATGCCAGGAGGGAAGTGCTGGAGGGCATGGAGCCGTTCCTGCGCGGCGGCGAGATGGTCCTCGCGGTGACCATGGAAGACGCGACCTGGAACGAGCTGCCCATGAAGTTCGAAGCGGGCACGCCGAACATCGCAGACGCAATCGGGCTGGGAGCCGCGATCGACTACCTGGAGTCCATTGGCATGGACAGGGTTCGGGAGCACGAGGTCCAGCTTACGAGCTACGCTCTCGATCGCTTCAGGGAGTTGGAGGAGATCGACATCTTCGGCCCCAAAGACCTCGATGAACGGGGCGGCGTGGTCTCCTTCCACTGCTCGGACCTGCACCCGCACGACTTGGGCACGTTCCTGGACCGGCAGGGCATCGCCGTTCGTACAGGCCACCACTGCACCATGCCGGTGATGAGCCGGCTCGGTGTGCCCGCGACAGCGCGCGCCAGCTTCTACGTCTACAACACCGAAGACGAGGTAGACCACCTGGTCGACTCCCTCAAGGAGGCGCTGCGCTACTTCGGACATGCGCCCTAGCGACCTCGACGAGCTGTACGACGCGCGGATACTTGACCACGCGCGGGCACCGCGTCACGCAGACAGGATCGACGCACCCGACGCCGAGGCAAGCGCCGTCAATCCGTTCTGCGGCGACGAGGCCCACATCCAGCTCGCGTTGGACCGGGGCAATGTGACCGGCATAGGAGTCCAGTCGGTGGGCTGCTCTATCAACCGGGCATCGGCCTCGATGTTATCGGAGGCGGTACTGGGGCGGTCCCGCGAGGAAGCAGCCGAGGTCGACAGGCGCTTCCGCCGTCTCATGGACGGCGAGGCCCTCTCCACCGGCGAGAGCGACTCTCTCCTGGACCTGGCTTCGCTCGTTGCCGTGCGGGCCTTTCCGGTGCGCATAAAGTGCGCGCTCCTGCCTTGGACGGCCCTGGAAGAGGCGCTCGAACGCGTCGACCGCGAGGTCTCACATGGCGGATAGCACGAAGGAGCGTGCCCGGTGACGTTGCAGAGTTGGCCGATAATCGGCGGCCTGCTATCGGGAACCCCTGAAGCCGGACCGACGCCGAGGGTCGTGGTCGGCCTTGGCAACCCCGGCAGGGAGTATGCCTCCACACGCCACAATGTGGGCCAGTGGTGCATCGACCGGCTGGCCGAGGCCCATTCGACCGGCCGCTTCAGGCGCTCGCGTCTCGCGGAGGTTGCCGAGGGGACGATCGGGGGCCGGCGGGTCGTGCTGGCCAAGCCCCGGACCTACGTCAACAACAGCGGGCGGGCCGTCACTTCCCTCATGGCGAAGTACACGGCGGCCCCGGAGGACCTGCTGGTGGTCTACGACGAGATGGACCTGCCCGCCGGGAGCATCAGGCTCCGTGCCCGGGGAGGCTCCGGCGGACACAACGGGATGAAGTCGATCATCGATGCCACCGGGACGCAGGAGTTCCCCAGGCTCAGGATTGGCGTGGGGCGTCCGGCACGCAGCGGCGGCGAGGTGGAGCACGTGCTGGGCTCGATGCCGAGCGGGGAGAAGGCCAGCGTCGACGATGCTGTTTCCAGGGCTGCCGAGGCTATCGAGGCGGTATTGCGAGACGGTGTGGTTGAAGCGATGAACCGCTACAACGTCAACCCGCCGGAACAGGTCTAGGTCGTAGCCGCAGCTGGCTTGAGACCATCTGCTTTGGCCTCAGGGAGTGTAGATCTCGGAAGTCGCTAGAATCGCCGTGTTGCGACCCTCGCCGCCGGTGATCAGGACCGTGCCATCGGCCAGGAGTGTCGCAGTGTGGCCTCTTCGTCCCGCGGCGAGTTTGCCTGCCGGGGACCAGTTGAGGGCATCCGGGTCGAACAGCAGCGTGCTGGAGGTCCGGCCGCCCACCAAGAGCGCGCGGCCGGTGGGCAGCAGGGTAGCGGTGGGACCGATCCTCTTGCGCCGCAGCTGCTGTGCCATAGTCCACGCACCGGACGCCGGGTCGTAGACCTCGACAGAGTTCAATCCTCCCTGGGGGCCGAAGCCCCCGGCGACCAGCACCCGTCCGTCCGCCAGTGCCGTGGTAGCCGCCTGCGTTACCCGCGTGGACAGGCTTCCTGTGGCCGTCCACGCCCCTGAGGCGGGGTCTAAGATCTCAGCGGTGCCTCCGGCCCCTCCCATCACGAGCACGCCGCCGCCCTGCAGCGAGAAGGCCACGGGGAAGGAACGTTCGTTGGCCATGGGCTGCCCCTCTTCCCATGTGTCGTTTGCCGGGTCGTACATCTCCGTCGATGCGAGTGCGCCGCCGCTGTCCCCACCCGCCACTATGACCCGACCGTCGGGCAGAAGCACGCCGGAGTGTCGCTGTCTCGGGGATGTCATGTCGGCTGCGGGGCTCCAGCTTCCCGTGCCGGGGTCGAAAACCTCGGTCGAGGAGAGTACTTCGATGCTCCTCTTTCCGTCGTCGTCGGGGCTACCCAGGAATTGGCCGCCTGACACGAGTACTCGACCGTCGGAGAGCCGTACGGCAAAGTGGTCGCCCCTGGGATGGGACATAGGTCCCGTTTGGGTCCAACGTCCGCCTGCGGGATCGAATAGCTCTGAGGAGTCCAGGAACACCGTCTCTCCGGCGCCGGCATCTTCTCCCCCCGCGATCTTCGTGCGGCCTCCGGCGGCGAGCACCCGGCCGTCCTCGAGGAGGGTTGCCGAGTGAGTCGTCCGGCTCTGGTCCAGGTCGGCTGCCTTTGCCCAAGAACCGGACGAGCCCTGGACCAGCCATCTCCCACCGGCGGAATCGTACATCTCGACCCATCTCAGGACACCGTCGTGCCCGCCGCCTCCCGCTATCATGACGCGGCCGTCGGCGAGCTGTGTGGCGGAGTGGAACTGGCGTGCCAGGTTCATGTCACCTGCGGGTGAGAATTCTCCGGTCCGGGGATCGAATATCTCCGCCGTCTCGGTCGGGAAGTCGTCGGAATCTCCCCCGCCGACGACAATGACCCTGCCGTCCGGCAGCAGGGACGCGGAGTGTTGCCTGCGTGCGGTCTCCATCTCTCCGACCGTCGCCCATGAGTTGGCGGCAGGATCGTATATCTCGGCAGTGGGAACGAGCTGGTGGCCGCCCGTGACGAGGACCCTGCCGTCTGTTAGCAGCGTGGCTTCGTGGAATGCCCGCCCCGTCTCCATGTCCCCGGCGTTCGACCACTCTCCCGTGGCTGGGTCGTAAATCTCGGCAGCCGTCATCTCCGGGTCGCCGGAGAGCATGTCGCCGCCGGCGATCAGTATCCTGCCGTCATTCAACACGGTCGCCGTGTGGAACGCGTGGGCCTTGGAGGTCGAGCCCGTGGCGGTCCATGTTTCGTCCGCAGGGTCGTATATCTCGGCCGTCTTGACCGCCGATGCGGCAATACCCCCCACGAGCAGTATGCGTCCGTCGCCCAAGCGGGTGGCGGTGTGCCCGCCCCGCAGCGACAGGAGGTCCGGCCCGTTCGTCCAGGAGCCGGATTCCGGCTCGAGTATCTCAACCCTCTTCATGCGGCCCGCGCTGTCCTCGCCGCCCGCAACGAGCACCCGCCCGTCTTCGAGCAGGGTGGCGGTGTGCAGCGTCCTGGCATGGCGCATGGCCCTCAGGGGCGACCACGAGTCCGACGCCGGGTCGTATATCTCCCCGTGGGGCGATGCGCCGAACTCGTCCGAGCCGCCCAGCACAAGCAGTCGACCGTCGGAGAGCGTCGTCGCCGTGTGCCCCTGGCGGCTCGTATTCATGTGCCTTGCCGACGTCTCGACCTCGGCAGTTGGCTCGGGGGTCGCCGGCGCAGGTCTGTCGGGAATGGGGGTTTCGCCTGGCGCAGCTTCTTCGGATGCGCAGGC
The DNA here is from genome assembly GCA_034420735.1 of Dehalococcoidia bacterium. Lineage (GTDB taxonomy): Bacteria > Chloroflexota > Dehalococcoidia > Lucifugimonadales > CAJWER01. The sequence goes on from DAOULA010000060.1 coordinate 29,205, forward strand.
GGCGAGGGTGGCAGCCACGAGGCAGAGTGCGGCAAGGGCGCACACCAGCCTTCGCATGTCGGCCGTGGGTGAAGAAGACTTACCGTTGAATTGCGGCCCCGTCGCGGCGAAAGATCTTGTATTCAAAGACACTCTACACAGCCCCGGCGACTGCTACTGGGCGCTGGACGCCCATGTCCCAGAGACGGGGTTGAAGACCTCCACCGTGGCGACCCCGCCTCCGACTATCAGCACCCTGCCGTCCTGCAGTAGGGTGGCCGTGTGGACGGCCCTCCTGGCCACCATCGTGCCTGCAAGGGTCCACAGACCTGTGGAGGGATCGTACACCTCGGTGGTAGCCATGTTGCCCTCTTCGTTTGAACCGCCCACAACCAGGACCCGGCCGTCGGGTAGCACGGTGGCCGTGTGGAGGGAGCGCCCGTCGTTCATGCCGCTCTCCATCTTCGACCAGGTGTCTTCGTTGGGATTGTACATCTCTACGGAGTAGGGTCCCTGTCCGGCGCCGAATCCCCCGATGAGAAGGACTGTGCCGTCGTTCATCAGGATGGAGGAGTGGGAGAAGGTGCGCCGCCTGAGCCTCCCCGTATAGACCCACTCCTCCGTGTCGGGGTGGTACACCTCCGCACGGGCGAGTGCCGAGCCCTGCTTCAGGCCTCCGACCACGATCACCCTGCCATCGGGCAGCGCGAGCGCCGTGTGGTCGCTATGAGGCTCCAGCATGTTGTTGGTCAGCCACCCGCTGTCGTCGGTCGGGTCGTATATCTCGGCCAGGGCGAGCGGTCCTGACTGTCCCACGCCGCCCAGGATCAGGACACGGCCGTCGTTCAGCTCGGTGGAAGTGTGTCCTCGCCGGCGGGCGGCCATGCTCAGGTAGGCAGACCAGAGCTCGGTTTCCGGGTCCCACACCTCCGCTGACGCGAGGGGCTTGAGCTCCGGCCCGAGGCCGCCCGTCACGAGGACCCTGCCGTCGCCCAGCAGGGTTGCGGCGTGGAATGCCCGCGGGCTGGACATGCTGGCGCCCCCACTCCATACGCCGGTCTTCGGGTCGAACACCTCGACGGTGTCACGCGGCCACACGTCGTCGTCGAAGCCGCCCGTCACAAGGACCCTGCCGTCCTGCAGCAGGGTCGCGGTGTGGGCGTCTCGAGCCTGCAACGATGGCCTGATGTCGACCTGGGGCGGGGGCTCCCGGACGTCGGAGGCTTCCTCGGATGAGCCGAGAAGCCCGCACGCGGTGACGGCGAGCGCGAGAGCCGCGAGCACGGATAGGTACGCGATCCGTACCCATGGTCCGAGCCTCGTGCCCTGGTGCCCTGCCGAGACCACCCGTAATGCGTTACCTCGTTTCATCCTGTCCAGCCTACCGGATTCCGACACTCTCTACAAGGACGGCGGCGCACAGGTTGGGAGCGAGCAATCGCCTCTGCTAGAATTAACCCCGCGGCTCGCAGCGGAGGCTACTCTTGAGAATCACGACGGAAGAGGTCCGGCATATCTCGACCCTGGCGCGGGTTGGGATGACCGACGACGAGGTCGAGCGGATGCGCGACCAGATGTCGAATATCCTCGAGCAGTTCGACGTCCTGGAGCAAGTCGACACCATGGACGTCGAGCCCACGGGCCACTCAGCCGGTATCCGGACGGTCATGCGTGAGGACAGCGTCGAGCCTTCGGCTGACAGGGGCGACATACTGTCGAACGCGCCTCGCCGCCAGGAAGACCTCATTCGCGTAAGGGCGGTCCTTGAGTAGCCCGACTACCTCCGCCGAGCTGGCTCGCCTGACCATACACCAAGCGGCTGACCTGCTCGCGTCCGGCCGCACGTCCTCGGTAGAGCTCACCCAGGCTGTGCTCGACCGGATAGAGGCTGTGGACGACCGTATGGGCGCGTTCGTGACGGTCACCGGCGAGACCGCGCTGGAACAGGCCAGGACGGCCGACGAGAGCATAGCTGCCGGCAATTCGACGCCCCTGACCGGCGTTCCCATGCTGTTGAAGGACAATATGTGCACGAGGGGTGTGCGCACCACGTGCTCGTCGCGGATGCTCGAGGACTTCGTGCCCACGTACGATGCAACGGTCGCCAGCCGCCTGTACGACGAGGGAGCGGTGCTCGTGGGGAAGGGGAACCTCGACGAGTTCGCGATGGGTTCTTCGACCGAGAATTCGGCCTTCTTCCCAACACGCAACCCCTGGGACCTCGACCGGGTGCCTGGAGGCAGCAGCGGAGGCCCTGCCGCAGCCGTGGCCGCTGACGAGTGCGTCTACTCCCTCGGCTCTGACACGGGCGGCAGTATCAGGCAGCCCGCCGCGCTGTGCGGAGTCGTCGGTCTCAAGCCGACGTATGGCCTCGTGAGCCGGTATGGTCTCATCGCCTTCGCCAGCTCGCTGGACCAGATAGGCCCCATCACCAAAGACGTCCGAGATGCTGCCATCGTACTGAACGCCATAGCGGGACACGATCCCCGCGACTCCACCTCCATCGACATGAAGGCGCCCGACTATACCAAGGCCCTCACCGGCGACGTGAAGGGACTGCGGGTGGGGGTGCCCAGCGAGTATTTCGTGGAGGGGATGGAGCCGGGCGTCGAGCAGGCCGTGCGCGACGCCATCAGGGTCTTCGAGGACCTGGGCGCTGAGGTGAAGGAGGTAACGCTGCCCCACACGCCGTACGCTCTGGCCGTCTACTACATCATTGCCCCGTCCGAGGCATCGGCCAATCTTGCGCGGTACGACGGCGTCAAGTATGGCTTCTCGTCTCAGGACGCCGGGAGCATGTGGGACGCCCTGGAAAAGACGCGTCAGCACGGCTTCGGGCCGGAAGTGAAGCGCCGGATCATGCTGGGCACCTATGCGCTGTCCGCAGGCTATTACGATGCGTACTACCTGAAGGCGCAGCAGGTGCGGACCCTGATACGCCGGGAGCTGGACGAGGCCTTCCAGGACCTGGATGTCATAGTCGCGCCCACGTCGCCGTCGGTTGCCTTCAGGCAGGGCGAGAAGATGGACGACCCCGTCCAGATGTACCTCAACGACGTATTCACCCAGCCCGCCAACATCGCCGGCATCCCCGCCATTTCGGTGCAGGGCGGCATGTCTGAGGGCCTGCCGGTGGGTCTGCAGCTCATGGCCCCCTACCTGGGGGAGGCGACGCTGCTGCGCGCAGCCCACGCCTACGAGCAGGCCACCGAATGGCACAAGCTCCGGCCGGACCTCAAGTGAGCCACGCATACACCCCGTGCCGGCATCCGAGACAATTCACAGGCGGCCCGGGCAGGTTGTTTCCGGTTACACTTGAGGCCTATTGGTCCGCGGTCCCGGTCAGAATACGGCGATATGCTACGAGACTTTCGTGGAACCAGTCCGCTATGTTGGCCCAGTTTTCGCGGTTCTTTGGATCTTCCCGCAATTCTATGCCAGCAAAGTGATTGGAGCCTGCGTCTAACGTGGCGCGGAAATCTTCGATCCCAAACTCCTCCCTCAAGCAAGATTCGTAAGGTTCTAGCCGCCGAAACACCTCGTCATTGGACTCCCCCCGAGGGCCCACAACATACATACCTACGAGATCCTTTGAAGGGTATAGATACTGGGATACCCGGATGTTGGATCCCTCAACTTCATAGCTAAGGTAAGGAGCCTTGTGGCCAGACCTCAACTCACCGTCTTGAGGGAATCGCTCCGAGTAGAACTCCCAAAAGGTTCTGCGGAATTGGGCAAGATCGCTCAGTGTGTCATTTGATAAGGCGCGAATACGCCTGTCCCATTCACTCGGCCTTTCCCGGATTTCGAAGACAGGCGCTAACGGCGAGTCTCCGATGCGTACTACTTTCACCTGCACAGCAAGAAAGAGAAAGGCTCGTCCGTGTGCTCGTTGAGCCATCTCACAGCCGACAGGTGGGCGGAACTGAAGTCTTGGGCAACCCATATCACTGTCTGAGATTGCAGTCCGGCGAGATACGTGAGGATCTGTCCCAGGTGTTTGTGATCTGAGCCTTCAAGTTGATTCTCGATCAGCACGTGACTACCATCAGTTGGGTCGCGTGCGAGAATGTCAGCCGAAAACTCCTCCACATTCACCTCGGAATCCTCTAGCTCCATAGGGATACCGACCAAGTTGGAGAGTAAGCTCAAGTTCTCCGCGAGCCAGGGAGTGAAATCCTGTGCTTCATGCGGCCAGGCGTCCCGTAAGGGTACAGCTTCCAAATTCCCAAACTGCATTCAGGAACGCTCCTTGGGCTACCGCCCTTGCTAGAACGCGTCGGGGGCTGCGGCGATCTCGTGGAGCTGTTCGTGGGTGTATGAGCCCAGGCTTCTGAAGTCGAGTTCTGTGTAGTTCTTCACCCACCGCAGGGCGATCTTGTAGGCCTTGCCGTAGCGCTCCGTTGCAGCGGCCAGGGCCCTCTGCCCGGACGCATCGAGGTCGCCCGCCTCCTCGGTCATCAGCCGGACGATGTCGTCGCGCTCCTCCTGGAGGATCCGCTTGACCAGCGGGTAGTCGTGCATCTCGCCGGTTTCCGAGTCTTTGGCGCTGTGTATGAGCCGCTGGGCGATCTGCGCGACGGACATCCTGCCGGTAGCCAGGTCTTCCATCAGGGGGCCGTGCGTCCCCGGCTGCCCTGCCAGGCTGTCGATGCCCTTTGCACCCCGTCCGTTGAGCCAGCCCTCGAGGTACTCGATGACCATGCGCGCGTTGCGGCGGGTCCCACCCACCGTGATAGGGCCCTCGGGGACCTCGATCCGGATCGGGTAGTTTTCGGGATCGGCCATCTCCGGTGTGGGCTCCCAGCCCGTCGCCTGGAGCTCCTTGAAGGGGTCCGCAGCCGTCTTCATGTGAAAGATGTGGGCGACCCATCCCCTGAAGAAGCCCTGCTGCGCCTCCCACTCTTTGTCCGCGGTGATGGAGGCCGCGGCCGCGTCGTTCACCGTGGGGTCCCTGCTTGGAAGCGCCGTGGCCATACCGCCTATCGGGGCCGCGCCGTGCTTGAGGCACGTGGCAACGAGCCGCCTGAAAATGTTGGCGATGAAGTCGGTCGTCTTTATGTCCACGCCGAACCGGTCGGGCCACACCGAGTTGGGGTCGGCCATGACGTACTCGAAGATGCTGGCCTTGAAGTCCCACCGGGCTGCGTTCAGCCCGCCGGCGTAGGGCCCGAGGGCGTACAGGACTTCCTCCATCTGGTAGGCGATGGGCAGGGACTCCACGAGGGGGATCGCCCTGATCACGGCGTCGTCCGGCAGGTCGAGATGCTCGACCGAGAAGTCGAAGAAGTCGCGCCACAGGGCTGCCTCCTCGGCAGACTCCATCTTCGGGAGATAGAAGTACAGGCCCTGGCCCCGCTCGATCTGGGCCCTGCCGGCGTGGTACACGGTCAAGCCCATGCCCAGGATTGCCGCGGGCACCGGGGCGCCGTCGATGGTGACCGACTGCTCGTCGAGGTGGAGCCCCCGCTCCCTGTGCATGAAGAAGGGGATCTCGCCGTCCTTGATCGAATAGTGGCGTCCGGTGGAACTGTTGGTGAACTCCAGGGTGCGCTCGACTGCCGCAAGACGATTCCGCGCCGCCGTCACAGTGTCCACGAAACGGTGCCCTGCCGCGTCCTCGTCGTCGTCCAGGTCTCCCTCGGCGCGCGTGCCGTCCGGCCCGGGATTGAGGGCGTTGATGAACATGCTGGTGACATGGGCCGGGCCGGTAATCTCGATGCCGCGCCGCTTCAGGTCTTCGGGAAGCGGGGGCGCCTGCCAGTCCAGTGTTGTCGCGTCGGAAGGGGGCAGATGACCCGGGAGTACGCCTTCTTTCAGCGCTCTCTCAAGCACCACGGCCCGCTTAGCCCGCAGCCCGTGCACGCGCGCGGTGAACCTGTCGTGGAGGGCCAGGAGGTACTCCTGGAACCCCCGCGTGAACAGCTCGTCCACGCCCTCGACTTCTGCGACGCCCAACCGCTCCGTGACGACCATTCCGTGTCCTCCATACTGCCGAAAAGTAGGCTTCCATACTATCACGCCAGGCGTCTCAGGTACCTGGCGTCTGGGCGCGCATGGGGCGTGAATGCCCGCTCCGGAGCGCATGCTAGGATACTGAAGGGTGGACGTTGCAAGGCACGGCGCCGCAGGAGAGTATCCAAGGTTATGGAAGTCCGCAGGCATCGCTTCACCGTCGATGAGTTCGCGAAGATGGGCGAGGCGGGAATCTTCACCGAGGACGATCGGGTAGAGCTCATCGATGGGGAGATACGTGAAATGGCGCCGATTGGATCGCTGCATGCCGGGATCGTGGACCGTCTGACTGTGACGCTCATCGAGTTGCTGGGACGCTCCGTCATAGTGCGGGTGCAGAACCCACTACAGCTTGACCTGCACAACGAGCCCCAGCCGGACATCGCCATCCTTGCCTCGCGCGACGACTACTACATGGGCGGACACCCCAAGCCGGGGGACACGCTGCTGGTCATCGAGGTCGCCGACTCCTCCCTGGCCTACGACATCCACGAAAAGGCGCCGCGATACGCCCGGTCGATGGTCCCCGAGGTGTGGGGAGTCGACTTGGAGGCCGAGATCGTCAGGTTGTTTACGCATCCGGGGCCGTCGGGCTATGCGAACGAGCGGGTGGCGGCACGAGGCGAGGCGATTGTGTCCTCAAGTGTCGACGGGTTGCGCGTCGACGTGGACGAAGTCTTCGGGGCCCAGGGCGTAGGCATATAGCCTAGGTTGACCTGAATCGCGAGGTGCGTTCACCTCTCACGCGAGCGGCGACGCTCCCTTCACGCCTATCTGACTGTTCGCCCTGTGCTATACTTTCTGGCGGCCCTTTACGGGCCGATTTTCCCGATAGGAGCGACTTGGGATGCCTGTGTGCGCGGTGCTGGGCGGCCAGTGGGGCGATGAAGGCAAGGGCAAGATAGTAGACGTCCTTGCACAGAAGGCCCACGTAACCGCACGATTCTCGGGCGGAAACAATGCCGGGCACACCGTCATGAATCCCGGCGGGACCTTCAAGCTTCACCTCGTACCCTCAGGCATCTTCTGGCCCGACGGAATGGCGGTCGTCGGCAACGGAGTCGTTGTCGACCCTGACGCGCTCCTCAAGGAGATCGATGGGCTGCGTCAGAGAGGTATCGAGCTCGAAGGACGCCTCCTGGTCAGCGACCGGTGCCACCTGGTCATGCCATACCACATAAAGCTCGATGAGCTTGCCGAGGCCGCACGGGGCGACCAGGCTATAGGCACGACAGGCAAGGGCATAGGGCCCGCCTACACCGACAAGGCCGCCCGCATCGGGATCAGGGCGGCCGACCTGTTCGACCTTGAGGCGCTCTACCCCAGGCTGGAGCGCGTGATGGGCCACCACAACGCCATCATCGAAAAGGTCTACGAGGCGGAACCCCTGTCCCTCGCGGAAGTCTTCGAGAGATGCAAGGAGTGGGCTCGCGAGATGCGGCCCTTCGTCGGCGCGGTCGAGCACGTAGTGTACGACGCGGTCAACGCCGGCCAGACCGTGCTCCTTGAGGGCGCGCAGGGAGCCATGCTCGACCTGGACCACGGGACATACCCGTATGTCACGTCGTCGCACCCGACGATAGGGGGAGCATCGACCGGTCTGGGTCTCCTGCCCAGGGACTTCAACTCGATCCTAGGCGTCTTCAAGGCCTACAGTACGCGCGTTGGAGGCGGCCCGTTCCTGACCGAGCTGCTGGACGACACCGGCGACCGCATCAGGAATCTCGCAGGGGAATTCGGCACCACGACGGGCAGGCCCCGCCGCGTGGGGTGGTTCGACTCGGTCGTCGCCAGGTACAGCGCCCGCGTCAACGGCTACACGTCGCTCGTACTCACCAGGCTGGACGTGCTGGACAACCTCGACAACATCGGGATATGCGTGGCCTACGAGCTGGACGGCAAGCGCGTCGAGGACTTCCCGGGCAGCGCGGCGATACTCGAGCGCTGCACGCCGATCTACGAGGACTTCCCGGGTTGGGACGGCGTCACCTCCGGTGCGACTAACATCGACGATCTGCCGGACGGCGCGCTCAGGTACGTGCGACGGCTCGAAGAGCTGACCGGCCTACCCATCGACATCATCTCGACCGGTCCATACCGCCACGAGACAATCCCGGTCCGCCCCGTCATCTAGGTCACTCGACCCGTGGTCGGGTGCTGGCGGTCGCGATGCCCTTTGCTCCTTCTTGAACTGCCGCATCCGGGTGATTGCTTGGCCATGTAGCATTGGGCAGTCGGCCTGGCCGATGGAGGGGCGCAATGGCGCGGGTACGCCTGATACATTGGAATGAGGCAGAGGCGTCCGAGCGCGGTGATCGTCTGCGCGCGTTGGGACATGACGTGGAGCACGAGGTGCCGTCGCCGTCGACCCTCCGGGACCTGTACAACGACCTCCCCGACGCCTTCGTGATCGACCTCACCCGGATGCCAGCCCAGGGCCGGGACATCGCCGTGCTGCTGCGCAAGCGGGAGGCGACCCGCCCTGTGCCCATCGTATTCGTGGGCGGCGAGTCCGAGAAGGTCGAGCGAACGCGGCAAGTCATCCCCGACGCGGTCTATACCTCGTGGAATGAGATCGAGGGAGACTTGGCGGCGGCCATCGCCAATCCCCCGGCGAGTCCAGAGGTGCCCGATTCGGCCTTCGCGGGATACTCGGGGACGCCGCTTGTCAAGAAGCTGAGGATCGGGCCTGGCACGTCGGTCGCGCTGGTGCACGCGCCGGACGACTTCGCCGGGACGCTGGGCGAGCTGCCTGAGGGCGCGACATTGGACATGGTCGGCCCTGAGGATAGCGACGTGGTCATCTGCTTTGTCCGGTCGCTCGGAGACCTGGAAGCGCAGATCGGCTTCGTGGCGAATATCCTGCGGCCGGGCGCTTCGGTGTGGATGGCGTGGCCCAAGAGAGCATCAGGCGTCGTGACCGACGTGACGCAGAACGACGTGAGGGCGCTGGGCCTCGCGGCAGGTCTTGTCGACTACAAGATCTGCTCCATCGACAGGACGTGGTCGGGGCTGCTCTTCACTCACAGGAAGAGATAGAGACGCGTCCCGTCCCACGCAGGAGTTTACACTTCGGCAGGCTCAGCACGAACGGGATGTCCGGTCGCTAGGCCTCGACGGGGAGGTCGATGTCGTACTGGTCCATTACCGGGTCGAACTTTGCCCTGAAGTCGTCGTCGGCCTCGACCATGGGTAGGCGCGGCTTGCCTGCGTCGAACCCGGCCCGGTTGACCGCGTACTTGATGGGGATGGGGTTCGTGACCCAGAACAGGGCCTTGAAGATGGGCAGCAGCCTGCGGTGCTCGGCCGCTGCGCTCTCGAGGTCGCCCTCCAGGACCATGCCTATGAGGGCCTTCACCTGGTTCCCGATGATGTTGGAGGCGACGCTCACGACCCCAAAGCCGCCCACGCAGACGATCGAGAAGGTCTCGTCGTCGTTGCCCGACCATACCCTGAATCCCGGGGGAGCGCCGTCCACTATCCTGGTGATCTGGACGGGGTCGCTGGACGCTTCCTTGACGCCGGCGATGTTGTCGATCTCAGCCAGCCTCAGCGTCGTGTCCTCCGTCATGTTGAGGGAGGTGCGACCTGGGACGTTGTAGAGGAGGCCGGGCAGGGGCACCGCCTCGGCGATGGCCTTGAAGTGCTGGTACAGGCCCTCCTGGGTGGGCTTGTTGTACGCGGGCACCGTCAGCAGCAGGGCGTCGACGCCCACCTTCTCGGCTTCCCTGGACAGCTCGATGGAGTTGCGGTGGTTGTTGTCGGTGGTGCCTGCCACTACCGAAGCGCTGCTGCCGACCTCCTCCTTGACCTCGGCGAAGAGCCGGACCTTCTCGTCGTCGGACATCGACGGCGATTCGCCCGTGGTGCCGCCGATGACCAGGCCGTCCGAGCCCGAGCTCACCAGCGCGCGGGCCAGCTTGCGGGCCTGGGAGTAGTCGAGCTCGCCGTCCTCGTCGAACGGCGTGACCATTGCTGTAAGGACTCTTCCGATCTCCACCATGGCTGCCTCCTATCCTTGGTGAGCGCCTACTGTGTGAGGCTGCGTACCGCGTGAGCGGGATCCTTTTCCGATTGGTCGGGGCTGGGCTCGAGGAGGTGTCTCGCGATGACCTCCTCGGCTATCTGCACGGCGTTGAGGGCCGCGCCCTTTCGCAGGTTGTCCGACACGAGCCACATGGCAATCCCATTGGGGTGGGACACGTCCTGCCGGATGCGCCCTACGTAGACCGGATCATGCCCCTCACCGTGGATGGGCATAGGGTACACGGCGGCTTCCGGATCGTCGACCACCTCTACGCCCGGGGCGTCCGCGAGCACCTCCCGGACCCCGCCGGGGGTCATGGGCTGCTCGAACTCGATGTGAACGGCCTCGCTGTGGGACACCATGACAGGGACCCTGGCACATGTCGCGGACACGGGAAGATCGGGCCGGTGCATGATCTTCCTCGTCTCCTCCACCATCTTCATCTCTTCCGTGGTGTACCCGTTGTCGAGGAATGTCTCGACCTGGGGGAGCACGTTGAACGCTATCTGATGCGGGTATTCTGACGGCTGCGTGGAGCCGCCGTCCAGCACGGCGCCGGACTGCAGCCGTAGCTCCTCCATGGCGGCTGCTCCGGTGCCGGAGACGGACTGGTAGGTGTCGACGATGGCCCTCGTGACCCTGTTGGCGTCGTCGAGAGGCTTTAGCGCCATCACGAGCTGGGTGGTCGAGCAGTTTGGCGTGGCCACTATGCCCTTGTGGCCCTCGAGGTCCGCACCGTTGAGCTCCGGGACCACGAGGGGGACCTCCGGGTCCATCCTGAACGCGGAGCTCTTGTCTATCACGAATGCGCCCTGTTCGACGGCCATGGGGGCGACCTCGCGGCTGATCCCGCTTCCGGCCGCTATGAATACGACGTCGACCTGGGACAGCAGCTCAGGCGTTACCGGCTCCACGGCGACTTCGCGGCCCTGGAAAACCAGCCGCCTGCCCCACGAGCGCTCCGAGGCGCACAGGCGTATCTCCTCGACAGGGAGGCCGCGCTCCTCGATCACGCGCAGGAGGACGCCCCCAACGGCGCCCGTTGCGCCCACTACCGCAATCCTCAATCCGCTCAATGCGCCACTCCTAGGGATGGGGATGTAATGACAGCAGCGTCATTGCCGACAGTGTCCAGGCTTTTAATTCTGGCGTGCCGGGCCCAGGTCTAGAGGCCCAGTAGCTTGTCCAGGCCGACTGTGAGGCCGGGCCGGTTGCCGATCTCCCGGATTGCCAGGAGGACGCCCGGCATGAAGCTCTCCCGGCTGACCGAGTCGTGGCGCAGGGTCAGGGTCTGGCCCAGCGCGCCGAACACGAGTTCGTGGTGTGCCACGCGGCCGGGCATCCTGGCCGAATGGATGGTGACGCCACCCAGTGTGCCGCCGCGAGTCCCCGCGACGATCTCCTTCTCGGCCTGGGGCGCCTCGAATGAGCCGCCCCTGCCTTCTGCGGTCGCCTGGGCGATTGCGATGGCAGTGCCGGAGGGAGCGTCGATCTTGTTCTCGTGGTGCATCTCGGTGAGGTCCGCATACTCGAAGTAGGGAGCTGCGATCCTGGCGAGGTGGGTCATCACGACCGCGCCCATCGCGAAATTGGGTGCGATTATGATGCCGACGCCGTGCTCTTCAGCAAGGGCTTTGGCCTCGTTGAGTGTGTCATCCTCGATGCCGGTGGAGCCGACTACGACGTTGACATTCCGCGGGGCGGCGTCCCTGATCACGCCTGAAGCTCCCTCGGCGTTGGTGAAGTCCACCACCACGTCGACGCCATCCAGGACATCTGACAGGGAAGACGAGAGTGGCACCGACACGGCTCCGTCGGGCGTCGAGACGGCGTCGTTCCTGGCATTGTGGTCCACGCCGGCCACGGCGCGCATGTCTTCCTCGCCGGCAACCGCCGACAGGACCTGCTGGCCCATCTTGCCGAGGACGCCGTTGACTACAACATTGATGGGAGCCAATGACCTACCTCCCGCCGCCGCCGGACCTCCGGTCGGAGAACCTGGGGCCGCCCTGTCCTCCGGGCCTGCGTCCGCCGCGCGGCCTCTGCCCCGGGCGGCCACCGTCGCGGTCGTCGCGCCTGGGCCTGCCGTCTCCGCCTCCGCCGAATCCGCGGCCGCCCGGCCTGTCACCGGAACTTGCTCGTTCGCGCGGCTGTCCTTCGCCCCCGTCGAGCAGGGAGCGGCGTGACAGCGATATGCGCCCGGACGGGTCGACGCCGATCACCTCCACGGTGACCTCGTCGCCCTCCCTGACCACGTCTTCGACTGTGGGTACGTGCTCGTTCGCCAACTCGCTGATGTGGACCATGCCGTCGACGCCTGGCAGGATCTGCACGAACGCGCCGAAGTTCATGACCCTGACGACCTTGCCCGTGTAGACGTCGCCTACCTTGGCCTCCTTGGTCAGGCCCTCGATGATCTGGATCGCCTTCTTCGTTGCCTCCTCGTCGGGGGAGCCGATTACGACGGTCCCATCGTCCTGGACGTCGACCGTCGCCTTGGTCTCCTCGACGATTCCGCGGATCGTCTTGCCGCCCGGGCCTATGACAGCGCCGATCTTGTCGACGGGGATCTGTATCTTGATCATGCGCGGCGCGTACGGGCTCATCTCTTCCCGCGGCTCGGCTATGGTCTCGCCGATGTGGTCGAGTATCTCCATGCGCGCCTGGCGGGCCTGCTTCAGGGTGTTCTCGATCACCTCGGGGCTGATGTTCTGGACCTTGATGTCGAGCTGGATGGCCGTTATCCCCTCGGTGGTCCCCGCGACCTTGAAGTCCATGTCGCCGAAGTGGTCTTCCATGCCCTGGATGTCTGTAAGGATGGCGTGCTCGCCGTCGTCGCCCGTAACCAGCCCAATCGAGATGCCGGCCACCGGCCTCTTGATCGGCACTCCCGCGTCCATCAGGGCCAGGGTCGCCGCGCAGGCGCTTCCCATGGAGGTGCTGCCGTTGGAGCCGAGCACCTCCGCAACGATCCTGATGGCGTAGGGGAACTCCTCCTCGTCCGGCAGCACGGGCATGAGAGAGCGTTCGGCGAGGGCGCCGTGGCCGATCTCCCGCCTGCCGGTAAAGCCGATGCGACCCGTCTCACCCGTGCTGAAGGGCGGGAAGTTGTAGTGGAGCATGAACCGCTTCTTGTCCTGAGGGCTCAGCGTGTCCAGCTTCTGTGAATCGCTGAGCGCTCCGAGTGTGGTCACGCCGAGTACCTGGGTCTCTCCCCGCCTGAACAGGCCACTGCCGTGGGTCCTGGGCAGGACGCTGGTCTCACACTCGATCTCCCGGAGGTCCCTGGTGCCGCGGCCGTCCGGCCGGGTGCCGGCGCTCAGGATCCTGGCCCTGAACTCCGACTCGAGCAGAGTCTCGAACGCCTCGGCCACGTCGGAGGACTCCCACGAATCGGTCAGGCTGCCCATCACGTCGGACTTCACAGCGCCGATGCGGGCCGCCTGGTCCGCCTTGCCGTCGCTCTCAGCGAAAGCCCTTCGCAGGTTGTCCCTTGCCGATGATGTCACCTGGTCGAGGAGGCCCTCAGGGAGGCTTGCCGGTTCGAATGCCGCCTTCGGACGCCCGACGGCCTGTGCCATTTCGAGCTGCAGGTCGATCATCTCCTGGTTGGCCGATTGCCCCAGGTGTATGGCCTCCAGCATCAGGTCGTCATCGAGCTCGCTTGCACCGGCCTCCATCATCAGCACGCCCTCGCCGGTGCCTGCGACCACGAGGTCGAGCGAGCTGCGCTCCAGCTCCTCGTAGGTGGGGTTGATGACGAAGTCGCCGTCGACGTAGCCCACCCTGCTGGCCCCGATGGGCCCTCCGAACGGGATGTTGGAGATGGTGAGGGCCGCCGATGCGCCGTTGATGACCAGGATGTCGAGGGGGTTCTCCTGGTCTGCAGACAGGGCCGTCGCAACTATCTGCACGTCGTTGCGGAACCCCTTAGGGAAGAGAGGCCGGAGCGGCCTGTCGGTCAGCCGGTTCGTGAGTATCGCCTCGGTGCTCGGCCGGCCCTCTCGCCTTGGGAAGCCGCCGGGAATGCGACCCCTTGCGTAGAGCCTCTCCTCGAAGTCCACTGTCAGGGGGAAGAAGTCGATGCCTTCCCGTGGCTTGTCCATCGTTGCCGTAACCAGGACCATGGAGTCGCCGCGGCGTACGACGACTGATCCGTTGGCCTGGAGGGCAAGCTTGCCGGTCTCGATGAATGTGTCAGCGTGTCCAATGCGTCGCTGAAAAGAAGAAGTCATAGGAAAATCTGTCTCCTGGAGGGGAAGCAAACAACAAGAAGAAAGTCCCGACTGTGCGGGACTATCTTCGAAGTCCGAGCTTACCGATTAGGGTCCGATATCGACCCACATCTTCGCGGTTGAGGTATTGCAGAAGGCGTCTTCGCCTACCTACGAGGCGCAGTAGGCCTCGGCGGGTTGACTCATCGTGCTTGTGTGTTCTGAGGTGGTCAGTCAGCCCGTTGATGCGGGTGGTCAGCAGCGCGACCTGGACCTCTGTGGAGCCGGTGTCGCCGTCGCTGCCCTGGTATTCCGTGATTATCGGTTCTTTTTCAGTCTTGCTTAGGCCCAATTCCCTGTTGTTTCTCTCTCTCTTTTTTGTTAGCGGCATTATAGCACACCCCCATATGCCCTACAACGAATCACAGCCGCACCGAAATCCACCTGCCAGTGGCAGCGCTGGACTCAGGGAAGGCGAGGGCGGGTTGCAAACCCGCCCCCCGTATCGAGTACGGGGCAGGCTCTACGGGGGTGACGCCAACCCACCAGTCGTCACATGGCGATCCGGTGGGGCGTGTCAAATCTCCTTTGGCAGGGAGAAGGTTATGTCTTCCTCGATGCTGGTTAGAGTGATGACCTCTTCCGGCGAAAGCGCCTCGATCACGCTCTCGACAAGCCACTCAGGGGTGGACGCGCCCGAGGTAACCCCTATGCTGTCCGTCCTGTCGAGCCAGGCTGTGTCTATCTCGTCGGGTCCGTCTATGAGGTGTGCCTCCACGCCGTTGGCTTCCGCGACCTCGCGCAGCCTGTTGCAGTTCGAGCTCTTGCGAGAGCCGATCACCAGGATGAGCTCGACGTGCCGGCACATCTCCTTCACGGAAGCCTGGCGATTCGTGGTCGCGTAGCACAGGTCGTTGCGCACGACCACGTTGTTGAAGTGGTCCTGTATGCCCTCGACGGCCTTCTGGGTGTCATCGACCGACAGGGTGGTCTGTGAGAGCACGGTCACCGGCGTGTCTTCGGCCCAGTCCGGCAGGTCTATCTTCCCCCTGTCGTCCACAAGATGCATGGGCTCCTGTCCCATCGAGCCGATCACCTCCTGGTGGCCTTTATGGCCTATCAGCATCAGCTTCCGGCCATCCCTAGCATACTTGTGGGCCTCGTTGTGGACCTTCGTTACCAGCGGGCACGTGGCATCGATGACCTTGAGGCCTCTCCGCTCGGCCCTGTGAAAGTCGTCGGGAGGCGAGCCGTGAGCC
>DAOULA010000061.1:0-1645 GCA_034420735.1 Dehalococcoidia bacterium
GACCTCCGACATCCATCCCAGGCAAGGTCCCCCCGGCTACGACGTAGAACACTCTGGAACAGTTTGGAACAAAATTCGGCAGATTCCGGGGGAGCCTGCCCTGAGCCTGCCGAAGGGTCGTTCCGGCCCCCGAGCCGGAACCCAGGGGCGGGGCATGGGGGCTCTCGCCATGCCGAAGGGCAACGCCGGCTATGTCACACCAAGTCTGAACAGTTACACCCCGCGAAATGGATTGACCTGGAAGCTCCGGCTCGGCTATACTTTGCCGGTGGCTACTGTTGGACTTCCAGCGAGTAGCCGCCTTTGTGTTTGACGAGCCTTCGGGCCCCAGTGGCGCAACGGCAGCGCAGCCGATTTGTAATCGGCAGGTTAGTGGGTTCGAGTCCCCTCTGGGGCTTTCGCACACTTGGAATCGCGCCCAACCCCCACAGGCATGACAGGGACAAGCGGGGTGCGCGGCTTGGAATGGCGAAAGGGCTTGTGCTACACTGAATTGTTGGTACGAGGAGGGATGGGAGAGTGGTTAAATCCACCAGACTGTAAATCTGGCGCCCGGAAGGGCTACGTAGGTTCGAATCCTACTCCCTCCACCAGAGGACAGACCCGGAAGCACGGCTTGAAATGCCCTCATAGCTCAGGCGGTAGAGCGCGTTCTTGGTAAGAACGAGGTCAGCAGTTCGAGTCTGCTTGAGGGCTTTCGCAAGGAAACTACACAACTGAGGAGCGAGAATGGCGAAGGAGAAGTTCGTACGAGATAAGCCCCATGTAAACGTCGGCACCATCGGTCACGTCGACCACGGCAAGACGACCCTGACGGCTGCGATCACCAAGACCCTGGCGTCGGCAGGCATGGCCGACTTCCGGCCCTTCGACAGCATCGACAATGCGCCGGAGGAGAAGGAGCGCGGCGTCACGATCGCCATCCAGCACGTGGAGTACCAGACCGAGGGACGCCACTACGCCCACGTGGACTGCCCAGGCCACGCCGACTACATCAAGAACATGATCACGGGGGCCGCCCAGATGGACGGCGCCATCCTGGTGGTCAGCGCGCCCGACGGCCCGATGCCGCAGACGCGCGAGCACATCCTCCTGGCACGCCAGGTGGAGGTGCCCGCCATCGTCGTCGCCCTGAACAAGGTCGACGCGATGGACGACGAGGAGCTCCTGGAGCTCGTCGAGCTGGAGCTGCGCGAGCTCCTGTCCGAGTACGGGTTCCCGGGCGACGACATCCCCATCGTGCGGGTCAGCGCCCTCAACGCGCTGGAGTCCGAGGACTCGTCCCGCGACTCCGAGTGGGGCAAGGGCATCTGGGAGCTCATGGACGCGGTCGACGAGTACATACCCGTACCCGAGCGCCCGCGCGACCAGCCGTTCCTAATGCCGGTCGAGGACGTGTTCGGCATCAAGGGCCGCGGCACCGTGGTTACGGGCCGGGTCGAGAAGGGCATCGTCCACGTCGGCGACCAGATCGAGATCGTCGGCATCAAGGATACCCACCAGACCGTCGTCACGGGCGTCGAGATGTTCCACAAGACCCTGGACGAGGGCGAGCCGGGCGATGCCGTCGGTGTGCTTCTGCGCGGCATCGAGCGCGATGGCGTGGAACGCGGCCAGGTGCTTTCCGCCCCCGGCAGCATCACGC
>DAOULA010000062.1:0-27177 GCA_034420735.1 Dehalococcoidia bacterium
AATATCGTACCGGCGACGGATGCCGTCCCGAGCAGGGCAGGGCAGCCGGACCGGCGCGGAGTAAGCTCGTGAGCCAGCAAGACCCCGGCGAAAAGGCGTCCCGGTTCCGCAAGAGCCGCCGCGTTCGTCACGGCCTCGTCATAGTCAACACCGGCGAGGGCAAGGGCAAGACGACCGCCGCCCTGGGCGTGATCTTCCGCGCCTGGGGCAGGGACTTCCGGGTCAGGATGTTCCAGTTCATCAAGCACACCGGCGCGCGGTTTGGGGAGCAGCGCGCCGCCAGCAAGCTGGACATACCCATCGAGGCCATGGGAGACGGCTTCACGTGGCTCTCGAAGGACATGGACCGGACCGCCGCCCTTGCGGTGGAGCAATGGCAGCGCTGCAAGGAGGCGATACTGGAGGGCGACGAGGACATCATCGTCCTCGACGAGTTCACATACGCCATGCACTACGGGTGGGTACCTGTCTCCGAGGTCGTCGACGTCCTGGAGCGCAAACGTGACACCCTCCACGTCATCATCACCGGACGCTACGCCCCCCAGGAGCTGATCGACTGCGCCGACCTCGTAACCGAGATGAAGATGATCAAGCACCCCTACGAGGAACAGGGCATCAAGGCCCAGCCGGGCATCGAGTTCTAGCATGCCGCTCGACGACGTGGTCGGGCGAGTCACTTCAGCCGGCTCCCGTGCGATGCGCGCGGCGGAGCTGCGGCAGCAGCGTCTGACCAAGCCGCCCGGCAGCCTCGGTATGCTGGAGACGCTGTCCGTCCAGCTTGCGGGCATTTTCGGCACCGAGCGGCCCGCACTCCGGGGCAAGACACTCATCGTGGCCGCGGGAGACCATGGCGTGGTCGCACAGGGCGTCACGGCATACCCCCAGGCGGTCACGGCGCAGATGGTGCTGAACTTCCTGTCGGGCGGCGCGGCGGTCAACGCCATGGCCCGCAAAGCGGGCGTGGACCTGATCATCGTCGACGCCGGTGTGGCCTCGCCGCTGCCCGATCACCCCGACCTGCGAGCCGTCGCCCCTGGGCGGGGCACTGCCGACATGACTCAGGGCCCGGCCATGACGCGCGAGCAGGCCGAGGCGTGCGTGAGGGCAGGGGTCGATCTGGCGCTGGAGGCCGCCGACGGCGGGGCCGACATCATCGGCACCGGCGACATGGGCATCGGCAACACCACCGCGTCCGGCGCCATAGCCGCGGCCCTGACCGGCGCGCCGCCATCCGAGACGACGGGGCGTGGCACGGGCCGGAACGACAGTGAGCTCGCCCACAAGATCGCGGTCGTCGAGCGCGCCCTCCAGGTCAACCGGCCCGACCCTAGTGATGGGCTCGACGTGCTCGCCAAGGTCGGCGGGTTCGAGATCGGCGTGCTCGCCGGGGTGGTGCTCGGAGCCTCGCTCGCCCGCCGCGTCGTGGTGCTCGACGGCTTCATCTCCGGCGCAGCCGGCCTGGTCGCACATAGCCTCTGCCCGAACGCCAGGGACTACATGGTCGCCGCTCACCTGTCCGCCGAGCCTGGACATCGTACCGTGCTGTCGCACATGGGGTTGCGGCCGCTGCTGGACCTGGGCATGAGACTCGGTGAGGGCACGGGCGCGGTGCTGGCGATGGGCATCGTCGAAGCGGCCGCGGCGTGCCTGTCCGAGATGGCGACCTTCGAGGATGCGGGCGTCTCCGACAGGGACTCCAGGAGCGCGGGCGGGCAGGCCGGATGAGGGACCTGCGGCTGGCAATCGGATTCCTGACGGTCTTCCCGCTAGCCCCCGGCGGCGAGGCGAAGATGGGCCCTTCTCGCGCCTACTTCCCCCTCGTGGGCCTGGCCCTCGGCGGCTTCCTGGCGGGCCTGGACTTCGCAGGAAGCCAGGCCCTGCCGCCGCAGGTCGTCGGCGCGCTGCTGGTCGCGGCCCTGCTGGTACTCACGAGAGCCATACACACTGAGGGGTTCCTCGACGCCTGCGACGGCCTCTTCGGCGCATACTCCCCTTCCAGGCGGCTGGAGATCCTCCGGGACACACACGTCGGAGCGTTCGCGGTGATTGGAGGCGCGGCCTTGCTGCTGTTGAAGTGGTCTGCCCTGTCGGGCATCCCCGCGGAGATACGCGCCGGCCTCCTTGCCGTCTTCCCCTGCCTCTCGCGGCTCGGAATGCTGTCGACGATGGCCGCCTTCACTTACGCCAGGGAGCAGGGCATGGGCGCCGCGTTCCAGGCCGGGACGAGCTGGCGGCAAGTCGCGTTCGGGCTGGCCACCGCAGCAGCAGCGTCCGGGATGCTCCTTGGGGCTGCTGGACTCATCCTGCTTGCCGCCGCCGTCGTCGTGTCCCTGGGCCTGGGCCGCTGGATCACAGGAATGCTGGGTGGAATGACGGGCGACACCTACGGCGCAGTGAACGAGGTAGCCGAAGTTGCCGTCCTCCTGGCGGGAATCGCCCTGTTCAGCACGATTCCATCGCTGTTCCATTCACCCCTATGGTAGGCGCTTTGTCGATACCAAACTGCGTCGTCAGTCACCACTCCGTAGGGGCGGGTTTCAAACCCGCCCTCTTCCCGCCCAGGGATGCCGCCCCCACTCGTCGAGGGAGTAGCGCATGGGCAAGACTCTGACACTGGTGCTTGGCGGCGTCCGCGCCGGCAAGAGCAGCCATGCACAACGGCTGGCGGCAAGGGGCAAGAGAGTCCTCTTCGTGGCCACGGCGGAGGCCGGCGACGCGGAGATGAAGGCCCGCATCGAAGCCCACCGTCAGGAACGCCCGTCCGGCTGGGACACCCTCGAAGAGCCGGTCGACCTCGCGGGCGCGATCGCGCCCCTGCTTCACCGCTACGACACCGTTCTCCTCGACTGCCTGACGCTCTGGGTCAGCAACCTGCTTCTGAGGACGCCGGACCTAAAGGCGGCACGCAGGGACATCCTCCCGGAGGCCGAGAAGCTGCTTGAGCTGTACCGCAACAGTAATGCCTCGTGGATAGTCGTCAGCAACGAGGTGGGCCTCGGCGTTGTGCCCCCGACCGAATTGGGCCGGGCCTACGCCGACGAGCTCGGGCGCGTAAACCAGCTCGTAGCTGCCGAGGCGGACGCCGTCTACTTCATGGCCGCCGGACTGCCGCTGAGACTGAAGCCCAGCGACGGCGCAGCGCTCAGCTAGCTAACTGGATGTGGCGGGCAAGATCGCCGCAGGCGCTGGAAGCAGGGCCGCTCGGCCTCTTCCCCAGAGGGGGAAGATTGAGAAGGGGGCTCTCACCCTGCGAGGAGCAAGTTTACCCATGACGCGATGCGCCTCTGGCACAGTTTACTGGGCCAGCCCCGCGACGCGGTACACAAGCTCCATGTCCAGATGATCGCGCACCAACGCCGCCAGCTTGTCGTACTCGGCGTTCTGGTCGATCTCGCTGCCCGCCGCCGGCAGTACCGCGCCCTTGCGTTTCGCCGCGAACTCCAGGACCGAGCGGCGAACGGCGCGGTTGTGAAGTATCCCGTGCATGTATGTGCCGAGCGTCAGGCCCTCGTCGTCCAGCCCCCCCGTCGGAGATGTCCACCCGTTGGCCCGACCTCGACTCGATGGTGAACGGGTGTGTCGCGGCCTCGTGGGAGGTGACGCCCATGTGGATCTCGTAGGCCGTCACCTCCGCGCCCTGGCAACCCGCCAGGAGGCCGCGCCCTTCGACCACGCGCCCGGTCACCTGGTGGGTCGACTTGCTCCCGAGGAACGTGGTGGACACCGGCAGCAGACCCAGCCCCGGCGTCTCCGGCCTGGGTGACTCCACGCCGTCCGGGTCCAGCAGCTTCTCGCCCAGCATCTGGAACCCCGCGCAGATGCCCATGACCGGCGTACCGTGCCTGCGCAGTGCGAGGACGTGCTCGGCCAGCCCCTGCTCCCGCAGCCAGTCCAGGTCCGCCACGGTAGTCTTGCTGCCCGGAATGATGACCAGGTCGGGCGTGCCGAGCTCGTCAGGCCTTCCAACGTAGCGCACGCGGACGGCCGGCTCGTGCCTCAGGGGATCGAAATCGTCGAAGTTGGCGGTGTGCGGCAGACGCATGACCGCTACGTCCACCACCGGCTCGGCGTCGCCCCCCGGCTCTGACGGGAACCCCAGCGAGTCCTCCTCGGGTATGTGTATGTCGGAGAAGTGGGGGATGACGCCCGCGACGGGCACGCCCGTGCGCTCCTCGAGGAAGTCGAGTCCGGGCGTTAGAAGGGTCGGGTCGCCCCTGAACTTGTTGATTACGTGCCCCTTGACCAGCGCCCTCTCCTCCGGCTCCAGGAGCACCATGGTGCCCACCAGCTGGGCGAAGACGCCGCCCCGGTCGATGTCGCCGACGAGCAGGACGGGCGCATCGGCGTGGAGCGCCACCCGCATGTTGACTATGTCGTGCTGCCTGAGGTTGATCTCGGCCGGGCTACCTGCCCCCTCGATCACAACCACGTCGTAGTCCGAGCGCAGGCGTTCCAGCGCCGACGTGACCGTTTCCCACATCCCTGCCTTCAGGTCGTAGTACTCCCGGGCCGAGGCGACCGCCTGGGGGCGCCCCATGACCACGACCTGGGAGCGGTTGTCGCCCTCAGGCTTGAGCAGCACCGGATTCATCTCCACCCTTGGAGCCGTCATGGCCGCAGCCGCCTGCACGGCCTGGGAGCGGCCGATCTCGCCGCCGTCCGGCGTTGCGTATGAGTTCAGCGACATGTTCTGCGCCTTGAACGGGGCGACCTCGAAGCCGTCCTGGGCCAAGATGCGGCACAGGGCGGCGGTGAGTACGGACTTGCCCGCGTGAGACGACGTCCCCTGCACCATGACGACCCTTGCAGGACTGCGGCTAGTCATCGCCCACCACGTCTCATCCGGTGATCGCGTGCCGCACAGCCAGCAGCACCAGGGCTGCGATCACCGCCAGCATGGCCGCGCGCTCCATGATGTGTACTGCTGCGCCCATGTCGCGCGGCCCCGGCTCGCGCATCTGCTCACCTATGCAGTAGTGTCCGGGCTTTTCCAGCCTGGTGCCAAGCAGCCCGGCCATCGCGCTCATGGTAACGCCTGCGTTTGGGCTGGCGGTTCGGCTCCCGTCCTGCCTCATTGTCCTCCATGCCAGGCGGACTGGCAGCCTGCCCAGTGCACCGGCGGCCAGGAGCAGCAGGGCGCTCAGACGCGCCGGCACAAGGTTGACGGCGTCGTCGAGCCGGGCCGCGGCCTTGCCCAGGTACTCGTAGCGTCCTCGATAGCCGATCATGCTGTCCAGCGTGTTGACGGCCCTGTACGCCACCGCGCCCGGAACTCCGAGCAGCGCGAAGGCCAGCCACGGCCCGGCGAAGCTGTCCGTCGTGTTCTCGGCCACCGACTCTATGGCCGCTGCGGCCACCAGCGGCGCAGACAGCGATGAGGCATCGCGGCTGACGAGGCTTCTCAGGCTCGCCCGGGCGTTGTCCAGGCGGCCCTCTTCCAGTGCCCGCCGTGTCTCGTTGGCAGCCGTCGAGAGGCCCCTCACCGTGAAGGTGGTACGCAGCGCCACAGCTCCGCCGGCCACGTATGCCAATGGCCCTACCCAGTTCAGGGCAGCCATCACAAGATAGGCGAACAAGCTCGAAATCCCGACCACCGCGACGACGATGGCGCAGCCGCACAGGACCGCAGCCAGGGGACTTTCCGGCGCCCAACGCTGCAGGGCGGTAACGGCCCGGCCCATCCACACCACCGGGTGTACGTTGGCGGGCGGCTCGGGCAGCAGCCGGTCCAGCGCCACCGCCAACACAAACGCCAGGGCGTTGAGAGCCAGGCTGTCCCACCCCACTGAGAGCATCGTCGTGGAATGATACCGTTGACTTTGCCCCGGAGAAAGGCTGATACGGGAAGGCCGGGCGGTCAGCCCCAGGCTTGACCAGGTGGCGGGCCAGGGGTGGCGTTACCAGAGATGAATCTAGCGTACGTACACCTGTGCCTCGTCCCGCTTTGACGGACGCACCAGACCTCGACTACCGGCCGGGAGCTGGTGTGGAAGCTACGGAGAATCTGCCTGGCTTCCCAGGGTGGGAAGTCGGAGAGTGCGGGCTATACGCCTACTACTACGCCCCACTCCCAGGGATGCAGACCCTGGTAGCCGCACATCGGGCAGTTCACGGCTCCGCTGGTCGTGTAGGCGAGCACAAAGGCGAGCGCGCCGACGCCGACTCTACCGGCAACTGACCCCTTGAGGAACTCGAGTGTCTTCTTCACGAATAGCCTCCAAAGTCCATGCTAGCCCGGCCACTAGGCCGTGTCAAGGCGAACGCACCCTTTCGTAGCTGTTCAGAGTCGAGGGATGGTGGCTCGGCCTCTTCCCCCCGAGGGGGAAGATTGAGATGGGGGCTCTCGCCCTGCCGGAGAGCAGAGTTGACCATGTCACACGAGGTCTGAGTTACACCCTTTCAGGTCGTACCGATGGAGACGCAGACGCCGGAAGCCTCCCCATATGTTACTCTTGACCGGTCATGAGGCCCAGCACCAGCACCCTCCGAGCGTCGACCTCATGGCTTGCGTTCGCCGTAATCGCCGTAGCGGTCCTGGCCTGCACCACTACCGACGATGTCCCTGACCTGGAGCGGCGCGCCCAGCAGATCAACAAGTCCGTGATGTGCCCCGTCTGCCCCGGCGAGTCGATAGACCAGTCGCAGCACCCCCTGGCCGTCCAGATGCGGGGCGCAGTGGACGAGAAGCTGGGCGAGGGCTGGAGCGACGGACAGGTGAGGGAGTTCTTCGTCGAGCGGTACGGCCCCGTCGTCCTGATGGAGCCCCCCGCTGAGGGAGCACACCTGGTGGCGTGGATCGTCCCGCCCCTGGGCACGGCACTCGCCCTCGTGGCCCTCTACCTGGTGGTGCGGCTCATGGCGCGGCCCCGTTCGAGGCCGGCTGCGGTCGCAGATGAGATGACCGCCGCCGAGCGGGACGAGTACGTCGCCCGCATCGAGGCCGCCCTGGAGGACGGCAGCCGCAAGGGCCGGGAGGACGCCGGTTGATCGTCGACGCAGGCAGCCTCGCCCTGCCCATCGCCATGCTGGCCGCCGCCTATGCCTCGGTCGGCTCGCTCCTGGGCGGATGGCGGGGGGTCCCCGTGCTCGTGCTGAGCGCGCGGTACGGGCTCTACACGGTCCCCATACTGCTCACGCTCTCCACCGCCGCCCTCGTCTACGCCTTCGTGACCCACGACTTCTCGGTCAGGTACGTGGCCGAGAACAGCAACCTCGCGATGCCCGCCGCCTACACGTGGGTCGCCTTCTACGCGGGCAACGCCGGGTCGCTCCTGTTCATCGCCTTCGTATTCTCGGTCATATCCGTCGTCGCCGTGCGAGGGCTCGCCTCCGGCCTGAAGCATACCGCGCCCTTCAGCACGGGGCTGATCGCCCTCGTGCTCGCCTTCTTCCTGGGCATCATCACCTTCCTGGCTAACCCGCTCGAGCGCCTCTCGTTCATCCCGCCGGACGGGCAGGGCATCAACCCGCTCCTCGTACACTTCGGCATGTTCATCCATCCCCCCATGCAGATGGCGGGGCTGATCTCGGTCGCCCTGCCGTTCAGCATCGCGATGGGCGCGCTGCTGGCCGGCCGGGGCGGACGTGACGAGTGGGTCGACATCGGCCGCACGTGGGGGATGATCTCGTGGCTCATCCTCACCATCGGCCTGCTGCTGGGCAGCTGGTGGGCATACACGATCCTCGGCTGGGGCGGCTACTGGGCCTGGGACCCCGTGGAAAACTCCGCGCTGATGCCGTGGCTCGCCATGACGGCCTTCGTCCACTCGATAATGGTGCAGAAACGGCGGGGCATGTTCCGCATGTGGAACATCGTACTCGTTGCCGTCGCCTTCACCCTCGCCGAGATGGGCATGTTCATAAACAGGGGCGGCCCGGTGCCGTCGGTCCACTCCTTCGCCCAGTCGGCGATGGGCTGGCTCTTCCTGGCCTTCATGGGCTTCACCCTGCTCGGGTCCCTGGCGGCATTCGCGTGGCGCATGGACACCCTGAGGAGCCGCGAGGCCCTCGACTCGATGCTCTCCCGCGAGAGCGCCTTCCTCGCCCAGAACGTCCTGTTCCTGGTCGTGGCCTTCGCGACACTCTGGGGCACCATATACCCCGTCTTCACCCAGGCGGCCCAGGACGTGGTCATCACCGTCGGCCAGCCCTACTTCGACCGCGTGAACGGCCCGCTCCTGCTGGCCATAGTCGTGCTCATGGGCATCGGACCGCTCCTCCCTTGGAGGCGGGCGTCGTGGCAGCGCGTGTTGAAGGCCATCCGAGTGCCCCTCGCAGTTGGGGCCGTCACGATGGCCGTCCTCGCCGTGGCCGGAGTCCACCGGCCCGTCGCCCTCGTGGCAATCGGCGTCGTGGCGCTGGCCGTCGCGGGCATACTCCACGAGTGGGTCAGGGGCACCCTGTCGCGCCACAGGAAGGGCGAGAGCTATCCCGTCGCCTTCGTGCGGCTGCTGTCGGGGAACCGCCCGCGCTACGGCGGCTACGTCGTGCACCTGGCCATCTCGATGCTCGCCGTAGGGGCCATCGCCTCGTCGTTCTACGAGGTGCAGCGTGACTTCTCTATGGAGCCCGGAGACACCGAGACCCTGGGTGGGTATACATTCACGTATCTCGGATTCGGCAGGTCGGACCACCCCGACAGGTCCGAAGTCGTCGCCAGGTTCTCGGCGAGCGCCGGGGGCTCCGACCTGGGGCCTATGGAGGCCAGGCGCTCCATCTACCCTGACTTCAGGATGGAATCGACCAGGGCGGCGATTCGCAGCACGCCGATGGAGGACTTCTATATAGTGCCGTCTGAGTTCCAGGACGACGGCAGGGCCGTGTTCCGTGTCTACGTCAACCCGCTCGTCTGGTGGATGTGGGCAGCGGGACCCCTCTTCGTGCTGGGTACGGTGCTCGCCCTATCGCCCAGGCGGGAGCGTGCCGCCGCGGCCCTGCGGATTCCACCGGCGGCCAGGCTCGCCAGCGCGTGACGCCAGCCCCCGAGAGTAGCCCGCTGCTGGTCCTGGTCGGCCTGGTCCTGGTCGCGGTCCCGCTCGTTGCCATCCTGTATCCGTTTCTGCGCCGGCGCGGCACGCACGAGGTCCTGGCAGACGCCGAGCCCCACGACGAGCTCGACAGGCGGTGGGACGCAGCCCTGGCAGGGCTCCGCAGCGCGGAGCTGGAGCGCGCCATCGGCACCCTCGGCGAGGAGGACTACCAGGTGCTGCGCGAACAGTACATGACCGAGGCCGCCCTCGTCCTCAGGTCGCTGGAAATGGAATCGGGCAGGGAGGCCGACCTCCTGGCCCGTGTGGAGGAGGAGATCAGGCGCGTGAGAGAGGGCTTCCTGGGCGACGACTCGGGTAAGGGGACGGAGGAGCGGGAGTGATCTCGCGGGCTCTCGCCATCGTCACGCTGCTGATGACCGTTGCCACGGGCACGGCTGCGGCGCAGGACGGATCGACTGTAACCATCGAGGGCACGGTGATGGACGGCACTGCAGGCGGCCATGTGGGCCCCGGCCTCCCGGTGTTCCTCGTCAGCAGCGCGGGCCCTGAGTACGAGATTCAGGCCCTCACGGACGAGGAGGGCGGGTTCCGCTTCGACTCCCCGCCGCCGCCCTCCGGCGAGAGGCTCGGCGTATCCCTCCAGTACCAGGGGGCCGTATACGGCGAGATAGTGCAGATAGTCCAGGGCCTCACCCTGCCCATGACGATAACCGTATACGACGCCTCGGAAGACGAGACGCTGCTCGAGGCGTCGAGCGCATCCCTCCTGTTTGCGCGGGTTGACAAGGCCACCCAGACGCTGTGGGCACTTGAGATAGTTAAGCTGGTCAACGACAGCGACCTGACGTACATCCCCGGTTCGGGGCCCATGCAGCTCCTCCGGTTCGGCCTGCCCCCCGATGCGGACGACCTGACGGTGGACACCGCACTCATCGGGGCCGACGTCCTGCAGGTGGACCGCGGATTCGCCGTGATGGCGCCCGTGCCGCCCGGCGAGCACGAGGTGATGTACGCCTACAGCATCCCCTACGACGGCGCAGAGCTGGACCTCACCAAGTCGCTGCCCTACGGAGCGGCCGGGCTGAGGATCCTGGTGCCCGAGGAGGTGGGCGGCCTGAGCGGCGCGGGCGAGATCGAGCGGGTCACCATCGGCGACAGGCCCTACCGCCTGCTCGCGGGCACCGACCTGCCCCGGGGCGCTAAGGTGCCCTACCGGCTCGTCTCACTCCCGCAGGCCAGCATCGGCGACCGGGCCCTGCAGGGCCTGGCCTGGATACGCCTCGAGTACGCCGCCGTCGTCGGGCTCGGCCTCGTGATGGCCTCACTCATCGCCTACGCCCTGGTCCGACGCACCCCGGCGGAGTCCTCTGAGCGATTACGCCTCGTACGCGTAATCGCATCCCTCGACACGGCCTTCGACGCCGGCGAAATCGGCCCCGCCGAGTACGAACAGGCCCGCGCCGCCCTCACAACCAGCCTCACAGCCCTCCCCGACCAGCGCCGCCCCCGTGCTCCAGAGGCGAATGACTGAGGCGCGGTGCCCCACGCTGTCATTCCGAACTCCCACCCTGTCATTCCACTCGCCCATGCTGTCATTCCACTCGCCCACCCTGTCATTCCACTCGCCCATGCTGTCATTCCGAACGCAGTGAGGAATCTACTCGACATGCCCACGAAACGAGACCACCGATACTACGTCTACCTCCTGACCAACTCCTCGCGGACGCTCTACGTCGGTGTCACCAACAACCGCTTCGTCCCCCCGTTCCACTCACCCACGCTGTCATTCCACTCGCCCACGCTGTCATTCCACTCGCCCATGCTGTCATTCCGAACGCAGTGAGGAATCTACTCGACATGCCCACGAAACGAGATCGCCGATACTACGTCTACCTCCTGACCAACGCCTCGCGGACCCTCTACGTCGGTGTCACCAACAACCTCGAAAGAAGAATGTACGAGCACAAGAACAAGCTAGTGCCCGGCTTTGCGAGCAAGTACAACGTAACGTGGCTTGCCTACTACGAGGAGACCCCAAGCATAGAGTCCGCAATAGCTAGGGAGAAGCAGATCAAGGCTTGGCGGCGGAGCAAGAAGGTCGCACTGATAGGATCGGCGAACCCGCAATGGAAGGACCTGTCTCTGGAATGGCAGATCGACTTCGGGCAAGGACTTTAGATTCCTCACTGCGTTCGGAATGACAGTGCAGGGCCGCTCGGATTGACAGGGCGGGCGTTCGCAATGACAGTGGCAGGCGCTGGAATGGCGCTCGAAATGACGGTGCAAGGCCGCCTCAGGCGGGTATAATTCTCCGACCAGCACGCACTTTAGCCGGAGGACGCGATGACAACCGTATCGACCGAGACCCTCGACGCGCTCAAGGAGTTCGACTCCGCGACCCTGTTCAACGCCGTGGTGGCGAGCATGGGGGGCAGCCAGGGCGGGCACGAACTCGACTCGGCGGGCGGCGTTCCCATGAACTACACGGGCCCCGAGGTCGTGTCCCTGCTGCCCGAGCTCGGAACGGCGATCGGCACCGTCGTCACGACGGAGGTCACCACCAACGACCCCGACTCCGCCGCGATCCCGTGGGACGAGTACTACGACGCCCTCGAAGCGACCCCCGGGCCCATCATAGCCGTGATGCGGGACGTCGACACGCGCCCTGGCCGGGGCGCCTGCTTCGGGGACGGCATGGCCTGGCGGCACAGGATGCTCGGCGTCACGGGCGCGGTCGTCGAGGGCTCGGTCCGCGACCTCGCCGGCATCAGGGACGCCGGCCTGCCCATCTGGGGCACCGGCAGGGTGCCGGGACACGGCGTCTTCAACCTGGTATCCGTAAACCGTCCCGTCTCCGTCGGCGGGCTGCTCTTCTACCCCGGCGAGATAGCTCTCGCCGACCTCGACGGCTGCACGAAGATCCCCCATGGTGCCGACCCCGAGGACGTGTTGAAACACGCCCGCCAGGTCCGCGAGATGGAGCAGGGCATATTCGATGTCTACAGGCAGCCCGGCATGACTAACGCGAAATTCAAGGAGCTGCGAGACCGGGGATAGAGGCGTAGCAAGACAAGGGTACTTCCAACGACTGACAGTTGAGCCCGCGCTCACCGGGCAAGCGAGGTGACCGATGCTGGCGTATCTGGTCCGCCGCCTGCTGCTGGCAGCCCTGACGATCTGGGCGATCTCCGCGCTCACGTTCGTCATCATAGAGCTGCCGCCGGGCGACCAGGTCGAACGCTACATCGACATCTTCTACAGCGACAACGGCTTCTCGCCCGACCCCGAGCACGTCGAGCTGCTCCGCAGGTACATGGGTCTCGACGAACCGCAGTACGTGCGCTATGCGATGTGGATGTGGAACCTGGTGCAGGGCGACCTCGGCCTGTCCTTCCAGCTTCGGCACAACATCGACATGCCGGTCAAGGAGTTGATCGGCGACAGGCTCTGGCTGACGGCTGTCCTCACCGCGTTCACCATCCTGGTCACGTGGACGTTCGCCGTCCCGGTCGGCATATACTCGGCCGTCCGACAGCACTCGGTGGGCGACTACGCGTTCACGTTCGTGGGCTTCGCGGGCCTGGCCGTGCCGGACTTCCTGCTGGGCCTCGTGCTCATGTACATCGCGTTCGCGTACTTCGACCAGAGCGTCGGCGGGCTATTCTCGGCAGACTACGCGAACGCCCCCTGGAGCGCCGCCAGGGTGCGAGACCTCATTGCGCACCTGTGGGTCCCTGCCATCGTGCTCGGCACGTCCGGCACCGCCAGCCTCATTCGAATCATGCGCAACAACCTGCTGGACGAGCTCGGGAAGCCGTACGTGGTCACCGCCCGCGCCAAGGGCGCTGCCCCCTGGAGGATCATACTGAAGTACCCCGTCCGCGTGGCGATCAACCCCCTCGTAAGCACCGTCGGCTACCTGCTGCCGTCGCTCGTCAGCGGCAGCGTGATCGTCTCGGTGGTCCTGAGCCTGCCCACGCTCGGTCCGCTCCTGCTCCAGGCAATAGAGACCGAGGACGTGTACCTGGCAGGGTTCATAATCCTGGTGGCGGGCGTGCTCACCGTGGTGGGCACCCTCCTGTCCGACATCCTCCTCGCCGTCGTCGACCCCCGCATCCGCCTGTCCGGCAGCTAGAGACCGACGTAGGGGCGATGTATTTAAGGCCGGTGTCGCGGGCGTTTCAACGCAGTGCCCCCACGCCTGTCGTTCCGAGCGGAGAGAGGAACCTAAGATCGCTGCCCTGAAGACGACGTCGATCCGTAGCCAGACGTCTCTAGATTCCTCGCTGGCGCTCGGAATGACAGCTTTGAGCAGCTACGCAGTCTGGGTACTCCCCAATACGAGAGTGTTGGTCCACTAGTCCGGCAGGCGCCACCTGACGGCGTGCATCCCCCAGGGCTCGGCCGGCTCGCCTGAGGGCAGCAGCGGCGTGTTGCCGGTGACCGTGACAATGGTGTCGTCGTCCAGCACGACCGAGCCCGAGTAGCCCGCACCCTCGCTCACGACATAGCACTCCTCGCTCCACGTCGCGCCCTCGTCCGGAGACACGCGGGCACGAAGGTCCCCCTCCGGGTACGGGTAGCGGTTGGGGTGGAGCAGCACTATGCGCCCGTCCGACACCTGCACCAGCTCGCCAGGGCAGTGGCCGATCACCTTTGTCCATTGCCGCAGGTCCCTCCAGGTCCGACCGCCGTCGTCCGAATCGGCCAGGAACAGGTGCTTGTACACCATGCCAGGGTCGCCGCCCGTCTGCTTCCACATGTCCGGAGGGTCGTCTGGATACGAGAACCAGCGCTGCCTGCGGATCGCGGCCAGCAGCCTGCCGCCCCCGAGCGGCAGGAAGGACGTCTCCGAGCAGTGGCCGACGATCAGCGTCCTGTCTCCCCACGTCGCGCCGCCGTCCTTCGACCGGTAGATGTAGTCGTATATGCCGCGCTCCTCCAGCGGAAGCTCGGAGCCGTCGTGGTCCCGTACTCCGTCCCCATTGCGCAGCGTGACCGCGACGATGGCCGTGCCGTCAGGCAGGGCGCAGAACTTGTTGCCGTCCGCGCCGGGCGCTCCCGTGTAAGGGGCCTTGTCCAGCGGGGTGCCGGGGTCCCACGTCCTGCCCCTGTCGGTCGAGCGTGCGACCGCCATGCCCCTGACTCCCGTGGCATCCGGCGGGGTCTCGTAGAGCAGGAGTAAGGTGTCGTCGGGCAGGACGCCGAAGTTGTTCATCCGCTCGAACCCGTCGAACGCCACGGGGAAGGATGTCCAGCGTCGCCCCTCGTCCGCCGACTCGAATACCCGGCTGTGGACCCCGGCGAAGAGGGTGCCGTCGGAAGCGCGCCCGATGCACGGGTCCGCGCGCCAGGGCATGTCCGGATAGTCCATCGCGGCGGCCTCGGCGGACAGCCGGTCGACTTCGTTCCCAGCGTCGTCCCGCACCGACACGGTCGATTCCATCGCTAGTCTCCTCTATGGCTGGCAGCTCAGCATGACCGCGAGATCTACTCGGGCGCGACGAACTCCCCTATCCAGCGCAAGTTGTCAACCACCGGCCTGGCTGCCCGGTAGAACCTCACGTCAGCAGTCCACAGCTCGCAACCGACGCTCTCTGCCAGTGCTAGGTAGTGGGCGTCGTAGGCCGCATTCTGATTGAGTTGGCTCGCAAATTGGAGCGCCCTAACATGAAGCCCCGGTGGCTGATGGAGTTCGAGGCGCGACTCAAGCAGCCGTGAGATCATGCGTGTGCTGCTTTCGACGTTCAACTCGCCGCGCAACACGCGCCGGTGGAGAGCGTTGGCGACCTCGAAGGGCATGAGGTATGGAGCGATGCGGGTTATGTCCTGGGCGACCCAGGATTGCAGGGCGGCGTGAGCTTTGTCAGAGTCATCCTCCTCAACTAGCCACTTGACTGCCAGGCTTGCATCGACGACGACGGCGCCGCTCACGCCCAAGCCTCGGTTTCGGCGTCCCTGGTCTCACGGGCCTCCCGGATCAAGTCGGCGGAGCTCCCAGGAAGGGGATTGCCTCTGAATATCTCCTGCCGGAGCTCCGCAAACACGTCATGGTCCGGCTTGGCTGACAATAGCCCTCCTAGGCCGTTCGCCTCGTCCCTGGTCAACTCGCGATCGATAGCATCCTGGCAGTACCTTCGCATGCTGACGCCTTTGAGTGCGGCGATGGCTTTCAGCCGGCGCTGGAATGTGGGGGCCAGGTCCAAAGTGAGTCTCTTCCTCTTGGTTTCCATCGCATAGGCCTCGCTGATCGGTTCTGTCGGGTAAGAATATGACAAACACGGAAAGGTATTCAATACACCGCAAAGCCAAGGGTCCACGTGAGGGCGCACGACCTGTGGCCGTACTCAGAGCAAATCCTTGTGAGGGTCTGGTGCGTAAGCTAGTATAGGTTACCCGCAGTCAACACGCCGAGGCTCCCCCTCAGCGCCGGTTCGGCTACAGCATCGCCGCGCATGGCGCCCCCTCATCCCCGGGGTTGGCAGGCAAGGAGATGCAGTATTGAGCTTCCTAACGTCGTTGGCCCTGCGCCGGCCGACCGTGGCGCTGCTGGCCATATTCCTCGTGCTCGGCGCAGGAATCTTCGCCTATCGCACCCTCCAGGTCGAGCTGTTCCCGCAGATCGAATTCCCCCTCGTCACAGTCCTCGCTTCCTACCCATCCGCAGACCCCGAGGCCGTCGTGCGCGACGTTACCGGGCCCATAGAGAGGGCCATCGACGGCACTTCGGGTCTCGAATCCGTTCGGTCGACGTCCAGGGAGGGCAGCGCAGTCGTCCTTGCAACGTTCAAGTACGGCACCGACATGGCCGACGCGGAGAGCGCAATTCAGACCGCGGTCAACGACGTCACCCTACCCGCCGGGGCTGAGGAGCCCACAGTAGGCCGATTCAACCCCGACGAATTCCCCGTCATACAGTTCAGCGTGGTCTCCGACCGCGACCTGCTCGAGGTGCAGCAGATCGTCGAGTCCCGCATCGTCCCTGAGATTACGGGGATCGATGGCGTTCAGAACGTCTCGTTGAGCGGAGAGGTCGAGCGAAGCGTCCGCGTCGTGGTGGACGTCGACAGGATGGCTGCGAACGGGGTCTCCCTGTTCCAGGTCTCGGCAGCCCTCAGCGAGAACAACCTCACACTGCCCGCGGGGCTCGTATTCGACGGGTCCCAGGCCGTGATCGCCAAGACGACCCACACCCTCGACTCCATCGAGGACCTGCGGGACCTCGTCGTCGGCGTGTCCCCGTCCGGCCCGGTCCGGCTGTCCGACGTGGCAGACGTGACCTTCGGAGGCGGAAGGCCCAGGAGCATCACGCGGACGAACGGCAAGCCGGGCATCGGCGTCGAAGTCTCCAAGAAGCCCGACGTTAACACGCTCGACGTGACGAACGCCGTCAACGAGGCACTCGACGGGATTGCCGGGCTCCCGGCCGACGTCGAGATCATCGTCGTCGCCGACCAGGGCCCCAACATCCAGCGGCAGATCGATACCCTCACCAAGGAGGCGATGTTCGGCTTCCTGTTCGCCGTCTCGGTCGTCTTCGCATTCATGCTCACCATACGCCCCACGGTGCCCAAGGGGCTCTTCAACACCCTGCGGCCAACCATAGTTATCGCACTCTCGATTCCCCTCAGCGTCTTCACCGGCACCCTGCTGATGTCATGGCAGGACATGACCCTCAACTTCATGACCCTGGGCGGCCTGGCCATCTCCGTGGGGCGCGTCGTGGACGATTCCATCGTGGTGCTCGAGAACGTGTACCGTCACATACAGGCGGGCAGGGACAGGTGGCGGGCGGCGCTTGAGGCCACCACGGAGGTCGGCCCCGCGATCTTCGCCTCCACCATGACCACCGTCGTCGTATTCGTCCCCCTGGGTTTCATCCAGGGGCTGGTAGGCGCTTTCTTCCTGCCGTTCGCCCTGACTGTCACCTTCGCGCTGATTGCGTCCCTACTCGTGGCCCTCACGGCAGTGCCGGTGCTCGGCGCTTACCTGCTCCGCCCCGGCGACCTCCCCGAGGGCGCCGGCGACGAGGGCGAGGTCAGGCTCCCTGAGACATGGATGCAGCGGGGGTACGTTGCCGTTCTAAAGTGGGTCCTCAACCACAGGCTGATTACACTGCTGGTCGCGGCCCTGCTGACCGCATCGAGCTTCGGGCTGATGGCCTTCATCCCGGTCAACCTGTTCGGCGGGGGCGGCGACCGATACCTGGAGATCGACCTCACCCTTCCTCCGGGCACCCCCGTGGAGCAGACGATTGTGCAGGTGGCGGAGATCGAGGACCGCGTGCGGGAGATCTCCGATGTCCAGCTGGTCACCATCGGCGCGACCGACATCGCCTTTGGCAGCGGTCCGGGCGGCCCGGAGCGGGCCACATTCTTCGCCCGCATCAGCAGCGGCGTCTCGGACGACATCGCCAATATCCTCAGGACGGAGCTGGACAAGCCAGGACGCTCGGTGAGCATATCCGAGGCTCAGGACGGGCCGCCGACCGGCGGGGTCGTTATCTTCGTGACAGGACCCGACTACGACGACATCTCCAGGGTATCCGGGGAGCTGGTAGAGTCCCTGTCCACCGTCGAAGGCATCGTGAACCTGGAGAGCGACGTCGCCCAGGCCCGGCCGGAAATATCGATACAGGTCGACCCCGAAAAGGCGGCCATGATCGGCCTCAGCACCCGCCAGGTCGGCTTCCAGCTCAGCCAGTACCTGATCGGCCAGACCGTTACGACCATGAACATCGAGGACGAGGCTGTAGACGTGGTCCTCGCGGGAGACCCCCGGTCTATCGGGGGAATCGACCAGATCGCGTCGCTGAACATCGTCGGCCCCGCGGGCGCGGCGCCGCTGGGAGAGCTTGCCGACGTGGTGATGAAGGAGGGGCCCGTCACCATCAGCCGAACCGACGGCGTCAGGTCCGCCACCATCACGGGCGATATAGTCGCGGACGACGCCCAGGGCGTCGGAACGGTGGTCGACGAGAAGATCGATGCCCTTCGCCTGCCGCCAGGCGTGGAGGTCATCAGCGGCGGCATCTTCTCCGACATCGCCGAGGGCTTCCAGGCCATCTTCGTCTCCATGGCCATTGGCATAGTGCTGGTGTACCTCGTCATGGTCGCCAGCCTGGGCTCCCTCAGGAACCCCTTCGTTATTGTGTTGACGCTCCCGCTTGCCCTCATAGGCGTCCTCACGGCGCTGGCCGTGACGGGGCGCGCGCTGGGACTCCCTGCCATGATGGGAGTGCTCCTGCTCATCGGCATCGTCGTGACCAACGCCATCGTTCTCATCGCGTTCGTGGAGCAGCAGAGAGCCCGGGGCATGGGCGTGTACGACGCCCTGATCTCCGGTGCGCGTGTGCGGCTGCGCCCGATCCTCATGACGGCGCTCACGACCAGCTTCGCGCTGCTCCCCCTGGCGGTCGAGACTGAGGGGAGCGGGCTGATCAGCGCCGAGCTGGCAACCGTCGTAATTGGCGGCCTGATGAGCTCCACGGCGCTGACGCTGCTGGTGCTGCCCATCGTCTACATGATCTTCAACGAGAGCATACCGAACCTGCTGGCCCGGCTCTTCCGCCGCCGCTCCCCAGACCCCATCGGCGACCCCGTCCCCGCAGGCGACTAGCACCAGTTCCCCCGCAACGCAGGGGTGCGACACCTGGGGCTCGCCCAAAATGCCGGCACTCCGGTCGTAGGGGCGGGTTTCAAACCCGCCCCCGGCCCTGCCAGCCGAACGAGCTTGATTCTGAGATAATCCCCGAGGCCCTCATTTCGCGAGGGCTCACACATCCCTGACCCGAACGGAGGCCTTCCATGAACGAGTTCGTCAAGTTCGACGAGCGGCTGATAGGCGACGGCTACGAGTACACCATAGGCGTCTCCGCCGTCGACCTCACTGGCAGCGGGTCGCTCGACCTGGTCAGCACCGACACGGGCGTCGGACTCTACTGGTACGAGAACGACGGCGCCGGCAACTTTGTAAAACACGTCGTCCACAGGCGCGCCGGCGAGTGGCTGGAGCGGCACGCGGTCGCCGACATCAACGGCGACGGCAAGCCCGAGATCGTGAACATCGACAACATCGGCGGCAGCGTACTCTGGTTCGAGTTCGACGGCGACCCCAGACTGGCCGAGTCGTGGTCCTACCACTACATCTGCGAGGGCGGGCTCCCTGGCGCATACGACGTCGAGGTGGCCGACTACGACGGCGACGGCGAGCTAGAGGTCATCGCCTCTAGCTGGGTAAAGGGCAACCGCTTCTCGTACTTCGACCGCCGCGACGGGGAGTGGCGCGAGACGATCATCGACTCGAACGTCGCCGAGACCCGAATGGTGCGGGCCGCCGACATGAACGGCAACGGACGCCTGGACCTGGTGGGCACGGCCGGTGGGGCGAACCTGCTGGCCTGGTACGAGAACACGGGCGACCCGTCGAGCGGCCCCTGGCTCCGCCACGTCATCGACGACACCCACGTCAAGCCCAACCACGGCGACATCGTCGACATGGACGGCGACGGGGGCGTAGACGTGCTGATGGCCATCAGGGGCGACGACTCGGACAAGACCTCGCCGGAGACCCCGGGAGCCCAGATCGCCTGGTACGAGAACGAGGGTGGCGACAGCTGGCGGAAGCACGTCATCGCCGATCCGTTCAACTACGCCTCGCATGCCATAGCGGCCGACTTGGACGGCGACGGCGAGCTGGAGGTGCTCGCTTCCTCCTGGGGCGCCGAGGGGCGGCTGGTGATGTTCAAGCACAGGGGCGACCCCCGGGGCCCGTGGGACATGCAGACGCTCAAGGCGAATTGGAGCAAGGCGTCCCAGATGCTCGCCGTAGACATAGACGGCGACGGCCGCCTGGACGTGGTGGCGTGCGCCGAGCGCGGCAGCAACGAGCTGCGCTGGTGGCGCAACTGCGGCCCGGCGCAGTAGCCTGAAAGGCTGATATGGCCTCTTCACATCGCCCCATTAGTGGCTGTGGGCAGTGCCTTTGATAATTGAATACACATATCACATTGCTGGAGTGTGCCAACATGGCAACCTCTATTCGACTGGCTCCTGAGACCGAGCAGCGGCTTGCCTTCCTGGCATCTCAGACAGGGCGGACCAAGGCCTTCTATCTCCGAGAGATCATCGATCGCGGCATCGAGGATGTTGAGGACTACTACCTTGCCGCGGACGTCCTCGAACGCATCCGCAAGGGGCAGGAACGGGTCCATTCCGCGGAGGATGTGAGGAGGGAGCTTGGGCTGGACGATTGAGTACGCCGACTCAGGAATACCGCCCGCCGCGTACTCGACTACATGGAGGACCGGGTTGCCATACAGGAAGACCCGCGGAGCATGGGCCGGGCACTTACGGGTCCACTGGGTCGGTTGTGGCGATATCGCGTAGGTGACTGCCGCGTTCTCTGCGACATCCAGGATAATGCCGTCCGCATCCTGGTGGTGGAGATTGGGCGGCGTGACAGGGTGTACCGCTGAGGGCGGCGCCCGGCCTTAAGGAGCCGGACACCGCCCCGTCTGTGCATCGTCACAAGAGCCTCTCCCCGACGCCATCGGCAAGACGAGAGCCGGTGTAGTCCCCCTTACGACAGTGCCTTGAGCACGGCTGCGCGGGCGCCCTCGATCTCGACGCCGGACTCCTTCAGGACCTGCCACGCCGGTCCGTCGCCGGACAGCACCAGGCCCAGCAGGATGTGCGCCGTGTCCACCCGGCTGTGCGAGAAGAGCTCCGACTCCGTTCTCGCGAGGCGCAGCACCCTGTGGCTGGCCGCGCTCAACTCTGTTGGCGCATCGTGGTCCGGGTGGTCCGCAAGCCCTCCCTTCGCCACATCAGGGTT
The DNA here is from genome assembly GCA_034420735.1 of Dehalococcoidia bacterium. Classification (GTDB taxonomy): domain Bacteria; phylum Chloroflexota; class Dehalococcoidia; order Lucifugimonadales; family CAJWER01. The sequence continues at coordinate 20,826 of DAOULA010000062.1, forward strand.
GTCCACCGGCGTTGGCGAAGGGTGAGCGCGTCCTGCCGGTCCCCCGCTTCCTGCTGACTGCCCCAGCCTTGCCCGGATGGCCTCCGGGTCCGCGCCGAGGTCCGAGAGCACCCTGGCTCCCACGTAATCGGCCTGGCCGGCCAGCGCGAGGAGTATGTCCTCAGGCTCGGCCGCCCGGCGTCCCAGGCGCTTTGCCTCTTGGTCTGCTTGCGTGAACAAGCTTATGGCATCCTCAGAGAACGCGTCCGCTCGCTTCTGGACTGAGAATGACGGCCATCGGGCGTCCGTGGAGTCCGGCTCGCCAGTGGCTGGGTTCAGGGCCACGCCTGCGCGTTCGAGTACGTCCTCCTCTGCGAATATGGGCGCGCCGCAGCGGACGGCCAGCGCGATGGCGTCGCTAGGCCGCGAGTCGCGCTCGATGGTCGTGCCGTTCCGCTGCATCACCACCCTTGCGATGAACGTGTCCTCCCTCAGCTCGCTCACTATTACCCGGGTCACCTTCGCGCCCAGGTCGCTGAGCATCGAGCCCATCAGGTCGTGGGTCAGCGGGCGGGGGACCTCCTTGCCCTCCAGCTTCAGCGCGATCGAGTCGGCCTCGGCAGCGCCGATCCAGATCGGCAGGCACCTGTCCGCGCCCTTCGCCTTCAGGACGACGATCCTCTGGTGGCCGGCGGGATTCGCGTATATCTGATCGATTGTCACTTCGAGCATGTCGATGTTCTCCCTTCGTTGGATGTAGGTCCGCAGGTCCGACCAGCTCCCGAATCCATGCTCGGCCGCGACCACACGTTGGGCGTCGCGGAGGGACATGGACAGTCGTGTGAGATGGTCGTCCGGCATGGCGGACAGCCGGGGCATCGCCTCCCGGAAGCGTGCGAGGGCCGGGGTATGTCCGGCTCGGTACGACTTCAGGAGGTCCTTGGCCTGGTTCCTGAGATGCTCAAGATTCGGCCGCGCGGGCAGTGGGCATACGCACTCCTTTCCATTTGCCTGGCGTCCGCGTGGTCAGGCAGAAAAGAGTGTTGTGTTGTGTTGCGAAGCGGAGGGGTGGGCTCGGCCCTTGCGCGGACTCGGAGGCTCCCCCCAAAGCACAATCCCGATAATACCGACCACGGCGGCACCCGTCAACGACTAGCTAGCGCTAAACCGAGCGAGGATATCGTCCGGGAGAGGGTCGAAGAACGACTGCGGCACTTCGGCGAGTCCCTTCCCCAAGCCTATCGGGCGAGGGTGGGTTTCGGGCTCAGGGATGGGCAGAATCTCCGCAACAGGCCGGTTGTCGTGGCAGAGGACGATCCGATCGCCTGGCTTAAGCTTGGCGATGCGCTCTGACAGGTGGGCTTGCGCTTCTTGAATGTCGAGCATGGTTGTTGAGGTCATGCTCGGTATTCTCGACCATACTCGCGCTACCTGTAAACTGTTTTCATCTGCCACGCGTCGAGCCCGCGCAGGTTGGCGGGGCTGCCTTGGGATCTGAGCGATACGCCGGTGCTGTCCTCGCGCCCCGGGTAGACGCGGACGGCGACGCACTGCTTGCCGTTCGCGAACACCTCCACCACGCTGTGGTCGATGAACACACGGAGCCGGAGCGGCTCGTCCGGGTCGAGCAGGACTGGGGCCGTCTCCGGGGCGCGTGAGAGCGCGCCGGGCAGTGTGGAGGAGTAGGATGAATCGAGTGTGAGCAGGCTCTCGAACCGGTCGACCGGCCTCGGGCGCTTGAAGCCCCGGATGGCGACCTGGCCTGTGTGGTGGACCGCGCCCGCCTGGTCGGATGGCGCCTGGACCTTGAAGCCGCGGTCCTTGTAGAAGGCGATGCGCGTGTACTCCTCCCGGCCAGGCGACCGCAGCACGTTGAGCTCGACCATCGGCGCCTCGCCTGGGTCGATCTCGAGCGCCAGCTCCATTGCGCTGCCCTCGATCCCGTCCAGAACCACCTCCTTGTTGGCGGGCAGCGCGGTCGCCTTGACCTGCCTGTGGTCGTACCGCAGGGACTCGATGCCGCCCGCGGGCTCGACCCGCACGTCGTCGTTTCCATCGAGGGTGAGACGCCTGGGGAGCGTCATGATCTGGTTCCAGCCCTCGCTGGGGAACCCCGGGTTCATGTTGAACAGGACTATGATCCCGCCCTGTCCATCGGGCGTCGCGGAGGGGGCGTGGACGCCCGATGGGTTGGACGGGCCGAAATTGAAGAGGCCGTGGGACGTGACGACCAGCTTGTCGCGCTCGTCGTCGTAGTCGCCCAGCAGGTACTGGCCGCCGCTCATGTGGCTGTAGAAGATGAGGATGTGCCGGTCGCCGATGGGCCAGAAGTACGGGCAGGCCCCGTCGTCGCCCACCAGCGTGAACTTGTCGTCCTCGGTGAGGGGGTGCAGGTACTCCCAGGTCTCCAGGTCCTTCGAGCGGAATACGAAGTCGGCCGCGATCCTCTGGCCGCCGGGCCCGTCGGTCAGGGTGCCGCCCGAGAGGGAGTAGTAGACGCCGTCCTTCTTCCAGATGCAGGGGTCGAACACCGTGTACTTGCGCGGCGAGCCGTCGTGCTCCGGGATGGGGATGACCGGCTGGCCGGTGACCTTCTCCCAGTTGAGCAGGAGGGGATCGCTGGAGACGGCGACCATGTTGCCGACCTGGGTCCCGTGGTAGATCGCAATCACCCGGTCGTCCTCGGCGAGGGCACCGCCGGAGAAGCAGCACTCCTCAGGGTCGGGGTATATCGCATAGGGCAGGTCGCGCCAGTGGACGAGGTCGTCGCTGACGGCGTGGCCCCAGTGCGGGCGGGGGTCTTCAGGCGGGTAGCCCTGGTAGAAGAGGTGCCAGCGGCCCTGCCAGAAGCAGAGCCCGTTGGGGTCGTTCAGGGTGTTCTCGGGGCTGACGAAGTGGTACAGCGGGCGGTGCGGGTCGGCCTCGAACGCCTTTCGCGACGCGGCCATGCGCCGAACCATCGGGTTGTCGCGAAGCTGGGCCTCCTGCTCGTCGAGGCTGTCCGCGAAGCTGTACCTGGGAGCGAGGGACGCGCGGTCAGGGCTGGTCATGGTGTCTCCTTGTCGAGTTGCCGTGCAGATGGCATGTTGGGTCAATAGTTACAGTCAGTGGGGAGCCAGCGTCAAGAGCCGCACTCCTCCCGGATCCCCCAACTCCGTCATACCGGCGAAAGCCGGTCTCCAGTCTCCCAGGCCGCAGAGCCAGTTATAATCGCGCTGCCCGCAGTAGGTTAAATCCAGGTCACATGAGGATACAGGCAAAGATAGCCGGTCGCGTTGCCGTGGTGCTGGTCGTGCTCCTGGCCGCGGGTTACGCCGGAGTCTCATACCTGATCGCGTCGGGAGTCACCGCCGCGGAGCGGGAGGAGCAGCATGACCACCCCAGCGACTACGGCCTCATGTACGAGGACGTGGAGTTTCCGTCGCGCAAGGGCGACGTGACCCTGGAGGGCTGGTACGTACCGTCCCAATGCAGCGGCCCCACCGTCATCATGGTGCACGGCATCACAGGGAACCGGTCGAGCGGCGAGGCCACGGAGATGGCGGCCGAGCTGGTGAAGCGGTGCTTCAGCTCGCTGCTGTTCGACCTGAGGGCGCACGGAAGCTCGGGCGGCGACAGGCTAACGGGCGGGATCGACGAGGCGCAGGACGTGCTGGGCGCCTACGACTACCTGCGATCGCGGGGCATCCGGCAGCGCGACATCATGGTGCTGGGCAGGTCGATGGGTGCCGGCGCATCCGTGCTGGCGGCGGCTGCGGAGCCGGAGATCGGCGCCCTGGTGCTCGACGGCACCTACGCCGACGTGACGGACCTGGTGGCCTACGAGGTAGCGCGTAAGACGCCGGTGCCGGAGTGGGCCGCGCCGGTGTTCATCCCGGGCGCGAGCCTGCTGGCCGACATGCTGTACGGCGTAGACCTGGGCCTGCTGGTCCCCGAGCGGGCGGTCGAGTCCATCGACTACCCGATCCTGGTGGTCCACGGGGGCGCCGACACGCGCATCCCGACCGAGCACGGCATACGCGTCCACAGGGCAGCCCACCCCGGCAGCGAGCTGTGGATCACGCCCGGCACCGACCACGGCGACTCGTTCCTGAACTTCCCGGAGGAGTACATGGAGCGGCTGCTGTCCTACTTCGCGGCACGCATGGAAGAGGAGTAGCTAGGTAGCTACGGGAACTCTCAGGGTGACGTACGCTACCATCTCGCCCTCCTCGAGTTGGATGTCCTCGACGGCACTGGGCGGCGGGATGGTTCTGCCGTCTTGCTCCAACATCATTGCGAAGTCGGCCAGTGCAGATTCGGCGTTCAGCAGCGCCTCGTCGACCGTGTTGCCCATAGCACAGCAGGCGCCCGGCATATCGGGGATTACTACTCCGTATGCGCCTCTATGCCCATCTACAACCGCCGGGTATCGACTTGGCGAGCTCACTGCCTCGTACCCTCCACCCATCCAGGCTGCCGCACCTCACGTTATCGTATTATGGCGTGCCAGCGCGACTATAAGCTAGCGGAACCCATCCCATCCATCCCCCTGGGTTCCCGCCTGCGCGGGAACGACGATTCGGATGACCTGCTCCTCTATGGGGTACGGGTATGGGGTACGCGCAACTGGCAGGTCCCGGTGCTTCCGCCCGGCGGGAGGCTAAGTGTTATCCTCTTCCACCTAGTGTGAGCCGGTGCAGGCAGCGAGGGAGAATCAACGTGGTGAATCCCGGGCAAGAGAAGTCGTTCAGCGTAGCGGTCGAGGCGGACGTGGGGGCGGGGATGCGGGATGGGACGGTGCTGCGGGCGGACGTGTACCGGCCTGATGCTCCGGGCAAGTTCCCGGTGCTGCTGCAGCGGACGCCTTACTCGAAGGACGGCGCCCCCTGCGTGGAGCAGGGGCACAAGCTGGCGGAGCGGGGCTACGTCGGGGTGCAGCAGGACGTGCGGGGGCGGTACCGGTCGGACGGCGAGTTCCAGCCCGGCTTCTTCAGCGCCGACCACCGGGACGCCGAGGACGGCTACGACACGGTGGAGTGGGCGGCCGGTCTGCCGTGGTCGACCGGCAAGGTGGGCACGTTCGGCGGGTCGTACTGCGGCTGGACCCAGTGGGAGCTGGCCCACACGCGGCCTCCCCACCTAACGGCGATGATCCCCAGCGCGATTGCGGCCAACCTGCTGGACCGGGAGATGTCGGGCGTGCTGCGGCTGGGACGCATCCTGTGGTGGAGCACCAATACGCTCGCCCCCGACGTGCGCCGCCGGCTGGGCGAGACGGGGCCGGTTACGACCGACGAGGCGGAGAGGCTCTACCTGGAGCGGGACAGGAACAAGTGGCTTTGGCACCTGCCGCTGGCGGAGATACCGGACGCCGCACTGTCGGGGGTGGGAAAGCACTGGCGCAACTGGCTCGCCGACCACGCCTCCGACCACTTTGGGTTCCTCGAGCGTCACCGCGACGTGGCGGCGCCGGCGCTGACGACGACCGGCTGGTACGACCAGCAGATCGGCGCAATCAAGAACTTCACGGGCATGAGGGCGAACGGCATGACGGAGGGGGCGAGGAGCGGACAGCGGCTCATCGTGGGGCCCTGGACGCACACGACCGACTTCTCGTCGAGCAAGGTGGGCGAGCTGGACTTCGGCCCGGAGGCGGTGCGCGACTTCTACCAGATTGACGACGACTGGTTCGGACACTGGCTGAAGGGCGAGAGCACCGGAGTGGAGGAGTGGCCGCCGGTGCAGCTATTCGTCATGGGGGCGAACCGCTGGCGCGAAGAGGAGGACTGGCCACCGCCGGGAGCCGAGTACACGGACTACTACCTGCACGAGGGCGGGAAGCTCGACCGCCGAGCACCGTCGGACGAGCCGCCGGACTCTTACGACTACGACCCGCGCGACCCTGTGATGACGCTGTACAGCCCGCCGGGCCAGCAGGAGCCCCAGGACCAGCGGGCGCTGGACGGCAGGCGGGACATCCTGACGTACCAGACGGACCCCGTCGAGGAGCCGGTCGAGGTGACCGGGCCCATCACGGTCCACCTGTGGGCGTCGTCGTCGGCCAGGGACACGGACTTCGTCGTGAAGCTGATGGACGTGTGGCCGGACGGCTTCGTGCAGGAGCTGTGCTACGGGATCGTGCGGGCCCGCTACCGGGAGTCTTTCGCCCGCCCGTCTCTGATCGAGCCGGGGAAGGCGTACGAGTACGCGATACAGGTCAACCCGACGAGCAACCTGTTCAGGCGCGGGCACCGCATCCGGCTGGACGTGTCGAGCAGCGACTTCCCCAATTTCGACCGCAACCACAACACAGGCGGCAACGACTACTTCGAGTCCACGCTGGCGACCGCGCGGCAGACGGTCTACCACGACCGGGAGCGCCCGTCGCGGG
>DAOULA010000063.1:0-1739 GCA_034420735.1 Dehalococcoidia bacterium
GCGCTTCAGCCAGGTCGTATGCAGTCTGACGGCTCAACCAGAAGTCCGCGCTGGACCATCCGGCCTTCTCTAGGCGGATGGCCATGTCGGGCGAGATCCCCGCGTGACCGTTCAATACCCGCGAAAGGGTATGACGGGCAACCCCCAGAACCTCCGCTGCCTCGGTAACGCTCAGTCCCACAGGAGCCAAGCAGTTCTCCCTGATGCTGCGACCTGGATGGGGCGGATTTTTCATGGCCATGGTCATTCTCCTTGTCAGTGGTAATCGATGAGATCAACGTCGTACACGTCCCCATCTTCAAACCTAAAGCTGATCCGCCAGTTGCCGGTAATCGAAATGCTCCACAATCCTCTTCGGTCCCCCCTGAGTGGATGCAGTCTGTATCCTGGCAGGTCGAGATCGCTCGGCTTGCCGGCAGCATCCAAGTCTGCGAGGGCGAGTGTGATCCGGTCCAATTGGTCGGCCGCTATCCTGCTGGGGTCGTCTTGCTCATAGAGCCGCCTCAACCCTCGATGGCGAAACGAACGGATCACGAACCGATTATACCGTGTGCCGGTACAGCTATCAAGGGATTCGCTGATCTGCCGCACACTGCCACAAACACATGATGGTTGCCCACCGGGACATTCAATCGCTACGCTCGTACTATGACGATCTCAGAACGGCAGTTGCTCGAAACTCATTGCCACCCTGCGCCGTCTCGCCTCGATGTTCCCCGGCATCGATGGACTCCGCTCCCGCGTGGAGTTCCACCGCAGGGGCGCTTCCACGCCACCATCAACCTCCACGACGGTCGCAGCTTCGGCGTGGTGCACCAGGGCCTTGTCCTGCGACGCCGATCTAGCTATGGTCGGCTGAGGCCATAGCGGAGTACGGCTACACCAGACGTCCCGGCGTTTGTCCTGGTCCCCTGGTGCCCAGCGTGTGGGAGGAGATGCAGACGATGAGATTCTGCGACAACCGGAACATCGACGACTGCTACGTCGCCGTGGAGCTCAGAGACGCGAAGGGCCTGAGGCGATACATCGGGCATCCATTCATATTGGGGGCCGATGGAGTAGCCGGAAGGATCAGGTCGTTCGCAACTTGAGGCCGGGGCAGAAGGTGATCCCTACTTACCTCCGCCACAGACCCAACGTAACCACCTTCAACGCCACTCGCCACCTTTCTGCTGCGACACGATGCCTACGGGCCTGCGCCAGGGTCTCCCTCCGCCACCGCAGGTGGTCGTCCCTTCTCGCGCCCGTCAGGGGCTCCTTCTCCGGTGGCAGTGTCAGGCCAACTCCTCAATCAACTGCACTTCCAGTGCCCAACGACGCTCCTCGGCTCTCGCCCTGTCCACCATGTTGCCCTGCTCGGTCCCGCCAGTCCTCAGTCCCCGCCACTCGTCCACAAGCTTCGCAGCCGGCCCGGAAGGCGTGCTCCTCGTCGGGCTGTTGTTCCAGCATCACCACGCCGGCGTCGGGCAGCCCATGGGCACGCTTTGGCGGACGCCACTCCCCGGAGGTCGTCGCATCGTCCGAGGCCGGCCCATCCTCCGCTTCCTCCCGATGCACCTCACCACCTTCTGCGCGTTCCGCCCGTACCTCCTCCATCTCCGCCACCCGCCGTCCCAGCTCCTCCAACTGGACGGGCTGCGCCTGCACCGTCTCTCGCAGTTGCCGGACCTCCCCCGTCAGCGCCTCAACACTCATCTCCGCCACCGAGGCTTGCTCCTCGTCCACCTCAGCCCCTGCGG
>DAOULA010000064.1:0-77635 GCA_034420735.1 Dehalococcoidia bacterium
TACCCCGCACCCGGAAAGGGGGTAGACGCTACGGTTACGGCTCCGGACGAGTGATCGAGCTGGTCCTCTCAGGTGCTTCGTATAACACCACGGGCCCGCTCCATCCCGACGAAAGAGCGGACCCGGAGGGGCTCGGGCTCATCTGTTCCCCTTCCTTCCGATGACAGGATAGCACGGGCGTTCTGTGATGTCAAATGACGTTCCCCAACAACCGCCAGGGAGGGCGGGTTTGAAACCCGCCCCTACGCCTCCGCAAGCCTGCTTCACTCGGGCGGTCACGTGGGTCCGCCCCTACGGCAGGGAGAGTCTGGAGAACGCGGACTCCTGAATCCCGGTCCACTTCGGTCGAAAGGGATGATTCGGGACGATTGGCGGGAGGGCTAGGCGAGTGTGGCGTCGACTGCTATTGCGGTGAAGAGTAGGGCGAGGTATGCGAGGGAGTAGAGGTATGTGCCCAGGGCACCCTCGATGCCCGGGCGTCTCAGCAGGACGGCGGCGCGGTAGATGAAGACCAGCCCCAGGACCAGGGATGCGCCGAGGTATATCCAGCCCACTGCGCGCGTGACGAAGAACATGGCCGTGAGGGCCAGGAGCAGGACGGAATAGAGGAGGATCGACTTCTTGGTCTCGTCGACGCCCGCCACGACCGGGAGCATGGGCACGCCGACCTTGGCGTAGTCGTCCTTCAGCAGCAGGGCGAGGGCCCAGAAGTGCGGCGGGGTCCAGAAGAACACTATCGCGAACATGTACAGGGCAGGAAGGCCAATGCTGCCGGTGACCGCCGTCCAGCCGATGACGGGTGGGAGCGCCCCGGCAGCGCCCCCTATGACTATGTTGTGCGGCGTGGTCCTCTTCAGGCCCATCGTGTATACGAACACGTAGAAAAGGGTCGAGCCCAGGGCGAGGGCCGCGCTCAGGACGTTCACCAGCGAAGCGAACAGGATGAAGGCCAGGACGTTGGCCGCGAGCCCGAAGAGGAGCGCCTCTCGCGGCTGGACCCTGAGTGCGGCCACCGGGCGGCTGCTCGTCCTTCGCATGCGGGCGTCTATGTCCCTGTCGAGGAAGTGGTTGAGGGCGTTTGCACCGCCCGACGCCAGCGCGCCAGCAACCAGCACGGTGATTGCGAGGGTGACATCCGGCGGACCGCCGGAGGCCAGGAACATGCCCGCCAGCGCCGTGAAGAGGAGCAGCAGGACGATGCGGGGCTTGGTGAGGGTAATGTAGTCCCTCAGCACGGCCCTGGGTGTCGCGGCGCTGGCGATCACGATGCCTGCCTCGCGGGTTCGGGCGAACCGATGCCTGGGGCTGCGGCGGGCACAGGCGGCCTCCTCGACAGGCCGTACAGGGTGGCCAGTGCGACGACGGCCGTCCACATCAGTGTTGCGCCGCCCAGGTGTGCGGCGCGCATCTCCATCGTGAAGCCGGCCCATATGGTCCAGGCGCCCAGGAGGACCTGCCCCGCGAGAGCGGCGACCATGAGCCACGCGGCCGGCACAAGGCCGGGTACGCGCCCATACGATCTCAACGCGACGAACGCCGCGCCCAACATCACCAACGCGACCAATGCCGTGAGGTAGCGATGGGCCATGTGGACCAGGTACGCCGTGCCGTCGGGCAGGAAGCTGCCGCGGCAGAGGGGCCACGTGCCGCAGGAGGATCCCGCGCCGTAGCCGACCATGTAGGAGCCTGAGAGGATGATCAGGAACACGCCCGCGACGGAGATGAGGGCAAGGGTCCCGAGCGGGCTGCCGACAGGCCCGGGCGATTCGTCCGCGACGCCGGCCCTCCAAGCGACCAGGGTGACGACGGCCATGCATGCTACGACGCCCTGGGCCAGTCCCAGGTGGATCAGCCTGACCCACCACACGAGCTCGGTCCAGACTACGACTGCACCAAGCAGGGCCGCGATGATGACGAGGGATATGCCCACCAGGCTGGGCGCGAGTATCCAGGGCTCAGTCCTGTACCTGCGCCACGCTACCACGGCGACCGACAGGGATAACAGGCCAACTACGGAGGCCACCAGGCGATGGCTGAACTCTATCAGCGGGGCACGCTCGAACACGGGGATCACCCGGCCGTCGCACAGTGGCCAGTCGGGACAGCCCAGACCGGAGCCGGTGACCCTGACGACGCCGCCCAGGGTCACCTGGATGATGGCAACTACCAGGGCCGCCAGTGCCAGGTAGACCAAGGTCCTGTCGAGGGAAAGGCGGCTGGTCACGCTCGGTTGGGTCCCGGCACGGCGCCGGGGATTGCGCCAAATTTCACAATCGAAGCGTAGCACACGGGCAGGCGGCGGTCAACGAAGAACGGGGCGGGCCGGGGACTCAGGGAGTGTATTGGCTGTCCAGTCCAGCCAGCGCTGCCGGGAACTCCGCTTCGTTGAAGACCAGACGGAAGGTGCCCTTGACCGGGCCGTCCCGCACGGTCATCGTCCCGCAGTTGAAGGCATCCTGCAGGGTGTCCAGGACGCGGCGCTTGTAGTCCGTGTCCTCGCTGCCGCGCAGGTGCTCGCCCTTAGTCTCGAATACCAGCACGTGCGGCTTGCCCTCCGTCTCGCCGCCCATCGCTACGAAGTCCGGCCAGATGCGATCCTGCTTCCAGCCGCGCAGGTAGTAGTCGCCACGCTGGCGCACCGCGACACGATGCCACCACTGCAAGGCCTTCTGCTCGTCTAGATAGCGGGCGAAGTTGCGTTCCAAATCGCTATCGAATTGACGTTCGTACACCGGCTCGAACAGGCTTAGCTGCATCTCGCGATGGTCCTTGCGAGCCAGCAGTCCTCCAAGGCTGCCTGCTACGGGTATTTCATAAGTTTCGACCATGCGGAAGTTCGGCTGACCCGCTTCAAGGTCGAAGCGGATTCTTCGGGTGCTCAACTTGTCCGTGAAGACTCTTTCGGCCAGCTTTTCGACCTCATGGGTCACGTGCTCCCGCAGGGCGGACGACAGATACGAGCGCCGGTCATATATCTCTTCGTCTGCATCACCCGCCACCCTGAGCTTCTCGACCAGCTGTCCGGATATGCGGGCGGCCTGCCACGGATTCGGCACCACGTCAGACAGGCGCCGGGCGAACCAGGATACCTGCACAGTCTTGTCGATATAGAGGTCCCTGTCTGCGTGGAAGACGGGAAGCGCGTCCCCAACGTCAACGGTCGCCCACTGCCACCTGGCGCGGTCGGGGAGGCTACCCTGCGGGTCCAGCGCCTCTATAGCCCCCCAGTCGACATCTGGGAGGATGTGCCGCTGGTAGTCCAGCTCCCGCCAATCGGAGCCATCGTTGTGCAGGACCAGCGGCAGGAATATGTCGATGTCCCGGAACTTCTCTCGCCGATGGAACGGCACGCGCTCAAAGTCGGACGATTCGCTCATCACCATGTCGCCCAGGCCGGTCAGCCCTTCCTGCTCCAGTCCGTTCTTGACCTGGCTTACCGCCACACTGACATCCACATTGGAGCAGTAGACATAGCACTGGTCCAGGGCTTCCATTCCGGTTCGCCGGGCGTGGGGCTGTCGCATTACCCGCCCAACCAGCTGGGTGAGCGCCCGCTGGGCCTGGGTGTTGTCGAGCATGACCAGCACGTAGGCGAAGGGGCAGTCCCAACCCTCCATCAAGGCTGCCTTGGTGATTATCCAACGCACCTGCGAGAACTCCGACAGCAAGTCCTCGCCGCGCAACTCGTCCAAATCAGAAGACTTGACCCTGACGGCCTCGGCGGGAACTCCCAGGCTCTGCACCAGATACTCCCGCACGTCCTCGGAGTGGATGCGTTCGCCGTCCTGCTGCTCCTTTCCGGTACGCTCCACCCTGACGACGGCGATGGGCCGGATGTAGCGTCCCTCGCTCGCTTGTAACGACACTCCCTCCGCATTCAACCGCTCCAGCTCGTCGTGGGCCTCTGCAAGGGTGTTGTGCCAATCGTCGATGGTGGACGACTTCACCTGCACGGGCAGCTTCATCATCTCCTCCTGCTTCAACTCGACGCCCGTTATGTCGACCAGGAGATTGCTAATGCCCCGATTCGGAGTGGCGGAGAGCTCGATGACCGTGCTGGGGTCGAGGCGATTCACTGAGCGTACAAACTCATCGTTGGCTTCCCGCTTCTTGGCGCCGTACGCCTTGTGCGCCTCGTCCAGCACCACGACAGGGCGCAGCATCTTGAACACGTTGAAGAGGCTGTGTTTCACCGGCCCGTTGTCCGAGGTACGCTCCAGGTCGGGGTGCTCGTTCAGAAGCCTAGCGTCGCCTAGCGCGTCGTCGCTATCCGGGAAGAGCGTCGGGTAGCGCCCGGAATCGCGGAACATTCGAAGAAACTCCCTCCCCTTCCGTCTATTAGCGGCGGGCAACATCAGGAGCATGACGCACAGGTAGTTTGCCGCGTCCGCCCGCGTGAACTGGTCGTCCTTCTCCAGCAATTTGACCCGCCCGCCGCTGGCCCGCTCCAGCATCTGCCTGTAGAAGTGCTCCCTGTTCCGGAGGGCGGCCTTGGTCTGCTCATAGATGGCCCGGGTTGGCGTTATCCAAAGCGTCAGGCCGGTCTGGCGGTTCAGCCGCTCCAGCGCGGCGGCGGCCAGCAACGTCTTGCCGCCGCCGGTCGGCACCTTGAAGCATACGTGAGGGATAGGGCGACCCGCGTCGTCCGTTCGGCCGGCGTACTCCCCTGCACTCTCCGCAACGCCGCCCGATTCCGCAAGGCGCTGCCAGGCGCTCTTGGGGTAGTTGCGGGTGTCGTCGGGAATGTCGGCCCCCACGTCCTGCAGCGCGGCTATGGTCTCCTCAGACTTGTCCCGCTCCGCCTCCAGTGCGTCCCTCCAGCGAACGAAGGCATCCAAGGCGGCGATCTGGTATTCCTTGAGTTCCACTGCCTAGGCCGACCGGTTCATCTCATAGGGCAACTGGCAGAAGGTTATCCCCATCGGCGTCAGGTCACGTTGGCCAATGTACTTGCCGGGTCCGAATACGATGGCCTTCCGGCGATTCTCACGGTTCGCGGCGCTGATGCGCTTGGCACGTGCCTCGTTCAGAATCCCTTCGTTGCTGGCCAGCCAGTCCACGTCGGGCTCGTACAACAGGTAGTAGTCCGTCACATCGTCGGAGTAGAAGAGGCCGTCCTCGTTCCGGCGCTCCAGGTCCGCATCCCCGGCGGAGATGCCGGACGCTGTGTGCAGCAGATACGCCGCCAATGCCGAGTAGGCAGGCAGCCCGTCGCCGGTCAGCATCCCCTCTATCTCTATGGGCGCGCCGAGCGTGCAGTAGGTGAAAGAGCCGCCCAGTCCATCGCGCAGCGACTTGTCCTTAGCGCGGGGAACGCCTTCGATCACCCGTCGCACCCGCTCGGCGGTGGTGGTGTCAGCGTAGTCTTCGCATTCCACGAGAATGAACTTGCGCCTCCCACCATCCTGCTCATTCAGCTTAAGAACTGCATGTGCGGTGGTACCGCTGCCGGCGAATGAGTCCAGCACAATACCATCGTTGGGACACCCCTGAAGAACCAATTGTTGGACAAGCTTGTATGACTTGGGAAACTCAAAAGCCCGGGAACCAAATACCTCCTCAATTTCCTGGGTACCATTCCTGGTGTAAACGCCATCCCCGACTACTGAGGAGAATCCAGTGAACCTGTTCTTAAGGTCCTTGAGGAAGACCTTGACTCTCGGCCTTCCCTCCGGCTTTTCTGGCCAAAGCACTCTGTTCTCAGAAATAAGCGCTGATATGCGATCTTGATCATATCTCCAACCCCTAGAAGGACAGCCATAGTTGATCCCTGTCTTTGGATTGATGAGATCAAAGTGCAGGTTTGGTCGCGACTCCTGTGTTGCGAGTCCAACCATATTGCCACTGGCCCAGTCGCCTCTTGGGTCATTGTCTGAGTTCGAGTATTGCCCAGCCTTTCTCTCCTCACCCCTGACTGTTGTTCCATAGCAGAGGATGTACTCGTGGTCGATCGATGCACCTGTCACATTGCGGTTGTCCCTATTCTGGCGACTCTTCCAAACAAACTCCGCCAAGAACGCATCCTCTCCGAAAACCTCGTCCATCAACATCCTTAGGTGGTGTTGCTCGCTATCATCGATGGACACGAAGATGACGCCGTCGTCAGCCAAGAGTTCCTTGAGGAGATGTAGTCGGGGCCACATCATGCAGAGCCACTTGTCGTGTCGCTCAAGGTCCTCGCTGTCGACGGGGCTGTTCTGTTCCAGCCAAGCCTTCATCAGAGGGCTGTTCACCCTGTCGTTGTAGACCCAGCCTTCGTTGCCGGTATTGTAGGGCGGGTCGATGTAGATGCACTTGACCCGGCCAGCGTACCGGGGTAGCAGGGCCTTCAGGGCTTGGAGGTTGTCACCGTGGATGATCAGGTTATCGTCGGCGCCGGCCGGGTTGAGCGACCGCTCGTTGTCTGAGACCAGCGGACGATACGGAACCGTCAGGTGGTGGGCGTAGATGTGCTGCTTGCCCTTGAAATCAAGCGTGGGCATCGTAGTGTACGCCCTCCTCAAAGAGTGCCAACTGCCGGGCCTGTCTGTGAGCCACGACTCGGATCACCTCACATTCGGATTTCACCCCACGGTTTGGCATGTGCCCATATTGAGCGGCGCCAGGGGTGTGGACTTGGTCGGATTACGACCAGGGGTCGTCCTCTATGACCACGACCACGCCGCCCTCCTCGGCCCGCTGATGGTCGCTGAGCCGGATGCGGTGTCCCATGACGACCGCCTCGGCGTGTTCGTCGAAGACGGTCCGGAGCGCCGATGCGGACTCGACTGCCCTATCGATGTCCCGTGATCCGACGGCACCGGACACCTCAGCGGCGAACCACACCCTCTCGCCACCCTTCTTCCGTCGGGCATGGAAGATGAGATCGGTAAACCTCAGTCTCATCTCCTGCTCCTCGGTAATAAGACCGCTCTCTGCAGCCTCCTCCACGCTGTCGATGAAGTTGGAATCCGAGGTCGGCGGCACGGCCACAGGATAGACGGCCCGCGCACGCCTGAGTCCGAGCATTTGACTCAGCCGAGGCGGGAGCCTGTAGACCGCCCTGCACTCAAGGCTGTCCTCAAGGAGCAGCCCAAGCGTGGAGTTCATCTCCGTGAAGATGTCGTCGATTGTCGGCGTAGTCGTCATCGGGCCCGCCTGTGGATTGCGTCATCCATTATATCACCGAGTCAGACGGCGACCCGTGACGGCGCGGGCGTAGGCCGGGGACTGGATACCGGCGTTCGCCGGTATGCCGGCGGGGCTCCGTGCTTTCTGCGGGGCGATGACGGGTTTGTGTAGGCGGGCCTACGGCCAGTCGAGGTTGCCGTTTTGGTAGATGTCCTGGAGGAAGCGGTCGGTGTAGGCGGTGGTGTAGTCGAAGGGGTTGGGGATGGCCTCGTACTGGAGGAGCATGTCGTAGAGGCGCTGCCACTGGTCGGCGGTCATCCAGCCCGCGCCGTTGGCGTCGGTGATGGGGCTGATTGAGTCGTCTAGCTCGGTCTGCAGCATGAAGTGCTGGTGCTCCCTGTCCTCTTCGGGGGCGTACTCCAGGACGATGTCCACCGCCTCGCCCGGGGTCTCCCGGATGTCCTGCATGGCGCGCATGGTGGCCTTCAGGAAGCGCCTGACGACCTCGGGTCTTTCGTCCACTATGTCAGTGCTAGTGATGTAGGTGAGGCCGAGGTTGGGGACGCCGTAGGTCTCGGGCTCCCAGGTGTTCACCGAGAAGCCGAGCCGCCTGATGGTGTCGGGCTCGTTGGAGTTGAAGACGGCCAGCACGTCAACCTTGCCCTCGGTGAGCACACGGGGATCGAAACCGACCTTCACCTCGTTGATGGTGGAGCGGTCAACGTCGTTAGCCTCGAGGATGGCGAGGTAGTCGGGCGGCACGGATATCTTGTATCCGAAGGTCTTCCCTTCCCAGTCCTTGGGACTCATGATCCCAGAATTGCCCATGGCGGCGTATGCCTGCTGGCCCTCCTGGCCAAACAGCGCGAACGCGACGATGGGCAGGCCCGGGTCCGAGCGGCGCTTCAGCACGGAGGATGCCGCGGCGGTGGTGAAGTCCACGTCGCCGGACAGGAGCAGCTTCAGGTGCTCGCCGCTGGAGGCATGGCGTATCTCGACGTCGAGGCCCTGGTCCTCGAAGTAGCCCTTCTCCTGGGCGACGTAGGCAGCGACGAAGGGCAGATTGGCCTGGGCGCGGAAACCGGCCATAAAGACGACCTTGTCGGGCTCGCC
This sequence comes from Dehalococcoidia bacterium, assembly GCA_034420735.1. Classification (GTDB taxonomy): domain Bacteria; phylum Chloroflexota; class Dehalococcoidia; order Lucifugimonadales; family CAJWER01. The sequence goes on from DAOULA010000064.1 coordinate 8,224, forward strand.
GGTGCACATGATGCCCGCCCCGAGGAGGGCGACCAGCACGAGCGCCATGAGGGCACGTGTCATGGGCGTGGTGGCGGGCATCCGGCTTACGGCGCCCCATCCCGTCTCGGAGTGCTGTCCGGGCGGCCTTCTAGGTCGTGATGAACGATTCATGCCAGAAGAGCACCTTCCGCTCGGCGTATGCCAGGACTGCGGTAAGGGTAACACCGATTATCGCGAGGGTGACGACGGCGGCGAAGAGCGTGGGCATGTCGATGTTGTTGTGAGCGACGATTATCACGCTGCCCAGCCCCCTGTCGCCTGTGAACCACTCCCCCACAACCGCGCCGATCACGGAGAGGGGAACGGCGATGCGGAAGGCGGCGAAGAGATATGGGAGGGCCGAGGGGGCGCGGAGCTTCAACAGTATCTCCAGGTCGGACGCGTCGAGGGAGCGGAGGAAGTCGAGAGCGCCCGGGTTGACGGACCGGAGGCCGATCAGGGTGTTGATCATGACTGGGAAGAAGGTGATGAGGGCCGCTATGAGGACCTTGGGGCCGGAGCCGAAGCCGAACCAGATCACGAAGAGGGGCGCCACTGCAACGACGGGCGTGACCTTGACGAGGAGGGCTATGGGCAGCAGGGTGCGCTCGGCCGTCCGGGAGTAGGACATCGCCACGCCAAGCGCCACGGCGACGGCCGAGCCTAGCAGGAAACCGCCGGCGGCTTCGACGACCGTGACGGCTCCGTGTCCTGCAAAGTACAAGGCGTTGCCCGCCAGCTCGGCTGCGACGGCGCTGGGGGCCGGGAAGATGTATGTGGGGACGTTCGCCAGGCGGGTCCACGCCTCGCATAACACTGCGGCAATGGACAGAGCGATGGCGGGCGGCAGGACGTACCACGCGATCGGGCGCAGCGCAGGCCCGCTCGGCTTTGGGACGGCCGGGCTGCGGCCAAGGGGGTCGGCCGCCTGTCGCTCAGTGATCGGGCGTGCCATTGGCGGACCCCTCGAGCAGCAGGCTTCTCACCCGGGACGAGCAGGCGAGGAATTCGGGGGTGTCTTCCAGCGCTCTCTCCCTTGGGCGAGGGAGCGGGATGTCGACTGAGCCGACCATGCGGCCGGGCCGGCTCGACATCACGACGACGCGATCGGAGGTCATGACGGCCTCCGGGACGCTGTGGGTGACCATGACGACGGTGCCCTGGGAGCGCTCCCAGAGGGAGAGCAGGTAGAGGCTCATGTCGGCGCGGGTGATTTCGTCGAGTGCGCCGAGGGGCTCGTCCATGAGCAGCACCTCCGGGTCCATGGCGAGGGCGCGGGCGAATGCGGTTCGCTGGGCCATGCCTCCCGAGAGCTGGTGCGGGTAGTAGCCGCCGAAACCCGACAGGCCCACGGCGTCCAGAGTCTCGGCCACCCTTGCCGGGTCGGGCCGGCCGCCGCCAATCTCGAGGGGGAGGGCGACGTTGCCGCTCACTGTGCGCCACGGCAGCAGCGATGGGTCCTGGAAGACGTAGCCTATCTCGCCGTTTCGCCTGTTCGCCGGCCGGCCTCCAACCTCGATCAGGCCGGCATCGGGCTCGATCAGGCCGCCGATGCACCTGAGCAGTGTGGTCTTTCCGCCGCCGCTCGGCCCGACCACGGACACGAACTCGCCACGCTCCACCTGGAGGTCGACGGCTTCCAGGGCCGCAGTCGTGCCCCCATTGCTCCCAAAGGAGTGCGCGAGGCCGCGGACGGATATGTGTGGGTGTCCCATCGTACGGGGGACATGATACAAGGGGTTGGGGTTGCGGGACTAGGTGCGGGGCTCGAGCCTCAGGGCCTTTTGCCTGGAGACGTTCACGACGTGATCCGGCACCCTGCGGACGGCTATGCACACCAGGGTGGGCACAATGATTATGTCATCCACGTAGCCGATGACGGGTATGAAGTCGGGCACGAGGCCAAGGGGCCAGATGGCGTATCCGAGGGCGGCGCCGAGGAGAATCTTGGAGCTAGTGGGGGTGAGTGGGTCTCGCAGCAGCAGCCTGTAGAAGATCATCTGCCGTCGGACGTACGCGAGGACGCAGGCGACGGCGAGCATCACGGAGGCCGTCCACTCCTCCCGGCGCACCTGCCAGGGTGCAACGCGACCCCGGCTGTCGCTCGATAGTTGCGGCATACGGACCGTTACCACTGCCACCCTCCTTTTAGGGTCAAGGAGGGTTTAGGACGCGCGCGCCGGCCGGTTTTCGGTCGACACGCGCGCCCTGGCTCCCCCCTGAGCCTGAGCAAAACGACCCCGGCGATGCCGGTGCCGCGTAGCTCGCACAACAGGTTAGCTACCGGAGATATAGCTCCGAAAGGTGATATTGGGTAATGTTTCGGAATTCTTTGAGAAAGAGACAACACGTCGTCGGCGCCGGTCGCTTAGGCCGTTTCTGAGAGGGGCGAGGGGAGGGCGGGTTTGAAACCCGCCCCTACGGCGCCGGTTGGTGGGCGGCGGGCGGACACAGTGGGCCCGCCCCTACGGCGCCGGTTGGTGGGCGGCGGGCGGACACTTGGGTCCGCCCCTACCCAAATCTCTTGGTGGCGTGCGGCAACTGCTTGTGAGAAGATGGGCGCCGCCAAATCACACACGACATTCATATGCGAGGTGCCAGGATGACTATGACGGGCAGCGTCGATTCCCGCCTGCTGGAGTCTTTGAGGTGGAGGTGCATCGGCCCCCCGAGGGGCGGACGTGTCGTGGCCGCGGCGGGCGACCCATGCGATCCGATGGTGTTCTACTTCGGGGCCGTCGGAGGCGGGATCTGGAAGACGACCGACGGGGGCACGTACTGGGAGCCGGTCAGCGACGACTATTTCAACACCGCGGCGGTCGGCGCCCTGGCCGTGAGCGACTCGGACCCGAACGTGGTCTACGCCGGGACCGGCGAGGCGTGCATCCGGGGCAACGTGACGCACGGCGACGGCGTCTACAAGTCCACCGACGCGGGCAAGACGTGGAAGCACGTCGGGCTCTCGGACACGCGGCACATCGGACGGGTGCGCATCCATCCGACGAACCCGGACCTCGTCTACGTCGCCGCCCTTGGGCACGCGTTCGGGCCCAACGAGGAGCGCGGGGTGTTCAGGTCGAAGGACGGCGGTGAGACGTGGGAGAAGGTGCTGTACAAGAGCGAGAAGGCGGGGGCCATCGACCTGTCGCTGGACGCGTCGAACCCGCGCATCATGTACGCGGCGGTCTGGGAGGCGCTGCGGGAGCCGTTCACGTTCACAAGCGGCGGGCCGGACAGCGGGCTGTACAAGTCGACGGACGGCGGGGACACCTGGACTGACATCACGTGCAACCAGGGGCTGCCCGAAGGCACGAAGGGGAAGATCGGCGTGGCGGCATCGCCCGCGAAGCCGGGCCGGGTCTGGGCGATCATCGAGGCGGAGAAGCGCGGGCTGTACCGGTCGGACGACGGCGGCGAGACGTGGGAGCACATCAACGACGACGGCAACCTGATGCAGCGGCCCTGGTACTACTGCCACGTCTATGCCGACCCGCAGGACGAGAACACCTGCTACGTGCTGAACCTGAACATGTGGAAGTCGACGGACGCGGGCAAGTCCTTCACGAGGGTCACCACGCCCCACGGCGACAACCACGAGCTGTGGATCGACCCTCGCAACCCCAAGAGGATGGTCCAGGGCAACGACGGCGGGGCGTGCGTGACCTTCAACGGGGGCGAGACGTGGTCGACGATCTACAACCAGCTCACGTCGCAGTTCTACCACCTGACGACGGACGACCAGTTCCCCTACCGGGTGTACGCCACGCAGCAGGACAACAGCGCGATCAGCGTGCCGAGCCGCACGAACACGGGCGCTATTCCGTGGTCGGACTGCTACGCGGTCGGGAGCTCCGAGAGCGGGCACATTGCCGTCGACCCGAAGGACCCGAACGTCGTCTACTCGGGCGCAATCGGCAGCTCGCCGGGCGGCGGCGACTCGCTGCTCAGGTACGACCACAAGATACGCCAGACGCGGATCGTGTCGGTGTGGCCGGAGTACCAGTGGGGCACGGGCGTAAAGGACCACAAGTACCGGTTCCAGTGGACCTACCCGATAGTCTTCTCGCCGCACGACCCGAACGTGCTCTACGTGACCGGGGAGTACGTCTTCCGGTCGGACAACGGGGGCGAGAGCTGGGAGATCATCAGCCCCGACCTGACGCGGGCCGACGAGTCGAAGATGGAGGCGTCGGGGGGGCCGCTGACCCTGGACACTACGATGGTCGAGCACTACGGGACGATCTTCGCGTTCGCAGAATCGCAGCACGAGAAGGGCGTCTTCTGGGTGGGCTCGGACGACGGGCTGGTGCACATCTCGCGGGACGGCGGCGACTCCTGGGACGACGTGACGCCGGTGGACATTCCCGAGTGGACGCGCATCGACATCATAGAGGTGTCGCCGCACGACCCGGCGACGGCGTACATGTCGGCGACGCGGTACAAGTGGGACGATAACCGGCCGTTCCTGTACAAGACCAACAACTACGGCCAGACGTGGACGCAGATCACGGACGGCATCCCGGAGGACGACTTCACGAGGGTCATCCGCGAGGACCCGGCGAAGCGGGGGTTGCTGTACGCGGGCACGGAGACGAGGGTGTACGTGTCGTTCGACGACGGCGGGTCGTGGCAGACCCTGCGGGGGAACATGCCCATCACGCCGATCTCGGACCTGGTGGTGAAGGGCGACGACCTGGTGGTGGCGACGAACGGCCGGTCGTTCTGGATCATGGACGACCTGCCGGCGCTGAGGCAGCTCTCCGCGGCCGACGTGGAGAGCGAGGCGACGCTGCTGCAACCGGGTCCGGCGCTCAGGGACCCGCATCCGGTGGGCGCAGGCAGGCCCGGCGGCGAGGGCAAGAACTACATGCTCGGGCTCGGGTACGGGGGCGCATTCTACGAGAAGGCGGGCCCCGACGGCGAGGTGGAGCGGGTGATGCTGGACTGCGGCGAGAACCCGCCGAGCGGGGCCGTGGTGCACTACTACCTCAATACCAAGCCGGAGGAGGCGAAGCTCACGTTCCTGGATGCCGACGACAACGAGATCAGGTCGTTCTCGTCCAAGAAGCCGGAAAGCGACGAGTCCGGCACGACGAAGACCGGTAACGTCAAGCAGGGCGAGCCGACAGTGCGCGCCGAGGCCGGCATGAACCGGTTCACCTGGGACACGCGGTATCCGGGCTCCACCAAGCCGGAGATCGACGACGTGGACGTGCACGGCTTCGACGGGCCGGTGGCGCCGCCGGGCACGTACAAGGTGCGGCTCGACGTTGGCTCCACCTCGCAGACGCAGGAGTTCGAGATACGCAAGAACCCGGAGGTGGAGGCCACCGACGAGGACCTGCGCGAGCAGTTCGACCTGCTGATGCGCATACGGGACAAGGTGTCGGAGACCTACGAGGCCGCCAACCGGATCGCCAGGGTTCGCGGCCAGGTCGACGCCTGGGTGGCGAGGGCGACCGACGACAGCGCGAGGGACGCGGTGTCCGCTGCGGCGGACGAGCTGAAGGGGAAGCTCGACGCGGTGGACAGCGAGATCGTGCAGCGGGATACGCTGGGAGGCGTGGACCGCCTGAGCAAGCCGTCGAAGCTCGACGCGAAGATCAGGGAGGTCGCGTTCGTTCCCGCGAGTGCGGAGTACCGGCCCACGAAGCAAGCGTACGAGGTGTTCGAGGACCTGTCGGGCCGGCTGGACGTGCAGTTCGAGGCGCTGCAGGAGATCATCGACAACGACCTGCCGAAGTTCGTCGACATCATCCACGAGCTGGAGATACCGGCGATCAACCCGCAGTCCGCGGGCGGGGGATAACTGGGGCAGCATCGGCTTTGGGGGCTGAGTTGGGGGCACCCTTCCGGCGGCCAGGCAGGAGCTCCGCACGCCTAGCCCCGCCCCCCTGGGTTCCCGCCTTCGCGGGAACGACGAGTTGTGCCAAGCCTCCCTCACGAACGTAGCCGGAATTGTGCAGTGAACGTAGGTGATTCCGCTATTCGATCCTGACATCGTCCGGCGCGGGACTCCGGTCGTGACGACCGGGTTCATCGCCGCGAGCGTGCTGGTGTTCATCTACCAGCTCTCGCTGGATGACTTTGGCACGTTCGCGTTCACCCACAGGTTCGGCGTCATCCCGTCGGAGCTGCTGGGCGGGGAGCAAATCGAGACCTTGGTGGTCAGGAGCGGGTTTGCGGCCTACCGGGTCGACGTGGCCACACCCATCCCGACCTGGGGAACGGTCTTCACGTCCATGTTCATGCACGGCGGGTTCATGCACCTGGCGGGGAACATGGTGTATCTGTGGGTGTTCGGGAACTCGATGGAGAGCCGCATGGGTTCGCCCGTGTTCGCGGTCTTCTACCTGGCGGCGGGAGTCGGCGCAGTATTCGCGCAGGCGGTCACCAATTCCTCCAGCACGATACCGATGGTCGGGGCGAGCGGGGCGGTGGCCGGCATCCTGGGTGCGTACCTGGTGCTCTACCCGACAAGCCGCATCGACACGTTAGTGATGGTGGGCATCATCACGAGCATCCGGGTGCCCGCCTACGTCCTGCTGGGGATCTGGCTGTTCCTGCAGCTGTTCAACGGGCTAGGCTCGCTGGGGCCCGAGGTCGCGAACACGGGCGGGGTGGCGTACTTCGCGCACATCGGGGGGTTTGTGGTGGGCCTGGCCGTAGGTGGACTCTACAGGCTGTCGGCCAGCAGGGAGAGCGACAGGAGCTAGATCGGCGAGTCGCTCTCGAGTTGGCGACGTGCCCAAGACACCGTGCGGTGCGGAGCACTGTCCTTCGACAAGCTCAGGACGAACGACCTTGGGGTCTCTCTTTCAGGTCTTCGCTAAGTTAGGTAGGTCGCATTCGAGCTTGTGGACTCCACCACTACTTGCGCTACATAGCACTGTCCTTCGACAAGCTCAGGACGAACGATTCCTCTCCATCTCGCAACTCGTCGGGGTCGCGCGGCAACCGTGTTGTCGTGATATAGTGCGGGCCGTCGCATATGGCGATGAGACGGCCCCCTGGCGCGACGTTGGGGGAGCCCAGCAAGGAGGGTCGCGTGGCATCGAAAGTTCGTGTAGGGATCGTGGGTGCGGGGGGCGTCGGCGGGCTCGGGAAGCGGTACAACTCCCATGCGGGTGGGTACACGCGCATCGACGAGTGCGAACTCGTAGCGATAGCCGACATCAACGAGGAGCGGTTGCACCAGTTCGGCGACGAGTGGGAGATAGCGCCGGAGCACCGGTACAGCACGGCGGTGGAGATGTACGAGAAGGCCGGGCTCGACGTGGTGAGCGTGACCACTCACAACCTCTACCACCACCAGCCGGTCATCGAGGCCGCCGAGGCCGGCATCAAGGTGATCATGGTCGAGAAGCCGATCGCCATCAGCGTGGAGTGGGCACGGAAGATGGTGGACGCCTGCGATGCCGCCGGCTCGCGGCTCATCACCGAGCACACGCGCCGGTTCCTGCCGCACTTCCAGAAGATGCGAAAGATGATCGACGACGGGCTGATCGGCGAGGTGCGGACCATCGAGACGTCGGGGGCGAGGCCGCTGCTGCACAACGGAACGCACTCGGTCGACTACGCCTTCTACTGGACGGACGCGGCGCCGAAGCTGGTGAGCGGGTTCCTGAGCGACGAGCCGGTGGCCGACCCGGGCGGCGGCGGAATGGTCGTCTGCGAGGGCGGCGTGGTGGTGTGGGTGAACTGCATCGCGACGAGGCCAGAGTCCGAGTCGTGGACGACGATTGCCGGGACGGAGGGCAGGATCCACTTCTGCGAGCAGAGGGGGGTATGGCAGTACGCCCCGCTCGTGGACTCGCCCGGCGTAAGCTACGGGGCGACGTACCAGTGGCAGGACATCCCGGACATGCCGAAGACGATGGATCTCGACGACTACTTCTACGGGGCCGCGCTGGAGAGCGTGCGGTGCTTCATCGAGGACCGGGAGAGTGTCGGCACTGGGCGCGACGGGCTCAAGGCACTGGAGATCATCACAGCGATTCACGTCTCGCACAGGACAGGGGCCATGGTGCCGCTGCCGCTGGGCGAGGGGCTCGACCAGATCGAGATAAGGTCGACAGGCGAGTGAGCATGGACTACGAGCCCCTGGATCTTTTTTCCCTCTGTAACGGCGGGGTCGACCTGCTAGAGGGGGGTGGTGATGTCGAGCTTGGGCGCGTCACGATGCGCGGGCTGCCGTTCCTGGTCGGGGCGCCGGCGGGTCCAGGGGACGAGCCCTGCTTCATCGCACTGGACGGCTCCGAGAGCGGCGTCACGGTACCCATCGGCAAGACGGTGCGGAACGTTGTAGTTGCTCACCTTGTGATCGAGGAGACGGACGACCCGCTGGGTGCGGACGTAGCCGAGTACGTATTCCGCCGGGCGGATGGCAGCGAGGACCGGACGCCGATTCGTGCCGGATTCCAGATCGGCGGTGCAGCGGGACGCTTCCCATATGACGCCTACATAGACGCTAAGCCCACTCTCATGCCCAGGTACGAGGGCACGTGGGCCAACTCGGGCCGGCGGCCTATGGAGGCTCTCGCGACGTTCTCCAAGCGCTACCACCTGTGGGTGTGGCGGAACCCGGAGCCAGAGGGGGAGATCGAGTCGCTGGAGATCGTTCCGCTCGGGCCGCGCTTCATCGTGGCGGCCATTACGCTTGGACACGTGGACGAGCACCCGTTTCCGCGCGAGGGGGTGCGCCCGGCCAGGATTACGCTCAAGGATGAGGCGGACGCAGGCAAGCCCTTCTCCCTGGAGGTCAGCGTGGACCGGGGGGATGCCACCTACACGCATCCGCTGCCGACCACGTCAGCCGAGGAGTTCCTGGGCGACTCGTACAGGGGCTGGGGCGAGCGCCAGGGCCTCTCGTCGAGCCCGGCCTACGTCGAGGTGTCGGCTACGCCGTCGGCGAGCCTGAGCCTGGCGCAGGACGGCGAGGACCTGGGCAGCGTGCGATGGGGCGACGTGGACAGGGAGGGCTCCGCGGAGACGCCCAGGGCGAAGGTCGAGCTGATCGACCCCGGCAGGAACTGGGTGCGCGTCACGGTGCTGGACGACGAGACGGGCAGGCCGGTGCCGTGCAGGGTCCACTTCCGCTCGCCGGAGGGCGTCCCATACCAGCCGTACGGCCATCACAACAGGCTCAACTCGAACCTGCCGACGGACAACTTCGACATCGGCGGCGACGTCCGGCTCGGGCAGATCACCTATGCGTACATCGACGGCACGTGCCAGGGGTGGCTCCCGCGCGGCGACGTTATAGTCGACGTGGCCCGGGGATTCGAGTACGACCCGCTCCGGACGAAGGTGCGAATCGAGCCGGGCCAGCGCGAGCTGACCCTGCGGATCAAGCGATGGTCGAACATGAACGCAGAGGGGTGGTACAGCGGCGACTCGCACGTCCACTTCCTGTCGTCCCAGGGCGCGGTGACGGAGGCCGCCGGGGAGGACCTGAACGTCGTCAACCTGCTGCAGTCGCAGTGGGGCAGCCTCTTCACCAACACGGAGGACTTCATCGGCGAGCCCAACGTGGCTCGTTCGGGCGACACCATCGTGTACGTTTCCCAGGAGAACCGGCAGCACGTCATGGGCCACCTGATCCTGTGGGGCCTGAAGGAGCCGGTGATGCCGTGGTGCACGGACGGGCCCGGCGAGGCGGAGCTGGCCGGCACGATGGAGATGACCCTGAGCCAGTGGGCGGACGCGTGCCATGAGCAGGGCGGGACCGTGATCGCGCCCCACATAGGCGCATTCGGGGGCGAGCTTGTGGCCCTCACCGCGACGGGCCGGGTCCAGGGCATGGAGATGATACGGATGCACGAGAACGCCCACGAGGGCTACTACCGTGCGCTGAACTGCGGGTATCGGATGCCGCTGGTGGGCGGTACCGACAAGATGTCCGCCGACGTAACCGTGGGGCTCTCGCGCACCTACGCGCGCATACCGGACGGCCAGGACTTCAACTACGATAACTGGTGCAAGGCCGTGGCCAGCGGGGCGACGTTCCTGTCCAGCGGCCCGATGATCCGGCTGTCGGTAGACGGCAGGGAGATCGGCGACACGGTCGAGCTTTCGGGGCCCGGGACGGTCGAGGTCGAGGCGTCGGCCGAGAGTATTTTTCCCCTGCACCGGCTGGACATCGTTCAGGATGGCAGAGTAGTCGCGTCGGCCGAGTCCAGGGCGGGGACGCGCCGACTCACGATCAGGGAGCGGATTGTGGTCACAGGGCACACGTGGATCGCGGCGCGGTGCGGCGGGCCAAGCTACTACACGGCTGGCAACTACAACAGCGGGTTCCCGCCGTCGTGGTCGCTGGAGGGCCACTCTGGGCCCATCGCAGATACGCACTACGATGCCTGGCGGCGGGGCATATTCGCCCACACGTCGCCGGTCTACGTGGCGTGCGGGGGCGACTGGTGGATGTTCGACGAGGCGACCGCTCGCCATATGCTCTCCGTAATCGACGGCAGCATGAGGTACATCGAGACGGGCTCGCTGCAGCACCGCCACGGGACGGTGACCCACCACCACGGCGAGGACGACCATATCGGTTACCTCAAACGGCCGTTCCTGGAAGCCCAGGCAAAGGTCGAAGAGCGGCTGAGAAGGATGAGATGAGGGAAGGTCGAGGAGGCCTGACATGATTAACGTTGCGATGATCGGTGCCGGAGGGGTCGCGCGGAGGCACAGGGCCGGGTGGATCCCGCAGCCGGATGCGAACGTGGTGGCCGTTGCCGACCTCATGGCGGACCGGGCGGCCGAGGCGGCCGCGGAGCTTGGCGCGGAGCAGAGCACGACCGACATGATGGAGGTGTTCGCCCGCGACGACGTAGCCGCGGTGGACATCTGCACGACGGAGAGGACCCACGGCGACATCGCGGTCGCGGCAGCCGAGCACGGCAAGCACATCCTGGTCGAGAAGCCGATAGCCACGACGCTGGAGGACGCGGACCGGATGATCGCGGCGGCGGAGGCGAACGGCGTGTCCCTGATGGTGGGCCATACGCACCGCTTCTACGACTACAGCGTTGCGGCCAAGGGCGCCATCGACTCAGGGGAGATCGGGTCCCCCGTCTACCTGAAGTACGCCTCCGGCGGCGGTTTCTGGAACCAGGACTGGACGGGCAACCGGATCAGCCCGGGGGACACGGGCGGGAACGTGGTCACCAACGGCTGCCACATTGCCGACCTGTGCAACTGGTGGATGGGGGCGAGCCCGATCTCGATCTACGGGCAGGCGCTCAACCAGACGTCCCGGCACCTGGAGATGGACGACTACTTCATGTTCACGATCAAATACGACAACGGGGCCATAGCCGTGGCGGAGATAAGCAGGGCTAACATGCCGCGCTCGAACCAGTTCAAGTCGATCATCCTGCTTGGCACGGAAGGGGAGCTGAGCACCGGTACTGAGGACGAGAGCTACTGGGTCGACGGCGACGACGGCCTCAACTTCAATGGGCCCGAGTACCAACACGGCTTCACGCGCATGATCGGCGAGTTCGTCGATAGCGTTGCCGGGGGCACTCCCCCGCCCGTCACCGGAGCGGAGGGGAAGACGGCGCTGGCGATGTGCCTGGCCGCCGAGGAGTCGATCAGGACGGGCGAGGTAGTCGAGCTGTAGCCCCGGATCGGGGACTAGGAGAGCATCGCTGGAAGTGGTTGGTATTATTGTCCGAAAGCGCCCCTGGGAGCGGGCCTGAGCGCCGGGGAGGACCATGATGACAACTCAAACGAAACCGCGCCGGTTCAACGTGGACGAGTATTACGCCATGGCAGAGGCCGGGATTCTGACCGAAGACGACCGCGTCGAGCTCCTGGACGGAGAGATATACGAAAAGTATACCGATGGCAAGAGGCGGCTGTTCGACGTGGATGAGTACTACGCCATGGCCGCGGCCGGCATCCTGTCAGAGGATGACCGCGTCGAGCTCCTGGACGGAGAGATAGTCTTTATGGCACCAATAGGTAGTGCCCACGCAATCTGTGTCGGCAGATTGACAAATCTGCTGGCTGCCGAGCTTGGTCAGCGCGCACTCGTATGGGTACAGAATCCCGTGCGCCTGGGCAGTCGCTCCGAGCTGCAACCCGACCTCATGCTGCTGAATTGGCGCGACTACTCGGATCATCCCGAACCGGAGGACGTGCGGCTGCTCATTGAAGTGGCCGACACGTCTGTGGCCTTGGACCGGACCGCGAAGCTCCCGCTCTATGCGCGGGCCGGCATCCGTGAAGTGTGGATCGTAAATCTGCCGGCTCAGGCCGTGGAAGTGTATTCGGAACCGGTCGGTTCCAAATACGGCAGATCGACCGTTATTGGCATGGACGGAAGCCTGGCGCCTACGGCCTTTGAGGGTTTCTCGCTGGAGGTTAGCCAGATACTCCCTAAGTCTTGAGCGCTCAGGCCAAGTAAAGGAACCGCCATTCTCCCAGCCATCTCACTCCAAGGGCCGTGGGCCCGGAGCATAAGTGAAGGAGCCAGAATATGCCAGAAGACACGGTAAACGTTGCAGTGTTGAGCCTGAACGGCATGAACCGCAGCTTTGCGGAGGCGTTCCACGCCAACCCGAGGGCGCAGATCGTTGCCGTGACGGAGGACGATCCGCCTCCCGCCACGGCCCGCACGACGCCCGAGGAGACGCAGCAGGGGAACCGCGACGGCGCCGAGGAGTTCGGCGCGCCGTTCGTCGAGGACCTGGACGCTGTGCTGGACCGGGCCGACGTGGATGCGGTGACTATTACCAGTCCGTTCGAGCGGCGGGCCGACCTGGTGGAGAGGGTGGCCTCGGCCGGGAAGCACATCTTCATCGACAAGCCGATAACGAACACGCTGGCGGATGCGGACAAGATCGTGGAGAGCGTCGAGCGGCACGGGGTGAAGCTGATGGCGGGCCACAACTACCGGTTCGCGCCGTCGATCCTCGAGGCGCGTGAGGCGCTCCGGTCGGGCCAGGTCGGCCTGCCGTGGGCGATCCACAGCGACTGGGTCGTGTGCGCGGGCAGCCAGGCTGCGGCCATCGGCGAGCTGATGAACCACGCCATGTACCCCATCGACGCCCTGCTCTACCTCGTGCCCAGCGCGCCCGAGAGCGTGTACTGCATCACGGGGTCCTACTTCTTCGACAACGCGAAGGAGAACAACGTCGAGGACATGGGCTTCATCACGATGAACCTGGAGCGCGGCATCATCGCGACGACGTCCATAGGTCGTACGCCGGTGCCGCACATCAACGGCTACGGCGGCGACATGACGATCAGGGTGATGGGCACGCACGGGATGCTGTACGTGGACGCCAACAGGCCCCGGTGGGTGTCGTACGGCAAGTCGGGAGCGTCGGCGCTCAAGTACGGGCCCGACAAGCTCTACGACACGGTCGACCACTTCGTCGGGTGCGTGCTGAGCGACACCCAGCCCATGTGCTCGGCCCAGGAGGCGCGAACTACCCTTGAGGTGACGCTGGCCGCGCTGTTGTCCGCATCCGAGAACCGAGCAGTCAGGCTTCCCCTGGGCGCGTAGCCGAACAGTCGAATGACCCCAGCCCGGCGGCGCGTGCAAGCTGCGGCGATTGGTCGAACTTCAGGAGAGAATCGGCCTGTCAATTGAGCCGCAGTCCTGACAGAATGTTGCAGTACGCACAATCGGCGCTGCATATCCAAATACCTGGGGGTTGTTTCTGACATGCGTTTCCTAGTAGACACGTGGCGCAGCATCGGCGCTCGACTGTACCTGGCCCTGGGATTTGCGGTGCTCCTGACTCTGGCGTCCAGTGCCGTGGGTGTCTACTACTTCGAGGAGAGCGGCGACCTGAACTTCCGTGTCAGGTCGGAGTCCGTGCCGGTGCTGGAGGCATCGTGGGCCGCCGCCAATGAGGCCGAGCGCCTTCGATCCATAGGGCTGGAACTGCTGGGCGACTCCGATTCCGGCTCGGAGCAGGTACAGACGGGCGCCGTAACCGAGACCCTCAAGCGACTGGAAGACGCCCTGGCCCCGGTGAGCGGCGTAGCGGCGCTCGAAGCGGGCGCCAACTCCGTTTATGATGCGGCCTTCGAATTGGCCGATGTGATTGATGAAATAGAGCTCCAGCGCACGGCACTGGCAGAGACAGACGCGGCGGCGGCACGCCTGTGGTCCAGACTGAGCATACTTGTCGACGACAGCGGACTGTCCGACAAGCCCCTGTCGGCGCTGGTCAGGGCATCGCAGGCCGAGGACGCAGCAACTCTAGAAAGCTTGGGGAGCGAGTTCCTAGCGGTGTCTTCCGGCGGGGTCGATCCAGCGATAGGCGCGCTGAGCGGCGACCAGGGTGTGTTCGTGACCCGCGGCCTGCAGCTGGCGTTGCAGGCCGAGATCAGGGAGCAATCCGCAGCCTTCGATGAGTCGAGCCGGGCGCTGGATGAGTCCGTTTCGGCGCTGCTGGCCGCGTCCAGGCTCGAAGCCTCCGTCGTGCTGGACTCGGCCGTCGAGACCTTCGACGAGGGGCGTGTCCTGCTGGCGATCGTGAGCGTGGCGAGCGTGGTTGCGGCCGTGCTGGCGGCCTGGCTGTGGGTGGGCAACGCAGTGGTGCGAAAGCTGTCCCGGCTGTCGGACCGCATGCGGGCGATGGCGAGCGGAGACCTCGAGACTCCGGTCCCCGAGGTTGGACAGGACGAGATCGGGCAGCTTGCAGACGCGCTGGAGGTCTTCCGGCAGCAGGCGCTTGAGGTCCAGAGGCTGAACCTCGTGGAGCGCCTGTACGGGGAGCTGCGCGCGGCGAACGAGGAGCTGCAGCGGATGCAGGACCGCCTCGTCGCGCAGGGGAAGCTGGCCGCCCTGGGCGAGCTGGTCTCCGGCGTGGCCCACGAGATCAGCAACCCTCTAAACTTCGTGAAGAACTTCTCCGAGGGGTCCGTGGAGCTCTACAACGAGATGACGGACACGCTGGCGACCTACCGCACTGGGATGTCGGACGAGGATGCGTCTGCCCTCGACATGATCGGCGAGGAGTTGACGGAGAGCTTGGACAGGGTCAATACGAACGGGGCCCGGGCGCTTGCTATCGTCGAACGCATGCAGGGGCTTGGAGTCGTAGGCGGAGAGCCGGTCCCAACGAACCTGGGCGCAGCTCTGCGGACGGCCGTCCAGACCGGCTGCAACACCTTCCAGGTGGAGTGGGACGACTTCAAAGTGGAGCCGACATTCGACCTGGACTCGTCCCTGGGGCGGGTGCCGCTGGTGGAGCAGGACTTCGCACAGGCCGTCGTCAACCTGGTGTCGAACGCCTGCTATTCGATGCGGCTGAAGCAGGGTGAGTTGGGAGACAGCTACGAACCCGAGCTCGTCGCATCCACACGCGTTGTGGAGGAAACGGTCGAGGTCAGAATCAGGGACAACGGCGGCGGCATTGCGGATGACGTGTTCGACAAGATATTCAACCCATTCTTCTCGACCAGGGATGGCGCGCTGGGGGCGGGCCTGGGCCTGCCGATTGCGGCCGACGTGGCCAGGCGGGCCGGCGGAGACCTGTCCGCCGAGAGCACTCACGGCGAGTATGCCGAGTTCACGATGAGCCTCCCAGTGGCCGACCCGCCATCGGAGTAGCCTCAGCAGGCCGCACGCAATCGATGCCTGCCTCCCGTCCGGCATTCCGGCCCTACACCAGGGCTTTGGGCGTGTTTTCGCGTGAGTCAGCCTTCCCCCAGGGCGGTCGGACTATCGGCCAATCTGGGGTGGGATGGCAGCACTAACGGACGGAAGCCGGCGAGGGTCTGAAATCCGCCCTTACGGTATAGGGCCGACCCTGCCCGAGGTCCCTCCCAGGCTCGGCAAGACGCCGATGCGCCAATAGTCCAATGTTGACACCGTCCAAACACGCCATTATTATAGAACGCCTGTTTGAAGCTAAAGGCAATCAAAAGGAGACTGGATTTGAGCGAATACGCAGTGAAAGCCAGTGCCCTCTCGCGCAATTTCGGCGGGGTGAGGGCTGTGAATTCGGTGGACCTGGCGGTCCCCAACGGCGAGATATACGGCTTCCTGGGTCCGAACGGCGCCGGGAAGACGACCGTCGTGAGGATGCTGACGACGCTGCTGCTGCCCACAAGCGGCAGCGCCGAGGTTGCCGGGCACGACATAGTGAAGGAGCCCACGGACGTGCGGCTGAAGATGGGGGCCGCCCTGCAGGAGGCCGCGCTCGACGAAAAGCAGACGGGCCGTGAGCTGCTGGACCTGCAGGGCCGCCTGTACGGGCTGAGGGGCCGCGTCATCAGACAGCGCATCGAAGAGCTGACCGAGCTGGTCGACATTGGTGAGGCCATGGACCGGCTCATCGGCACCTACTCGGGCGGCATGAAGAGGCGGCTCGACCTGGCCGCGGCGCTGATCCACGACCCGGAGATCCTGTTCCTGGACGAGCCCACTACCGGGCTGGACCCGATCAGCCGGGTCAAGGTCTGGGAGGAGGTGCGCCGGGTCAACCGCGAGCGAGGAGTGACGATATTCCTGACGACTCAGTACCTGGAGGAGGCTGACCACCTCGCCGAGCGCGTCGGGATTATCGACCAGGGCAGGATAGTGGCCGAGGGGGCGCCCGGCGAACTGAAGCACTCGATCGGATCCGACGTAATCGTCGCCAAGGTAGATGGCGAGACGAGCGGCGCAGCGAAGGCTTGCGAGCGGGTGCGAGGGGTCGAGAGCGTCGAGGTCCACGGAGATGAGCTCACTGTGAGCGTGGACGTGGGCGCCAAGGTTGTCGGCCCTGTGGCGATAGCCCTGGACCAGTCAGGGGCGACCGTGCAGGAGATCACCCTGCGCACAGCGACGCTGGACGACGTGTTCCTCCACTACACGGGTGCGCGGCTCGAGGTGGACGCAGACATCGACGAAGGAGAGGCAGCATGACGGCGACAGAACGGATCGAAGTGCAGGCGCGAAGGGGTGGGTTCTTCCGCGACGTAGCCGCGGTATCGAAGAGGGCGGTGCGCTCGGTGGTGCGCGACCCCGAGATGGTCATACCGGCTCTCATCATCCCCGTCTTCTTCTTCGCGGTCAACATCGGCGCGCTCCAGGACATCGTGGAGCAGAACGGCATTGTCGACTTCAAGGCGTTCCAGCTGCCCGTCGCGTTGCTCTTTGCCGTGACGGGCATATCCAGGGCGGTGACGCTGGTGCTGGACATACAGAGCGGCTACTTCGACCGGCTGGCAATGACGCCCGTGCGCCGCCTGGCGCTCCTGCTGGGCCTGATGGTGGCGGACGTGGCGCTGGTGATCGTGATGGCGATTCCGGTGCTGATGATGGGGTTCGCCGTAGGTGTGCGCTTCGAGACGGGCGTGCTGGGGGTGTTTGCCTTCGTGGGCATAGCAGCCCTGTGGAGCCTGGTCTATGCGGGATTCCCGTACGCCATCGCCCTCAAGACAGGGAATCCGGCTGCGGTCAACACGAGCTTCATCATCTTCTTCCCGTTCGTGTTCCTCACGCCTATCTTCATACCGCTGGAGGCCATGACAGGCTGGATGGCGACGATGGCAACGTACAACCCCGTCACCTACCTGCTCGGCTCGCTGCGCGCGATCGTCAGCGTCGGATGGGATGTGGAGGAGATCGTGAAGGGGCTGATATCCATCGCAGGGGTCGGGGCAGTGAGCCTCACGCTTGCCCTCCTGGCGCTGCGAGGGCGTGTGACCCGGCGATAGGCGCCAGGAGAGGCTGGCTGGGTATAATGCGGGCGCGAGCGACAGTATAGGAGGAGCGCCGTGAAGCTCGAGATTCCATCCTTCCCGAACGACGGCCCCATTCCAGGGGAGTTCGCCTTCTGTGTACCGGCGGACGAGGGACATGTGACGTTCGCTCCCAACCGGAGCCCGCATCTGCGGTGGTCGGACGTGCCATCGGGGGCCCAGTCCCTGGCGGTGATCGTCGTCGACCCTGACGTGCCCTCGGTGCCCGACGACGTGAACCAGGAGGGGCGCACGGTCCCCCACGACCTGCCTCGGGTCGACTTCTTTCACTGGGTGCTGGTGGACATCCCCGCAGACGCGGACGAGCTGCCCGAGGGCATGGACTCGGACGGCGTGACGGAGGGCGGCAAGGCCCCGGGGCCCACCGGCCACGGGGTGCGAGGAATCAACAACTACACGGACTGGTTCTCGGGCGACGAGCAAATGGGCGGCGACTACGCCGGGTACGACGGGCCGTGCCCGCCGTGGAACGACGAGAGGCTCCACAACTACCGGTTCACCCTGTACGCGCTGGACGTGCCGAGCCTGGGTCTGTCGGGCACATTTGGAGGGCCTGAGGCCCTGGCAGCCATGGAGGGCCACGTCCTCGCCGAGTCAAGCTGGACCGGGACGTACACGCTCAACCCGTCGCTGGGCCAATGAAGCGCAGGGGCCTGATCCGTCGATTGAGTAGGGGCGCGGTCTATAATGTTGCTTTCGCGGACTTTGTCGATCTCCTGGATGGATTTGGATTCAGGCTAGTTAGGACATCCGGCCGTCATCACATATTTTCACGACCGAACATCCATGAGAGCATCAACCTCCAACCCGTGAGGGGCGAGGCGAAGCCTTACCAGATCCGTCAGCTTCTCCGTTTGGTGGAGCGCTACAACTTACCATTGGAGGACTAGGATGAAGGACTACCACATCAATGTCTTGTACAGCGAAGAAGACGAGTGTTACGTAGCTGACATTCCAGATCTTCAGTATTGCTCCGCATTTGGCGAGAGCCCCGAGGAAGCACTGGCAGAGGTCAGGAGGGCAATGGCCGCCTGGTTAGAGTCTGCAAGAGAAGAAGGCAAGCCGATTCCACCTCCCCGCTATCGGCCAGCCATCTACCAGTCCGCGTGACCTATCCCGTCAAGTCGACCGACGTTCAACCAACCTGAGGTCCCCGTCCGGGACGGTCTCGCGCCGCAGTGAGGGCACCAGCAGGGCGATCAGCGAGAGGGCCCCGATGCCGACTACGGCATTGATCGAGAGGGCGTTGGGCGCGCCCATCGCGTTCGCGACGATGCCCGTGATCAGCATGCCTATCGGACCTCCGCCGACTCCCAGACTCATCGCTCCCAGCGCGGCGCCGCGCATCTCGTCTCTCGGCAGCAGCATCGTGAGCGACATCTGCATCGTGTTGAACCCGGCGTTGCCGAGTCCCGCAATCACCACGACGGCCAGGGACAGGGCATAGGACCTGGATATCGAGAAGACGAGCACCGCGAATAGCAGCAGCATCGAGCCGGCGATGTAGACTCGGCCGTGGAACCGGATGGCCGCGGCCGAGGCTACGAGGAACGACCCCACCAATGCCCCCATGCCGTGTCCGCTCAGCAGTATCCCCATCAGCTCAGGCGGCACCGCCAGGATGTCGCGCGCCATGACGGGCGTCATGTTCACATAGGGCGTGACCGTGATGTTGATGACGAAGGCGATGGCAACCGTGGCAAGGAGGGTGTGGCGGCCGGCGACGTATATCAGCCCGGTTACCAGCGTCCTGCCCACTTGCAGGTCCCCGAAGCTGCGCCGCGAGTGCTTCGGCGACACGAGCTTCCAGAGGAGCAGGAGCGAGGCGCTCAGTGCGACGGCCAGCACCACGTATCCGGCCGCTACACCCACGCCTCCGATCAGGAATCCCGCAAGGGCCGGGCCCAGCATGGCGCTGGTGTTCCCGCCGAGGGTGTCCAGGGCGACGGCGTTCGTCACCCTGTCCCGGCCGACTATGTCGTGGATGAGGGAGCGGCGCGACGCCATTCCCAGCGCATAGCACGACCCGGTGACCATGACCGCGGCGTATGCGTGCCAGACCTGCACCCTGTCCAGGGCCAGGACCGCGCCCAGGACGACCACGGTCGCCAGGTTGACCGCCAGCGTGGTCGCGAACAGCCTCTTGCGGTTCGTGGTGTCGGCAAGGGCGCCCCCCACTACGCCCAGCAGCAGCAGCGGCGTCCACCCGAAGACGCCCACCAGGGCGACGTTGAGCTCGGAGTCGGTCATATCCAGGACGAGCCACGTCAGCAGGGTCGCTTCCATGGACCGCGACGCGAGGGAGAGTACGCTGCTCAGCCAGAGGAGGCGGAAGTTCGGGTCGCGAAGGGCCGTGACGGTCCGCGAGAGGTGAGCGGTTGGTAATGGCAAATGCTGTGCGTCCTGTGCCCTGGTACAGGCTTGGGCAGGGGGAGTATACCAGCGCGCTGCCACTGGCCAGAAGTGCCCGGGCAACGCTGAGCATTGACACAGATACGACGGCGCTCCTAGACTAACGGGCTATCACCCCGGCCGGCGGTCGGGCTCAGGAGCGGGCATGAGACTCAAACGGATGGGTGCGGACGGGCCGGAGGTGCCGGTGGTCTGCTTCGGCACGTGGCCCCTGGGCGGCGCGTACGGCGGCTACGAGGAATCGCGAGCCATCTCTACGATGCACGCTGCTATGGATGCCGGCCTGACGTTCATAGACACGGCCGAGGGGTACATGAACGCCGAGGCGATCATCGGCAAGTCGATCAAGGGCCGGCGGGACGAGCTTTTCATAGCCACGAAGGTGTCCGGCGACGACCATTCGACCGAGCACATCCACGAGGCGTTGAACAACAGCCTGCGGCTCATGGGCACCGACCGCGTCGACCTATACCAGCTCCACCGCGCAACCGAGCGGCCCATCGAGGACACGATGGCCGACCTGCTCAGGCTCAAGGACGACGGCAAGATCAGGTACATCGGCATCTCGAACTTCTCTGCGGATGAGATCGACGAGGCCGCCGGATTCGGGCGGATCCACAGCGGCCAGCCCAGGTACAACATGCTGTTCCGGGAGGTCGAGGACGACCTGCTGCCGGCGTACCAGCGCAATGACATCGGCGTGATGGCGCACTCGGTCCTGGCCAAGGGACTGCTGGGCGGGCGCTACAAGCCGGGCGACACCTTCCCGCTCGACGACGAGCGTTCGGGGTGGCCCGCGTTCAAGGGCGAGTCGTTCCAGCGCACATACGAGGTCACGCAGCGCCTCCAGGCGTGGGCGAAGGACCGCGGGCGGGACATCGTGCAGCTTGCCATCGCATGGCCCGTCGCGCACCCCGCCGTGTACACGAGCATCGTAGGCGCAAGGAAGCCCGAGGATCTGGCGGTCCTGGCGGAGGCGGGAAGCTGGGAGCTTTCGGCCCAGGAGCTGGGGGAGATAGAGGAGATCCAGGGCGACCACCGGCTCTACATGGAAGACCAGATGGTGCCCGAGCAACGGGCATGGCACGAGCGGCAGGGCCGGTCCTGAGCTGCTACGGCCCAGAACAGACCCCGGCTGAGCCGGGCTTCTCCACATGTTCAATTCACAAAGGAGTGACTAGACAATGACAGTACAAGTTGGCGAACAGGCCCCCGATTTCACCCTACCCTCCTCGTCCGGCTCGGACGTGACCCTGTCCGACCTGAAGGGCAAGAAGGTGGTCCTGTACACCTACCCCAAGGACGACACGCCCGGATGCACAGTGGAGGCGTGCGGATTCCGCGACGGGCTCGGAGGCATCGAGGACGCCGGAGCCGTGGTGCTCGGGATGAGCGCGGACGGCATCGACTCGCACCATGAGTTCATCGGCAAGTACAACCTGAACTTCGAGCTGCTGTCCGACGAGGACAATTCGGTCATCAAGACGTACGGGGCCTGGGGCGAGAAGGAGGTCCGCGGACAGAAGATGGTCGGCATCCTGCGCATGACCTTCCTGATCGACGAAGAGGGCCGCGTTCAGAACGTCTGGCCCCAGGTGACGCCGGACGGCCACGCAGACGAGGTGCTCGAGGCCATTCGTGCCGGGTAGCAGGTAGTGCCCCAGGAGCGCCCCGGAGACGGGACATCTCCGGCGCCCAACCCAGACGCCGCGCCGGATGGTGGCCGTCCCAGGCTGACGCGCCGCCAGACTGTGCTGACCATGGCGGGCGTGATGCTCGGCCTCTTCCTGGCGTCTCTCGACCAGACGATCGTAGGCACAGCGCTCCCTCGAATCGTTGCCGACCTGGGCGGGTTCGACCGGTTCACGTGGATCACGTCGGCATACATTGTTGCCTCCACCACGGTGGTCCCCATCGTGGGCAGGCTGTCCGACATGTACGGACGGAAGACCTTCTACGTGGCCGCGGTGGTGGTCTTCCTGGTCGGCTCGGCGCTTGCAGGGCTGAGCCAGACGATGAATCAGCTCATTGCGTTCAGGGCCATCCAGGGCATCGGGGGAGGCGCGCTGATGTCCCTGGCGTTCGTGGCCGTGGGCGACCTGTTCCCGCCGGCGGACCGGGGCAAGTACCAGGGCTTCGTCGCGGGGGTGTTCGGGATGTCCTCGGTCATCGGGCCGACCCTTGGGGGTTTCATCACGGACACCCTGTCGTGGAGCTGGATCTTCTACATCAACATGCCCCTGGGACTGCCGATACTGTTCCTGCTGATCAAGTTCTTCCCCAATGTGAAGCCCGCGTCCGTCTCGAGACAGATAGACGTGGCCGGAATGGCCGCGCTGGTCGTTGCCATCATGTCGCTGCTGCTGGCGCTGTCGTGGGCGGACGTGCAGTATGAGTGGCTGTCGTTCCAGATTGTGGGGCTGATCGCACTTGCTGTGGTGTCCGCAGTCTCACTCATAGTGATCGAGATGCGGGCCACCGACCCCATCATGCCGCTGGCCATCTACCGGGACAGGGTGGTGAGCCTGGCGATGTTCGCGATCGCCTGCACCGGATTCGGGATGTTCGGCACAATCGTCTTCATCCCGCTGTTCTTCCAGGGCGTCCTGGGCAGCTCGGCTACGAGCAGCGGCAGCTTCCTGACGCCGATGATGCTCGGCATCGTGGTCGGCGCGGCAATATCCGGCCAGGCGCTGTCCCGGCTGGGCGGGCACTACCGCCTGCAGGGGCTCATCGGCATGGCGGCGATGGGCGTCGGGACATTCCTGGTCTCGACGATGTCGCCGGCAACGAGCTTCGGGGTTGCGGTGACCAACATCGTCGTACTGGGATTCGGGCTTGGGATCACGTTCCCGTCGTTCACGATCGCCGTGCAGAACGCGGTCCCCCACAGCCTGCTCGGGGCGGCCACGTCGGCGACGCAGTTCTACCGGTCGGTGGGCGGAGCGATGGGCCTGGCGGTGATGGGGTCGCTGATGGCCAGCCGGTTTGCGTCGGGGCTGTCGGAGTCTCTTTCACCGGCCATTAAGGAGACCTTGCCTCCCGAACGGCTCGCCGCGCTGGGCAACGACCCCCAGGCCGTGGTCGACCCCAACGCCCTCGCGTCGCTGCGAGAGTCCCTGGGCGGCGCGGGCGATCCGGCACTGGCCGAGAGCTTGCTGGCGGCCCTCCGTGGGGCGCTGTCCAACGCCATTGGCGACACTTTCCTCGTGGGTTTCGGTATCCTCGTGCTGGCCGCAGTGGCGACGGCGTTCATGAAGGAGTACCCGCTGTCGGAGGGGTGGGAGGGCGGCGGGCCTACGGTTTTAGGATGAGCTTGCCGAACAGGCTCTGAGACTCCATGACGCTGTGGGCTTCAGCGGCGTCGCGGAGCGGGAATGTCTCGTGGATGACGCTCCTGATGACGCCCTTGCCCGCCAGGTCGACGATCTGCCGCAGGTCCTCTTTCCGTCCCATGAAGACGCCGAACACCGTCTGATTGCGCAGGAACAGCAGGCCTATCTGCAGGTCGACCTGGTACCCGGTCGTCACGCCGCAGATGCCGTAGCGCCCACCCGGCGCGAGAGAGGCCGAGGCGGCCGGCCAGAAGTCCGCCCCGACGTGGTCGACGACGACATTGACGCCGCGGCCTTCGGTCAGCTCCTTGACGCGCTGCCTGATGTCCTCGCGCGTGTATACGATCACCTCGTCCGCGCCAAGCTCACGGGCCTTGCGGGCCTTCTCGTCCGTGCTCGTGGTGGCGATCACCCTGGCGCCGACGACATTCTTGGCGACCTGTATGGCCGCCGTGCCGACACCGCTGGACGCCGAGAGGATGAGCGCCGTCTCCCAGGCCTGGAGCTTCGCCCTCCTGACGAGGATGTTCCAGCTCGGCAGGAAGACCGTCGGGAGCGCCGCCGCTTCCTCGTAGGAGACTGAGTCTGGGATCCTGACGGCGTTGACGGCCGGGGCCTTCAGGAGCTCTGCGTAGCTGCCGTTGGTCGTGGAGCCGAGCATGCTGGGGCTGATGCACAGCTCATGCTCTCCGGCGACGCAGTACTGGCACTGGGAGCACGTCAGCTTCGGGTTGATGACTACCCTGTCGCGCACCCTGACGCGGGTGACCTCCGAGCCCACCTCGACCACGTCTCCGGCGGCGTCTCCGCCCAGGATGTGGGGCTGGTCCAGGCCCAGCCGGGTGCCCCTGACCCCGAGCCTGGTGAAGACGTCGACTCGGTTGACGGCGCACGCCCTGACACGGACCTTGACGTCGTTGGGCCCGATTACGGGGTCGGGCATGTCGCCGTAGGTGAGTACCTCGCGACCACCGTGCTCTCGGATGTAAACGGCCTTCATCTCTACTCCTGACTCCGTCATTCCGGCGAAGGCCGGAATCCGGGGGGGTGGGGCCGGGGATGGGTTCCCGTCTGCACGAGAACGACGGCACATCCTCCCCCGTCACATCTATACCAGCGGCATGACGTCAGCCGCGAACGCTTCGAGGTTGTCCAGCATCTCGGACAGGCAGTCTGCCTCGAGCCCGATCCTCATGTGGCGCACGCCAACCTCGCGGAACGCGGCTATGTCGGCGGCGACGTCCGATGGAACGCCGGTGAAGGGCCGCCTCTCGGTCGGAGCCCTGGTGGACGCAGGAACGGCAGTACCGGCGACGCTGTAGGCCAGGTCGATGCTGCCGGGGTCCCGCCCTGCCCGCTCGGCGTGGGTGCGAATCCGGTCGACGGCCTCGGCGTACTGGGCGGGCGTCCGGATGGTGAACTTGGGGTTGCTGCCTATCGGGTACCAGGCGTCGCCCAAACGCCCTGTCCTCCTGAGGGCCGGGGGACTCTCGCCTCCGATCCAGATCGGCGGGTGCGGCTGCTGCACGGGCCTGGGCGCGAATGTCACGTCCGAGAAGCTGACGTGCCTGCCTTCGAACGAGGGCGCATCGCTCGTCCAGAGCTCGCGGAAGGCGCGGATGTACTCGTCGCCGACGAGTCCGCGCTCCTCGTACGGGGGCGCTTCCAGCACCTCGAACTCCTCGCGCATCCAGCCTACGCCGCAGCCGACGGTGAGCCGTCCGCCGGAGAGCACGTCCACCGTCGCGAGCATCTTGGCGGCCAGCAGCGGGTTGCGGTGCGGCAGCACCATCACGGAGCTGAGGAGCCTGATGCGGCCGGTCATGCCCGCCAGGAAGCTGAGCAGGGTGAGCTGGTCCATGCAGGAGCCGTCGGTGCCGAACTCGCCGGTCGGGCTGTAGGGGTAGAGCGACCTGATGCTGTTGGGGATGATGACGTGGTCGCTGACCGCCAGGAACCCGAATCCAAGCTCCTCGCCGCGCCGGGCTAGAGCGGAGATGGCCTCGGGGTTAGCGAGCGGCCCCCGTGTCGGGATGGTAAAGCCGAAGTTCATGGGCGGCGGTACGGCCCCCTATACGCGACGTTGTGCAGTGTTGCCAGCGTATAGCCGGGCTGGGTGCGTGTCAACCATCTCAGGCGAGCGTTGCCCCGGCGCCTTCCTTGCCCAGATCGTCCACGCAGAAGGCCACCAACTCCCGAATGCCCGCAAGGGCCTTCTCGGGGGTGTCGTCCAGGTGACTCAGCAACTCGAACTCGGCGCAGAGTCCCACGTACTCCTCGTCCTCCTCCGACCAGATCACTCGATATGCGTAGCGGTCTGCCTGTTCGCCCATTCAATCTCCCTATGTTGCTGGCTCGGCAGCGGCGTTGTTGCCGGCGATGCGGCCTGTGGAAAAGGCCCATACGAGGGCGTGGCCGTGGCCGGCTATGAGTGCGTTGGAGGCGGCGTTGATGCCGGCGCCGTATAGCCGGGGGATGGGGTCGCCGGACGTGTCGAGGACGTGCATCTCCGCATCGACCCTGAGGCCGCCGGTCGACCCTATGGAGATGCTCAGGGGGCCTATGGCGTGGAATGGCGGCCTGAGGGGACCTGTGCCGAATGCGTCGCGGCCGAAGGGGTCGCGGGCCTCGCCGGCGGCGATGCGGTCGACCTCGCCGAGGGTCTGTTTCAGGGCATCGGAGGGCACGCCGATCCGCTCGGCGAGACCGGCGGCCGTCGGCGATTCGAAGTAGTAGCTGGTCCTCGTCCGGTAGTCGTCGATGTAGGCGTAGGAGATGGCCGGAAACGTGGAGATGAACAGCTTGTCGTTGACGTGCCAGCCGTTCCGGCCCGGGCCTGAGTCTTCCGCGGCCACGGCTATCCGGTCTGCAAGCTGCGAGTCGAATACGATGAATGGGCCGCCGCCAGGCAGCCGGGCGGCCGCGCCTTCCGGCTTGTCGAGCTCGTTGGCGAACCTGCGGCCTTCCGAGTCCACGAGGATTGCACCGGCGTCGAACAGGTGGGGCTCCGGCCTGACATAGGGCGGCCTGGGCGACCTGAAGCTGGGTGCCGAGCCCCCGTCCATCGCCGCAACGGCCGCTCCCACATCCATGGCCGCGACTATGCCGTCGCCAGTCGAGTCTACGGGCAGCGTCCCAACGCCCTCCATTTCGGGCGGGCGGCCGTACCTGCGAGACAGGTCCTGGTTCGCGCTGTAGTAGCCGGTGGCGAGGACGACGCCTCGCCGCGCGTGGAGCAGAGTCCGCCCACCGGATCCCAAATCTTCCAGCAGCGCGCCCGTCACACGGCCTACCCTGTCCTTCTGCAGCTCTACCATGCGGGTCTGGGTGCTGACCGTCACCCCTGCCCGCTCGGCCTCCATGCGTAGGGCGTCGATGTAGGCGACCGGGCCCGGCACGACGTTGTGCATGCGCGGCACGGAGTGCGGAGGCTCTGGATGGGGCCCGGTGAAGCGGAGGCCCAGGTCGATCATTCGCTGGAGGACGCCCGGGGCGGACTCGATGAGCAGGCGGGTCAGGTCGAGGTCGTAGTCGGCGGGAGTCGCGCCGGGCGGCATGAACTTGAGGTAGTCCCGGAAGTGGGTGCCGGTGTCGTCGCGGACGCCGGCTGCCTCCTGGAGGGCGGTGCCGGCAGCGGAGATCGTGCCGACGGACATGCCAGTTGCGCCGCCGAGCCGGTCCCCCTTCTCGATCAGGACGACAGCCACGCCGCGCTCCGAAGCGGCTACGGCAGCCGACAGTCCCGCGCCGCCGCCGCCCGCAACGAGGACGTCGAAGCTCTCGCGTGTGGGACACCCTTGTGATTGACCCGACACTACAGTTTGCTCCGTCTAAGGTGGTCGCCGACAGCGTCCGCCAACGAGGTGATGCCTCGTCTGCTCACTGTAACGACACGTCCATCGTTCTTGCCTGTGAAGTGACTGGACACACGGTGATCCAGGGGTGTGCTGCTCCAGACAATGATGACGTCCGCCCAGCGCCGATCGCCGCGGAAGTAGCGGTCGTCGCGGGACTTCACTCCATCCACGAAGCGCCATTCCAGGCCGGCGGGTGACCCCGCGCGAATCTCTCGCCACTTCGTTCCTGTGCCTCCGACGACCAGGATACGCGCCACTCCGGCCTTGTCGGCAGCCTCTCCCAGGCGCTGAAGAGCATTGCGGTCTCTGGAGCCGCCGCATATACGGCAGGACTGCCGCTCCACCAGCAGGGCGGAAGCAGAGGAGGAGGCCGCCCGGCGGCAGTCTCCGTGGCCGCAGTGCCAGAGAAACGCCGCCTCCAGTGCAGACCGGGCCGCGTCGATCTTATCCGCAGAGATATTCACTCGATTGGGGCGACGGGATATGGTCCCGGCTTTGACCAATGCATCCTTGGCGGCCGTCTGGGAGCCGGAAGATGTGACGCCGAAATCCTTCAGCATCTGAGTGATCGATATTTCGGGCATCGCTCCGCTATTCGGCGGGACAGGCCCATATCAGCGAAGCTACTTCGTAGCTGAATGCGAGGTGGCGTTCGTCACAAACGAGCGTTATGACTCCCCTGCTGGCGGCCGCCTCCTCGACGTGGAACTTCGCTCCCGGGACGAGGTCGTTTGCGACCATGTACTCCAGCAGCGCCTGGTCGTCCTCCGGGACCCTATCGATGACCATCGGGGTGCCGGGGACGGCCTGATCGAGAGAGACCGCGTTGGACGGCGAGGTGTAGCCGCTTCCCGGGACAGGGTGGCCGAAGGGGCACGTGGTCGGATTCCCGAGCTTCTCCACGATTCTCTCCTCTAGCTCGGGAGAGATGGCATGTTCCAGGCGATGGGCCTCTTCGTGCGCCTTTGCGAGGTCCATCCCGAGGAGGTCTACGACCATGCGCTCGGCGAGCCTGTGCCTCCGCACAATGCTCTCGGCAGCGATTCGCCCGCCGCCCGTCAGCACGACACCCCGGTCCTGGTCGGACTCGACGAGGCCCTCGCGACTCATGCGGCGAATCATCGCGCTGACGGATGGGAGCGACGTGCCCAGTCCCTCGGCAACGGGCAGGGTCCTGAGATGGTCGGCGAGCTGGGTCAGGCTGAGCCTGGATTGCTGTTCCTGCAGGCGGAATATCGACAGGAGGTAGTTCTCCGTCGACATCGACAGGCGTGTCTCTTCTTCATTCGATCGGGCCGGTTTCTGCTTGGCAGTCGCCAAATGGTTAGCTCGTGGAATTGGTTGCCATTGAAGTTATCAAATATGGGCGCATGGTTCAATCTCGCCTGTCTGTGCCGGAAGTCAGAAAGCCCAGTCCGGGGCGATCCAACATGGCCCCGCCCCCACTGGATACCGGCCTGCGCCGGTATGACGGTTACAACAGGTTGGAAAGTCTTGACTTTCCTTCCATGGATATACATACTAACCTCCTGGATAAAGCGATATGCGGCGGGTTGGCTTTGTCAGCAGGAAGCAAGCCGGTACGTATCGTCAAGCAACCCAGGGATCAGGCCCATATCCGTCCAGTTAGCCTGTCAAATGGGGAGAGGCCGGAAAAGGCGCTGTAACGATATGATCAGCCCAGGCACAGACCATGCAGGCAGTTAGTCGACCGCTGCCCGGCTTTGGCCTGGGGCACCGCTTCCCTGCCCTGGCAGCGCCGCCGATCGTGCTGTTCCCAGCAATGCTGGTCGGGGCGGCGATGTTGCTGCCCCTGTGCTACCTGCTGATACGGAGCGCCGGGGCCAGCGGCGAGGCCTGGGACCTGCTGTTCCGCGCCGACACTGCCCGCACCCTCGCCAGGACCGCACTCCTGATAGTGACGGTAACGGGGGTTTCCTCGGCCATTGCGATCCCATTAGCCTGGCTGACGGTCAGGACGGACCTGCCGATGCGCCGCATGTGGTCGGTCGTGACCGTGCTGCCGCTGGTGATTCCGACGTACGTCGGGGCCTTCCTATTCATCTCGGCCCTCGGCCCCGGCGGGCTTCTGCAGCAGGCGCTCGACCCCCTTGGAATCGGCCGCCTTCCGGAGATCTACGGCCTTGGAGGCGCAACGCTGACGCTGGCGCTGCTCAGCTACCCATACCTGCTCCTGACGCTCAGGGGAGCGTGGAGCGGGCTGGACCCGGCCGCCGAGGAGTCGGCGCGAAGCCTCGGGCACGGGCCGTGGAGCGCGCTCTTCCGGGTCACCCTGCCGCAGCTCCGACCGGCCATCGCCGGAGGCTCGCTGCTGGTGGCGCTGTACACGCTGAGCGACTTCGGCGCCGTGTCACTCATGAGATACCAGACCTTCACCTGGGTGATCTTCCAGCAGTACGAGTCCTCGTTCGACCGCTCGATTGCCGCGGTCCTTTCGCTGGTTGTCGTCGCGATGGCCATGGCAATCCTCCTGCTGGGGGGGCGGACACAGGCGCGGCTCCGCTACCACAGGAACGGCTCCGGTGCGCCCCGCAGTCCCAGGGTGGTGCAGCTGGGCCGGTGGAAGTGGCCCGCGCTGCTGCTGTGCGGTGGGATAGCCGCACTGTCGCTGGCCCTGCCGGCCATAGTGCTGTTGCAGTGGCTGGTGAGGGGAGCCCTGTCGGGCGAGCCGCTCTTCCTCTTCTTCGAGGCCGCCAGGAACTCGGTTCTGGTGTCGCTGCTGGCCGGAGGTGCCGCAGCAGCGCTGTCCATTCCCCTGGCAGTCCTGGTTGTCCGGCATCCCGGCAGGGTGAGCCGGCTGCTGGAGCGCCTCACGTTCACGGGGTACGCCCTGCCGGGTGTGGTCGTCGCCCTGTCGCTGGTGTTCTTCGGCGCAAACTACGCCCGGCCGCTCTATCAGACGACCTGGCTGCTCGTGTTTGCCTACATCGTGCTCTTCTTCCCCGCGGCGCTGGGAGCGACCAGGGCCGCCCTGCACCACGTCAGCCCCAGCCTGGAGGAGGCGGCGCACGGCCTGGGATGGAGCTCGAGCCAGGTGATTGCGCGAGTCACCGTGCCGCTGGTGCGGTCGGGAGTGCTGGCCGGGGCAGCGCTCGTGTTCCTGGTGTCCATGAAGGAGCTGCCCGCCACGCTCATCCTGAGCCCGCTGGGCTTCGAGACGCTGGCGACGGCGGTTTGGTCGGCGTCCTCGGAGGCGTTCTTCGCCCGGGCCGCGGTCCCGGCACTGATGATCATCCTCATGTCGTCGGTCCCGATGGCCTACCTGGCCGCGCGGGACCGTCCCGGATACTTCGGCACAAGGTGAACATGAGCGCGCCCGTAATCGAGTGCACGGCCGTTTCCAGGAGCTTCGGCCCGGCGCCCGCCGTCGACGGAGTCAGCTTCGCGCTCCGGACGGGGGAGGTGCTGTCCATCCTCGGCCCGAGCGGGGCCGGGAAGACAACCCTCCTGCGCCTCATCGCCGGGTTCGAGAGGCTGGACGGTGGCGAGATCAGCGTCCAGGGCCGCGTGGTGTCGGGCGCGTCGCAGCACGTGCCGCCGGACCGCAGAAACGTCGGCATGGTGTTCCAGGAGTACGCGCTCTTCCCGCACAAGACGGTTGCGGAGAACGTGACCTTCGGGCTGCACAGGCTGCAAGGGAGCGAGCGCGACCGGAGGTTGGCCGAGGTCATCGAGCTGGTGAAGCTCGCAGGACTGGAGGGCCGCTACCCCCACGAGCTCTCAGGGGGACAGCAGCAGAGGGTCGCCCTCGCCCGCACCATCGCCCCCCGACCGGCGGCCGTGCTGCTGGACGAGCCGTTCAGCAACCTGGACGCGGGCCTGCGCCGCGAAATGCGGCGAGAGGTGGGGAGCATCCTCCGTGAGAGCGGCTCCGCGACGATAATAGTGACCCACGACCAGGAGGCAGCGTTCGCCATAGGTGACCGGGTGGGCGTGGTAAGGAACGGACGGCTCGAGCAGGTGGACACGCCCAACATGATCTACGAGTCGCCGGCGACGCAGTTCGTGGCGAGGATGGTAGGGACCGGCGACTTCATCGCCGGCGAGATTCGCGACGGGATGGCCGCGACGGAGATCGGCGCACTGCCGTTTAGGAGCACCAATGGGGCGCTCAGGGAGGGGACCCGGGTAGTCCTGCTGTCGAGGCCCGACGATTTCCAGGTGAGGCCGGACCGGGAGGGGCCCGCTGTTGTCCGGGCCCGCGAGTTCCTCGGCGAGGCGACGGTCCTGGACGTGGAGATGCCGTCGGGGGCGGCGCTGAGGTGCCGGCAGCTGTCCTATGCGGCAGTCGCGCCGGGGTCCCGCGTGTCGCTCGTCCCCGAGTCGGGGAAGCTCTTCCTGGCCTTCAGCGAGCCGCAGACTCTAGTCTAGACGATTGCCCCGGTGGGCTTCCGCCAGGCCATGCCCTCAGTGCGACGCATGAACTCGGAGTGCAGGGCGCGGCTCGACACCACGATACCGTCGCTGTACAGCCCTGCCCTCCTGCCCGTCCTGTCGGTGGCGACGCCTCCGGCCTCCTCGGCGAGCAGCATCCCGGCGACCTGGTCCCACGGTTCGAGCCGGTGGTGGAAGTAGAGGTCCGTCCGGCCCGTCGCCGCGTACGACAGCCCGAGAGCCGCCGACCCCATGATGCGCGCGGTCTGCATGCCGGGCCAGATCTCGCGGATGACCTCGAGGCCGTTCGCCGCGCCCTCGTTGTTGTAGCTCAAATCGGTGCCGATGATGCACTCGGCAAGCTCCGTACGCTCCGATGCGGTGACGCGCTGCCCATTCAGGTGCGCGCCGCTGCCGCGCTCGGCCTCGAACAGGTCCTCGCGCACCGGGTCGTAATTCACGCCGACTAGCACCTCGCCGTCGAGGGCCAGGCCGACCACCGTCGAGAAGAAGGGTATGCCCGACGCGTAGTTGCGGGTGCCGTCGAGCGGGTCGACGATCCAAACGTAGCCCTTCCCGGCGTGTGCGCCCGACGACTCCTCGCCAAGCAGCCCCATGTCCGGGTACTCGCGTTGCAGGATGCCGAGCACCTCCTCCTCCACCTCGGTATCCACGTCCGTGACTATGTTGCCGCGGCCCTTGTAGGAGACGCTGATGGCCGTGCGGAAGCGTTCGACCAGGATCTCGCCTGCCCTGAGGGCGGCATCCCGAGCGACCAGGCTAGCGGGCTTGCCCGAGGCGCTGTGGGGAATCCCGGTCATGGCCGGTCGCCTCTTGCGGGCGGACACGTGGGTCCGCCCCTGCCAACCGTGGTCTCGTTGTCCATCAGTGCCAAGACGTTGAGCTGCTAGTAGTTTGTGTAGGAGCCGTCGCGGCGGTGGAGGTGCTGGGCCTCCCAGAATTCGAACGGGGCTCCGGCGGCGTCTTCGTTGAACTCCACTCCAAGCCCTGGGCCGGTCGGCACACGGAAACGGGTGCCTTCGATCTGCGGCTGCACGGGGAACATCTCCGGGCCGAAGACCAGGTCCTGCGTCCGCTCCTCGAGCCAGGCGTAGTTGGGCACGGCCGCAGCGAAGTGGAGGTTGGCCGCGGTGCTGATCGGACCCAGCGGGTTGTGCGGCATCATATCGATGTAGTGGGCCTCGCACCAGCCGGCGACCTTCATCGCCTCGGTGAAGCCGCCAACATTGCATATGTCGACGCGGGCGAAGTTGACTATCCCGCCCTCGATGTATGGGAGGAACTGCCACTTGCTCGCGAACTCCTCGCCTATGGCGAAGGGCACGTCGGTCATGCGCCGGAGCGCCTCGTAGGCGGCGGGGGTCTCGTCCCGGATCGGCTCCTCCAGGAAGTCGAGCGTCCCGGGCGGCATCCGCTGGCAGAACGAGGCCGCCTCGGCAACGCTGAGCCTGTGGTGGTACTCCATGCCCAACACGGGCGCGCTGCCGACGGCCTCCCGCATCTTCACCATCCACTCGGAGGTCATGGCTATCGACTCGCGGGGCTCGAACAGGTTCGGGTCGCCCCCCGTCTCGGGCACGCCGAAGGTGAACCTGATGGACGGCCAGCCATCTACCACCAGCCGCTTCGCGTCCTCGACGGCGTCTGGCCCCATGGCCGCGTGCGAGGTAGTGAAGCAGGGCACCCAGTCACGCTGGGCGCCGCCAAGGAGCTGGTAGACGGGCACGTCCAGGCTGCGGGCGACCACGTCGTGCAGCGCCAGGTCTATGGCCGAGATGGCCGCGGTCAGCACCCGGCCGCCCTCGAAGTACTGGCTGCGGTACATCTCCTGCCAGAGAGCGCCGATCCTGCGCGGGTCCTTGCCGATGAGGAACTCGCGGTAGTGCTGGACCGCGCCCCTGACGGCAAGCTCCCGCCCGACCAGGCCCGACTCGCCCCAGCCGTAGTAGCCAGCGTCCGTCTCGATCTTGACGATCATCATGTTGCGCACGGCCCCGCGGGCAATCAGGGGCTTCACGTCGGTAATCCTCATGTGTTCCTCCACATCAGCGCCACGGTCCTGGGGGGCTATGCCCTCAGGCGTGCCCAGCGGGTATGGGAGACGCCATCCCGGGTGCCCCAGTAGAAGACGAGCAGGTCGCCGTCGGGCAGCAGCCTGCCGCCGGGGCGTCCGAACCCCTGGGCCATGTTGAGGGCCAGGCTGGTGTTGTCGGGGCTGCCCAGGATGGCCTCGTCCCCGGCGTCGAATACCACGGTCTCGTCCGTGTAGTGGGCCAGGTCCTCGGTGACGGCTACCCTGATGCCCTGGGGCTCGCGGCGATAGGCG
Source organism: Dehalococcoidia bacterium (assembly GCA_034420735.1). Taxonomy (GTDB): domain Bacteria; phylum Chloroflexota; class Dehalococcoidia; order Lucifugimonadales; family CAJWER01. The sequence goes on from DAOULA010000064.1 coordinate 42,309, forward strand.
TAGATTGCGGCGACCCTACCGTCGGGGAGGGCGACGGGGGCACACATCTGGCCCATGAGATTCGTGGGCCGGGGAGCGGACCAGGTGCGGCCCTGGTCTTCCGAGACAATCCAGTGGTTCGGCAGGTCCTTCACTTCTCGGTAGACGTGGGCCCAGACCGTCTCGTATATGCGGCCGTCCGGGAGGATGGTCCCGACGTGGTCCCACCAGTTCATCGCGCCTGTGGTGTCGTCCGCCACCACGGTCAACTCGCCCCACGTCGCGCCCTGGTCGGACGAGAAGAGGGCGAGGGCCTTCTGGTCGGGCGGGCCGTCGTAGCCGACGGGCTTCCATGTCTCGAGGGGGTACATCCAGCGGTCCGGGGCGATCTGGAGCAGGTCGCCGGAGCCGTTGGCGGTGAGCTTCGACAGGTCGATTGGGACATCGACGAGCTGCGGAGCGGACCACGTGCGGCCCGCGTCGTCGGACCAGAGGATGATGTTCTCCGGCTGCTGGAGTGTCTCGGACGAGGCGTCGAACGTCTCGGAGATCTGCCCCGTATCGAAGCGCGTCGTCTTCATCAGCAGCCGTCCTCCGGGTACGCCGTATATCCGGGCGCCCCTGTACGACCACCCCTCTTCTGCAGCGCCCGGGCCTTTGATCTCGCCCTCGTTAGTCCAGGTCGAGAGCCCATCTGTAGAGCGCAGGATCTCGATCTTCGCGTCGGAGGCCGTGAAGTGGGCCGCGGTGAACTGGCAGGCGATGAACGAGCCGTCGGGCAGCGGCTCTATTCCCGGCATGTATGCGTGGCGGCCGGGCCGCAGGGAGATGATTCCTTCGTCGACTATTCGCAACTGCTCACCTCAATTGCACGAGATTGGCGGGGGCTACTGGGTGCCCGGGGGACCGACGCGGACCGTGATTATGTCGGCGTCGTGGTACTGCTGGTGCCTCACTGACGAGGCGTAGCGACGCAGGAGCCGCAGCGAAATCTCATTCTCCGACGGGGTCTCCTCGTCGTGCTGCTGGAGCTGCCGGATCCTGTCCTCGAGGTTCGCGGCGTCGCCGCCGCCCATGAACTCCAGGTCGGCCACCGGGCCGTCGCTGGTCGCCAGTACGACCAGGCGCCGACCGTCGTCCTCTTCTTCATCGTCTGCAAAGAGGTCCAACGGCGCCAACGTCAGGAGAGTCTCCTCCGCAACCGCGCTCAGCCGTTCCTTCATCTCGGCGTCCCAGCCCCTGCGGTCGGCGAAACTGGCTATGAATTCATTGAGCTCAGGCAGAGAGTCGGCTTGTAGCCTGGACTCGAAACGCATTCCCTTGCGGCTGGTGAACTCCAGGAAGAGGAGCATCACGATGGCGGCGATGCCCCCGGTGGTTATGCCACTCTTGAGCAGGCCGTCCAGTATCTCTCCGCCCCATAGAGCCTTCACGTCCGGCAGGGCAAAGAGCTTGAACTGGAAGGGCGCTGCAATCCAGAAGGCGACGCCCGCGACGATGAGCCTCTGCCTGACCTGCTCGGTGCTTATCACCGTTCGCGCGCCGTCGACGAACAGTGTGCCCGTAACCATCAGGAGGTATCCGGTCATGACGGGCCCGGGCAGGGTGCTGAGCAGGCCCGACACCTTGGGGAGGAACGCCACCGCGATGAACATGAGGCCGATGCTGTAGCCGATCATGCGGGAAGCGACGCCGGTGACCTGTGTAAAGGCGACGATGGCCGGGTTTACCGCGTTGGGCACTGCGCCGAAGGCCCCGGCGATCAGATTGCAGACCGCGGCCCCCGAAAGGGCGCCCTGGACTTCGCGGAACTCTATGGCCCGGGCCTCGCGCGATGCGACGCGCTGCATGGCGATCGACTCGCCGTTCACCTGGATGGAGATGATGACGCCCAGGAACAGGAAGGAAGGCATGAGCGCCCAGAACGTGACGCCGAAGTCGAGCTCCAGCCCATACCACTCTGACGGCAGCCCGATCCACGGCGCCTGCACCACCCTGTCGATGTCGTAGATGCCGAATGCAGCCGCAACCCCGCAGCCGACAGCTATGCCGATCATCGGGCCCCAGAGGCGCAGCACGGGCGTGCCGCGGAGCATGAGCGCAGCGACCACCACCAGCGTGGCCAGGGCGGTCAGCGGCGCAGCCGTGGGCTCTTCCTGGGATGCCTCATCCAGCAGATGGAAGACGACAGAGGCCAGCGTGATGGAGAGGATCATCATCACGATGCCGCCCAGGGTTGGAGTGACGATTCTCCGCAGGATGAAGAGCCACTTGGATATGAACAACTGCACCACAGCAGAGAAGAGGACAAGGGTAGACAGGGTCGCGGGGCTCCCGTCCGCGACGGCGCTGATGCAGAAAGGTATCGAGAAGGCTGCCGTGAAGAAGGGAAGGACGGCTCGCGCCCCGATGGGCCCGATGCCCCTCACCTGCACAAGCGTGGAGAGCCCCACGACTATCAGGGAGGCGAAGACCATCCACGTCAGGTAGTCGTCCCCCAACCCAGACTGCTTGGCCACGATGACGGGCGTTACAAGCAGGGTAGCCGAGGCGAGGAGGCTGAACTGGGAACCGAGACCCAGCGTCTTCGGCAGGGGCGGATTCTCGTGCGCCTCGTACTTGGGATTCTGTGAGGCCGTTGTCACGATCGAGAGTGCCTCCCAGGCTCCATCCAGGGTCCGGTGAAGAGTTGCAATGCTGTGAGCATTCTACATGGGCTGCGCCAGAGTGAACATTACATTGAGACCGTCTCCCAGGCAAGTATGTGTACCCGGTCACACCCCAATACAACCGGACACGTCCGTCGCCGCCCTGGAAGAGAGCTGCCGGGTCCTTCCCGGTTGAGGGCGAAGATGGGCCTCATGTATCGTAGAACATAGGCACCTTCTTAGACTGCAAGATGTAGAAACTGTCCGGATGTACGGGATGAACTTCTCGCTTCGCGAATCGAGACCTGCGGCCCGGCGGCGGCCCGTGGTCACCTATGCCCTGCTGGTGGTCAACCTCCTGGTGTTCTTCGCGGCGCAGCAATCGGGCGCCGGAGACGACCCGGAAGTCCTGCTCGACTACGGCGCGATGTTCAGTCCGCTGATTGCGGACGGCCAGTACTGGCGACTCTTGACGGCGATGTTCCTCCACGCCGACATTCCGCACATCGTGTTCAACGGGCTCGGGTTGCTGCTCTTCGGAGGCATCGTGGAGAGGACCTACGGCCACCTGAGGTTCGGGGCGATATACGTCATCGCGGGCCTGGCCGGGAGCGTGCTCAGCTTCGGGATGAACTCAATCGCCATCGGTGCGGGCGCAAGCGGAGCCATATTCGGCGTGCTGGGGGCGCTGGGGGCTTTCTTCGCCGTGCAGAGGAACACCATCGGGAAACAGGCGTGGGTCAACCTGGCGGCGGTCGCGGTGATGGCCGGAATCAGCCTGGCATACGGCCTCGTGACTCCGCGCATAGACAATTGGGCACACCTGGGCGGCCTGATAGGAGGTGCAGCAATTGGGCTGGCGCTCTCGCCAACCCTCAGGCCCGCGATGGTCCTGGAATGGCAGCCACCCGGGTACATATGGAAGCCGCCGCCCCTGTCCAGGTGGTGGGCTGTGCCCGCCGCCGCGGGCATCCTGGCGCTTGGAGCGGCAATAGGCACGCTCACACTGCCGGACAATCCGTATACGCGTCTCTTCCTGGCGGAGCGGCGCATCGAGGCCGGCGACATAGCGGGCGCGGTCCCCGAGCTGGACGAGGCCCTGCGCCTGGAGAGGACCCTGGCGAGGGCCTACTACCTGCGGGGGACTATTCGCGCCGAGCAGGGCAACGTCGACGGCGCGGTCGCAGACCTCGGTGCGGCCATCAGGTACAGCCAGGCCGGCGACCGGGCCACGCGCTCCAATGCCCTGGCGCTGATGATGGAGCTCCGTGGCCGCCGCTAGACTCTATACGGACGCCGAGGGCTTGCCCGCATGATGTCCAGGTGGACGCTGCCGGGGTCCGACCGCACGCCGTTCGTGACATACCTGCTGGTGGCAACGAACCTCGTGGTCTTCGCGCTCATGGAGCGTGCGGGGGGCTCGCAGGACCCCACCGTGCTGGACAAGTTCGGAGCGCTGTTCGGCCCCCTGGTAATGGAGGGACAGTACTGGCGGCTGCTGACGGCAATCTTCCTGCACATCGGTTTCGTGCACATCGCTTTCAACAGCCTGGGGCTGTTCGTCTTTGGGACAGCGTTCGAGCGCACCAGCGGGCCCCTCCGGATGGCTGTGGTCTACGTCGGATCGGGGCTGGCGGGAAGCACACTCAGCTACCTGGCAAGTCCCGCCGTCCGTTCCGCCGGTGCGAGCGGAGCGATCTTCGGCGTCCTGGGCGCGCTGGTCGTGTACCTGTTCGTGAACAGGCAGGAGTTCGGCCGGCTTGGCCAGCGCGAGATCAGTACGGTGCTGTTCCTCGCCGCGATAAACCTGCTGAACGGACTCGCCAGCCCGGGGGTCGACAATTGGGCCCACGTCGGCGGTCTGCTGGGAGGAGCGGCCCTGGGACTGGCAGTCCTGCCGCGGCATGCTACAGGTCCAGGCGTCACCACTGGTCTCCCCCTGGCAGACTGGGCCCTCCGTCGCAGGGGCCTCATCTCCGCCGCACTAGGAGTCCTTGCCATAGCCGGAATCCTGGCGGCAACCCTGACGTTTCCCGACAATCCCAGCTCGCACATATACGAGGCGGAGCGCCTATACGAGCGGGGCGAACTTGTGTCCGCTCTTGTCGAGCTCGACAGCGCTGTTGACCTGGACCCGCTCAACGGCGAGGCCCACCTTCTCCGCGGCCAGATCCATGCGCGGATGGGCAACACCGAGAATGCGCTGGCCGACCTGGGAATAGCGCTGAGTTTCGGACATCCCAGGACAAAGGAGCGCGCGCTGGAGCTCATTCCTGAGGTCAGGAGGAACAGGGGTCTGAACCGTTAGGGTCGGTGTTGGAAGCTCTCCGTAACGCCTAGGCCGACTTCTGCTCCGGCGAAGAGAGCTGGAACAGCTCCGCGTCCGCCGTCTCGAGGGACACGGGCACGTCGTCCAGGATGGAGTCCTTGTCGACGGTGCAGCGTGTGACGTCTTTCAGCGAGGGTATCTCGTACATGACATCGAGGAGCGTCTGCTCGAGTATCGCCCTCAGGCCGCGCGCGCCCGTCTGAAGCTTGAGGGCCTCGTCGGCAACGGCCTCGAGCGCCTCTTCCGTAAACTCCAGCTCGACGTCGTCCATGCGGAACAGGGCCTGGTACTGCTTGACCAGGGCATCCTTGGGCTCGGTGAGGACGCTGACAAGGGCATCGCGGTCTAGCTTGGCCAGGCTCACGGTGACCGGCAGCCTGCCCACGAGCTCCGGGATGAACCCGTAGTTCAGCAGGTCGTCCGCCGTGAGGTGTTCGAGGATGTCGTACTCGCCGTCCCCGGCTTCTTCCACCAGGCTGGGAGAGCTGAACCCGATCTTGGTCCTGTCCTTGGTAATGCGCCACTCGACAATGTCGGCCAGGCCCTCGAACGCGCCGCCGCACATGAAGAGGATGTTGTCGGTCTTGATCTGGAGGAAGTCCTGGTGCGGGTGCTTGCGCCCTCCCTGGGGCGGGACGCTTGCGACGCACCCCTCGATGATCTTGAGGAGGGCCTGCTGCACGCCTTCGCCCGAAACATCGCGGGTGATGGACGGGTTTGGGCTCTTCCGCGCGACCTTGTCTATCTCGTCGATGTATATGACCCCCTGCTCGGCGCGGCTCACGTCGAAGTCTGCGGCCTGGATCAGGCGGAGCAGGATGTTCTCGACGTCCTCACCCACGTAGCCTGCCTCCGTAAGGGACGTGGCGTCGGCGATGGCGAAGGGGACGTCGAGGACCCTTGCAAGGGTCTCGGCCAGCAGGGTCTTGCCGGAGCCCGCGGGACCCGTGAGGAGGATGTTCGACTTGTGCAGCTCTACGTCGGTGGTCTTCTGGTTGGACCAGACGCGCTTGTAGTGATTGTAGACGGCAACGCTGAGGACCTTCTTCGCCCGGTCCTGGCCGACCACGTACTCGTTGAGCTTGTCGTAGAGCCACTTGGGAGACACGCCCTTGGCCTTCATGCCCGAAGCGTCTCGGGAGACGGAGGGGCGGTCGTCGGTGAGAATCTGTCCGCACAGGACAACGCACTCGTCGCAAATGAATACGACACGGTCCGTGCCCGCGATCAGTCTCTCGACCTGGCCCTGCGCCTTTCCGCAGAAGGAGCAATGGTAGCTGGGCTGACCGCTCTTGGGTGTAGTCATGTGCTCTTGATGGCCTCCGGCTGTCGTGGGCTTTCCGTACCTGGTAGAGCCTAGTCCGCCGCCTGCTCCTGTTCATCGACCCTGGTCGGAAGGACCTCGTCGATCAGGCCGTACTCCTTCGCGCCCTCCGCGCTGAGGAAGAAGTCGCGATCGGAATCGGCGGCGATCTTCTCGTATGACTGGCCGGTCCTGTCGGCGATGATCCTGCAGAGGGCAGCCTCCAGCCTCAGGACTTCCTTGGCATGAATCTCGATGTCGGCCGCCTGACCCTGCACGCCGCCCATAACCTGGTGCATGTGGATGGTGGCGTTGGGGAGCGCGTACCTCTTGCCCTTGGTCCCGGCGCAGAGCAGCACGGTGCCGAAGCTGGCGGCTGCGCCCACGCAGTATGTCGCCACGTCCGGGCGGATCATCTGCATCGTGTCGTAGATGGCGAGGCCGGCGTAGACGGAGCCTCCCGGCGAGTTGATATACAGCTCGATGTCGCGGTCGGGGTCCTCCCGCTGCAGGAACAGGAGCTGGGCGATGATGGCGTTGGCGACCTGGTCGTTGATGCCCGTGCCCAGGAAGATGATGCGCTCCTTGAGGAGCAGCGAGTAGATATCGTAAGCCCTCTCGCCCCTGGCGCCGCTCTCGACGACCATGGGGATGATGTTGTTGACGTTGGGGATCATTCCTCTTTCTCTCCTTCGTTGTCTGGGGTGCTGTCGTCGTCTGGGGCGCTGTCGTCGTCTGCTGTGCCGGCGGCCCGGCCCGTGGCAATCTCCACCAGGCGGTCCATGGCCTTCCCTATCAGCATGGACTCACGTATCGTCTCGACCGCCTCGGGCCTGTCGAGGCTGCTCTCGTCCAGGTTCGACCCGTCTTCGGATGCACTCTCTCGAAGATCGGCGAGCCTCTGTTCCACTTCCTCGTCCGGGACCTCTACACTCTCGGCCTTGGCGAGATTGTAGAGCGCGTGGGTCCGGCTGAACCGGCCCACCGCCTGCTCCTTCATCTCCTCCAGTTGCTCTTCCTCAGATGTGCCCGCGAACTTGTAGTACTCCTCGAGCGTCACGTTCATCCGACCGACGAACTCGTCACGCCTCTCGGTCATGAGCTGTATCTCGTGGTCGATCAGCAGCGGAGGGATGTCGAACTCGGCGCCCTCCACCAGCTTGTCGAGGGCATCCTCTCTCAGCTTCATATCGCGGGCCTGCTCTGTTTCGGACGCTATCCGGGATCGGACGGACTCTCGGAGCTCCTCCAGCGTGTCGAAGCCGTCGCCTATCCCCTTCGCTAACTCGTCGTCGAGATCGGGCAGGCTTCGTTCCTTGATCTCCTTCACGGTGATCAGGAAGTGGGCCTCCTCGCCGGCGAGTGAGGCGTTGAAGTGGTCGTCCGGTATGGTCAGGTGGAATTCTACTGGGGAGTCTACCTCGGCGCCGACCACCTCTTCGGCGAAACCCGGGAAAGGCAGACCGGCCTCCTCGTCGACCATGTACTCGGTGTCGGTCGTGTCGATTATGGACTCTTCGCCGACGTGGCCAACGGCCGCCATGGTGATGCGGTCGCCCATTTGGACCGATCTCTCGACGGGCTCCCAGACGGCCTCACGCTCCCGGAGGCCTTCGATCTCCGCGTCGACGTCCTCGTCACCAACCTCGACCGGGTCCTCCTCCACCCTGATATCCAGGTAGCCGCCCAGCTCGACGGCGGGCGTGAGGGGGACCGTGGCCTTCACGGTGACCGGATCGAGGGCTACCAGCTCAACCTGGGGAGTGCCGGCGGCGTCGAGCTCCTGCTCGACGATTGCCTGGTGAGTGACTGCGGGGAGAACGTCGTCCAGAGACTCCGCCACGAGCCTCTCCCTGCCGAGAATACCCTCGATGATCGACCGGGGCGCCTTGCCCTTGCGGAAGCCTGGAACGTTGGTCTGCTGGACGACCCTGCGATAAGCCCGATCGAGGAAGGGCACCATATCAGCGTCCTCTAGCTCGATCTCGAGAACGGTCTGGCGGTCCACGACCTCTTCCTGGGTTATTTTCACGCAACACTCCACACGGGAACGGGGTAATTCGATTATATCACCACACTCGCGGGCAACCGCAATGAAACCCCACACCGATGTTCGCCGAAATGGGGCGCGTCACAGCTGCCACAAATGGGAGAAAGCGACCAGAACGGGAGGAGCAGTGAGCTAGCTGACCAGTTGCTCCAGGCGATCTACCCAATCAGAAAACTGCTGGCACTCCCTTCGGATAGCCTCTAGTCCGATCTCCTGGCAGGCCAGCAAACCATGGAGGGGCTTCTGATAGCTAGACATTAGATCCTCAATCCGCTTGGAGGGGGCGGTGTCGGGTGAGTCGTTGATCTCTTCGGGGGTACCGAAGTCCTCGCGAATTGCTCTGAAGGACGGTGTCAGGTCGCTTCTTCCCACGCCTCGGCCGAAGCCACTAGGATCGCTGAACAACAATCCCTCGAATTCGTGCATCACTACGTATGGTATGAAGCGGCTCGGATCAGAGCTCGTGCCCAATGCATCGCTCACGTCCTTCAGGAGCTCGCCCTCGACCGCAGAGGCCCGGTCAAGGAAAGGTAACGACGGGGCGTTGGCTCGTCCAGGCCATGTATGTGGGAGCCCATAGTAGTCCACCATGGTAGTGACAAGGACTCCCTGATCCTGCTTCAAGTGGTGCAGAATCCCTTGACGTACCAAGTGCCAGTTCCTAATACCTCCGCGTCGGCTACGCTGACGGGCGTTTCCTAGTAGTCTTGCGCCTATGCTCGTATACCCACGAGCATAAAGGTGTGGGGCGAGAACCTGGTTGACGAAGCTCTCCTCCGTCTGCCCTTCCACATGTATCAGCAGCCGAGGCACGTGTCACTCACTCTTGGGGCGCCCACCCAGCTCGTTCTTCTCCCAGAGCTGGCCAAGGCTGTACTCCCCTAGCCACGGCTCCAACTCGGACTTGTCGAGCTGAGTGAGACAGGTGCCACCGTCAATGCGATCCGCAACCAGCACGTCCTCAGGCTCGAAGTGGTCCAGCAGCAACGACGATTGCGTGGATACGATCACCTGGGTCTCGACTGCAGCCTGCTTCATCAGTGAGGCCAGGAGGGTGATGGCGTATGGGTGCATACCCAGCTCGGGCTCGTCGACCAGTATCACGGACGGACGGAACTTCTCCGGCTGTAGGAACAGGGTGGCTAGCGCCATGAACCGGAGCGTTCCGTCGGAGAGCGACGACGCGTCAAAATAGGCATCCGTGCCCGCGTGACGCCACTCCAGGAGGATCTTGCTTGGATTCAGCAACTGCGGCTCAAGCTGGAATCCGTCAAAGAACGGGGCAACCTGCCTCACCGTGCGCGTGATGAGGTTGTAGGAGTCCTGGTGTTCCCTGCTAAGCAGATAGAGGAAAGCCGCAAGGTTCGACCCGTCCGGGCGCAGGTGTCGATTGTCGTTCACGTCGGCAGTCTTCTTCATAGGGGAATTGGAACTGGTGTCGTGAAAGTGGTAGAGCTTCCACCGATTCAGGTGATCCCGGACATACCCCACTACACGGCGAACCCCGGGGCTGGAGATCCCCGCCTCCTTGCCAGCACGGTCAACGGATATCTCGTATGGTGTGGGGCATCGAGACTTGTCCCAGAAGTAGGCATGCTCAGACCCTGGGACCAACTCATCAGCTCCGGCTGACTGTAAGGTAATCTCGTACCGGTTTATGCCATCCTGAAAGGAGATGTCGATGTATATCTCGTCCGTGTGCCTGGCCCCAAAGTGAAGAACCTTGTCCGCGCCTCCCGCCCTGATCACGTAGTCTTGCAGTCTGCCCGACCGTATAGCGTTCAGGAAGGAGAAGGCACCGATGAAGTTGGACTTGCCGGAGCCATTCGGGCCGATGAGTACATTGAGGGGACCGAGCCTAAGCTTCTCTATCGAGGCAATGCTCTTGAAGCCCCGTACAGTTATGTAGTCTAGTTCAAGCATAGCTCGGCGGATCAGGCCCGGTCATCATACGTCCGGCGCCTTGTTGGACGCTCCCCTACCTCAACTCCCAAGGAATCCACCCACTCCCAAACGGCGGCCCAGTCAATACTCCGACCTGCGTCAACTGTCGGAGGGACCGGAAACTCACGAGCATGAGCATCGGCGGATGCGCGCCGGGCTGAGATTAGGCGTCTCCCACTACGAGCTTTCTTGCCAGTCCACTTAGTTTCGTCCCTCATGGTGAGTCCACAGTATCACTAGCTGCTCCTGGGATGTCAAAGGCTGGCGGCCTCTTCAAGACACCAGTCCCGCTCCGGTGTTATGCTCTCTGCATGTCATTGCTGGAAGCGCAGTCGCTCGCGAAGCACTATGGTACTGTCATCGCCTTGGACGGGGTGGACTTCCAGGTCGACAAGGGGGTCACTGGCCTGCTGGGGCCGAACGGCGCCGGCAAGAGCACTGCGATCAAGCTGTTCCTCGGACTCATCAAGCCCACGTCCGGCTCGGCGCAGGTGCTGGGCGAGCGGCCCTACGAGTCCATAGAGGTGCGCTCGCGGCTCGGCTACATGCCGGAGCACGACTGCCTCCCGTCGTCGCTGACGGCCTCGGAGTTCCTGACGCACATGGCCCAGGTGAGCGGCCTTCCCCCTGCACATGCCCGCACCCGCGCGGCGGACACCCTGCGTCACGTGGGACTGGACGAGGAGCGGTACCGTTCGATAGGCGAGTATTCCACGGGCATGAAGCAGCGGGTGAAGCTGGCCCAGGCCCTCGTCCACGATCCGGTCATGGTCCTGCTGGACGAGCCCACGGCCGGTCTGGACCCACTGGGGCGAGAGGAGATGCTTGCTCTCATCAGGCGCACCGGCAGCGAGTTCGGCATCAGCATCATGCTCTCGTCGCACCTGATGGGGGACGTGGAGAGCACGTGCGAGAGGATAGTGGTGCTGGAGGGCGGCAGGGTCGTCGAGGACGACACCGTCTCCCAGCTCACCCAGGAGACGGAGACCCTGTACGTCGAGGTGGACGACCGGCGCGACGAGCTGCTCGCGCTGCTCCAGCGCAGCGGTCTCGAAGCCAGCGTGGAAGGCATGTCGATCGTCATAGAGCGCGTCGACGACGAGGGTTACGACACCGTGCGAGATGCGGTGGTCGAGTCCGGCGCCAGGCTCCGGCGGATGGCTCCGCAGCAGCACCGGCTGACCGAGATCTTCAGGAGCTAGCGGTTGGCGTCACAGCCCAGGGGCGAAGTCTACGACATAGGCTACAGGCACTACGAAGGGCCGCGGGAGGGCCGCAACCGCGCCCGGTTCGCCCTGTGGACCAACGGCGTCCGGACCGCGCTGGGCCTGGGCCGCGGCACGCGCGCCAAGATCCTGCCGATACTGCTGTTCGCGTCGACGATGATCCCCGCGGCGGTGTTTGTAATCATGGCCTCCCTTGCCGAGGACTTCGGCGTGTCCGACGTGGTGGAGGTGCCGGGGCACGCCGACTACTACGACATCGTCGCCATCCTCGTGCTGCTCTTCTCCGCAATAATCGCTCCTGAGCTGCTATGCGCGGACCGTCGCAGCCAGGTGCTGCAGCTATACCTTGTGAGGCCGCTGACCCCTTCGGACTACGTGGCGGGGCGCTGGCTGGCGTTCTTCACCATCGTCCTGGCGCTGGTCTACTCGGGCCAGATCGTGATGTTCGTCGGGTTCATCTTCTCGGCTGAGGCGCCGCTCGACTACCTCCGGGAGAACTGGCTCGACGTCCCCCGGTTCCTGGCCGCCGGCGCCGTGGTAGCCGTCTTCGTGACGACCATACCGTTGGCGGTGGCGGGCTTCACTGCCCGGCGAGCCTACGCCACCGGGTTCGTCATCGGCCTGTTCCTCATCGCTACTACCGTCGCCAATGCGCTCACCGGAGAGTTGACGGGCGAATGGACGAAGTGGGTGGCGCTCCTGGACATCCTCAGCCTGCCGACCCACCTGGTCGGCATGATCTTCGACAAGGTCACCGACTCGAACACGGCCCTGGAGCAGATGAACAATCTCAACGGCGCGATTCCCATAGCCTGGTACCTCGTGCTGACAGTTGGGACAGCCGCGCTGCTTCTGCGGCGCTACCAGAAGGCGGCGCTGTAGTGGCGTCCATAGCGCTCCGGTCGGTGTCGAAATGGTACGGCAACGTGGTTGCGGTCAACGACGTGTCGATGGAGGTCGAGCCTGGGATCACGGGCCTGCTGGGGCCGAACGGCGCGGGCAAGACGACCGTGCTGCACATGATGGCGGGCCTGTCCAGCTGCTCGGAGGGTGAGATCGAGGTGCTGGGCGAGCCGACGCGGGACAACCCGGACATCTACCGCAGGCTCGGCATGATGTCCGAGCGCGAGGCGGTCTACCCCTTCTACACCGGGCGCAAGTTCGTGGAGCTGGCGGCGTCCCTCCACGGGCTGGACGGCGCCGCGTCAGCCGTCGACAGGGCCATCGACTACGTCGGCTTGTCGGACATGCAGGGCCGCTCGCTCGGGACCTACTCTCGCGGCATGAGGCAGCGCATGAGGCTGGCGGCGTCCCTCGTCCACGACCCTGAGGTGCTGCTCCTGGACGAGCCGCTGAACGGCACGGACCCGCGTCAACGAATCGAGTTCCACGACATGATGAGGCGGCTGGCATCGGAGGGCAGGACCATTCTCATTTCGTCCCACATCCTCGAGGAGGTGGAGACGGTGGCCGACCGGCACCTGCTGATGGTGAGCGGCAAGCTGGCGGCGTCCGGTGACTTCCGCGCCATTCGCGAGAAGCTGGACGAGCAGCCGTACAAGGTCCGCATCCTGTGCGAGGAGCCAAGGTCGATGGCGTCGGCGCTGATGCGCCTGGAGTCCGTGGAGTCGGTCTCGATGGAGGACGGTGCTGTGCTGGTGCTCAGCCGGAACGTGGCGGCGCTCCAAAGAGCGGTACCGGTCACGGCCAGGGAGCTGGGGCTGCGACTCCTGCGGGTCGAACCCATGGACGAGTCGCTCGAGAGCGTATTCAGCTACGTGGTGGAGGGCTAGCTTGGGACCGGTATTCGAGTTGACGATGCGGCAGCTCACCGGGAAGTGGCGTCTCGCCATCATCATACTCGTGGCCGCCGTGCCCGTCGTCGTGGTCCTGGCGTTCCGTGCCGCGGGCGGCGGTGACGACAGGTCGGCAAGCGACATAGAGGACGGGATCAGGGTCTTGCTGGATGGCATGATCGTCGCAGCGGTGCTGCCCATCGTCACCATGACGTTCGCCACCGCCAGCTTCGGAAACGAGGTCGAGGACGGCACATTGGGTTATCTGCTGCTCAACCCCATGCGGCGGTGGTCGATCGTGCTGGGGAAGATGCTGGCCCCGGTAACGATTGCAGGCCCCGTTCTGATTGTCAGCGGTGTGGCAGTGGCCGTCCTGGGGCTGGACGGCGACCTTCGGACCGCCGCAGCCGTCGCTGTTGGCCTCCTGGCGGGAGTCGTCGGATACAGCGTGGTATTCGCGTGGCTGGGCCTCGCAACGGGCCACCCGCTGGGGTTTGCACTGGTGTACGTCTTCCTCTGGGAGGGCCTGCTCAGCTCCTTCCTGGGCGGGATACGGTACCTGAGTGTGCGCGCCTATACGCTCACCATAATGGAGGGCATCGACGACGGGGGCCTGGACGCTCTCGGCGAGCTGACCATAGAGCTGGCGGCGGCAATAGCGGGCGTTGCCGCAGTGTCGGCGGTGTTCTTTTGGCTGACCGTGCTCCGCCTGCGCCGCATGGACGTATCGTAGACTGGACACCAATTCGGGTGTTGGGTAGTATTGCGCCCAACGACCTGGAGCGATGCCACAGGCTTGGCCTGCTTCGGGCAATCCGCCAGAGCAACCAGTTTCGTATCTGCGAACAAGCCATGTGGCTTGTGCCAACCAAAGGAGCAAAGACTTGCAGGCAGCTGAGGTCGAAAGAGGCGAAGCCAACCGGATAGTTGACAACATCAACAGGGTAATAATCGGCAAGGAGGGGCCGGTCGAGCTGGCCGTCGTCGCTCTCATCTGCCAGGGTCACATCCTGATCGAAGACGTGCCGGGAGTGGGCAAGACTATGCTGGCCCGCAGCCTGGCAAAGTCCACGGGGTGCGACTACAGCCGGATCCAGTTCACTCCCGACCTGCTCCCCAGCGACATCACAGGCGTTTCGATCTACAACCAGAAGTCGGGTGACTTCGAGTTCAAGCAGGGGCCGGTCCTGGCCCAGGTGGTGCTGGCGGACGAGATAAACAGGGCGACGCCCAAGACCCAGTCGGCTCTGCTCGAAGCCATGGACGAGCGCCAGGTCACCGTGGAAGGCGTCACTCACTCGCTGCCGAGACCCTTCATGGTGATGGCGACCCAGAACCCCATCGAGTACGAGGGGACCTTCCCCCTGCCCGAGGCACAGCTGGACAGGTTCTTCCTCAAGGTCGAGCTCGGGTATCCGTCGATGGAGGAGGAGCTTGCGATAGTGACCAGCCAGGAGCGGGCGCACCCCATAGATGCGCTCGAGGCGGTCGTGAACGCAGACGACATCATCAACGTGCAGGAGGCCGTCAAGGACGTGTACGTCGACGACCTGATCCGGCAGTATGTGGTGTCGATCGTAGATGCTACTCGCAGCCACGAGGATATCTCGCTCGGCAGCTCGCCCCGCGGCTCGCTGTCCATGTTCAGGGGCGCGCAGGCCCTCGCGATGGTCCGGGGCCGCGACTACGTGCTTCCCGACGACGTCAAGGAGCTGGCGGTGCCGATGCTGGCCCACCGGATCATCGCCTCAGCCTCGGCAAGGATGCGCGGGGCAACGGCGGAGAGCATCGTCTCGAAGCTGGTGGAGGACATTCCCGTACCGGGGGCGCAGGCCAGGGGCTGGCTCCGGGGATAGGCGAAGACCGAAGAGTGCGCGAAGCGACTAGGAACTGCACATGAACTGGCGTGGCCTCGGTGTAACACCCAAGGCAAGGTTCTACCTGATAATAGTGCTGGCGGTCGTAACGACCGTGACCGGCATGGCGACAGGGTTTGGGCTCTTCTACAGGCTGCTCTACCTGTTGATCGGGACGGCCATCGTCGGATACCTGTGGAACTGGCTGTCGATGCGAAACCTCGGGGCAAGCGCGGAGCGCGGCACCAGGCAGGCGCTCGTGGGCGACCTGCTGAAGGAAGACATCACGGTCAGGAACAACAGCCACGTGCCCAAGCACGCGCTGGAGGTCCGGGATATGACGAACATGCCCGGCCATACCGGCGGCAACGTGGTGAGCCTGTACGGCGGAAACACCCAGACGTGGCCCTTGGAGATACGTGCTCGGAAGAGGGGCGCATACTCGGTGGGCCCCGTGGCGATCGCGAACGGCGATCCCTTCGGGCTCTTCAGGCGCGAGCGCCGGTTCGGCACGTCCGAGGACGTGATGATATTCCCCAGGACTCACAGCCTGCCGGAGTTCGAGATCCCGCCGGCGGACATCAGCGGCGACAGCTCGGTGCGAAGGCGCAGCCACACGGTGACGCCCCATGCCTCGTCGGTCAGGGACTACGCGCCCGGCGACAGCCTGAGCCGCGTGCACTGGGCCAGCTCGGCCAGGATGGGAAAGCTCATGTCGAAGGAGTTCGACCTGGGCCGGGCCGCCGAGGTGTGGGTGCTGGTCGACCTCGAAGAGAGCATTCACGCCGGCGAGTTCGAGGAGAGCACGGACGAGTACGCCGTCTCGATCGCTGCCTCCCTGGCCAAGCGCTACGTGGAGGCGAACCTGCCCGTCGGCCTGCTGGCATACGGCGACAAGCGCTACTTCCTGGCCGCCGAGACGGGCAGCGGCCAGTACCAGAGGATCATGGAGTACCTCGCCCTGAGCAAGGCCGAGGGCTCTACTCCGCTGGAGGACAACCTGCCCCAGGACGAGCCGCTGTGGACCCACCTCAGCACCGTCATAGTCATCACGTCGTCGCCCCGGGTCGAGTGGACGACGGCGCTGAGGGCCATGATGAGGCGCGGGATCAAGCTCGTCGTGGTGCTGGTGGACGCAGCGTCGTTCGGGGCCGACTTCGAGACCACGGAGGTCCTGGGCCCGCTTGCCGAGAGCGGGCTTGCCGCCTACGTGGTCCGAAAGGGTGACGACATCTCGACCGCGCTTGGAAGCGGACGCTGGGTCAGGGGCCCCCAGGCCCGGGAACCCGCCGCGGTGGCAGACGCATGAGCACCGCAGACGTAGCCGTAGGGATTCCGGCCTCCGGCGGCGGCTACCCTGAGCAGGGTCCGCTGCTCCGGTTCGTTCAGCGGTACAGCCCCGCACAGGGCTGGGACACGTTCCTGCTGATCCTGGGCGCGGCGCTGATCACCGGATTCACGGTAATCGAGGCCGACTGGGTCGAGACGCCGGGCCTCCTGCCGCTGATCGTCCTGTCGAGCGTCACGGGCCTGGTGCTCGCCAAGATACGGCTGCCCTGGCCCGCTCTGCACGCGGCGGGGCTGGCCCTTGGCTTCGTGGCTGTGGTCTGGCAGGCGTCCGGTCTCGCCGACGCGCAGGACATGGGACGCTTCGCTGAGCTCTGGGACCGGCTGGGGGACTGGTATGGCGCCGCGACGTCGGGAGGCATCAGCACCGACCTGCTGCCCTTCTCCCTTGCGCTCCTGTCCCTCGGCTGGCTGCTCGGCTATACGAGCACCTGGTTCCTCTTCAGGTCGAACAACCTCTGGATCGGCCTCGTGTTTTGCGGAGTGGCCATCCTGACGAATCTCAGCTTCCTGCCCGAGGGGTTCGAGACCCGGTTCTTTGCCTTCATCTTCCTGGCCATGCTGCTGGTTATCAGGATGACGTACGTGCAGCACCTGGCCACCTGGAGCGAGGGCGGCTTCAAGTTCATGGCCACCGGGCGCTGGCTCTCCGTACAGGTCGGTGTGGGGCTGTGCCTGATCGTGGTGCTGGTCACGTCCTTCCTGCCCCTCAACGTGTACATCTGGAGGACCGCGGTAGACGTATGGAATGCCGCGCGCTCACCCATCGAGAACATCGAGGGCGAGTTTGCCCGTCTCTTCTCGCCCATAGCATCGCGCAAGGACGTCGCAGGACGCTACTTCGGCGACACCCTGGCCTTCAAGGGGCCCATCTCCCTGGGTGGAGACGTGGTCATGCAGGCAAGGTCCGAGTACCCCTCGTACTGGCTCAATCGCACCTACAGCGAGTACACCCCGCAGGGATGGCTCGCCGGCGACCGCGAAAACACGGCTGTGGGCCCGAACGGCCTGCCCCCTCCAACCCACGAGTCCTTCAAGCGGACGGAGGTCCTCCAGACCATAGTCGTGCAGTTCGACACGAATAACCTCTGGATGGGCGGCAACACCGAGTGGGTCAGCCGCGACGCGATAGTCGAGACGCTGAAGCCCAAGAGCTTCACCATAGACATACGGGGCACAGAGGACGGGGACCTGCCCGAAGACGTACAGGCCATCGCCCAGGACCTCAGGCGGATGCTCAACCCGCTCAGCACGGCATTCGTGGAGGCGGAGATAGCCCAGATGCTCCCCCAGGACCTGTCGCTGGTGAGCGTCTCGCCAGGCATCGAGGATACGAACAGGACCCGGATCGACACGGTCACGATCACCCGCAAGGAGCCCACGATCCCCGACGTGGTGGGCTGGCGTACCCAGAAGCGGCTCAAGGAGGGCGAGGCGTATTCGATGACCAGCTTCGTCTCGCTGGCAACGGTCGAAGAGCTCAGGGAGGCGCCGGCCGTGTACAGCGGGTACATGAAGGACCACTACCTCCAGCTCCCCGGGGACCTGCCGCAGCGGGTCCGGGACCTTGCGGCGGAAGTGACGGCGGACGCCGACAATCCGATGGACAAGGCCCTGGCAGTCCAGGACTTCATGAGAAGCGACGTTTTCGAGTACACCCAGGACATACAGGCGCCTCCCAGGGGAGCGGACGGAGTCGACCACTTCCTCTTCAACACGAGGGCCGGGTACAGCGACTACCACGCGTCGGCCATGACTGTGATGATGAGGGCATCGGGGATACCGGCGCGGCTGGCCGCGGGCTACGCGGCCGGCGAAGATGTCGAAGGGACCGACTTCAGGGCCGTCAAAGACGCCGACAGCCATAGCTGGGTGCAGGTCTACTTCCCGGGACATGGCTGGATAGACTTCGAACCCACCCCTGCCTGGCCCCTGCAGCCGCGAGGGGCGCCCCTGGTGGAGGAAGAGGTCGCCGCCGCGGCGGAGGAAGATACGCCCGCCGAGGGCTCCGGCAACCCGGTGGCGGATGACCCGTGCCTGGGCATCGTGGACGAGGACGAGGCCTTCATGCTCGAGGACGAAGACTGCATCGGGGACATAGACAGGCCGGATAGCCAGCCGCGCCCGTCGTCCCTGACGGCTGGGCTCGAGATCAGCCTTCGTGTGGCCGTTGCGGCGGCGATAGCGGCGGTGCTCGCCCTGTTTGCCTGGGGACTATGGAGGCACGGCTTCGCCGGTTCCATACATCCCGAGACCCTCTACAAGAAGATGGGGAGGCTCGGCAGGCTTGCCGGAGTCCCAAGACGTGCCTACCAGACCCCGAACGAGTACGGCAGCGCAATTGCCTCGGCGGTCCCTTCGGCCTCCGACGCGGCCATGGCGGTGACGGCGGCCTTCTCGGCCCAGCGCTACGGAAACCATGAGCCCACGGAAGACGACGGACAGGAGCTCGCCAGGCTCTGGCGGTCGCTGCGAGGCGGACTGGCCGGGCGGGCCTTCAGACGACTGCTTCCGATGGGAGGGAGCTAGCTCCTGGCCATGACCGACCTCGCCTTCGACATATTCGAGACGCCGTTCGGCTGGGTCGGGGCAGTAGCGTCGGAGCGAGGCCTGCGCCGGACGACTCTCCCCCAGGAATCTCCGGACGAGTGCGCCGTTCTCCTCGATGGGTACGCCGATGGAGCGGACCAGGACCCCGCCCGGTTGTCGAGCTTGGCAGACATGCTGTGCCGCTACCTCGATGGGACGGCGGTGGACTTTGCCAGCCAGCCTCTCGACGTTGCCGACGCGCCGGCGTTCCAGCGGGCCTCCTGGTCGGCCTGCATGACTATACCGTACGGCCAGACGAGGCCCTACAAGTGGCTGGCCGCCCAGGCAGGCAGACCCAACGCACCCCGCGCCGCCGGGCAGTCGATGGCCCGAAACAGGCTGCCCCTGGTCGTGCCCTGCCACCGGGTCGTCGCAAGCAACGGCGGGCTGCACGGATTCGGAAGGGGTGCCTCGCAGCTGGACCTCAAGCAACGGCTGCTCGACCTGGAGGCCGGGCACATCCTCTGAACGCCGGCCTGTGCGGTCCTGAGGGCCGGTCGAGTCGGGCTGAGCCGGCAGCTTACCCGCCGCGCGAGCGGACAATCGCCTGCCCCTCCGTCCCCCCGGAGCGAAGCCCGACGAGGCCGCCACTTGGCACGCATCTACTCCGGCCCTATAATCGGGGGCGCACCACGAGGATCGTAGCTCCGTAAAAAGCACATGGAAGTCTACGCGAGAGAGATAGCGCTGATTGCGGCGGCATACGCCCTCGGTTGCCTGTCGACCGGGTACTACCTGGTGCGAGTCCGCAGCGGGGCCGACGTTCGCCAGACTGGGAGCGGCAACGTCGGCGCACGCAACGTGGGCAGGGTCCTGGGCAGGAAGGCCCTTGCCATCACCCTCCTGGGAGACACCGCAAAGGGCGCAATCCCGGTCTTCGCAGCGCTCATGCTGGACATGGCGCCGTGGGCGGTCATGGCCGCGTTCATTGCCGTGGTGGCGGGCCATCTTTGGCCCGCGCAGCTCGGCTTCAGGGGCGGCAAGGGGCTGGCTACAACCATGGGGGCCATGCTCGCCCTGGACTACAGGGTGCTGCTCGTTGCGTTCGCCGTGGCCGGCATAGCGTGGCTGGTCTCTCGCAACGCGACGGGGAGCGGGCTGGGAGCCGTGGTGCTCGCCCCCATTGCCGCGCTCGTGGCGGGCCACGACCCGGTAACGGCCGGTACGCTCGCTGTCCTGGCCGCGGTGATCCTGTTCGCACATAGGACGAACCTGCAGGCAATGTTCCAGGGCGCCAGAACACCGGCAGGCGAGGAAGCATGATAAGCCAGGCAGTGGCCGAGAGGGCGACAGGGAGTGAGCCCGGCCTCACTTTCAAGATCGCCACCGAGGAGTGGGAGCTCGAGCAGGTCTTCGAGCTCAACTACGCCACCTTCGTGGAGGAGGTGCCGCAGCACGACCGCAACTCTTCGAGGCGGCTGATCGACCGGTTCCACGACGAAAACACCTACTTCATCTGCCTGAAGGGTAACGAGCTGGTCGGAATGGTGGCGCTGCGCGACCGGCGCCCCTTCTCCCTCGACGAGAAGCTGGGCAGCATCGACGAGTACTTGCCGCCCGGCAGCTCCGTGTGCGAGATCAGGCTCCTGTCCGTCGACAAGGAGCGGCGCAATGGGCGGGTAATCCAGGGCCTGTTGTCGCTGCTGGCGAGACACTGCATCGAAGGCGGCTATGACATCGCGGTTATCTCCGGCAACGTGTCCCAACAGAAGCTGTACCGCGGCCTGGGCTTCGTGCCGTTCGGACCGGTAGTGGGCACGCCAGAAGCTGCATTCCAGCCGATGTACCGCAGACTGGAGACGCTGGAGCAAGACTTCATGGGCCGTTTCCATCCATCCCTGGACCGCAACGGCGGCAGGAAGGTCAACCTGATGCCGGGCCCAGTCGCCATAGGGCCGGATGTCAGCAAGGCCTTCGCGAAGACCCCGGTTTCGCACCGGTCGCCGGGCTTCATGGCAGACATGAGGCGCACGAAGAGCCGCCTGAGCGACCTGACGGGAGCACGGTCGGTCGAGATACTCCTCGGCTCCGGCACGATGGCCAACGACGCCATAGCCGCCCAGCTCTCGCTCGAGGAAGGGCGAGGGCTCGTCCTGAGCAACGGCGAGTTTGGGGACAGGCTGCTGGACCACGCCGCCAGGATGGGCCTCGACTTCGACGGCCTCGAGCAGGACTGGGGTCGCCCATTCGACACCGCCGTCCTCGCATCGAGCCTGGCCGGCAGCACGTATTCGTGGATGTGGGCAGTCCACTGCGAAACTTCGACCGGCGTGCTAAACGACATCGGCAGTATCCGGGGGACCTGCGCCTCAGCGGGCGCCAGGCTGGTCCTGGACTGCATCAGCTCCATCGGCACGCTGCCCGTCGACCTCTCCGGCGTCTTCCTCGCGTCGGGGGTCAGCGGCAAGGGGCTGGGCTCGTACCCAGGCCTGTCGATGGTGTTCTACAACCACGAGCTCGAGCCCAGGCCCGACCGCCTTCCGCGCTACCTGGACATGGGCCTCCACGCGTCGAAGGGAGGCGTCCCCTTCACGATGTCATCGAACCTGGTATACGCGCTCGACGCCGCCCTCGACCGCTTCGAAGCTGCCAATGTCTTCGAAGACATCGCGCAGACTTCGACCTGGCTCAGGCAGCAGCTGCGCGACCTGGGTTTCAGGATAGTCGCCGCCGACGCATGTGCAGCGCCCGCCGTTATCACTCTTGCCATGCCGCCCAACATGAGCTCGACGGACCTGGGCGACAGCCTCGAACAGGCGGGGTTCTCCCTCAGCTACAACAGCGAGTACCTGCGGGCGCGCAACTGGATCCAGATATGCCTCATGGGCGAGTTCTCGAGACGCGACATGGAGCCGCTGCTCGACGCGATGGCCCACATCCACCTAGCTTAGCCCCGCCTGGAACTCTTCCGTTCGTGCTGAGCCTGTCGAAGCATCGTGCTGAGCCTGTCGAAGTATGACCGGACGACCCTTCCGCTAGCCCCGTCTAGAATCGGATTCCGCTGCTGGCCCTGAATTCGGCCACGGCGTTCCTGATCCGCTCGTAGCCCGCATGGTCGGTCACCACGTCCTCCGGGCGCTCCACGCTGCGGGCGAGGAAGCCGGGTTCGCGCACCGACTTGACCGGCCTTCGCCCGTCCTGGTAGCGAATGTCGACGCTCCACCGTACGCCATCCGACATGTTCGGCGGCGACACGTGGGGCACGTGCTGGTGCATCAGCAGCGCGTCTCCGACGGTCATCGGCACGACGAGGGGCTCGAGGTCGTCCAGCTCGGACACGAACTTGCCGGGCTCCCATTGCGCCTCGTAGGGAGGCGTGTGATTGTGCCCGCCGGGCAGTACGTGAAGGCAGCCGTTCTCCTCATTCACCGGCACAAGCGGAATCCAGAAGTTCGGCTCCGGCATCTGCGGGGCGGCCACTATGCGGGACATGAACGTCCCGCCGGCGCGGGGATCGGCGGCCCCGAGGCCATACTGCTGCCGGACGTAGGTGATTCGCTTGGCGGCGTATGCGGTATCCTCGTGCCACCGGAAGTCGGCCACGCCGTAGTTCGGGAGCTTCGGACGAAGCCGGTGGCGGCCCTCGCAATGCACCTCCGGGCCCACTATCCCCTCGACGATATCCAGCAGCCTCGAGTCGCTCAGGATGCCGAACAGCTCGGGCCCCATCAGGACCGATCCGACAACCTCGTCGTACGCCTCCTCGGCGTCTTCGACCACGCTCATGAATCGCGTGTCGAAGCCTTCGTCCTCGTAGGTCGACCGGATGCGTTCCTCCGCGTGATACGACCTGGCCACCCGGTCTACCGCCGTGTCGATCTCGTCGATCAGCGGCTGCAGTTCTGCGGGCTCGAACAGCCCCTCCAGCAGCACGTAGCCCAGATCGTCATACTGTTGCTTCTGTTCCGGCGTCAGTCCAGCCATGAGCTATCTCCTTCGGTCCGTGCGCCGCTTGCCAGCCCATTCGGAGCATAGGCGGTTTCCCCCGGCGGTCGCTCGCCCCATAATACTATGGTACGAAGCCGTTGGCGCGTGTCTGAGTTGCCGGTCCCACCGTGTCACGATGGGACGACAGGACCAATTAGATGCCGAACATCTCCGCAATACTTACGGCCGCCGGAGAGTCGTCACGGATGGGCCGCCCGAAGGCCCTCCTGCCCTGGCGGGGGACGACACTCGTCGAATACCAGGCCTCCAGCCTGCTGGAGGGGGGCGCGGCCGAGGTCATAGTCGTCCTTGGGCACGATCACTCGACAATCGCACCACACATCGAGGGTGAGGGCGTGAGGCACGTCGTCAACCCGCACTACGCCATGGGAAAGGCGACATCCGTCAAGGCCGGTCTTCGCGCGCTGGGGGCCGAAGCTACGGACGTGATGCTGCTGGCGGTCGACCAGCCCCGCCCGCCGGAGATAGTAGCGCTGGTGGTGGACTCCCACCTGGCGACCGGCGCACCCGTGACTTCGCCGAGATTCCGTGGCCGCGGGGGCCACCCGCTGATATTCTCGGCGGCGCTGAGGGATGAGCTCGCGGCCATCAACGAAGAGGGCCAGGGCGTCCGCGCAGTCTTCAGGGCTCACGCCGCGGACGTGAACGAGGTCCGAATCGACGACCCGGTCATACGGTTGGACCTGAACACCCCGGAGGACTATCACCTGGCCGTAGCCCGGTACGGCAGGTGAGCCCGCCCGGTACTACTCGCCAGCGCCGATGCGGGCGTCGAACCACGCCTTCATGCGGCGCAGGTACTCGACGCGCATCTTGGGGTGGCCGCTCCTGAGGAAGGAGTGGCTGCACCCGGGGAACCGGACGAGCTCGACCTCTCTCCCAAGGCGCTTGAGTGAGACGAACATCTCCTCGCTCTGGCCTATGGGGCACCTGTGGTCGTCCTCGCCGTGGAGTAGCAGGACCGGCGTGGTGACGTTGGCCGCATAGGTCAGCGGGGAGCGCTCGACGAAGGTATCGAAGCTGCCGGCCAGGGTACCGCCCCACTGCGGCTCCCCGAAGCTCACCCCAATGTCCGACGTGCCGTACATGCTCACCAGGTTCACGACGGGCGCGCCGACTACGGCGGCGCGGAACCGGTCGGTATGGCCGACGGCCCACGAGCTCATGAAGCCGCCGTAGCTGTAGCCGTGTATGCCCAGCCGCGTTTCGTCGACGAAGCCGCGCGCGCAGACATCGTCCAGCGCGGCCATGATGTCCAGGTAGTCCTCGCCGCCCCAGTCCTCGATCACCCCTTTCGCGAAGTCCAGCCCATAGGTGGTCGAGCCCCTGGGATTGACTGCCAGCACCAGGTAGCCGGCCGTCGCCAGCACGTGATGCGTGGAGTCGAACGAGTCCTGGAACCTCCCGTGCGGGCCGCCGTGGATGTCGACTATAAGCGGATACCGCCGGGACTCGTCGAAGTCCGGGGGGACGATCAGCCTGGACTCGATCTCCATTCCGCCGCGCTTGATACTGGACTTGCTCATGGCGCCCGGCTGGTGTTCGGCGAAGTACTCGTCGTTCGAGCACGTGAGCCGGCGCTGGCCCCCGTCGCCCAGGTCGACTAGGTGCAGGTCGCCGGCCGTGGCGGGAGGCGTGGAGCGCATCACGCCCGACCGGGCCGCCGCGTCCAGTGTGAGCGACACCGACTGAGCGCCGCCGCCGGCCAGCGTTCGCAGCGGCCCCCCACCGGCATCGACAGCGCAGACGTAGGACTCGCCACGATGGTCGGCAAGGAAGACGATCCTGTCGTCGGCGGTCCACCTGAGCTCGGGCGCAGGCAGAACCGGCGAGTGGTCGCCGCCGGTCAGCTTGCGGGCGCCGTTTCGATCAGCTGCGAACAGGAAGGACTGCCTCGGGTCGCCCAGCACGGGGTCGTCGGTGCCAATTACGGCCAGCCTGTCTCCGCCGGGCGACCATACGGCCGCTCCGGACAGCGGGTTCTGGCTGAAGCAGGACACGCCCGGCGCCCATCGCTCCGGCTCGCCGCCGTCCGCCGCCACGACGAAGACCCCTGACTGCCATGACACGTCGCGGCCCTCGACGGCGTCCGACACGTAGGCAATGCGCGTACCGTCGGGCGACCAGGCGGGCGCGGCATGCTCCCCTTCCCCAGACGTGAGCTGCCGGGCTTTGCCGGATGCCGTGTCGACCACGAAGACTTGGCGGAATGTGTCGCCGCGCCAGCCCCCGCCGTCGCTCCGGTAGCGAATGCGCCGCACGACCCTCACCTCCGGACCAGCCTCGGACCCGGCGTGTTCAGCGGGCTTGACGTCCGAGACGAACGCAATGCGGTCCCCGTCCGGCGACCACGCGATGTCCCCTACCCCACCCTCGACCTCCGTGACACGCCGGGCCTCGCCGAAGTCCAACGAGATGACCCAGATCTGCTTTCGCCCGCGCTCGTCGGGCCTGATGAACGCGACCTGGCTGCCGTCGGGCGAGAATCTCGGTGCGGAGTCGGAATCACCCTGGGTCAGGGCCCGATGCTCCCCGTCCGGAATCGAGGCCAGCATGAGCAGGGACCGCTCCTTCATCGACTTCCGGTCGATCGCCGAGCTCGAATAGGCCAGCCATGCGCCGTCCGGCGAGATCGAAGGCTCGCCAACCCTGACAAGATCGTATACGTGGTCAGGCTCGATTGGTCTCACTGCAGGCTCCTACCGGACCGCCGCGCGGCCCTTGCGTAACTATGTCGACCTATCGTACTTCATCGAGCGCCGGATGCCGCTCGTGCCAGGTCGTGAGCGACTGGTATAGGCGGGCGGCTGCCAGCACGTGGTTCTCGTCGTAGGCGCGCCCCAGGAACTGGATTCCGGTGGGCATTCCATCCTCCGTGAAGCCGTCGGGCACCGTGATGGCGGGCAGTCCGGCTACAACACCGATGGCCGAAACAGGAGGCGCTACGCCGCTGTCCCTACGCCGGCTCTTGTCGGATTTCGTGTCCACCGGCGGGGCCGCACCGGACGCGGGAGCGACCATTGCGTCGTACGGGGCAAGAACCGCATCGATCTCCTTCGCTATACCGCCTCGCAGCCTCTGCGCCTTCAGGTATTCGGTCGCCAGGATGGCCCTGCCCGCATACGGGCCGAACAGCCCCGATCGGTCGGTCAGCTCCGAGGCCTTTCCGTCATCGACGAAGTCCTCCAGGGCACTGGCCGATTCGGCCGCCTGGATGATGAAAGCGACCGGCTCGTAGGGGTAGTCCGGCAATGCGACCTCGGCGACATCGGCCACATCCTCGAGCGCCGCGAGGGCCGCCTCGAAGTTGGCCCGGGTTGCATCGTCGCAATCGGCCGGGGCATCCTCGGGCACGCACAGCTTCATCCGGCCGGATGAGGTCCCGGGCCGTCGTACCGGTAGTGGCGGTTCGTCGTGGTGGCATCGAGCGGATCGGGGCCCGCGATCGCGTCGAGCACCAGGCCGCAGTCGTCGGCGGTCAGGCAGAGCGGGCCCAGCTTGTCCATGCTCCACGAGAGGGCCATTGCGCCGTGCCTGCTGACCCTGCCGTACGTAGGCCTCAACCCGGCCAGGCCGCAGAACGACCCGGGCACTAGAATCGAGCCCCACGTCTCGGAGCCGATCGCGAAAGGGACGAGGCCAGCCGCGACCGCTGCGCCGGACCCGGACGACGAGCCACCGGCCCACCGGGTGGTGTCCCAGGGATTGAGCCCCGGCCCGGAAAAGGACGCGTCGAAACTCTCGTACCCCATCCCGCCGGCCATTTCGACCATGGCCATCTTGGCCGCCAGGACTGCGCCCGCGTCCCTGAGCTTACGTATGACTGTCGCGTCGTAGTCGAAGACCTGGTTGCGCAGCGGCGCAGCGCCCCATGTCGTCGGAATGCCTTTGGTGGCGAGCAGGTCCTTCGCCCCGTAGGGAATGCCGTGCAGGGGCCCACGGTACTCGCCCCTGTCCAGCTCATCGTCGGCGCGGCGGGCCTGCTCCAGCGCCAGCTCGCGGGTGACGGTGACCGTCGCGTTGAACCGCGGCCCGACCGTCTCCAGCCTGTCGAGAAACGTCTCGGCAAGCTGGACTGACGAGACCTGCCGCGTCCTGACAAGCTCGGACAGCTCTCGGACCGGTCGGAATGCCAGGTCGCTCAATCTTCGCCACGCTCCTCTCTGTAAGGAACGAAGACGGCGAAGGGCTCGATACTGTTCTCGAGCCTGACGGCCTTCAGCCGCCTGCCGTTGGCGACGACGCCCTCGATCCGCCGCCTGACGTCGCCGAGAGCCGTCGGCGCTATCAGGTGGCCGTACCGTTCCCTCACCAGCGCAAATCTCCGGTCCACCTCTACCTGGTCGATTTCCTGACCACTCACGGTCACCTCCAGAGTACTGCCCTTCGACCCTTCGACAAGCTCAGGGGAACCAGGCTCAGGACGAACGCCTTGATTCCCCCTGGTCCAATGAAGCCGCGTCGAACAGTTTCCGCACCTCGGGCTTTACGACTTTGCCCATAGCGTTCATCGGCAGCGAGTCGACCACGCGCACGACCTGCGGCAGCTTGTACGGAGCGAGCTTGTCGCGCGCCCAGCTCCGCAGCGACTCCCGGGTAATGTCATGCCCATCGTCGGCGACGATTGCCGCAGAGACAGCATTGCCCCAGTACGCGTCCGGCGTACCCACGACTGCACAGGCGCGCACCGAGGGGTGGGCCGAAAGCACCTGCTCGACCTCCTTGGCCGACACATTCTCGCCGCCGGTGATGATAATGTCCTGGGAGGCCCTGCCCAATATCCGGTAGCCGCCCTCCTCCAGCGACGCCACGTCGCCCGAGCAGAACCAGCCGTCGTCCGAAAACGCCTCCCTCGTGGCGTCAGGCCTGCGCCAGTACTCCCGGAAGACACTGGGGCCGCGCACCTGGATCTCACCGGGGCGCCCCGCTGCCGTCTCCTCGCCGTGACGGCGCCGGCCCGTATCTTCGTCTACGTCAATATCGACGAGCCTGATCTCTACGCCGGGCAGCGGCAATCCCACGTGCCCCGGCACCCGCTCGCCGTGAAGGGGGTTGGACAGGGCCATCCCGATCTCGGTCATCCCGTAGCGCTCGAGGAGCACGTGACCCGTGATCTGCTTCCACTTCTCGAAGGTGTCGACCATCAGGGCGTCGGAGCCCGACACCATGAGCCTCAGCCTTGAAGCGCCGCGGGACATCTCCGCCCTCTTCGCCGCGTCCGAGGACTCCCACTCGCGGATCAGGGCCTTGTAGGTGGTGGGTACGGCCATGTACAGCGTCAGGCCGCCTCCGGCGAGGCGTTCCCAGACCCGGCCGGGGTCGAACGAGGGTTGCAGCTCGCACACCGCGCCGGTCCAGAACGCGCAGGTCATGGCGTTGATGATGCCGTGCACATGGTGGAGCGGCAGCACGTTCAGGATGCGGTCGTCGGGGACCCAGCCCCAGGCGTCCACCAGGGTCGCGACCTGCGCCTGGATGTTGGCGTGTGTGGTTACGACGCCCTTGGGCCTCCCCGTCGATCCGCTGGTATAGAGGACCATGGCGGCCCTGTCGACGGATACGCCGGGCAGGTCCTGCTGGACGACCGAATCGTCGGTCAGCTCCGTGGTGAGGATGAACCGCAGCCCGCGCGCCTCTGCGATGGGCCTCAGCCTGTCCGCGAACTGGGGGTGCGCGACGACTATGGATGCATCGGCGTCGTCCACCGTGTACTCGAGCTCGGCATCGGGGTGCGACACCGCGAACGGGACAGCAATGCCGCCCGACCGCCAGATACCCCACTGCACGGCCACGTACTCGAAGCCCGGGGGTACGAGGAAGGCGATTCGCGCCTCGTCGAGATCGGCCTCGCCCGCAAGCAGCGCGGAAGCGGCGCGGGCCGAGGCGCGGAGCAGGTCGAGGTACGAGTACTCCCCCGTGTCGTCGACAACGGCGGTGCGGTCGCCATGGACCGCTGCACGTGCAAATAGAGGAATAGCCGGCTGTTCGCCCACGGGCGACATTCTACCAGACAGCCCCGGCGAGGCCCCCCGCCCAGGAGATTGGTACAATTGGGTGCATGTCACTCGACGAAGTGTTTGCGGCCGCGCGAGACCACATGGCCGGACGATGCATCGATGGCTGGCTCCTCTACGACTACCGGGGGGTAAACCCCATATTCTGGGAGACGGTGGGCCCCATCTCGAATGTCACCCGCCCCTGCTGGCTGTGGATTCCCGCGGAGGGCGAGCCCACGCTCCTGGTCGCGTACGTAGACCAGGGCAGGTTTGGGCACCTGGGCGTGGCAGCGACGCTCTACTCCGGGCGCGAGGAGATGGTGTCGCGCCTGGAAGCCCTGATCGACGGCGCTCGCCAGGTGGCGATGGAGTATTCGCCGGCGGCGGAGCTTCCCCGTATCTCGAGGGTGGACGCGGGCACCGTGGAGCTTGTGCGCGGCCTGGGCGTCGACGTCGTGTCGTCCGCGGACACCGTGCAGTACGCGGCCCAGCGCTGGACCGCCGGCCAGCTCAGAAGCCACCAGGTCGCCGCCGACGCGCTGGGCGTCATCGTGGGGCAGGCATTCGACCATATAGGCGGCAACGTCGCACGGGGCATCACGGAGTTCGAGGTGGCCGAGTTCATCAACGCCCGGTTCCTCGAAGAGGGACTGGTGGTCACCGACGGCCCGGTCGTCGCGGTCAACGAGCACTCGTCAGACCCACACTTCGAACCCACGGCAGACCGCACGTCCGTCATCCGGCGTGGCGACTGGGTGCTGATCGACCTGTGGAGCCGCCTGCCGGGGGCGGACTCGATGTTCGCCGACATCACGTGGACCGCCTTCGTAGGCGAGGCCGTGCCGGAGCGACATCAGCGGGTATTCGACGCGGTAACCGGCGCAAGGGACGTCGCCCTGGGCGAGATCGACGGCGCATTCAGGGAGGGCCGCGCCCTACAGGGCTGGGAGCTGGACAGGGCTGCGAGAGACTTCATCGAGCAGGCGGGCTTCGGGGGCCACTTCAACCACAGGCTCGGCCACAGCCTGGGCCGGGAGGTCCACGGTAACGCCGTCAACCTCGACAGCATGGAGACGCGAGATACCCGCGAGCTCATGCCCGGAATCGCCGTCACCATCGAGCCGGGCATATACCTTCCCGACTTCGGCGTGCGCTCGGAGATAGACGTCTACATCGACGAGGACGGCCCGAGGGCCACGACTGCCGTGCAGCGCGAGGTGGTGCTAATAGCAGGCCCCCATTGCTGACCGGGCCTTATCCCACACGTGCCCTGAAGCAAAGGGGGACTGTGGACGAGAGACGTTCGCCCTGAGCTTGTCGAAGGGCAGTGCTCTGTAGATCTAGGTGAGCCCTGGACAGTCTCCTATCACTTGGACTTGCGGTCGGAGCCCTCGTCTACGTAACGGTACCTGCCGTCAATCACGGCGCCACTCTTCCCTGTCGGCCCGTCAGGGTCTTCATCGTCGGGGGGCCTGCCCCGGATGTGCTCCACAACCACGTCGTAAGGCGCCGTCACGAGGAAAAGCAGGATGCCCAGGACGATGGCCAGCAGATCGTCGATGCGGCCCAGCGCTGGTATCATGTCGTGCACGATGTCGAAGGGGGAAACGAGGTAGATCAGCGCCACGACGGGGATCAGCTTGGCCCTGATAGGGACCCTGCGGTCCAGCATGAGCTTGAACACCAGGCGCGGGATGCCCGTCATGTTCAGCAGCATTAGCGCGAACCTTGCCATGTGAAGGACCTCCCCGTGGGACATTATAGCCGAGACAGAGCGCAGGACCCCCAGCCTTGATATACGTACTGCACGGAGACGACGACTTCACCATCGAGGAGAGGGTCGCCTCGATGCGTGAGGAGGTGGGCCTCCCGGACCTCCGCGACGTAAACGTGACGGACCTCGACGGGCGCAGCGTAACGCTCGTCGAGCTGGTCGGCATCTCCAGCACAGTGCCGTTCCTGGCGGACAAGCGGCTGGTCATTGTGAGGGACCTGCTCTCGAGGTTCGAGTCGAGCCGGCGGAGAAGACAAGCGGCGCAGTCGAAGCCCAGCCTTGGCGAGTGGGAGGACATGGCGGCGAGGCTGGAGGCCCTTCCCGAGACCACCGACCTCGTGTTCGTGGATGGCGACGTCGCGTCATCGAACCCGTTGTTGAGGGCCCTGGGCAAGGTCGGCCAGTCCCGGCGATTCGCCCGCCCGAACCAGCGGCAGGTCTCCGGGTGGATCATGAGCAGGGCTCAGCAGACAGGCATTTCGATAGAGCCGCGCGCGGCCGCCGCCCTTGCGGAGTCCGTGGGCAACGACCTGCGGGTCATAGTCAGCGAGCTCGAGAAGCTGAGCCTGTACCGGGCGGGCGAAACCATCCGCCACGAGGACGTGGCAGAGCTCGTTTCGTACGCGAGGGACGCAAGCATATTCGCGACCGTGGACGCGATTCTCGAAGGCCGCTCGGGCAACGCAATACGCATGGTGCACGGACTCCTCCAGGGAGGCGCGTCCCCCACCTACCTGCTCGTGATGCTCGCCCGGCAGGTCAGGCTGCTCATACTCGCCAAGGAGCTCAAGGCCGAAGGCGTGCCGGGCAACGAGATGGGCAAACGGCTGGGGCTCTCGGGGTACCCCCTGCGCAAGACCCTGGACCAGGAGACGGCTTTCACGTCGGCCCGCCTGGTCGAAACGCACCGACTGCTGCTGGAGGCCGATCTGAGTATGAAGTCCACCGGCGCCGACAGCGGACTCATCGTCGACATCCTGGTCGCCCAGCTATCCCATCGCTAGGAGACTATCTCAAACGTATCCGGCCAGCCCCGGCAGGGGGAGAGCGTTCGTCCTGAGCCTGGCTCCCCTGAGATTGTCGAAGGGTCGAAGGACAGTTCTCCAGCGGCACGCACTGCTTGAGATAGTTCCTATGGGGCGCCCGGGCACTCCGTCGCCGGGTCAGCTTACGAGAACGTCCTCGCGCGCGTAGCTGTAGAGTCCCTCCGTCTCGCTGCCGGAGAGCGCGACCGTGATGACCATCGGCGGCACCACCCTGCCGACGAACATACCGGCGATGAGAAGGAGCTTCCCGTTTATGGAAAGGTCCGCTGTCGCCCCGGTGCTGAAGCCAACTGTCCCAAAGGCGGATACGGCCTCGAAGAGCAGGTCCAGGAACCCGTGCCCGCTCTCCGTAAACGTCAGGCCGAACGTCAGCATCGATGCACCCAGGAACGAGAGGAACGCCAGGGCGAAGGCCCACTGAACCTGGTTCAGGGGCACCCTCCTGCCAAAGGCCGTGGCGTCGGCGCTGCCACGCACGGACGCCGCAATTGCGATGACGATGAGCGCGAACGAGTTGACCTTGATCCCACCGGCGACTGACGCCGACGCGCCGCCTATGTACATGAGAACGGTGTAGAAGGCCGTGGTCTCGTCGGTCGCCTTGCCGAAGTCTATGGTGGAGAAGCCCGAAGTCCGGTTGATGGACTGGAACAGGGATGTGATTACCCTGTCCAGGACGGACGCGCCCCGCAGCATCTCGTCGTTCCTCGACTCGAACACAAGAAAGACAATGGCCCCCACCATCACCAGGCCTACGGTGAACACGAGCACCAGCTTGGAATTGAGGGTGAGCGCCGAGAACCGCCTCCGCCTCACGATGTCGGCCATCACCCAGTAGCTGGCGCTGCCTAGCAATATGAGCAAGGCCACCGTTCCGACTATCCCGGGGTCCTCCCGGAAAGCAGACAGGCTGGAGCTGTCCGGGATAGACGTGAAACCGGCGTTGTTGAAACCTGAGACCGCCTGGAATACCGAGTGCCAGATCGCCTCATCGAGGGGATAGAGGGCCAGGAGCTGGGCCAGGAGGACCAGGAACCCGATTATCTGGATGGCCACGGCCCAGATCACGATCCGCACTGTGATGCTGGTTATGTTGGCGAAGACGGTCGTACCTATGGTCTCGCGCATCACCAGGCGTTGGCTGAGGGAGATCCTCTGGCCGGCGATGACGAACAGGGCCGTCGCGATGGTCATGATGCCCAGCCCGCCCACGAACATGAGGCCCAGGATGACGACCTTGCCCTGCAGCGTCCAATAGGTCGCCGTCTCCACTGTGACCAGCCCGGTGACGGTGGCGGCGGATGTTGCCGTGAACAGGGCCTCGACGAGCATGAACCTGCCCCCATGGTGGGAGAAGGGCATGCCGAGCAGGAGCGTCCCCAGCCCTATCAGGAGGCCGAATGTCCAGATCGGGACGAGCGTAGGCCTGGTCAGCTGCGACATGAGCCGCCTTCCGGCGCGTTCCGTGGGCAACTCTATACGCACGGGGAGCATCCTCTCCATGCGCGGGTGGCGGACTACCTTGTCAGCCGGTCTGGGAGCCCACGGCTCTTGGTTGTTCATATGCGCCGCGAGCTTCCCCAACGGAGACGGTGGGCCTCGGCGAGGGCGGACAGCTGTTCCCTGTAGGCGGGCCGCTGGATGGGGGCGGTAGTCATTATCAGCGCATCCTCGCGATTGTCGGAGTAGTAGGCCTTTCGGAGACCCTGCTCGGTGAAGCCGTACTTGCCGTAAAGGCTGATCGCAGCCGTGTTGGACGGCCTTACCTCGAGGGTGACCACGGCAGCCCGCCTGGCAAGGGCCTGCTCGATGGCGGACATGAGGAGCAGCTCGCCTATTCCGCAGCCACGGTGGGCGTCCCCTACGCCCACGGTCACCACGTGAGCCTCGTCCACCATGTACCACAGCCCGATGAAGCCCGCGATCGCCTCGCCCGTCTCGGACATCTTGCCCAGCATGCTCCCTGCCAGCCTCGCAAGACCGGCGACGCGGCCCCGCATGTCGCTCGGCTCGGCTGCAGGTCCCCGGAGCCCGGGAGCGTCGCGGCCCTCGAACGCCACCAGGTAGCTCGCGTTCCGCCTGGCAAGCTCGCGCCGGAATGGCGTCGGCGGAAACAGGGTGGGGAACGCCTGCCGCTCGATCTCGGCCACCTGGCGCACGTCGGCCTGGGCCATAGGCCTGACCGAAAAGGCCATTCCCAGCGTCTGCGGGCTCTTTGCCGCACTCACGGCCATACGGGGGCTAACTGTTTCCGTCCATGGTCGTTATATAATGCAGGATGAGCGCAATATCCGCCAACATGCGGCTGGCCCCTCTAGGCCCGGCGAGGAAAACTATCATGCAGGGCGAGACAGGACACGCCCAGCCTGACGCCCTGGAGCACTTGATACGCAGGGCCCAGGACGGCGACGCATCCGCCTTTGGGAACCTGTACGAGCACTTCTACGACAAGATATTCCGCTACGTTATGTTCAAGACCGGCGATCGCATCGACGCCGAGGACATAACCACCGACGTATTCCTCCGCATGCTGGAGTCCATAGGCTCGTTCAAGTTCCAGGGCTATCCGTTCTCCTCCTGGCTCTTCCGAATAGCCCACAACCTGATAGTCGACCACTTCCGCAGAAAGGCCCGCCGCCAATCTGCGCCCCTCGAAGATGCCATGGCCGTCGCCGGGGGCTCGGCGGGCGACATGGACCACAAGATCGACGTAGACCTGTCGGTCGCCGAGGTTTACGAAGCCATGGAGGACCTCACCGATCTTCAGCGCGAGGTCATGTCCCTGCGCTTCGCCGCGGGTCTCTCGGTCAGGGAGACTGCTGAAGCAGTGGGCAGGAAGGAAAACGCAGTCAAGGCCCTGCAGCACGCCGCAGTCAAGAAGCTGAGAGCGACTCTTATCGTATCGACAACGGGGGCCGTCGAGCCCGCATCCCAGAGGTCGCGTAACCGATGAATACTCAAGACGAGCATTTAGACTACATCCTCGATCGATGCATCGAGCGCATCGCCTCCGGCGAGAGCGTATCCTCCTGCCTCGCATCCTACCCGGACGACCGGGAGGAGCTGGAGCCCCTGCTCAGGATCGCCGCCGTGACCATGCAGGCCGTGTCTGCGGTCGAGCCCAACCAGGTGGCCAGGGCCCGCGGGCTTCGCATGCTGAATGACGCAGTCGCCGAGCGCACAGCCAGGAAGCGCTCTTTCTTCGGATGGCTGACGTCGTTGCGGTTCCAGCCATCCAGGGCGCTGATCGCAAAGCCGCTCGTTGCCGGGGTGGCAGTGCTGCTGGTGGCGTCTGGGCTGGCGTTCGGCGCAGACCGAGCCGCCGCCGACAGCGTTCCCGGCGATACCCTCTACTGGGTGAAGACAAGCCGCGAGAACCTGTCGCTCATGATGCCCAAGTCCGACGCGGCAAGGGCCCAGGAGCACGCACGCCTCGCGAAGGTGCGGAGCGACGAGATGGGCAGGCTCGTGCGCATGGGGAACATCCAGGGCGCGC
>DAOULA010000065.1:0-31694 GCA_034420735.1 Dehalococcoidia bacterium
GGGAAACGCAGGCAGACCGCCCCTGTCCTCGGGCGGGAAGTAGGTGCCGCCGTAGAAGGGCTTGCCGTCCGGGGTCATGAAGACGGTCATAGGCCAGCCGCCCTGGCCCGTCATTGCCTGGACCGCGCCCATGTAGATCGAGTCCACGTCGGGGCGCTCCTCGCGGTCGACCTTAATGTTCACGAAGTTCGTGTTCATGATCGCGGCGATGTCGTCGTTCTCGACGGACCCGCGCTCCATCACGTGGCACCAGTGGCACGCCGAGTACCCGACACTCAGCAGGACGGGCCTGTCCTCAGCCCTGGCGCGCTGGAAGGCCTCGTCGCCCCACGGGTACCAGTCCACTGGGTTGTGGGCGTGCTGTAGCAGGTAGGGGCTCGTCTCGTTTGCCAGCCGGTTCGTCATGCCGGCATCTCCTGTTCGAAGTCTCCCCAGTCGAGCGCCATCGTCGTGACCTCCATCGTCCTCATGTCAGCCACGCGAATGGCATGGTTGTTGGTGTCGGCTACGAACATCATGCCGCCACCCGCGCTCACCCCGCATGGCTCGTGGAACTCGGCTATGACGGCCGGGCCGTCCCTGTGGCCCGCCTCGCCGCTTCCCAGGAGCCGCCTGGACTCGCGCTGCAGGGGATCGATCGTCTTCACCTTGTTGTTGTAGGTATCCGCTATGTAGAGGGCGCCGTCCTGGTATTCGATGCCCTGGACGTGCTGGAGCCTGACATCGTCGCCGAAGCCGTCGCGATCGCCGAAGGTGAACAGGTCCTCGCCGACGATCGTACCTACGCGCCCGGCGGGATCGAAGTCCGAGGTCCTCACCGCGCTCGTCTCGCTGTCCGCGAAGTAGAGCCTCACGCCGTCGCTCGTGATGCCGTTCGGCTGGGCAAGCTGTGCGGCCCCGTGCTGGCCGTCGACGATGCCCTCTCGCCCGCTGCCGGAGTGGGGCTGAACGCTGCGCGAGTCGAGGTCCATCCGCCACAGCTGGTGGAACCCGGCCATGGCGATGTACAGCGTTCCGTCGTGAAGCTCCAGGTCCCACGGCGAGTTCAGGTCCGTCTCCGGGCCGGTGCCCCCGCGGTTGAAGAACATGGCCTGGCGGCCGGTCCCAGCTATGGATTTTACGTTGTGGTTAGCTAAATCTACCATACGAATGGCGTGATTCTTGGCGTCCGCAACGTAGAGCGTGTCGCCGTCGAGCGCCATGCCCTGCGGGTCGTCGAACCGGGCCTCCTCGAACGTGCCGTCGACGAGCCCTGCATTGGGACCGCCCGCGATTGCCGTGACCCGGCCCGCCAGTGTCGAGACGACGATCCTGTTGTGGTTCGAGTCGGCGATGAAGAGCCGGTCGCTCGCGGCGTCCGCGAGAACCTTGCCGGGGAATGAAAGTGGCCGCGCGGACTCCTTCTCACGCTCGGTGACGAAGTGGATGGGCCGACGGTCGACTGCTCCCTCGGCGTCGAACTCGGCGATCATCTCGCCGATGAGCCGGTCGAACGTGTCGAATTGGATCTCGCCCTCGTGCTTGCCGATGACCTTGCCTGCGGGATCGACGAACATCAGGGTCGGCCACGCCCGCACGGTGTACTGCCGCCAGATGTCGAAAGCGGCGTCGTTGAC
Organism: Dehalococcoidia bacterium; assembly: GCA_034420735.1. Taxonomy (GTDB): domain Bacteria; phylum Chloroflexota; class Dehalococcoidia; order Lucifugimonadales; family CAJWER01. Next base: position 1,617 of record DAOULA010000065.1, read on the forward strand.
CACGGGATGCTCGATCTCGTACCTGAGGATGGCCTGCCGGACGTTCTGCGTGGCCTTCTCGGCGTCGAACTTTGCCGAGTGCACGCCGACGACGGCCAGCTCGCTGCTGTACTTCTCTTCCAGTTTCCGCAACTGCGGAAATACGTGCATGCAGTTGACTCAGCAGTAGGTCCAGAAGTCGAGGATCACCAGCTTTCCGCGGAGCTCGGCCAGCGTTACGGGCCGTTCGGAGTTGAGCCAGTCGAGCCCAGCCGGAAACTCCGGCGCATTCACCTTTCCAGCGTACGACTTGGTGCCCACCATCAGACCTCCTGGCTCGTGTTCGCGGCTATCTAGCCTACACGGAGCCGCCGTCGATTGAAAGCTCTCGCGTGTGTTAGAATTATGCACGCGGTGGAGACGCGAACGAGGCGGATCAGGCAGAGACTGGAGCGCGAGGGCTGGTACCTGCACCGGCATGGAGCTGGTCACGACATCTATCACCACGCAAGTATTCCCTTGGTCATTACGCTCCCCAGGCACCGGACGGTCAAACCTGGAGTTGCTCGCTCAATCGCGAAGGCGGCGGGCTGGGAGGACTAGCTATGAGGTATCCAGCTCTGATCGAGAGTGGAGGAGACGACTACGGCGTGACCTTCCCAGACTTGCACGGCTGCGTCGCTATGGGGCATACGCTCGACGAGGCCATCCGTAATGCAGAGGAAGCCCTGCACGACTGGATGGACAGCATGGAAGAGCTTGGACACGCGATCCCGAATCCGAGCCGGCTGGAAGACGTCGAGGTCCCTCCTGATTGCGCCCTCACATCCATCCTGGTGGTCAAGGCCCAGCGCGACAAGCCAAGTGTGCGCCTCAACCTCGTCCTCGATGCTGGCGTGGCCCACGCGATAACCTCAGAAGCAAAGCGTCGCGGCATGACGCGCAAGGCGTACATAGAGCGCGTAATACGGTTCGCGGCCCAGATGGGCGCCTAGGTCTTAGTAGCCGGCGACTCGCTCGAGGAAGCGCAGCCTATGTCACCCGGACTGGGTGAGGTACCGGCGCGTTGAACAGGTAGCCCTTTTCGTTGAACGGCACGCTGTCCGGCTGGGTGTTGCCGGATGCGTCCGTCGCACGAGTCATGATCACGTGCTCGCCCGGCCGCGCGTTCCATGTGAACTCGAACCGTGCCCACGAGTATTGCACCTGTGGGTCCAGCACGGTCGAGTCGGACCAGGTCTGGCCGGAGTTGACGGACCACTGCACACTTGTGATTGGGCCGGCGGGCGATTGGGCGTAGCCTCGCATGACATGGGAGCCGGCGGGCAGCTCGGCAGGCCAGGGCAGGGCGAGGGCGCTCTTGATCACCTGCTCAGTGGCAACCTTGCCCGGTGCGTCGCCCTCGGGCGGGTAGGCGTCGCCTATGAGCACGTATGAGGTTGTGTTGTTGCGCGTCCATAGCTGCTCAGAGGTTACTACAATGCGGCTCAGCCACTTGATACTGGAGCTGCCGACCCAGCCGGGGGCCAGCGCGCGCAGCGGGTAGCCGTGGTCCTTCGGCAGGTCCTCGCCGTTCAGGCCATAGGCGAGGAGCGTGTCCGGGTGCATCGCCTTTTCGATCGCCATGACCCGCCGAAAGCCCTCCTCGGGCGACTCAGTGTCCAGGCCGATGAGCAGCACTCCAACCGCGTCACCGGATACGCCTGCGAGATTCAGCACATCCCTGAGCGGCACGCCCGTCCACTCGCCGTTGCTGATGCCGCCCGTCTTCCACTGGTCGCCCTTCGCAGCCCGGCCGTTCACCAGGTCGAACATGGCCCGGTGGTTGCCGCCGCATTCCAGGTAGGACACGAGGGTACGGCTCGGCATTTTTCGTATGTCGTCGTTGGACAGCTCAAGGGGGCGAGTCGCCGCGTCTCCCTCGACCGAGAGCCGCCATTCGGAAGCGTCCACGTCGACGGTGCTGGAGTTGTTTCGGACGAAGAACAGGCGATTCGGGGTGATCACACCCTGCATGTTCTCCAGGCGCGTCTCCAGGTTCTTCTCGCTGTGTACGATGAATGGGGCAGGATCCTTGAACCAGCGCGAAGATTCCGTTGCCGCAGGGCCGTCTGCCTGGGATGCTGCGGGAGTCGCGTCGCTGGGCGCACCAAGGTCTGTACAGGCAGCCAGCACCGCCGCCGCCCCTCCAACCGACAGGAGCTGCAGGAACCTGCGCCGGCCCATGCCGGTCTCGCGTACGAGATCCCACAGCCGCCCTGTTTCTGACGAGTCAGGTAAGTCCGCGATTGACATGGGCCGATTATATTACACTGGTGATTAGACACCGTGAGAGTACGCTATGCCGACTTACCTGATGGGAGAATCGAATGTTGCGATACCGCCTGGGATGTTGATTCGGGACGAGCTCGCAGCCAGGAGCATGAGCCAGCGCCAGCTGGCGAGTGCAATGAAGCGCCCTGTCAATACCATCAACGAGATAGTCATGGGAAGGAAGGCGGTTACCCCAAAGACTGCCTTGGGACTGGAGAGGGTGCTTGAGGTGCCAGCGCATATTTGGCTGAGGCTGGAAGCCGACTACAGGCTGGCGTTGGAACGGGAGAGAGCTGAAGGCAGGGAGCCGGCAGCCGCATCTGTAGTATGGCATGTGCGTTAGTCATTTGGGGCCAATAACTTGCCCGAAGCGCCCGAGCTCGAAGTCATACGAGAATTCCTCGACAGGGAGGTCGTTGGGTCTCGTGTGACCGCGTTCGAGGTCCTTCGTCCGGGGGTACTCAGGCCCATGGCAGGCGACCCCGAGGAACTGGTCGGGCAGCGTGTCGAAGGTGTCTGGCGGACAGGCAAGTTCCTCGGCATAGACTTCGCCGCCGGCGTGTCCCTTGTCGTTAACCCCATGCTCACCGGCTCGTTCCAGTACTCAGATGCAGGCGACCGGGTGTACAAGAAGACCTGCTTCGTCACCTCGCTGGACACCGGACGGCAGCTGCGCTACCTGGATGGCCGCCGGATGGGCAGGGCCTACTACGTGCGCTCGGACCGCCTGTCCGACGTGCCCCAGCTAGACTCGCTCGGGGTCGATGTCCTCGCGCCGGACACATTCGAGGACTTCGCCGAGCGGATCAGGCCCTTCCGGGGCGAGATCAAGGGCGTTATCACGCGGGGCCGCGTGATTTCCGGCATAGGAAACGCCTATGTCGATGAGGTGCTGTTCGAGGCCGAGCTCTATCCTTTCAAGAAGCGGACGGCGCTTTCAGAGGAGGAGCTCAGGAGGGTCTACGAAGCGGCTCGCAAGGTCGTACGAGAGGCCGTTGGCGAGGTGAGAGAGCGCATGGGAAGCGACATCCAGCTCAAGCCCCGCGACTTCCTGAAGGTCCACAACCGGGGCGGCGAGCCCTGCCCGCGCTGCGGCAACAAAATAACCCAGATCACGGCCAACCAGCGCATTACCAGCTACTGCCGCCGCTGCCAGCCGGGGCTGCTGATCAAGATGTGACAAGAGTGCCTGCTGCTCTCCGTGTCTCTGCGGTCGGGAACTATGGTATATTCTTAGCCATGTTTGACCATGATGTTCTTGTCATTGGCGCGGGTCTCGCGGGTATGCGAGCGGCCCTCGCCGCACAGCAAAACGGCGCAGACGTAGCGGTAATCACCAAGGTCCACCCGGTCCGAAGCCACTCCAACGCGGCCCAGGGTGGAATCAATGCAGCCCTCACGGAGCGCGGGGACCCCTGGGAGGACCACGCTTTCGACACGGTGAAGGGCAGCGACTACCTGGGCGACCAAGACGCCATCGAGATCATGTGCAGCGAGGCGGGCCGCGAGGTCATCGCCATGGAGCACATGGGCGTCATATTCAGCCGGGACGAGGAGGGGCGGCTTGGGACGCGGGCATTTGGTGGCCAGCGCCAGGCCCGCACGTTCTTCGTGGCCGACTTCACCGGACAGGCCCTGCTCCACGTCCTGTACGAGCAGGTCGTTCAGGCCAACGTCAGGGTGTACGAGGAGTGGTTCGTCCTGTCCCTCGTCGTCGAGGACGGCGAGTGCTGCGGCGCGGTCGTGATGGAGATGCGGACCGGCGAAGTGCACCTCGTACGCGCCAAGGCCGTCATAATTGCGGCGGGCGGGCTCGGCAGGGTGTTCGAGCCCAGCACCAACGCCCTGATCTGCACGGGCGACGGCATGGCCCTGGCTTACAGGGCGGGCGCGCCGCTCATGGACATGGAGATGGTCCAGTACCACCCGACGACGCTGAAGAGCAACGGGGCGCTGATGTCCGAGGGCGCGAGGGGCGAGGGCGCATACCTGATCAACGCCGACGGCGAGCGTTTCATGGAGCGCTACGCCCCGAACATGATGGAGCTTGCATCCAGGGACGTCGTCTCGAGGTCGGAGCAGACCGAGATCAACGAGGGCAGGGGGGAGAACGGCTGCGTGTTCCTCGACTGCCGCCACCTGGGCGAGAAGCTCATCGACGAGAAGCTGTCGCAGATCCGAGATCTGGCCCGCGACTTCGCCAGCGTGGACATGGCGACAGAGCCGGTGCCCATCCGGCCCGGCATGCACTACCAGATGGGCGGCGTGAAGACGGACATCGACGGACGCACCAACGTTCCAGGCCTGTATGCCGCGGGCGAAGCGGCGTGTGTCAGCGTCCACGGGGGCAACAGGCTCGGTGCAAACTCGCTGCTGGACACGCTCGTATTCGGGCGCAGGTCCGGCGAGCACGCGGCGGAAGCGTCCAAGGCCATTTCGCACAAGCCAATCGGCGATTCGACGGCCGAGGCCGAGAAGGCCGGGCTGCAGGCGATGCTCGACAGGGACGGCGGCGGCGAGTCGTTCGGCAAGATCAGGTTCGACATGGGCGCGACCATGAACGACAAGCTGGCCGTATTCCGCGACCGGGACGGCATCATGGAGGCAATGGCGACGCTGGCCGAGCTGAAGGAGCGATTCAGCCGGGTCGTCGTGATGGACAAGGGCAAGACCTTCAACACGAACCTGATTTTCACGCTCGAGCTCGGCTTCATGCTCGACTGCGCGGAGACGATAGCCCTGGGCGCCCTGGAGCGCGAGGAGAGCAGGGGGGCCCACTTCCGCACCGACATGCAAGGGCGGGACGACGAGAACTGGCTCAGGCACATCCTCCTCTCCCAGGGACAGGAGGGCCCGAGCGTCGAGTACCTGCCCGTAGTCATTACCCAGTGGCAGCCCCAGGCCCGGACGTATTAATGAACCGAGCCGGATTAGGGTTCCCTGGGGCGACAAGACGGCTTGGTCCGGCAGTTTTTTCCAAGCGCCATAAGGACGGAGCATAGGCACGCATGGAAGTAACCCTTAGCGTCAGGAGGTACGATCCGGACTCCGAGAGCCCGTCGTCTTACTTCCAGGACTACACGCTGGAGATGGACGAGAGCGCGGTCGTCCTGGACGGCCTGATCAAGATACGCGAGGAGGTCGACGGTACCCTGGCCCTCCGGTGCTCGTGCCGCAGCGCCATTTGCGGATCGTGCGCCATGCGGATAAACGGCCAGGCCATGCTCGCCTGCAACACGAAGATCTCCGACGTGGCCCGGAACGGCGGGCCGGTAGTCGTCGAGCCCGCGGGCAACATGCAGGTCATCAAGGACCTGGTCGTGGACTTCCAGCCGTTCTGGGACAAGGTCAGGGACGTCGAGCCGTGGTTGCAGGTCGAGGGACCGCCGCCGGGCCCGGACGAGGAGTACGTCGCGCCGAACGAGGACATGCTCCACCTCTCAGGCGTAATGGCGTGCATCATGTGCGGCGCGTGCGTGTCGGACTGCACCGTGCTCGAAGTCGACGACGCCTTCCTGGGTCCGGCGGCGCTGGCCAAGGCGTACCGCTTCGTAGCAGACCCACGAGACGAGGCCGACGAGTCCAGGTTGAGCGACCTGGTCGAGTACGGCGGCGTATGGGACTGCACGAGGTGCATGCAGTGCGTCGAGGTCTGCCCGAAGGGAGTCGACCCGATGGGCAGGATCATGGCGATGAGGGACCGGGCTATGGAGGCCGGCCACACGAAGTCGTACGGGGCCAGGCACACGACCGTATTCACGGAGATGGTGGAGCACAGCGGCCGTGTCGACGAGCTGCGGCTGCCCCTCAAGACCAAGGGGATGTTCAACGTGCCTGAGATGCTCAAGCTGGTGCCTGTTGGCCTGCGGGCGCAGCTCAAAGGCAAGCGGCCGCCCATCATCCACGGCAAGAACCCTGGACAGGACAACGTGCGCCGCATCTTCGATAAGGCAGAGGATAGATGAGATACGCATTCTACCCGGGCTGCGTCTCCAGGGGCGCAGCTCCCGAACTATTTGCGTCGACGATGGAGGTATGCGGCAGGCTCGGCATCGAGCTGGACTTCGAGCCGATGCGATCCGCGTCCTGCACCGGCTCGGGCGTGCTCCAGGAAAAGAATCTGAGGCTTGGAGACACACTAAACGCCCGCAATTTCGCGCTGGCCGAGCGCACGGGCCTGCCCCTGCTGAACATTTGCAGTACGTGCCAGGGCGTTATGTCCCAGGCGAACGAGCGGCTTACGTCGGACCCGGCCTATCTCGCCTCGATCAACGAGGACCTCGCGGAGGAGGGCCTGGAGTACAAGGGGACCGTTAACCCAAGGCATCTCATGTGGGTGATCGTGGAGGACGTGGGACTGGACAAGCTCAGGTCGCAGGTCGTCAGGCCGCTGACCGGATTCAAGGTCGCGCCCTTCTACGGCTGCTACATCGTCAGGCCGACTGCGGCCCTCGGATTCGACGAGCACCCGGAGCGAAAGGACTCGCTGGAGCGGGTCATCGAGGCCGTCGGCGCGGAGGTCGTGGACTTTCCAGGCAAGACGCTCTGCTGCGGGTTCCCCATCCTGACCATCAACGAGTCAAACTCGGTAAAGATGGTCGCCAACCATACGCTGGACGCTAAGAAGGGTGGCGCACAGGCTATGGTGACGCCGTGCCCGCTGTGCCACCTGAACCTCGACGGCTACCAGCCCCAGGCATCGGCGGCCGCGAACCAGCCCATCGACCTCCCCATCATCCACCTGCCTCAACTGCTCGGCCTCGCCCTGGGCATCGACCCCAAGCTGATGCGGCTGGACAAGCACATAGTCTCCACGACGAAGCTGCTATCCGAGGTGGCCCTCAGCCCCTGAGGGAGGCCGGGCTTACTCGGTCCAGAATGCCGCACCGAGCAGGCCTGACCCAGTGTGAGCCCCCATGACGGGCGAGAACTCCGTGACGTAAATGTCGCGGCAGTCGAAGCGCCGCTCAATCTCCCGCCGCATCTCCTCCGCTTCATCCAGGGAATCCCCGTGCATCACGCTGGCATGTACCGGAGCGTTGCCGACACGGTCGCCCATCAGCCTCAGCAGCCTCTCGCTTGCCCGCCTGCGCGTTCGGGGGCGGGCGACGTTCCTCACGCGGCCGTCGGCCATCTCAAGAACCGGCTTGAGGCCGAGCAGGGCCGAACCGGCGTAGGCTATCATTGGGACGCGCCCACCCTTCCACACGTAGTACAGCGTGTCCAGGTAGGCCAGGAGCGATACCCTGCGCGCGACGTGCTCTGCAACCTCGAGCACTTCCGGCAGAGAGGCTCCCGACTCCGCTGCCTGCTGGGCGGCAATGACGACCAGCCCCTCTCCTCCGGCGGCGCTCCGCGAGTCCATAAGGTCGATCTCCAGGTCAGGCAGTGCCTCACCGGCTGCCTCGATCGCGACCCTGGCGGCCGCGTAGGTCGAGCTGAAGGCCGGCGACACAGTGATGCACAGGACCGACGTGAAGCGCCCAGCCAGCCCCTTGAACGTGTCGAGGAACCCCTGCGGAGAGGGGCCGGAAGTGGTGGGGGGTTCGTTGAGCGATCTGAGCCTGCGGTAGAATTCGGTCGCCGTCAGGTCGACGCCGTCCCTTAGCTCCTCTCCATCGAGTACCAGCTTCATGGGCACGATGCTGGGGCCGCCACCTGCGGGCAGGGAAGCGGCACTGTCGGTGACTATCGCAACACTCTGGTCGCTCATCCTTTCCCGGTGCGCGAGAGTGTGGGGAGATTGGCCATAGGGGTAGTGGCTGCGCCTAGTTGGCCAGGATGGTGCCGGCAATGTCGGCGTTGTCCAGGACGGCTCCCGAGAGCTCCGCGCCTTCGAGCGACGCGTCCTTCAGGCTGGCGGACCTCAGATTGGCCCTTGTGAGGTCAGCGCTTCTCAAGTCTGCGGACTCCAGGTCGGCGTCTCTCAGGGTCGCCAGGAAGAGGTCGGCGTTTCGCAGGTCAGCCTCGCGAAGGTCTGCCTGGGCCAGGACCGCATCCCTGAGCACTGCGCCCGTCAGGTCTGCGCCTCTAAGCCGGGTCTCCGACATCCTGGCCTTGGTCAGATTGAGCCGGCTCAGGTCGAGCCCGGACAGGTCAAGCCCGCAAAGATCGGCTCCTGTGAAGTTCGCGCCTGTCAGCGTAGCTCCCCTGAGATTGGCGAGGAACAGGTTTGCGTTCTCGAGGTCAGCGCCGCTCAGGTCAGCGCCCTGGAGGTCCGCACCCCTGAGGTCGGCGTCCCGCAGATCGGCCCCCTGCAGGTCGGCGTTCTTCAGCGATGCGCTCTCAAGGCTGGCTCCGGACAGGTCTGTCCGGCCAAGGCTGGCGCCCTCGAGGTTGCCGTGGTCCAGGCTTGCGCCCTGCAAGTCCAGGCCCGACAGCTCAGAGCCGGACAGGTCCAGCCCGGCGAGCTTGGCGAATGCCAGGCTGTCGCCTGCCTGTGCGCGCCCTTCCACCTGCTCGCGGGTCAGCTCGGCCGGTGGGGCCGACGAGGCTCCGGAACCGGAGGTCTCGCCGTATGCGGACCCTGCGACCGGCTCCGACACATCCTGACCGCCACAAGCGATGGCGGCGGTCGCGAGGGCGGCGATCGCCAGCATCTCAGCCATTCTGCGGACAACAGCCTTCACTAGAAGCCCCTCACTCTCAGGGTTCGCGCTGATTCTAACACGACGCTGCTAAAGTGCGGGAACAGGGTAGGGTAGGGGAGAGGTCTCCCTGCCGGAAGCAGGCATGTCATACCCAAATCCACCATCTAACGGCAACGATGGCCCAGGCTCTAGGGAACCTCTGGCTAACCGAATTGGCTGGGCTCTGCCCCCGTATCGAGTACGGGGCAGGCTCTTCGACAAGCTCAGGGCGAACGATCCTCTGGGGCCTCTTATTCAGACCATCCCTAGAGGGTGACGCCTGAAAGATATGGCGCCCACTGCGTAGGTGGTGGACTTCGGCCATAGCGGGAATCGGGGCCTGGGCCCCGACGCGTGTCCGAGCCTCCAGGACATGCTCTCAGCTATGGGAAGGGCCGTAGAGGCCCCTGAATGGCGCGTGGTGGCATGGTTGTCGGCTCGACCCCGCCGAGCGCTGCCTGAGCGCGGGTCCGACAAGACCCCCGGCGCCGGGGGACCCGGCGCGTCACCGGACGAACCCTGCACTGAGGCTCCTGTCATGTCCCACCAGCCTGGCTGGCAGCTTTGCCAGCCTCTCTGTATTCAGTTGTTGAATAGCAGTGAAAACTTCTCAGAACTCGACTGAAATCCCAGTTGACACATTGCCAAGACTGGCGTTAGGATGGATTCAAGTCTCAACACTCAAGGAGGAGACACATGGCAAGGAGGAAGACGAAGAAGATGATCGCAGTCGAAGAGAGGTTCAAGCAGCCTCTCGAGGAGATGCTGCCGCCGATGGTTACCGAGAACGGTCTGTCGGCAACAGCTGATGAGCTCGGGGTGAGCAAGGCGACCCTCGGATACTGGCTCCTGAAGCTCGGTATCAACGTGCAGAGAGTCGCCCTGGCGCCGGGCGAGTTCATCGAGGTCAGGAGAGCCAGCTAGCTTTCCAAGACCCCCAAAGCACGAGGCCGGATCCCTCCATCGTTCAACCCCCGATGGGCTAGGGATCCGGCCCCACTCTTTTTCGAGGTAGTGTCCCTGCGGCCGGCTAGCCTCTTCTTACGGCGGCTCGTGCCTCTCGCTCCCGCTCCCGGTCTATTATCGCGCGGCGCTTGTCTTGCCGCCGCCGGCCCCGGGCCAGCCCTATTTCCAGCTTCGCCCTGTGCCGCTTGATGTACAGCCTGAGGGGTACGATGGTCAGGCCTCGCTCATCGACCTGCTTGCCAAGCCTTACGAGCTCCTTCTTGTGCAGCAGCAGCTTGCGGGGACGGGCGGGATCGTGCGTGTGGATGCCGCCGGCGGAGTACTGTGAGATGTGGGCGTTGAAGAGCCACATCTCCCCGTTTTCCCGCCTGGCGAAGGACCCGCTGATGTTGCCGCGTCCCTCTCGGACAGCCTTTATCTCCGTGCCGAGGAGGACGATTCCCGCCTCCAGGGTGTCGAGGATCTCGTAGTCGAAGCGGGCCCGGCGGTTGACGGCAAGTGTCTTCATATCGCCATACCTGGCCGCGCAAGAGTCCCGAGGACCTGGAGAGGCGTACGCCCCCAGTCCCTGCGGGATCGAGAGCGGCCCTACGCCTCGTCCACCATGCGAGTCAGCTCCTCGATGGCTCGCCTGAGCTGCTGAACGTCCTGCTCCTGGGCGTCGCGGTGGCTGACTTCGATGTCCGGTGTGATCCCTTCACCGTGGATCAACCTGCCCGACGGCGTGTGCCAGTGGGCTATGGTGATGTACAGACCGCCGCCGTTGCTCAGGGGGCGAAGGATGTTGACGCTGCCCTTGCCGAAGGACTGTTCGCCGATGATCGTCGCCCGGCCGTGGTCCTGGAGCGCTCCGGCAAGCACCTCGCTGGAACTGGCGCTCCGCTCGTTGATGAGCATCACCATCGGCACTTCGGTGGCTATCTGCATGTCCGGCTTCGCATAGTAGTTCTGCCGCTGCCCGTCCCCCTTCTCGACGTAGAGCACCAGCTCGTCCTCGGTCTTCAGGAAGAGGCTGGCTATGCCCACAACGGAGTCCAGCGTACCGCCGTCATTGTCGCGGACGTCCAGGATGATGCCCTCCGCGCCCGCGTCGACGGCCTGCAGGATCGTCTCCCTGAGGTCGTCCGGCGTGGTCGGGTAGAACTGCTCGATTCTCACGTGGGCGAATCGATCGTCGGGCTGGCTCCTGAGTCTCACGCTGACGAGGGGTATCTCGTCCCTGATTACGGCTATGACGACCGGATCGAGCGCGCCCAGGTGCTTCACGAGGAGCTCTACGGTGCTGCCCTTGGGGCCGCGGACCTTGGAGACGGCCTCCAGGAGGCTCATGCCATCCAGCTTCTCTCCATCCGCCTCGAGGATGATGTCTCCAGGCTTGATTCCGGCCGCCTCAGCCGGGCCGCCCGGGATTGGCTTCACGATGACCAGTTGGCCATCCCGGTTCATGTTGACGTGAGCGCCGATGCCTTCGAAGTTGCCCCTGAAGACGTCCTGGAAGCTGCCGGTCATGATCTCCGGGCTCAGGTACGCAGTCTGGGGGTCGTTCAGGACCGTGAGCATTCCCCTGATGGCGCGCTCGGAGAAGTCCTCGCCCTCAAGCTCCGATGGGTCCACGTAGTCCCGGTTGAGCAGCGACCATGCCTCCCACACGATCCCCAGATCGCCGGGCACTGCGTCGGGGCGGACCACCGGCTTATCGGATGGGACGACCTCCGGCAGGGTAGGGTATTCGACGGCCCCCTGGGCCTGAGCCTGCTGTGGCGCAGGCGCGGCGCTGGCGCTGCCCTCGTCCTCGGTGTCCGAAGTGCACGCGATGGCGAAGACCATCACAATGATGACCAGCGCAGACGCTGCAATTCGCCGGTAAGAGACTGTAGTCAAGTGATTCTCCTGGGCACTGGCGGTGCCTATGAGTCTATTCTAGCACCAGGCATGAAGTTGGGTGTGAAGGCCGTCCGGGCAGTGTTCCATCCGGTACGGGACTCGCACCACCATGTGTTGTAGACCGGCCAGCCGCGTCGACCTGGGTTGATGGAGCATCCCCAATTACATAGTCTATTCAGCCTGTTTCAAGCCATTCACTGCTATTCACAATGCATTTCATGCCATATGGAAGTGCTGAATATTGAGGGTTGACGCAGATAGGCCAGTAGCATATATTTCAGGATATTCAGTGTTCGGGACTGTTGCTGAAAAAGGCCCAAACATGACGACTGCAGGGAATCAAGGCAGACGCCGACGGAGAACGAGGCCGTACCCGCAGAGGGCGCTGGACTACTGCATGGAAGTGGTTGAAACCCTGTACAGGCACGGCGCGGAGGGCTCCATGGACCGGGTCGTGCTTGCTGGCAAGCTCGGTACGACGCCGGCTAGCAGCGCCTTCGTGATCCGGCTCGGCTCATGCGAGAGATATGGACTCACTAGCTCTGACGGAGGCGTCGTCGAGCTCACGACCCGCGGTGAGGCGGCCGCGGCGCCGAGCAGTGCGGAAGAGCGGCAGAGGGTCTTGCTGGAGGCTGCCCTGGAGCCGGAGCTTTTCCGGCGCTTCTACGAAGCATATGACGGTCAGAAGCTCCCGGACGACGATATGGCCAGGAATATGCTGAGGCGCGACCTTGGTGTAGAGGAGGAGCTGACGGCGGAGTGCCTGGACGTGTTGAAGCAGAACGGGCACTATGCCGGGCTGCTAGGCGACCTCGGCGGCAGTCTTTACGTCAGCTCGAACGGCGCCCACGCGGACCGGCCCAGCGAAACGGCTCCGAATGCGGCCGGGGCCGTTTCGGCGGTCCAGGAACGCCAACATCCGGCGCCCGGGGACAGAGACATACTCGTGGGCCACTCCGGCGCCTCGGACGTCGCCCGGACTATCGAGTCGATGCTGGCGTCCTTCGAGGTGCCGTGCCGGGTCCTTGAGCTGGACGGAGGCGCGACCTTTGACGGAAGCGCTGCCGAGGTCACTGTGACCTGCGGGGCCGCGATCGTAGTCCATGCCGGGCCGAGCTCGCCTCCGCTCGATGACTCGACGGAGCGCAGGGCCAGGGAGGACGCGGCCAACCTCATCGGAGGGGCGACGGCGCTTTTCGGGAGCCGCGTGCTGCTCCTGAGGGAGCGGGGCCTGGAAAGGCTCAGGCAAGAGTCGTCGGTCGACACGATGCAATTTCGGCGCGGCGCGTCGGAAGAGCTTGGCCTGGAGCTCTTACGGCGTCTGCACGAGATGGAGATCATCCAGGTCCTGGCGTGATCCGGAGCCGGGGCCGCTTCCCGGCCCATAGCTGTATTTGACATAACGTATATAGTGCGAACGTGGGATTTTGGGTCCAGCATCCCTGCCCCTGGGAGGCAGGACACGAGGTTGTGCGTCGAACCCCTGGGAGAGCTGCCCGTAGAGGGCCGTTCTGGGCGCCGGACGTACAAAACCCCATCCCGGCGCAGAAACGCGGCTCTGCGAGGTCAGGCGGAGATGGACTGTGGAACGAGCGGAAGCTCAGCGTCAGCAAGCTCTGTCGAGACCTGCGAGTCGATCTCTTCGAGGAGGTCGTCGACTCCGTCGCCGGTAAGCGCCGAGATCGGTACGGCGCCAGGATAGCCCCCGAAGAGCTCCTGCGCCCTCCCCTGCCCCGTCCCGCCGGCTTCCACGTCCAGGCGGTCGGTCTTGTTGAGCACCAGGACTCTCGGCTTGTGGAGCAGTCCAAGATCCTCCAGGATGCCTTCGACGACCTGTGCGTGGGCGGCCGCGTTGCGATGGCTAATGTCCACGACGTGCAGGAGTATGGCGGACTCCTGGGCCTCCTCGAGGGTTGCGCGGAATGCGGAAACGACCGCCGGGGGCAGCTTCTGGATGAAGCCCACCGTGTCTGTCATCAGGACCTCACGTCCCGAAGGCAGGCGGACGCTGCGGGTAACGGGGTCGAGTGTCGAGAAGAGCCTGTCCTCGGCCGACACGTTCGCGTTGGTCAGGCTGTTCAGAAGCGTGCTCTTGCCGGCGTTGGTGTACCCGACAAGCCCGACAACCGGAATCTCGCTGCTTCGGCGCCTGGCCCTGTACTGGGACCTGTGCCTGCGGACGGCGTCGAGCTCCTTCTTGATCCTGCCTATGCTCTTGCGGACGATTCGCCGGTCGGTCTCGATCTGGGCCTCGCCTGGTCCCCTGAAGCCGATTCCGCCCCGCTGCCGTTCAAGGTGCGTCCACTGGCCGGCGAGGCGCGGGAGCAGGTACTCGTACTGGGCGAGCTCCACCTGCAGGCGTCCCTCACGAGTCTGGGCGCGCTTGGCGAACACGTCGAGAATGAGCGCGGTGCGGTCGATTACGCGGACCTTGCCGCCCAGGGTCTCCTCGAGGGTGCGCTGCTGCGAGGGGGCGAGCTCGTCGTCGCAGATGACGGTGTCGAACGCTTCATCCGCGGCCATTTGGCGCAGCTCCTCGAGCTTGCCCTTGCCCAGGTAGGTCTGCGAAGGGCGGCTGGGCCGCTGCGTCACCGAACTGACGACCTGGGCCCCTGCGCTGCGAGCCAGGTCACCCAGCTCAGCGACGGAGTCCTTGAGGTTCCACAGCCCGCGCTTGCCCCGGACTTCGACGCCCACGAGGCAGACTCGCTCGCGTCGGGCCGCTGTAGATTTCATTTTTTTCGCCATACGGCTTCTCCCTGAGGGCCATTCTAGCATCTACGGGAGACAAAGGGACTCATAGGTAAGGGCCGTGACTCCCTTGGGGTACTTAGGGAACCTCTGATTAACCGAATTGGCTGGGCTCTGCCCTTCGACAAGCTCAGGGCGAACGATCCTCTGGGGCCTCTTATTCAGACCATCCTTAGATGTCTTGCTGAGCAAGGAAGCTCATGACGTTGCCTATGCCAACCAGGCCTAAGCGTCCCAGCCTACAGTCCTAGGACGGGAGACAGATCTACGCGGGGTCTGGGATTTGCCAGGCGGAGAGCCGGTCGACGGCCTCGTCTAGCTGGTCGTCGGCTACCGTGAGGGACAGGCGCACGTAGCCTTCGCCATAATCGCCGTAGCCGGTGCCTGGGGTGATGAATATGTCGCGCTCCTCCAGCACCCTCTCGGAGAACTGGGCGGACGTGTAGCCTTCGGGAACGCCTGCCCATACGTACAGGCTGGCCCTGGGCGTCTCCACGCTGAGCCCCATCGACCGTAGTGCGTCCACGACGACGTCACGGCGGCGCTGGTACTGTGCGTTCCGCTCGTCGACCGAGTCAAGCGGCGCTTCCAGGGCCGCGATGCCCATGTGCTGGACGGCCTGCGGGACGCCGGAGTCCAGGTTCGACTTCACCGTGAGCAGGTCGTCGACCAGCTTGGCGTTGCCGACGGCCATTCCAAGGCGCCAGCCGGTCATGTTGTAGGTCTTGGACAGGGAGTGGAACTCGATCCCGACGTCCATCGCGCCGTCCACTTCCAGGAAGCTCGGCGGGGTGTAGCCGTCGTAGGCGACCTCGGTGTAACAGGCGTCGTGCATCACGGCCACGTCGTACTTCTTGGCGAAGGCGACGGCCTCTTCGAAGTAGGCGAGGTCGGCCGTGGCCGCCGTGGGGTTGTTCGGGTAGTTGAGCCAGAGCACGGTTGCCCTGTGAGCAGCCTCCTCGGGTATGGCATCGAGGTCCGCCAGCCAGCCGTTCTCCTCTCGCAGGGGCATGATGTGCGACTCGCCGCCCGCGAACAGCGTCCCAACCGAGTAGACAGGGTATCCGGGGTCCGGCACCAGGGCGATGTCGCCCGGCTCCACGAATGCCAGGGAGGCGTGCCCGATGCCTTCCTTTGCGCCTATGAGGGAAATGACCTCGTTCTCGGGGTCCAGCTTCACCCCGAAGCGCCGTTCGTACCAGGAGGCTACGGACTCCCTGAACTCGGGCAGCCCCTCGGACTCAGGGTAGCGGTGGTTCGGGGGATCGAAGGTCGCCTGCTGCAGGCCGTCGAGGACGTGCTGGGGCGTGGGGATGTCGGGGTCCCCGATCCCGAAGCTGATTACGTTGATGCCCTGGGCCTTCTTCTCGGCGATCTTACGGCTGATCTGCACGAACAGGTAAGGGGGAACTGCGTTCACCCTGGCGGCTGTTTTCACTTTCTCACTCCGGTATTTTGGTGTTGTGGTTAGGTTGATTTCGTAGCTGAGGACAGCTTCACTAGGCCAGGAGTCGTTTCGCGGGCCCGGGAGATGGGGTCGCTTGGCCTGTCTATCCGAACACCTTGCTCAGATCGAGTGCGAGGCCCTCCAATGTGGGCGATGCGAGGACGTCCTCTCGGCCGTACTCTCCGACTACCTCAAACCTGCCATCCCTCAGCAACATGACCGCTATGGTCTGCGCGGCCGGGTCTGCTATCCAGTACTCTCTCACGCCGTGTTCAGCGTACAGGCTGCGCTTGACTGTCCTGTCCAGGCTCGCGGTGGACGGAGACAGTATCTCGACCACCAGGTCGGGCGCGCCCTGGATGTTGGCGGGAGTGACGACGTGCGCCCTCTCATTGGAGACGAATGCGAGATCCGGCTGCACCACGTCCGTATCGGTCAGGAGGACGTCGGTGGGGGCATGGAAGACTCTTCCCAGTGCTCTCTCACGTACGAATCCCCCTACTTCCAACGAAAGGCCCATGCTTGCAGCCTGATGGGCTATGTTAGGCGACCCGACCACGACCAAACCTCCGTCTATGAGCTCGTATCGCTCGTCGCCGGGCGCGTTCAGATAGTCGGCGTAGGTGAGTTTGGGTGCGGGCTTGGTGACCACCATGGTCCTTCCTCCTGTCCCACCCCTATGACGGCCAGTCGCCCTCGAATACCTTGGCGATGGGGCCCTCCATCATTACGCCGCCCTCGCCCGGCCACTCGATCTGGAGGTCGCCACCCGGCAGGGACACCGTGACGTCGCCCCCGGTCCTTCGCTGCAGCCGGCCTATGGCGACGACCGCGCAGGCGCCGGTGCCGCACGCCTCCGTCAGGCCTGAGCCGCGCTCCCACACCCTGGCTCGCACGTGGCCCTGGTCGATGACGTTGACGATCTCGAAGTTGACCCGCTCAGGGAACAACGGGTGATGCTCCACCTTCGGGCCTATCTCGTGCAGCGGGTAGTCGGCAACCGGCGTCCTGATGAACGCGACGGCATGTGGGTTGCCCATCGACACGCAGCTGATGGGGATGGTCTCCCCGTCGATCTCCAGGGGGTAGTCCATCAGCATCGGGTAGCCGGGAGCGTCGACGGGCACGTCCTCTGCAGCTACGTTCGGCTCGCCCATGTCCACCCTGGCGTGGGTCATGTGACCGTTCTCCCACACGGGCGTTACGGCCTTGTCTCCCGATGCCGTTTCGACGACGACGGGAGACCTGTCGCGGGGCACCATCCCCTGCTCTACAGCGAAGCTGACGAGGCAGCGCACGCCGTTTCCGCACATCTGGCCCTCGGAGCCGTCGGCGTTGAACATGGTCATCCTGACGTCGGCGTGGTCGGACTCGCTCGCCAGGATGAGCCCGTCGGAGCCGATGCCCGTGTGCCTGTCGCTCATTGCAGCGGCCAGAGCGGGCCAGTCCTCGTCCATGCCGCGAGCGTCGACGTATACGTAGTCGTTGCCCGCACCGTGCATCTTGGTGAATCTCATAGTCGTGTGATTGTAGCACAGCAGCTACGGACCTCTGAACAAATCGCATTGGTTGAGAACTGCCCTTCGACAAGCTCAGGGCGAACGACTCAGGGGAACCTCTAGTCAGACCATCCCTAGGGGGACCAGTCTGTGACCGACGTGGTCCAGGATGGTCCCGGAAGGCTCCCTACCCCTCCACGACGAGGACGCCGTGGGCGTCATGCAGGAAGCCGGCCGCCTGCGATTGCGATATGACGGCAGCAGTGGCCTGGGCGACGTCGAGGCGAAGGTCCGACAGGCGAGCGCCTCGAAGGTCGGCCCCCGCGACCGTCGTCTCGGGGCTGACTACGGCGTTCTGGATGCGGCAGTCCTCGAAGACCGACTCGGAAAAGTCACAGCCCGAGAGGTCGGCCTCCGAGAAGTCGACGCCGTTGAGACGCTGCTTGCGGAAGCTCTTGTGCGCCAGGGACGCCATGACGAAGCTGACCCCGTCCACGGTAGCGCCGTCGATGTTGGTCGTTCCGAAACCCACAGCGCGGAAACGCGACTCGCTCAGATCTGCCCCGAAGAGGCTCGTGCCCTCGAAGCTACAGAGGGAGAAGTCGCATCCTGTGAGATGGGAGAGGTTCATCCTGGCGTTCCGGAACCTTGCCGACGCGCAGTTGGAGCCGGTGAACCGGGACTCCTCGATGTCGGCGCGGTAGAACTCGGCCCGCTGGAGATCGCAGCGCGAGACTCGAAGCTCGCCACAGGTGAACCGCGAGAAGTCGGCGTCCTGGAGCGAGCAGTCCTCCAGATACAGCGCGTCGACCGAAAGGCCTGCGAACGTGCCGCCATCGAAGGTGCAATCGACGAAGGACGTGCCCTCCTTGAGCAGGTCGTGCAACTCGGCGGCGTGGGTGACGGTGACTCCTCGATGCGGCACTACTGCAACTCCCCGGCGGCCTTCGCGAGAACTTCCCTGATGAACGATCGCTTTCCTTCACTGTATGCTGCCCTGTCGTCCGGGTTCCTGTCCGCAAGGGTGAACTTGAGCTGCGCGTACTCGGCTGCCAGCTCCGGATGGGCGACCAGGTAATCACGGAAAGCAAAGTGGTTCTGCACGATGGGACTATCGAGCGTGTACATGTGGAGGATGTGTGTCCTGATGTCCTCACTGTCTGAGCGATGCTCCTGCGGAGGATGGCCCTTGAGGAAGAAACGGTCTCCTGGGATACCGTCCCACAGGCCTCTGTGTATGTAGCCGATGTTCTCCAGGGGCTCAATGCACCGCTCCCCGTCCTCGAACTCGCGAAGCAGCACGGCCATATCGAGTATCGGCTTGGCGGCCATACCCGGAATGGACGTGCTGCCCACATGATGGACACCGGCCACTATGTGCCCGACGGCGGACGCAATGCGGGCGCGCTCCTCCTCGAACAGCACGGGCCAGTGCGGGTCGTACGCTACGACGACAGCCTTGTTCCTGGAAACTCCGAGCGGCATCGCTAGCTTAGCCTTCGACCAACGTAGTCGATGGCCTCGCCGGGATTCGACGCGTCGAACCATGCGATGCGCTCGTCTTCGGCGCGGAACCATGCGTGCTGCTGTCGTGCGAACCTGTGCGTCTTCGTCTTGATCGCCCGTACAGCCTCGTCCAACTCCATCTCGCCCTTCAGGCACCGCCCAAGCTCACCGTAGCCGAGGCTGGACATGGACGGCAGGTCCAGGGAGTAGCCCCTGTCCATCAGCGCCCTGACTTCGCCGGGCCAGCCTGCGGCGATCATCGCATCTACCCGGGCGTCGATGCGGCGGTACAGCTCGGCGCGCGGGAGAGTCAGGCCTATTGTCACCGGGGTGAATGGAGGGGTGTTCTTGCGCATGGCATCAGGGGGCTGCCCTGACGTGAGGCGGATCTCCAACGCCCTGATTACACGCCTCACGTTCCGTGCGTCGATTCGCTTGGCCGCAGCCGGGTCTGACTCGGCAAGCTCGCGGTACAAGGCCTCGCCGCCCTCGGACGCGGCTCTGGCCTCCAGCTCCGCCCGCAGCCTGGGAGAGGGGGGCGACGCCGGGACCTGCCAGCCCTCGAGCAGTCCCCAGACATACTGCCCGGAGCCCCCGGCCACTATGGGGAGTCTGCCGCGCACCAGTATGTCCGAGATGGCCTGCCGGGCCTGCCGGAGATAAAGCGCGATGCTGTAGGGCTCGTCGGGCTCGACGATGTCGACCATGTGGTGACGTACGGCAGCGAGGTGCTCGTGGGGCGGCTTGGCCGTGCCGATGTTCATGCCACGGTAGATGTGGCGGCTGTCCGCGCCGACAATCTCGCCGTCGTGCTGGAGGGCTATCTGCACGGCAAGGTCTGACTTGCCGGTCGCCGTTGGGCCGACGACGGCTACGACGGTGTCCCTGCGGGCCATTCAGGCGCCGGCGGCCGCGGCGTTGCGGACCAGGCGCACGAATACGTCGGCCTTCAGGCTTGCGCCGCCTACGAGGGCGCCGTCTACGTCGGGCTCGCTGGCCAGCTCGCCGATGTTTTCGTCGGTAACGCTGCCGCCGTAGAGGAGCGGCACCTCCGTACTGGCTGCGCCGAATTGCTGCGACAGCAGGGACCTGATGTGTGCCATCATTGCCTGGGCGTCGCCGGCGGTCGCAGCTTTGCCTGTTCCTATAGCCCAGACCGGCTCGTAGGCGACGAGCAGCCCTTGGGGCGATGTGAGGCCAGTGAGAGCCGCTGTCAGTTGGCGCCCGACCACGGCTTCGGCGTCGCCTGCCTCGCGCGCCTCCAGCCGCTCTCCGACGCACACGATGGCCTTCAGGCCCGCATCGAGCGCCGCGACGACTTTGAGCCTGACGCCCTCGTCGGTCTCGCCGAAGTGCTCGCGCCGCTCCGAATGGCCGAGGATGACGTAGTCGCAGAGCTCGGCGACCATCTCCGGCGATACCTCGCCCGTGAATGCCCCACTGGGCTCGTGGTGCATGTTCTGCGCCCCGACTCCTACTTCGGAGCCTTCGAGGACGCTGCGGACGGCCTGGAGCGACGTGAAGGGCGGGCAGACGGCAACGTCTACGTCGGAGTTGTCCTCCAGGCCGCTCCTGATCGCGGACGCCAGGCTGCGAGCCTCGTCGACGGTGGAGTTCATCTTCCAGTTACCGACAATCGTCGTAACCGCCAGGCCCATTTCTCCCCTGCCCTTACGACGTGTACTTGATGCGGGGGTCTACGACCGCGAGCAGCAGGTCGGACAATAGCGTTCCGACTACCGTGAGTACGCCTAGCATCAGCACGATGAAGCCGGCAGTATAGGTGTCCTGCTGCTCGATGCCGTCCAGGAGCACCGGTCCCAGGGTCGGCAGACTCAGCACTACGGAGACGATTACGCTGCCGCTGACAAGCTGCGGCAGGAGGTAGCCGACGGTGCTCACCAGCGGGTTGATGGCGACCCGCGTGGGGTACTTCAGGATCAGCCTCCAGGGGCGGACGCCCTTGGCTCGCGCCGTCACCACGTATGGCTTCCCGAGCTCGTCGAGCAGGTTGTTGCGCATGACGCGGATGAGCCCGGCGGTACCGGACGTGCCCAGGACGATCGCCGGTATCCAGAGGTGCTTTAGCATGTCCCACGCCTTGGCCCCATTCCACGCGGCATCCTGGTAGTCCGCCGAGAAGAGGCCGCCAACCGACTGGTCGAAGTAGGCGAATCCCACGTACATGAGCACGAGGCCGAGGAGGAAGTCGGGCACGGCCAGCCCCGAGAAGCCGATCAGGGTGAACAGGTAGTCGCCGACCGAGTGCTGCCGCACGGCGGAGTAGATCCCGACGGGGATGGCGAAGGTCCACGTGACGATTATGGTGAAGCCGGTCAGGACGACGGTCGTCCAGATGCGGTCGCCAATGACCTCCTTCACAGTCCTCTCCGTGGCCCACGAGGAGCAGAAGAACTGGAAGGAGCGGCCCAGGTCTCCCTGCGCCAGGTTCCACATCCACGCGGCGTAGCGCTGGTAGATGGGCTTGTCAAGGCCCAGGTAGACCCGGAGGTGCTCGGCCTGCTCTTCCGACGCACCCACGCCGCTGCTCATCAGCCGGTCGATGTGCTTGGTGGCCGAGTCGCCCTCAGGCAGCTCGATGATGAAGTACGCGAGCATGCTGATGACAAGCACCGTGAAGGCCGAGAGCAGGAGCCTCCTCGCGATATAGGCAATCACGGGAAAGCTACCCCGTTAGCTTGATGCGCGGGTCCACTAGAGCCAGGAGGATGTCGGAAATCAGCGTGCCTGCGACGGTCAGCATGCCCAGCATGAGCACGATGAACCCCGCCGTCATGGTGTCGAGGTTGACGATGGCGTCCAGCAGCACCGGACCCAGGGTCGGCAGACTGAGGACTACGGAAACTATGACGCTGCCGCTGACGAGCTGTGGCAGCAGGTACCCCACGGTGCTGATCAGCGGGTTAATGGCGACGCGCACCGGGTACTTGATGATCAGCTTGAAGGGGGACACTCCCTTGGCCCGCGCGGTCACGACGTAGGGCTTCGAGAGCTCGTCGAGCAGGTTGTTGCGCATGATGCGAATCAGCCCTGCCGTGCCGGACGTGCCCAGTACGATCGCCGGAATCCAGAGGTGGTTCAGCATGTCCAAGACTCGCGGTATGCTCCACGGAGCGTCCTGGAAGTCACCCGAGAAGAGGCCGCCGACCGACATGTTGAAGTAGGCGTAAGCGAGGTACATCAGGACCAGGCCAAGGAGGAAGTCCGGCACCGCCAGACCCGTGAACCCCAGTGTGGTGAAGACATAGTCGCCGACCGTATGCTGCCTCACAGCCGAGTAGATGCCTATTGGAATTGCAAAAGACCACGTGAAGATAATCGTGAAGCCGGTCAGGGCGACCGTCGTTAATATGCGGTCGCTGATCAACTCCCGCACAGGTCTTTGCGCCGGCGTCGAGCTGCAGAAGTACTGGAACGAGCGTCCCCACTTGCCCTGGACCAGGTTGCCTACCCACCAGAAGTAGCGCAGGTGCACCGGCCTGTCCAGCCCAAGGTCTCTGCGGATCTGCTCGGCCATGCCCAGGGCTACCTCGTCGCCCGAGGTCATCAGGTTGTCGACGTACTTGCTCGCGGCGTCTCCAGGCGGCACCTCCATGATGAAGAAGGCCAGCATCGATATGATCAGCGTGGTGAAAGCTGCAAGGATAAGGCGTCTAGAGAAGTATGCCAGCAATCTCAGGCTCCAGCCTACAGGTTGGGGCTGCCAAGCCCCACCGGACGCGGGAATATTAGCAAACCGGCCAGCAACTCACAACCCGGAGGACCGGGCCGGCTACTCATCCGCAACAGACACCTCTTTGGCGAGGACTTCCGCTATGGCGCCAGGGGAAACGCCTCCGGGGCGGAGGATGCGCGGCTCGGGTCCCGTCAGGTCCAGGACGGTGGATGGCACCCCTGCGTGAACGGCGCCGCCGTCCAGCACGTAGTCGACGCGGTCGCCGATCTGTTCCCGCACCTCCCTGGCATCGGTCGCGGGAGGAAGACCGGACCGGTTGGCGCTGGTGCCCGTGATGGGCGAACCCAGTCGTCGCGCGATCTCCCTGGGCACTGGATGGTCGGGCACGCGAACGCCGACGGTGTCGCCGCTCGCAGTCACGATGTCGGGCACCGCGTCGGAGCGGCGCAACACGAGAGTGAGGGGGCCCGGCCAGAAGGCCTCGGCCAGGCTGCGGGCTGATTCGGGCACGTCCACGCAGCACAGCGAAATGTCGGCCACGTCGGCCAGGAGCAGCGGGAGCGGCATGCCCTCGGGCCGCCCCTTGACCTCGAAGACCCTGGCGACGGCTGCGTCATCCAGCCCGCCGGCGGCGAGGCCGTACACCGTGTCGGTAGGGATGGCCGCCACGCCTCCGTTTCTCAGTACCTCCACGGCCTCGGCTACCGCGTTCATGGCGAGGGTTTGTTGTGCGGTTTCGCGTTCATTGACCACAAGATATTATAGATGCTAGCCTTGTAACCACTACAGGTATGACCTTGACGGAAACCACAGCGACGTCGACCGGGCGTCCGGAACAGCCCTCGCACACCCACTCTGGGCGCGAGTCCATCCTCATCATCGACTTCGGGTCCCAGTACAGTCGGCTCATAGCGCGCCGTGTGCGGGAGTCGAACGTTTACTGCGAAATCATCTCCCACGAGTCGTCGTGGGACGCCGTCAGCCAGCTTAACCCGAAGGGCATCATCATGTCCGGCGGGCCAGCCAGCGTTTACGAGCCGGGCGCGCCGATGGCCCCCTCGTGGGTGTATGAGAGCGGCCTGCCCGTCCTGGGCATATGCTACGGGATGCAGGTGATGGTGCACCAGCTTGGCGGCAAGGTTGCGCCGAGCGCCAAGAAGGAGTACGGCCACGCCGTTTTGAACCAGAGCGCGGACGGTGAGCCGCTGTTTGCGGGGCTGCCGACGGCGATGCAGGTATGGATGAGCCACGGGGACCGCATCGTGGAGACTCCGGGGGGCTTTAGCCCGCTGGCCCGCTCCGACAACTCCCCTATCGCCGCTATCGGGAACGGCAGCGGCATGCTCGGCATCCAGTTTCATCCCGAAGTCGTACACACGCCAAACGGCAAGGACCTTCTCGGCAACTTCGTACACGAGGTCTGCGGCTGCGGCCGGCTCTGGACACCCGCCAACTTCATTGCAGACACGGTGGAGAGCATTCGCGGCCAGGTTGGCGGCGGCAAGGTCATATGCGCCCTGTCCGGCGGCGTCGACTCGGCGGTGGCCGCCGCCCTGGTGAACAGGGCTATCGGCAGCCATCTGACGTGCATCTTCGTCGACAACGGGCTCATGAGACGGGGCGAGCCCGACGAGGTGGTCGACACCTTCAACCGCCACCTGGAGATCGACCTCCGGCACGTGAACGCTGCCGAGAACTTCCTTGGCGAGCTTGCAGGGGTGACGGACCCGGAGGAGAAGCGGCGGCGCATCGGCCGCGTCTTCATCGAGGTGTTCGATGCCCAGGCGGCCACGTTGGGGCAGGTCGACTTCCTGGCACAGGGCACGCTCTACCCCGACGTCATTGAAAGCGAGACTACCGACAACAAGGTCTCGGCGAAGATCAAGACGCATCACAATGTCGGCGGCCTGCCGGAGAACATGAAGCTGAGCCTAGTCGAGCCGCTGCGGTACCTGTTCAAGGATGAGGTGCGCGAGGTCGGACTGGAGCTGGGGCTGCCGGAGGAGATGGTCTTCAGGCAGCCGTTCCCGGGCCCGGGACTGGCGATACGGATCATCGGCGAGGTTACGCACGAGAAGCTGGAGACGCTGAGGTCTGCAGACTGGATAGTAATGGACGAGATCAGGACCGCCGGGCTGTACAGGGAGCTCTGGCAGAGCTTCGCCGTGCTCACCGATACCCGCTCTGTGGGCGTTACCGGAGACTTCAGAACATACGGCGGGGTCATCGCGGTGCGGGCCGTCACGAGCGACGAGGCCATGACGGCCGACTGGAGCCGCCTGCCCTACGATGTCCTGGCGCGCATCTCCAGCCGCATTGCCAACGAGGTGCCGGGCGTGAACAGGGTGGTCTACGACATCACCAGCAAACCGCCTGGCACCATCGAGTGGGAGTAGGCCGGCTGTGGGACTGGCGAGTAGCTGTTGAACGACACCGGAGACGAAGAGCGCAGCCGATCCTTGAAGGAATCTTCAAGATTTCTTGGTAGTTTGAAGGAAACTCGACGAGGAGTAGAACCTTGAGATTCCACAGCTCTCGCCTGGCGCTATCACTATTGGCGGCTGCCGTTGCTCTCGTGGCACTTGCCGCCGCATGTTCGTCAACCGAGCCGGACCCAACGCCGACCTCTGTTCCCACCGCTGTCCCCACGACCGCTCCTCCACCCACGGCCGCGCCCCAGCCGACCTCCCAGCCCACTGCGGCCGAGGCTTCCTCGACGTCCATGGAGGCGGAGCCCGGCGGTGCGACCTTCACTCTTGGAGCGGGCTCGATGGCCCGATACCTGGTGAACGAACAGCTGGCTCGCATGAACTCTCCCTTAGACGCTATCGGTGAGACGGACCAGGTCGAGGGGGCCATCGTCTTCTCCGCGGACGGCTCAGTAGACTCGGCCAAGTCAAAGATCACCGTCGACATGGCGTCCCTGAAGTCCGACTCGGACAGGCGCGATGGCTATGTCCGCAGCAACACCCTCGAAACGAGCAAGTACCCCACTGCCGAGATCGTCGTGAAGAGCACGCCGGGCCTGTCGTGGCCCTTGCCCTCCTCCGGCGAGGTCAGCTTCCAGATCGTAGGCGATGTGACCATTCACGGCGTGACGAAGGAGCTCACCTGGGAGGCGACGGCCCAGGCCGGCGCGGGTGGCAGCGTGACGGGCACAGCCAAGATCAACTTCACCTTCGACACGTTCGACATGGACATACCCAGCGTCTTCGTAGTGGTCAGCGTCGAGGACAACATCAGGCTGGAGATCGACTTCAGCGGCACGGTAAGCGGTGGGTAGCAGCAGCCTCAAGGTCCTGCTGGTCGGGAGCGGCGCGCGCGAGCACGCGCTAGCCTGGAAGCTCTCGCAGAGCCCACGGCTAGGAGAGATAATCACCGCGCCCGGCAACGCCGGGACCGCGCAGCTTGGCACGAACGTGCCCGTAGCGTCGACTGACGTGCCGGGCATAGTCGGCCTTGCCGGGGAGCGGGCCGTCGACTTCGTCGTGGTCGGGCCAGAGGCGCCGCTGGCCGCTGGCCTCGTGGATGCGCTGGCGGAAGCTGGCATAAGGGCATTCGGCCCCACCCAGGCCGCCGCACGGATCGAACACAGCAAGGCCTTCGCCAAGGACATGATGCTCGCCAACGGGGTCCCTACCGGCAGGGCCTCCAGGCACTCGGACTACGACGATGCCCTGCGCCGCCTGGACGAGGTGGGCGCGCCCATCGTTGTGAAGGGAGACGGGCTCGCGGAGGGCAAGGCCGTCCTCGTCGCCCAGACCAGGGAGGAGGCGGAGACCGCGCTGCGCGACTATATGGTCGAGGGCAAGTTTGGGGACGCGGGCCGGGTGGTCCTTCTCGAAGAGTACCTGGAGGGCACCGAGATCAGCGTCTTTGCTTTCGTGGACGGCCGTAGCGCCTCCTCGCTCGTGGCCGCCTGCGACTACAAGCTGTCGGGCGATGGCGACACGGGCCTGAACACGGGCGGCATGGGCTCGTACAGTCCACCCGTCGCCGAGCTATGGAACGCGGATATGGATGACCGGGTCCGCCGCGAGATTATCGAGCCGACGGTCTCGGGCCTTGCGGCGAACGGCTCGCCCTACGTAGGCGCGCTCTATGCCGGCCTGATGATCACTCGCGACGGCCCGAAGGTTATCGAGTTCAACTCCAGGCTCGGCGACCCGGAAACGCAGGTGATATTGCCGCGGCTGAAGAGCGACCTGCTGGAGGTGATGTGGGCCGCATCCTCGGGCAACGTGGGCGCCGTGCCCCTGGAGTGGGACGAACGGGCCTGCGTCGGGGTGGCCCTGGCTTCCGGAGGCTACCCGGTGGCCTACGAGACCGGGTATCCTATTAGTGGGCTGGATTCGGTGGACCCAGGCGCGATGATATTCCACGCAGGGACGAAGGAATCTGAGGATGGCGAAGTAGTCACAAACGGCGGCCGCGTCCTGACGGTGGCGGCCCTTGGGTCGACTGTGATGGATGCTCGCGCCGGGGCCTACGCTAACGCGTCGCGAGTCAGCTTCACCGGTTCCTTCTACCGGACCGACATAGCAGATGTTGGAGGTCCCTCTTGACCGGGATTCGAATGGTGCGCTGCGACTCGCTTGCGGGCACGACGCAGACGCCAGGGATGCAGCGCTCGGCAGCCTTTGCCGAAGGGACAGTGTGGGCGGGCTCCGTCCAGATGGAGGCCGGGGCAGCGTCCGGCTGGCACCACCACGGAATCAACGACAGCTATCTCTACGTCGTTTCAGGCAGGGCCCGGTTCGAGTATGGCGAAGAAGGCGGTCAGGCGGTCGACGCCGAGACGGGAGATTTCGTGTTCATTCCGGCGCATACCGTTCATCGCGAGGTGAACCCCGGCGCGGAGTCGTCGTCGGTCGTGCTGTTCCGCGTGGGCGGCGGCGAGCCCGTATTCAACGTGGATGGTCCGGAGGGCCGGAGTTGAGCGACAGGGATCGCCTACTCGCGGCCTTCGACTCGGGCGAGCTTCTACGCCCATCTCCCGAAGTGCCCAACATCGTGGACCTGGCCAACGCGCTGCCCGCCGTTGCCGATCCGGACGCTCCCAGCTCCCCGGCCGTCGGCTCCATAGTCGATGCAATAGGGCCCGTCGATCACGTCGTCTTCGTCATGGTCGACGGGCTGGGCATGAACGTCATAGATGCGGAGCACGGCGCGTCCTTTCTCAGCGCGAACGTAGCCGCCGAGCTGATGACCGTGTACCCGTCTACCACGCCAACGGTACTGACTTCGTACGCAACGGGGAAGTGGCCCAGCCAGCACGGCGTACCGAACTGGGACGTATACCTGGACGAGATCGACGCAGTGGCGACCATCATCCACTTCATACGCAGGAGCGATAAGGAGGACCTCGCCAGCCTAGGCGTGACTCCCGAGCAGGCCTACCCGGAGCCTTCGATGGTCCCCGGGATGGCGTGGCCCAGCCTCGGCATCGTGCCCGAGGAGATAGGCGCCACGCCGTACTCGTCCTACTGCCGCGGTCACACGCCCCACCACGGATACAAGAGCCTGGAGGATGCCGGTATCGCGGTGCTGGGGCGGCTCGCCCAGGCCGAGGGCGGCACCTTCACGCAAGTGTACATATCCCACGTGGACGCGGCATCCCACGGGTACGGCATAGACCACGAGACGACGAAACAGGCCATATCGGCCGTCGACGCGGGGCTGGCGCAGCTTGCCGGCCTGCTGCCGCCCAATGTTGCGATCGTCGTATCCGCCGACCACGGCCTGCTGAACACGCCGGACGGGGACGTCCA
Organism: Dehalococcoidia bacterium; assembly: GCA_034420735.1. Classification (GTDB taxonomy): domain Bacteria; phylum Chloroflexota; class Dehalococcoidia; order Lucifugimonadales; family CAJWER01. Next base: position 30,059 of record DAOULA010000065.1, read on the forward strand.
CGAGATCGAGCAGGACGACGAGCTCACCGAGCACCTGGCCCATGAGCCCTGGGGCACGGGGCGGACGGCGATGTTCCAGGTGCGCGATAACCGCGTCACAGAGTTCGAGACGGGCTTTCGGAAGAGACTTGGCGACGATTTTTACCTCCTCGAGGCCTGTGAGGCCCTGGACCTGGGGCTCATGGGGCCGGGGCCGGCGTCGGCGGCCACCAGGAGGAGGATCGGAAGCCACGTCGCCATCTCCCGGGGCACGCCCGTCATCGACTACAAGTACCCTAGAGATGAAGAGGACGAGCACAGGTCGGTCGCAAGCCACGGCGGCCTGACGCCCGATGAGATGCTCGTGCCTCTCATAGTAGCCCGAACCTAATACAGAACGGAGGAGAACAGGAATGCCGCTAGTAGGCGTAGTAATGGGAAGCAGCTCAGACCGGTCGTACGTGGACGAGACCTCCGAGGTCTTGGATCAGCTCGGAATCGAGCACGAGGTCGTCGTGGCCTCGGCTCACAGGACGCCTGACAAGGTGCGCGAATACACGACCTCGGCCCGTGAGCGGGGCATCGAGGTGCTGATCGCAGCCGCCGGCGGCTCCGCGGGCCTGCCGGGCGTTATGGCGTCGTGGACCACCCTGCCGATCATCGGGATCCCGCTGCCCTCCAGCGACCTCAATGGTGTGGACGCGCTCCATGCCATTGCCATGATGCCGCCGGGAATACCGGTCGCGTGCGTGGCCATCGGATCGTGGGGCGCACGTAATGCGGCGTTCTTCGCGGCGCAGATTCTCGGAGCGAAGCACGACGACATACGGCAGGCGTACGACGACTACCGCGAAGGCCTGAAGTCTAGGTAAGTACCCGGAGGCAAGTGCAAGAATGATCGAACGCTACACCAGGCCCGGCATGAAGCGGGTCTGGTCCGAGGAGAGCAAGTACGACCGGTGGCTCGACATCGAGCTGGCGGTGTGCGAGGCGTGGTGTGACGAAGGAGTGGTGCCCAGCGCCGACATGGAGGCGCTGCGGGGCGCGACCTACAACATGGACAGGCTGCAGGAGATCCTGAAGGACACGCGCCACGAGATGACGGCGTTCCTCAGCTCCATCACGGAGTTCATCGGGCCCGAGGGCCGCTGGCTCCACCTGGGCCTGACCACCAGCGACGTCTGGGACACAGCCACGAGCTTGCAGCTCATCGAGGCCCTGGACCTCCTGATCGAAGGGACGGACGGGCTGTTGGAGGCGCTGCGGTCGAGGGCCGTCGAGCACAAGGACACGCTGATGATGGGTCGCACCCACGGGGTGCACGCCGAGCCGATCACCTTCGGCCTGAAGCTGGCCCTGTGGTGGGATGAGACCCGGCGGAACAGGGAGCGGCTCATCCAGGCCAGGAGCAACATCGCCTTCGGGAAGATCTCCGGGCCGGTCGGCACTCACGCCACCGTCCCGCCGTCCGTCGAGACGAGCGTGTGCGAGCGCCTTGGACTGCAGCCTGCGCCCGTCTCGAACCAGGTGCTGCAGCGCGACCGGCACGCGCAGGTCGTGACGACGCTGGCCCTGTACGCGGCGTCGCTCGAGAAGTTCGCGACTGAGATACGGGGTCTCCAGCGGACGGAGATACAGGAGGTATCGGAGGGCTTCC
>DAOULA010000066.1:0-61379 GCA_034420735.1 Dehalococcoidia bacterium
CGGCACTTGAAGCCGTCGAGCCTGTCCCGCATTACGTCGTCGAGGAACTCGACAACGGCGGCGCCGTCGGCCGTCTGGGCCCGGACGAGCCTGGTCATGAGGTCTTGATCCATCGCCGAGAGCACAGTGAGGAAGTCCTGCGTGAGAGGCCCCGGGGCGTTCGCCCGGCCCTTCGCCGCCGTGTCCAAGCAGGGGTCGGCGGAGCCGGGCTTTGGACGCAGGGAGTGGCCGCATGGGACATCGCCGTACTCGGCCAGGAACTTGGCGGCGGCTTTCGACCTGTGCTTATCGAGCTGCTTGGCGGCGTCTATCCGGTGGCATAGCTCAGCGTCTTCGACCCTGTCCTCCATGACGTCGAGGAAGAAGTCGATGATGCGCGCGCCGTCGTCGGTCTTCTCGCGGACGATGTCGGCGAGTGTGGGCGGCTTGCGCTCCTGTGTTTCTGTCGTTGTTTCGGACATGTGTTCGATTATGGGGGAGTATCGGGTGGTTGTCAAGGGGGAGTTTTGCCACAGAGGACACCCTTCGGCAGGCTCAGGGCAGGCTCCGGACACGGAGGGAAGATGTCAATGTGAGGGTGAGGACGGCCAGAGTACGGGGATCCGAGGCCAGGTGTGTTCGGAGTCGATGAGACAGAGGCGTCGCTCCACACCTTAGGTGTCATTGTGAGGAGCGCAGCGACGAAGAATCTACGAGCCTTGCGCACGCAGAGCCGTCCTCAGGCCTAGATTCGTAGATTCCTCACTGCGTTCGGAATGACATTTGTGGCGTTCGGAATGACATTTGTGACGTTCGGAATGACAGCCTTTTAGCCGTCGTACACCTCGGGGTTGACGCAGGTCAGCAGCCTCTCGCCCTTGATCCCGTTCAGCAGGTTGGTCGCTGAGATCCGCGACATCTCGCGGCGCGTCGCCACGCTGGCGCTGGCAAGGTGGGGCACTATCACGCAGTTGTCCAGGGTCAGCAGCGGGTCGTCGCTCGGGATGGGCTCAGGGTCCGTAACGTCCAGCCCGGCGGCAGCGATCTGGCCGTCCGCGAGGGCCCTGTACAGCGCAGCCGGATCGACGATGGGCCCCCGGGCGGCGTTGACCAGCACGGCGCTCGACTTCATCTTGGCGAGGGCGTCGTCGCTGATGAGGTGGTGGGTCGAGTCGTTGAGCACGGTGTGCAGCGACACGAAGTCGGACTCTCGCAGCAGGGTGTCGAGGTCCACGTGAGTCATGGGGTACTCGGCCTCGAGGTCCTTTCGCTGCTTCAGATCGTAGTACAGGACCTTCATGTCGAATCCCAGGCAGCGCCTCGCCACCTCGAGACCTATCCGGCCCATGCCGATGATCCCCAGCGTCGCGCCGTAGAGGTCCTGGCCCAGGAAGTGGAGCGGGTGCCACGTCCGCCAGTTGCCGGCGCGTACGGCCCGCTCCCCCTCGGTGATGCGCCGCCCCGCCGCCAGCATCAGGGCCAGGGTCGCGTCGGCAGTGGTCTGCGTCAGCACCTCAGGCGTGTATCCGACCGGGATGCCCCGGCTCGTAGCCTCGGCGATGTCGATGTTGTTGTATCCGACGGCGATCTGGCTGATGACCTTGAGCTGCGGCCCGGCCGCGTCCATCAGCTCGGCGTCGATTCCATCCGTCAGCAGGCAGAGCAGCCCGTCGATTCCCCGCACCTTCTCCAGCAGCACGTCCCGGGGAGGCGGAAGCTCGTCCTCCCAGATCTCCGCGTCGGTCTGGGTCCTGATCTGCTCGATGTACTCCGGGAATATCTCGCGCGAAACGAACGTACGGGCCATTTTGGGGCGCCTCCAGTTCAAGGGGTCCGGGCGATTTGCCCATTACAAAGACATGCCCCCAAAGTATCCCAGGGGGCGGACGTATTGTAGCACGCTGCCCATCGCTGCCGCCGACTGTTGCCCCTGCCCTGGGGACACCCCTCCGATTGACATGGCCGTACAGCGTGCTACCGTAACGTCGATCTCGACTTGGAGGGTGAGATGTCCGGCACTAGAGCGACGGTGCACTGGAGCAAGGTGATATGCAAGCAGCCCGAGAACTACCTTGGCTGGCCGACCATCGGGCGCGCGGCTGACGGCGAGCTGCTCGTGGTGTTCTCGGGCGAGCGGGAGACGCACGTCTGCCCCTACGGCGTCAACCAGCTAATACGGAGCAGCGACGGCGGCGAGACCTGGACCGAGCCCGAGACCGTCAACAACTCGCCCCTTGACGACCGGGACACTGGCCTGCTGGTGACCCGTACGGGCGCGCTGGTGATCACCTGGTTCACGGGCACGTCGTACTCCGATCCGTCCCGGTACAGGGAGCAGTACCCGGACGAGCATATGTCCTGGGTGAGGCACTGGCGGAAGATCCCGCAGGCCGACAGGGACCGGTACCACGGGCACTGGTCGAGACGCTCGACCGACGGCGGCAGGACCTGGGAGCCCCAGGTGAGCACCATCGTGACCGCGCCCCACGGCCCGATACAGCTCAGGGACGGCCGGCTCATGATGGTCGGCAACGAGAGGATCGACGGCAGGCCAACCGTGGCGGCGGTGGAGTCCAGGGACGAGGGCCGCTCCTGGCAGCTTGCCGGCATCATACCCATACCAGAGGAGAAGCTGGCGGACGCCCGGCACTTCAACGAGCCCCACCTGGTCGAGCTGCCCGACGGACGGATCGTGACGATGATCCGCTACGAGCCGACGAAGGAGCGGTACGACGAGTGGTACATGCACCAGTCCGAGAGCCTGGACGGCGGCAGGACGTGGACATCGGCCCACGCCACACCGATCTGGGGCTGGCCTCCGCACCTGATCCGGCTGGCAAGCGGCGACGTGCTGGTGACCTACGGCATCAGGAAGGAGCCGTTCGGGGAGCGGGCGTGCCTCAGCCGCGACGGCGGAGTCAGCTGGGACATCGAGAACGAGATAGTGCTGCGCGACGACGCGCCGAACGGGGACCTGGGCTATCCGGCAACCGTCGAGATGGAGCCGGGCGAGCTTCTTACGATCTACTACCAGGTCGAGAACGAGGGCGAGAAGACGTGCATGATGGCCACGCGATGGAGCCTCCACTAGGAAGGAGCGGCTATGTACTTCAAGAGGGAACTTCCAGTCTCGAGCACGATCTACCGGCCCCTGCCGGTGAAGCGGTACGTCATGACAACGATGGGCGGGTTCTGGCCCGCGCTTCAGAAGCTGCCTAACGGGCACCTGGGGGTCGTGACACGCGACGGCGACTTTCACATAGGCGCCCGGGGGCGGCTAGTCTTCGTCACCTCGCCCGACGGGGGCGAGTCGTGGAGCCACGCGTCCGTAATCTCGGACGTGGGCCCGGACGACCGCAACCCGGCGTTCGGCGTGGCCGCGGACGGGACGCTGCTCGCGTGCTTCATCAGGGCGGACAGGTACGTCGGGGGCAACTGGACGCCTGAGAAGGACAAGGGCGGGTACACGGCCATGTGGATGTCCCGGTCGACTGACTGCGGCGCTACGTGGAGCGAGGCTGAGCTCGTCGAGGGCCAGGGCGACGAGGAGTGGAGCTACGCGGGCAAGACCGGGCCGGAGGACGACCACCGGTACGCGTCCGCGTTCAACAAGATGCTGACCCTGGAGAGCGGCGAGATGCTGATGGGATACGCGATCAGCACGACCGGAAGGCCGCGCAAGGGTGGAGCCACTTTCCTCGTACGGTCCGGCGACCACGGACGCACCTGGACGGACTGCATCACCCTTGGCGAGGGGTACGGCGAGCCGGCCCTGTGCGACCTGGGAGACGGACGGATCATGGTCATGCTCCGGGGCACGCAGGAGGGCGCCACAGGGCTGTGGCAGATCGACTCCAGCGACAACGGGCGCACCTGGACGGAGCCCGTGCGGGTCACCGCGAATAACGAGCATCCAGGCGACGTGATCCGGCTGCAGGACGGCCGCCTGCTGCTGACGCACGGACGACGCCTGCCCCCGTACGGCGTGCAGGGCATGCTGAGCAGCGACGACGGCAGGACCTGGGACGCCGATAGCAGGCTGATGCTCGTGGGCGACGTGGGCGACGCGGACTGCGGCTACCCCAGCTCCGTCCAGATGGACGACGGGCGCATCGTCACCGTCTTCTACGCGTGGGACATCCTGGGCAACACCAGGCTGGGCGTGTACGGCGGCTCGCTCGTGTACCGACCCGAGGACCTGTGATCGCCGCCTCTACCGACCCCGGCCGGGCCTCCTGTGCTAGCATTTCTATAGGGGCCGTGGCAGGGTGGCACGTTTTGCGCGGGCCGTCAGCGAGTCCCTGGACCCGCAATTGGCCACAGCCTCGCCATCCCTGCGCGAAACCCAGATTCGAGGTGTGACCTGTGCTGAAGAAGCTTGGCAGACTTACGAGGGTGAAGCCGAACCCGGACGGCGTGGACGCGCCTCCCGGACAGTACGTTACGGAGAAGTTCCCCGTCCTGACTTTCGGACCGACGCCCCGCGTCAGCCTGAACGACTGGCGGTTCAGGATCTTCGGCCTGGTCGACAAGGAGATAGTGCTGGACTGGGAGCAGTTCACCGGCCTCGAGAAGACCACGGTCGACGCCGAGTTTCACTGCGTGACCCAGTGGAGCCGCCTTCAGAACATCTGGGAAGGCGTGCTCTTCGAAGACGTGATGCGTCTCATTACCCCAAAGCCCGAGGCGACTCACGTGATGGTGCACTGCTACGGCGGGTACACGACCAACGTCGCGCTGGACGTGCTGCGGGACTCGGACGTGATGTTCGCGTACAGGCACGACGGCGGGCCGCTGCCCCCCGATCACGGCGGGCCCATGCGCCTGGTCGTGCCGAAGCGGTACGGGTGGAAGAGCGCGAAGTGGGTGAACGGGATGGAGTTCATGGCCGATGACGCGCCCGGCTTCTGGGAGCAGCGGGGATACCACATGGAGGGCGACCCCTGGAAGGAGCAGCGCTTCTGGGACAACCTCAGCTAAACAAGAAGAGGGGCCCCCGCAAGGGAGCCCCTCTGGAACGCCAGGGTTGGCTGCCGGCCGTCAGGCGGCTTTGATCGCGCTCTTCTTCACCCCCACCTCTTCGAGCAGCCGCGCCCGCTGCGGACTCACGATGTCTTCCATGAGCCCGCACTGCAGGCACTCCCTGTAGTCGCCGTAGAAGTCTTTGTTGACGTGCATGTCTCCTCTGCACCTCGGGCAAGCCTTGAACATCACCATCGGCATACCTCCCTCGCGGGTCCTTAGCCCGCTGTTGAAATCTGTTTTGTGCGCCGGACCAACACCCCTGGTCCCATTGAGGCGGCCTGCTGTGTGCTGGCCTGTTGTGTTACCCAACTTGACACGCTCTGTATCAAGATGTACACTCGTATGTGGATCGAGAATTCGCAGCTTCACGCACCGCTCTGACTTGCTTGTTGATACCTATAACGGCTAAGGGCAGCGGGAGGTTAGGACAGACCAGATGCAGCGAAATCGCAGGTTCATAGAAGAGGGCTCCCAGGGACAGATCGAGGGCGTTTACATCATCAGCGTCGCGGCCCGAATCCTGGAGATGCACCCCCAGACCCTCCGCAAGTACGAGAGGGCCGGGCTGGTGCGGCCGTCCCGCACCGGAGGCATGCTGCGGCTCTACTCCGAGGAGGACATAGCCCGCCTGCGCCTCATCAAGTACCTGGTGGGGGAGCTTGGGCTGAACGTGGCGGGCGTGCAGCTCGTGCTCGGCCTGTTCAACAGGCTGCTCGATGCAAGGGCCGGCGTGGCGGAGGTCGACGACGCCAGGCTCCGCAAGTACGTCGACGAGGTACTCGACGAGCTGTTCGAGGCCCTGCACGTACAGGTACGGTGACAGGCTGGAGACACGGGAGACGGAACAAGGCATGAACAAGGGCGAAGAGGTCGAACAGGGACCGATTGAAGACGATGCCCAGGTGGAGGACTCCCCTTCCCTGGAGGAACAGCTGGCCGAGGCACTCAGGGAGAAGGACCAGTTCCGGTCGATGGCGCTGAGGGCCCAGGCAGACCTGGATAACTACAGGAAGCGGGCGAGCGAAGAGCGGGAGGAGGCCAGGCGAAGCGCGAACACCGCCATCCTGCTCAGGGTCCTGTCCGTGATGGACGACTTCGAGCGGGCCATGGCGCTCGTGCCGGACGACGCGGTCGCGCCGGGCTGGCTGCAGGGCCTGCAGCTCGTACACAAGGGCATGTCCACCCTGCTGGAGTCCGAGGGAGTAAGCAGGATCGAGGCGGCCGGCAGCACGTTCGACCCGCACGAGTCCGAGGCCATCCTGTACCAGGAGTCGACATCCGCGCCGGATGGCGAGGTGATCAGCGTGATACGAGAGGGATACAGGCAACGGGACCGGGTGCTGAGACCGGCCCAGGTCATCGTTGCCAAGCGAGTGGAAGAACATAACGAGGAAAGCGAGGTGGCACAGTAATGCCGAAGGTTCTGGGAATAGACCTGGGTACGACAAACTCCTGCATGGCCGTCATCGAGGCCGGCGACCCCCGCGTTCTTGAGAACGCGGAAGGGGCGCGCACGACCCCGTCGGTCGTGGCGGTGAACGACAAGTCGGGCGAGCGGTACGTTGGCATGACGGCGAAGCGGCAGGCGGTGACGAACCCGGACAACACCGTCTTCTCCGTCAAGCGCTTCATGGGGCGCCGCTACGAAGAGGAGAACGTGCAGAGGGACATCAAGCTGGTGCCCTTCGAGGTGGCGAAGCACTCGAACGGGGACGCCCACGTGAGCATGGGCGGCAAGAGCTACGCCCCGCCCGAGGTGGCGGCGATGATCCTGCAGAAGATGAAGGCCGACGCCGAGGCCAAGCTGGGCGAGCCGGTGACCCAGGCAGTGGTCACCGTCCCGGCCTACTTCAACGACAGCCAGCGGAACGCCACGAAGGACGCGGGGCTGATAGCCGGCCTGGAGGTGCTCAGGATCATCAATGAGCCGACGGCCGCCTCCCTCGCCTACGGGCTGGACAAGAAGACCGACGAGAACATCGCCGTGTACGACCTGGGCGGCGGGACCTTCGATATCACGATCCTGCAGATCGGCGACGGCGTATTCGAGGTCCTCGCAACGAACGGCGACACCCACCTCGGGGGCGACGACTTCGACCAGCGCATCATGGACTGGATCGTGGCCGAGTTCCTGCGCGAGCAGGGCATCGACCTGAAGCAGGACCGGATGGCCCTCCAGAGGCTGCGCGAGGCCGCGGAGCGGGCCAAGGTCGAGCTGACGACGCTCACCGAGACGGAGATCAACCTCCCCTTCATCACCGCCGACGCATCGGGGCCAAAGCACCTGGTGATGACGCTGTCGCGCTCCAAGCTGGAGCAACTCGTCGACGACCTCGTGCAGAGGTCCATCAGTCCGTGCAGGCAAGCTCTCGATGACGCGGGCACCGCGCCCGGGGACATCAGCGAGATCATCCTCGTCGGCGGCATGACCCGGATGCCGGCGGTGCAGAAGGCGGTCGTCGACCTGTTCGGGAAGGAGCCCCACCAGGGCGTGAACCCCGACGAGGTCGTCGCCGTCGGCGCTGCCATACAGGCGGGCGTGCTCCAGGGCGAGGTGCAGGACCTGTTGCTCCTGGACGTCACGCCGCTGACTCTCGGAATCGAGACGCTGGGGGGCGTGTCCACCCCGTTGATCGAACGGAACACCACCATCCCAACGGCCAAGACGGAGACGTTCACCACCGCCGCCGACAGCCAGCCGAGCGTCGAGGTCCATGTGCTGCAGGGCGAGCGGTCGATGGCCGGTGAGAACAAGACCATCGGCCGGTTCATGCTCGACGGCATCCTTCCCGCCCCACGCGGCATGCCCCAGATCGAGGTGACCTTCGACATCAACGCGGACGGCATCCTCGAGGTGTCGGCCAAGGACAAGGGCACGGGCAAGGAGCAGAGGATCACGATCACCGCCAGCTCCGGGCTGAGCGAGGACGAGATCGACCAGATGGTCAAGGACGCCGAGACCCACGCTGAGGAGGACAGGAAGAAGCGGGAGGAGATCGAGACGCGCAACGCGGCCGACAGCTCGACCTATGCGGCCGAGAAGCTGCTGAAGGACAACGAGGACAAGGTCCCCGACGAGCTCAAGGAAGAGGTGACAGCCAACGTCCAGGCCGTCCGCGACGCGCTGAAAGGCGAGGATCTGGCGGCCATAACGGCAGCCGTAGCAGCGCTCCAGGCTTCCGTACAGAAGGTGGGCGAGCTCGTCTACAGCCAGCAAGGCGGCCAGGGCGGCGGCTCGGCTCCCACCGATCCACCCGAGGCCGACGGCGACGGTGGCGGCACTGTCGAGGGCGAGTACAGGGAGGTCTAGCCGCAAAGGCGGGATATGGACCGAAAACGTAGCCTGGGTGGGCTGGAGGCTCGCCTGGGCGTGACCCTCCGGAACAAGGAGCTGCTGCGCCTGGCACTGGTGCACAGCTCCTACTTCTACGAGCATCCCGGTGCATTCGAGGAGTCGAACCAGCGGCTCGAGTTCCTGGGCGACGCGGTGATCGGCGTTGCCGTAGCCGAGGAGCTGTTTCGCCACAATCCAGGCTGGTCCGAGGGAGAGCTCACCCACGTCCGATCGACCCTGGTGAGCGGCGACACCCTGGCGGAGGTGGCCCGCAGGCTTGACCTGGGCCGCGAGCTGTACATGGGAAAGGGCGCCGAGGGGGTCGGTACCCGTGACAGGGGCAGCTGCCTGGCAGCCACCCTGGAGGCCGTGGTGGGCGCTGTGTTCCTGGACCAGGGGTATGGTCCCGCGCGCGACCTTGTGGCGAGGCTCATCCCGGTAGAGGGCGGCCTGGCCGCTGAGGAGGCCGTTCCGCAGAACGCCAAGTCGGCCCTCCAGGAGGTCCTGCAGGGCCGGGGCAAGTCCGCGCCCTCCTACCACACAGAGAGGTCAGGCGGCACGGAACACGAGCCGATATTCACCGCCGCAGTCGAAGTCCGGGGAAGAGTGCTGGGCCGGGGTACGGGACCCAGCAAGGCCGACGCAGAACGCGAGGCGGCTGCCCATGCCCTGGAGGACCTGGGCCGGTGACCGGCTAGGCGAAGGACCTCTGCAGGAACTCGAGGTCCAGCTCCGGATACACCGGGAACCGCTCCAATAGCCCGGCCACGCGCGAGCTTGCTTCGCTCATGGCCGGCTCGTCGGTCCTGTAACGAGCCCTGCTGAGGGTGCCCGCGCTCCGTCCCTTCGTGATCCTGGTCGGGCGGCTGCTCGACAGCAGCAGCTTGAACACCGACGCAATCTCGGCCATCTCGGCCTCGGCCATGCCAAGGGTGGTGAGGGCCGGCGTGCCGATCCTGAGCCCGCTCGTGTACCAGGGGCCGTTCGCGTCGAAGGGCAGCGTGTTGCGGTTGAGGGTGATTCCCGCATCGCGCAGTATCGACTCGGCCTGGCGCCCCGTCAGCCCGAAAGGGGTCACGTCGATGAGCATCAGGTGGTTGTCGGTGCCGCCGGTGAGTACGTCCAAACCCTCTGCCATGAAGGATGACGCCAGCGACGCCGCATTGTCGACGATCCTGTGCGCGTAGTCGTGGAACTCCGGGGTGCTTGCCTCCCTGAACGCCACCGCCTTGGCGGCAAGCGCATGGGGCAGAGGACCGCCGAGCACGAGCGGACAGCCCTTGTCGACGTACTCGGCGAACTCGTCAGTGCAGAGCACCATCCCGCCCCGTGGCCCTCTCAGGGTCTTGTGCGTGGTGGACGTGACGATGTCCGCATGCGCGATGGGGTCGTAGTCTCCCTCGAAGACCTTGCCCGCCACCAGGCCTGAGAAGTGGGCCATGTCGACCATGAAGACCGCGCCCACCTCGTCGGCGATCTCCCTGAAGGTCCGGAAGTCGATCTTCCTGGGGTAGGCGCTGTACCCGGCCAGCAGAATCAGGGGCCGCACCTCCCTGGCGCGTTCCCGGACCTGGTCGTAGTCGATCAGCCCGGTCTCGCGATCGACGTCGTAAGACGAGGCCTCGAAGAGCCGGGATGAGATGTTGTGGCGGTATCCGTGGGTCAGGTGCCCGCCAGAGTATAAGTCCATGCCGAGGAGCCGCTGGTTGCCCAGTGCGGACCGCAGCTCGGCCCAATCGGAGTCGGACAGTGCGGTGACATCCCTGGCATCCCTGTTCTCGACAAAGGGGTCCTGGACGCGGGCCGACAGCACGGCCGAGTAGGCCACCATGTTCGCATCCGCCCCTGAATGGGGCTGCATGTAGGCGTGGTCGGCGCCGAAGATTCCGACAGCCAGCTCGGCAGCAAGGCTCTCGACGGCGTCGACGTTGTCGCAGCCCGCGTAGAAACGGTGGAACGGGTAGCCCTCGGCATACTTGTCGGTGAAGAGGTTCCCCTGGGCGAGCTGGACCGCCAGCGACGAGTAGTTCTCGCTTGCGATCATCTTGAGATTGCCGCGCTGGTCGGCGATCTCGGACACGATACTCCGGGCTACCCCGGGGTCGACCTCGCTTACGCTCTGGAGCGAGGCCAGGTAGGCGATGAAGGAGGCGTCGACTCCACCGGGAGGAGTCGACGCCAGGTATTCTGCAAGGGGTGAGTCCTTAGCCATTCTCCACTACTCTCCTGGGGTCACTTCCCGCGGCGGAACATCAGACCGACCCGTCGATAACCACATCCAGGAGCGCCGGCTTGCCCATGCCGAGCGCCTCATCGACGGCCGGCCCAACTTCGGCGGGGTCCTCGATCCTGCGGGCGTGCACTCCCATGCCGCCGGCAATCTCCGAGAAGTCCGGCCTGAGCGGGAAGTCCATGCCCATGTACCGGCTCTCCGGAGTCTCCTCCTTCATGATGTGAGTCTTGTACAGGTTCATGTTGAGCTTCAGGACGCGGTAGGTCGAGTTGTTGCAGACGATGTAGACGACGGGGAGATTCTCGTTGGCCGCCGTCCAGAGACCCTGGACGGTCATCATCGCGCTTCCATCGCCGTCCACTGCTATGACAGGCCGGTCGGGGTTGGCCAGCTTCACCCCAAGGGCTCCGCCCATACCCCACCCGAGTGCGCCTCCACGCCCGCCAAAGATGCTGCCCGGCTCGTCGAAGTCGAACGAGTCGAGGAGGGCCGCGCCGGAGGTGACGGCATCGTTGATGATTATGGAATCGTCGGGAGCTACCGCCGCAACCTCGGCCATCAGCCGCTCGGCCGACATGGGGTTTGCGTCCCACCTGGCCTTCCGCCTCTGCATCGCCCTGTCGATAGCCGCGCTCTTCCGTTCCGCCACCCCCATCGCCCGGACCTTTGCGGCCTCTCTCTCGGATCCCGACAGCATGGCGTCGAGCGCCTCCGCCAGGGCGTCGAGGCCGGTCCTCGGGTCTGCGAGGATGCCCACGTCCGTCGGCAGGGAAGTGCCCACGCCCGCCGCGTCGACATCCATGTGCACCAGCTTCGAGTTGGGGTGGAAGAAGCGCATAGCGGGCTCGGAGAACATGTAGTAGGCGGACATCATCCTACCGACGGCAAGCACGACGTCCGCACTGCCCACAGTGTCCGCCGACTCGGGGAAGCCGAGCCGAACGCCGCCCAGGTACTGGGGGTGGGACGTGGGGAAGTTCATCTCGGAGTAGGACGCCGAGTAGACTGGTGCGCCGGTGAGCTCCGCGACCCGCACCGCCTCAGCGCTCGCGCCGGACTGTGCGATGCGGTCCCCAAGCACGATCACGGGGTTGTTCGCCCCTGCGAGTATCCGCGCCGCGTCCTCCACGGCATGGGCATCCGGGGCCGTCCTGAAGTAGCCAGCGGGCGAGGGGTAGATGTCCATCTCGCCCTCATCGTCCAGGGAGTTGGCTGAGAATGCTACGAAAGTAGGGCCGGTCGGCGGCGTCTTGGCCTCCTGGAAAGCCCTTCGCATCAGGGAGGGAACCTGCTCCGGGTGGGTCGCCTCTGCTGTGAACTTGGTGAACAGGCGCACCATCTCGGCCAGGTCGGTGCGACCGCGCGCAAGGTCGCGTATGTCCAGGTTGCCAGAGCTGAGCACCAGCGGGGTGCCGCCCTCCCTGGCGTTGTGCAGCAGGCTGATGCCGTTGGCCAGGCCCGTCTCGATGTGCAGGTTGATGAACGCCGGCTTTCCGGAGGCCCGGGTGTAGCCGTCGGCCATACCCATCGCCACGCCCTCCTGGAGCACGAGCTTGTAGTCGAGCTCCGGGTGCGCTTCGAGCTCGTCCATGATGGCCGACTCGCTCGTGCCGGGGTTGCCGAAGATGTACTCGACGCCCTCGGCCTTGAGCATCTCCATCATCGCCCGCTTGCCTGTCATTCTAGCCATGCTAGAGACCCGTCTTGCTCTGGGTAATGGGCTGTCCGTCCGGAGCTATTCTATCACCCTGGCCAGGGTTCCCGCCCCATTTCGCGGCGCGGCACTGGAAGGCAGAAACCCAGGCGTGTCAAGGCGTGGCCGGCGATATATAATGAGGGCCAGACCAGAACCCAAGAGGTGATTCGTGGTACGTGCGTACGTGTTGATCGAAGTGTCGGCAGGCCGGTCGCAGGAACTTGTAGGTTCGTTGTCGACGCTGGACGGAGTGCAGGGCGTCGCCCGGGTCACGGGTCCCTACGATGTGATAGCGGAAGTCCAGGCAGACAGCGTGGAGTCCGTCGTGGACATAGTGGAGCTACAGATCCACTCGATGCAGGGGGTTACGCGCACCACGACGTGCGCATGCATGGCCGGCTAGCCTGGCCGGGACCCCGGATTGTCGGACGCCCGCATCTCATCGAGGCTCTCGGCCCCCTCGACGCCACGACGACGCCGGTGCCCGTTGATGGCGTGGGCGAGGACCAGGGCGGATACGCCGCCTATGCCAAGTGCCGTCACCATATCGCCCTCGTCGACTATGCCCATGAAGTCCACGGACCGGCCATCGAAGGCCACGTTCAAGAGGGCCAGTGTGCCGTAGCCGAACACAATGCCGAGAAGGGAAGTGTACGGGAGCTTCTGTCCTCCCAGGGACACGACCATGGCAACGGCTACCGCGATCAACCCGAATATGGGGAAGAGCGCAACTATCGCCCCGCCCACTGTCGCGAGGCCGTCGCCGCCTCGGAATCGCGAGAAAATGGACCGCCAGTGGCCCAGCACCGCCGCTCCCGCGGGAAAGACCAGGAGAGGCGCCTCCACCCCGAGGTACTTGCCGATGACTACCGCGAGGGCTCCCTTTGCCATGTCGCCCAGCAGCACCAGTACGGCCGGGGCGCGGCCCACGTTGCGCATCACATTGGATGCGCCAGGCAACCCCGTTCCCACCTCGAATATGTCTACCCCCGCCCTGCGGCTGAGGAGAACCGCTATGGGGAGTGACCCCAGGAAGTAGCCTATGACGACGGCCACCACCGTGGCCAGGAGGAGGGAGCCGCTCAAAGGGTGTTGGCCTCCGTAAGTACTCTTGGGGCCATTATAACGTTACGTTTTGCACGGTGCCACAGCTAACCGGCGGGACTTTCTCGCAAATATTGGAGACGCACCTGTACGGCGGAGGGAGATTGTGCTGGCTTCCCACACCGGGTATAGTCTCCTGCACACAGTCTAAGAAAGAGGTCAACAATGGGTAACAAGCTGAAGGCAGGAGTCATCGGGGCACGGCTGGGCGCCAGCCACGCATACGCATACGCGAGTTCGCCGGAGTACGAGCTGGCCGCGGTGTGCGACCTTATGCCGCAGACCATCGACGAGATGTGGGAGCGCGCCAGGCTGGAGCCGGGCTCGGTGTCGACCTACGGCCATTACCAAGAGATGCTGGAGGCAGAAGACCTGGATGTCGTGAGCGTGACCGTGCCCGACCACATCCACGCCGACCCTGTCTGCGACGCGTCGAACGCCGGTGTCAAGGGGATATTCTGCGAGAAGCCCCTCACCGTCAGCCTGGAGGACGGCGACCGGATCGTGGAGACGGTGGAGCGCAACGGCACGAAGATGTCCGTGGACCACACGCGGAGCTTCGTCCCGAACTACCAGGCGGCCAGGGAGTCCGTCCGCAACGGCGACCTCGGCGGTCTCACGCGGATAGTGGCGCACATGGGAGGTCACCGCTCGATGCTCTTCAGGAACGGCACTCACATCGTCGACCTGATCAGCTTCTTTGCCGACGCCAGGCCGGCGTGGATCATTGCGGCGCACGAGCGCGGCTTCGAGGACTACGGGATCGTGTACAAGGGCGAAGGCGGCAAGGACCCGGCCCTCGACCCCGGCTCGACCCTGATAATCGAGTACGAGAACGGCGTGAGGGCGATTCTCAATTCAGCCAAGATGACCCCGGCCTTCGGCGAGATCGACCTGCAGGGGCCCAAGGGCCGGATCAGGCTCACCGATTCATCGTCGGAGCGCTGGCTGTCCGAGGAGGTGGAGGGAGAGCTCACCCCAGATCCTACCTTCGACCATCCCGGGTATCCGGAGTTCTTCGGCGACGCGCTGGTGCCGGCGGTGCGGGAGCTGGCCGCGATGGTGAACGGCGATGCCGTGAGCAGCTCGCCGCCGCAGCGGGCCCGCGACACCCTGGAGATCATGCTGGCGGCGCTGCTGTCCCAGGACCGCGGCAACAAGAGGGTCGAGCTGCCGCTTCCGCGAGGCTAGCGCTCAGGACTGCGGGACTGTAGGGAAGGCTTCACGGGCAGGCTCCTCAGGAGCCTAGTTGGGCGCCTATGATCGATGCGTTGCCCTGGAGGAAGTCCCGGGCGCTCGCCGCTCGCCGTCCCTCCAGCTGGAGGCGACTCACGCCGAGGGTGCCGTCGCCGGTCGAGATGTCGATCCAGTCTCCGGAAGCTGGGCCGATAACGGTGCCGGGGCGGTCGCCTACAGTGGCGTCATGGGGAGATGCGTCGATGACCTTGAGCATCTTGCCGTCCCAGTAGGTGTAGGCGCCCGGCCACGGAGCGTACCCGCGGACCCTCCGGGCGATCTGTGCGGCGGTCATCTCCCAGTCGATGCGCCCGGCCTCCCTGGCGAGCAGCCGTGTAACAGTGGCCTGAGACTCGTCCTGCGGACGGGCCTGGATGCGGCCCTCCGCCCACTCCGGCAGGACCTCCACCAGGAGCCGTGCCCCCAGCTCGAACAGTCTCGTCGTCAGCACCTCGGCCGTCTCGCTATCCCCAATCGAGGTCTGGCGCTGCGCCAGGACAGGGCCCGTGTCGACGCCCTCGTCCATCACCATGATCGTTGCGCCCGTGATGGCCTCCCCGTCGACGATGGCAGTCGATACGGGGGACGGGCCGCGCAGCTTCGGCAGCAGCGACGGGTGTATGTTCAGACACGAGTGCCGCGGCAGGTCAAGCACCTCCCTGGGAAGGAACAGCCCGTAGGCCGCAACCACGATCACCTCGGGAGCGAGCGAAGCCAAGTCCTGCTGGACTTCGGAGGGCTTCAGCGAAGGCGGCTGTACGACAGGGATGTCCATCGCGGACGCGGCCTCCTTGACGGGCGTCGGCGAGGTCCTCTTTCCCCTGCCCGACGGCCTGTCCGGCCTGCTGTAGGCCGCGGCAACCTCATGCCCGGCGGAGACCAGCGCCTCCAGCACCGGCACGGCAAAGCCGGGCGTGCCCATGAAGACTATTCGCAAGGCTGCTTCCTCCAAGACGATTGGGGCATACAGTTGGGTCAAAGGTCGGGCAACTAGCTTCGACCCGCGCGGTTGAACCTGGTGCAACCCAGTCCTATGCTAACATTCGACGCGGATACTGTTACGGAGGGCGTGAATGCCGATAATCGACCACAAGTCAGTCCCAGAGGTGCCCTGGCGGCCGAACTACCGGAAGTGGGACATCGTGGGGCCTGAGACCGGCATGAGCACGAACCTGTCGTACTCCGTAGCGCAGGTCGGCACCGGGGCGCCCCTCCACCTGCACGAGGACGACGAGCTGATCGTGATCCTGAAGGGCGAGCTGGAGGTGAGGCTCGGAGACGAGACGCGGATCGTGGGGCCCGACCACACCCTGGCAATCCCTCCGAACGTCGAGCACGGCTTCAGCGTTGTGGGAAGCGGAGAGGCCGAGCTATTGATCTTCTTCCCGGTGCCCAACCCCTTCGAACGGACCACCTACCTGGAAGGGAGTCTCCCGGGCCAGTCCTGATGGCTGCGGCGAGCTCCTTTGCCGCCCATCACCTGGACCAGCCGGTCTCATGACGTGCCCCTGGTGCAGCTACGAGAACCAGCCCAGGGCAAGGTTTTGCGGCAACTGCGGGCAGGGCCTCCGGTTCGAGGTAGTATGCACTTCGTGCCTTACGCCCAATCCAGCCGACCACAGGTTCTGCGATTCGTGCGGAACTCCAACTGAGAACGCGGGACGATCGCAGGTCCCGGACCCGGCACCTCCGGCGCGCACGACAACTGGCATCCAGGTAGCCGGCACTCTCGAACCGGCGCGGGCGCGGCTGCAGGCCGCCGGGCTCTATAACTGGGAAATGGCGGCGCTCGCCGCCATAATCCTCTTCGCCCTCGCGCTACGCTTGGTGTCGCTTACGAGCATTCCGCCGAATGTGTCAGCCGACGAGGCCGACAACCTGCAGGTCATCCTGCAGATAATGGCCGACAACGGGCCCGGCTTCTTCGGGATCGACTGGACCCAGGCGCCGGCCTTCAACCTCTACCTGGACAGCTGGTTCATGGAGGTGTTCGGGGAGTCCCTGGTCGGATTCCGAATGGCGAGCGTGGTCCTCACCACCCTGTCGCTGCCGGTCTTCTACTTCGTCGCGCGCCAGTACGATCTCGACAAGGCAGCCGCTCTTTCTGCCACCCTGCTCCTCGCAACTTGTCTCTGGTACCTGCACTTCTCCCGAAACGGCTGGTACAACGTCAACATCGCCCTGTACGCGATACTTGCGGTCCTGTCCGCCACCGCCGCTATCAGGCGAGGGAGTCTCCGGCTATTCGCCGTTGCCGGGCTCGTGACGGCGCTGGGGCTATACGGCCATCCCAGCGGCCGGGCAATCATCGTTGCGCTGATTGCATATCTGCCCTTCGCACTGTTCCTGCACGGCAAGAATCGAAAGCGGCTGCTTGTCGGTTACGCCATCATGCTGTCGGTTGCCGTCGTGCTGTTCCTCCCTCACCTCAATGAGGTGTCGGACGACTGGGGCGGCTACAACACCCGCGTTGCCGCAACGTACGTGCTCAACGAGCAGAACCGGGCCCAGTTCGGAGAAAAGAGCACTGGGCGGATCATCGCCGAGCAGGCGTGGAACAACGTCAAGGGTTTCGTCCTGCTGGACCCGGGCGCGTCTTATACCGGCATCAATGCCCGGTATGTCCCCGGAGGACGCGGCTTCCTGGACAGGTTCACGGGAGTATTGGTCTGGATAGGGATGGTCGTGGCCGCCGTCAGGTGGAGACAGACGCTGCTGTTGTGGGTCTTCTTTGTCGTGCTGCTCTTCCCGACCCAGGTCCTGTCGAACGCGACGCCCGACGGCGCCAGGGCAATCGGCACCGCTCCGCTCTTCTACCTGTTCGTCGCGATGGGCCTGCACTGGCTCTTTGGGCTGAGGTTCGGCGAACGGTGGTGGTTCAGAGGCGCGGCAGCCGCTGCGCTCCTGGCGATCGTCGTGTTCAACATCTCCGGCTACTTCAACTGGATGAGACAGCCCGATGCGGCGTATGCCCGCCAGCCCGCGGTGGAGGTGGCCGACTTCGAGGTGTGGCGGGACCTGCAGAAGGCCGAGGCCGAAGCCGGACTGCCGGGCTTCAACGTGGGCCAGTGGCTGGAAATGAAGGAGCAGGGTCGAGTGCCCTGACACGTCGGCCCTCAGTCTCGAATCATGGCGGACTTCTCCGGAGGAGCCCGGGCCGCAACCCGGAGGGGCGTATCGAAAAGCCGACAGGGCCCCGGCGTTGCCGGGGCCCTGTCGGACTTAGCTGATTTCTCGGGGAGCTAGCCCGCTGCCGCGTCCAGCTTCTCCCTGATGGCTGTCCTCATGATCTTGACCCGGTCGAGGTTCGGGTGGCCGCCCTCTTCCGCCTTGTCGAAGATCGTATCCCCTTCCACGATCACCTTCAGGATGCCCGCGTCGCCGGGGGTCATCGTTGTCGCTATGTCAGCTCCACCTTCGGCAAAGAACTCGTTGGCCATCCAGGCCGCCTCAGCGTGGTAGCCTCAGGGTACGCAGTAGACAATCTCGACGTTCAGCTTGCCTTCCATCACACAACCTCCATCGCGCGATTAAGTACGCCTGAATCTAGCACAGGGCACCCGGCCTGTCAAAGCGGAAGCCGGCCTTCAAATCTACCGTCTGATTCGGAAGAGCAACCGTGATGGACGGTTGCGGTCATTGAGACGCACCCAGCCGGGGATGGATTCCCGCCTTCGCGGGAATGACGGAGGTGGGCTATCTGCCGCCTAATTCGTGGCGCCGCGACGCTCCGCGATCTTGCCCCGCACCTCTGGGTTCACCAGCGACATGGGCCATGCGCCGCGCAATACCCTAGCGACCTCCTGCCCTATCTGTATCTGGGCGTCGGTGACCGACACGGCAGACGTGCCGGCCGAGTGCGGGGTAACGATCACGTTGTCCATCTTCAGCAGGGGGTTGTCGGCGGGAGTTGGCTCCTGCTCGAACACGTCGAGCCCAGCGCCGGCGATCTCCCCGTCCTGCAGGGCCCTGATCAGCGCCGCCTCGTCCACCACGGGCCCGCGGCACGTGTTGATGAAGTACGCCGTGGGCTTCATCGCCTTGAAGAAGCTCTCGCCGATGAGCTTCCGCGTGGCGTCATTGAGGGGTACCAGCACCGACACGAAGTCCGAGCGGCTCGCCAGCTCTTCCAGGCTGTCGACCAGCTCGACCCTGTACTCCCTGGCGTGCCATGGAGCGACAAAGGGGTCGTGCGAGATCACGTCCATGTTGAAGGCCGATGCCCGTCTCGCCGTCGCCCTGGCTATGTTCCCAAGGCCCACTATCCCGAACACCTGCCCGTCGATAGTCGGATATGTGGCGGCGTCCGGAATAGGGTCGACGCCCCACTTGCCCGCCCTCAAGTGGTTGTGGAGCACCGTCAGCTTCTTGGCGCAGGCGAGCAGCATCATGATCGTGTGGTTCGCCACCTGCTCGGTCACGAATCCGGCCGTGTTGACGACCATCACCCCATGCTCGGCCGCGGCTTCGTGATCGATGTGGTCGAAGCCGTGGCCCATGCTCACGATCGCTCGCGCCGTGTCGATCTCCTGGATCACCTCGCGAGGCAGCCTCACACCCGTGTTGATCACGACGTCAGCGCCCTTCATTGCCTCGATGGCCTCGCCGCCGCTGCCGCACACGTGGACATTGAGGTCGTAGTCCAGGCCTGTGAGCTGCTGCTCGATGATGTCTGTGCTCGGTTCGGACGGGGAGATGAATGAGATTGTCTGCTTGGACATTTCGGCCTCGTCGTTATTTGAATGTGCGTCAGCCGGCTATCGGGCGGACGTAAGTACCCTCGGCAGGTCTGACGATCCCATTAGATACTCGTCAACGCCCCGGGCGGCTTCCCTGCCCTCAGCGAGCGCCCAGACTACCAGGGACTGGCCCCGGGCCATGTCGCCCGCGGCGAATATGCCGGGCTTGCTGGTCATCCTGTTCTCATCGGCGCTCACGTTGCCTCGCCCATCCAGCTCCACACCGAGCTCAGCCAGCATGCCGTCCTGCTCAGGGTGCAGGAACCCCATTGCGAGGAGGACGAGGTCCGTCTTTAGCTCGAACTCGCTGTCCTCCAGCTCGATCATGGTGGGCCGGCCAGTCTCGTCAGGCGGCCCCCAGTCGACGTAGACGCCGTGCAGGGTCTCGACCCTGCCGTTGGAACCGGAGAAACGCTTGGTCAGGATGTTGTAGTCCCTGATCCCGCCCTCCTCGTGGGCGGCAGACGTCCGGAGTATCAGCGGCCATTCGGGCCAGGGATTGCCCGGCCGGCGCACGTCGGGAGGCTCCGGCAATAGCTCCAGCTGGTACACCACCTCGGCTCCCTGGCGGTGCGCCGTTCCGAGACAGTCTGCACCCGTGTCGCCTCCGCCCAGGATCACGACGCGCTTCCCTTCTGCGGTGATGCGCTCGGCCGGGTCTACCGTCTCGCCCTCCAGGAGCCTGTTCTGCTGCGGCAGGTACTCCATGGCGAAGTGAATGCCGTCGAGCTCCCGGCCCGGGACAGGCAGGTCGCGGGCGTGGGTGGAGCCCCCTGTAAGCACGACAGCGTCGAACTGCTCGACGAGACCGGACGCAGGGTGGTCCTTGCCGACGTGCACACCCGTCCTGAATGCGACGCCCTCCTGCGCCATCTGGTCCACCCGGCGCTGGACGACCCGCTTCTCAAGCTTGAACTCGGGGATGCCCAGGCGCAGCAGGCCGCCTATGTAGTCGGCCCGCTCGAACACCGTGACCGAGTGTCCGCACCGGTTGAGCTGCTGGGCCGCGGCGAGTCCAGCGGGGCCCGAGCCTACGACCGCCACGCTCTTGCCCGTGCGATGGCTGGGTGGCTGCGGGACGATCCATCCCTCGTCCCAGCCACGGTCGGATATGGCCTTCTCGATGTACTCGATCGTCACCGGGTCCTGGTTGATGTTCAGGACGCACGAGGCCTCGCAGGGCGCCGGACAGATCCTCCCGGTGAACTCGGGGAAGTTGTTCGTCGCGTGCAGGACATCGAGGGCAGTCTTCCACTGACCCCGATAGACGAGGTCGTTCCACTCGGGGATCAGGTTGCCCAGGGGACAGCCCTGGTGGCAGAAGGGCACGGAGCAGTTCATGCACCTCGCTCCCTGGTCCCTGGCCTCCTGCTCGGTCCAGTCTTCGTAGAACTCGTGGTAGTCCTGCACCCTGTGAACGGAAGGGCGCTTGGGGGGAGGCATCCGCGTGAGCTCGATGAACCCCGTGGGCTTACCCATCGCCGCCCGCCTCCACGAGCTCGGCCGGGCGTTCGGCTGCCTCTGCTCGCTCCGCCAGGATGCGCTTGTAATCGCGCGGCATCACCTTTACGAATCTCGGCAGCATCTCGTCCCAGTCGTCCAGTACGCGCCGGGCGTTTGCGCTTCCGGTGTGGTGGTAGTGTGCCTCCACGAGCCGCCTCAGCGCCTCGATGTCCTCCTCGGATTCCACGCTTTCGAGGTCTACCATATCGGGGTTGCAGAAACTCGCGAACTTGCCGTGCTCGTCCAGCACGAAGGCCTCTCCGCCGCTCATACCTGCGGCGAAGTTCCTGCCGGTCTGGCCCAGCACGACGACCCTGCCCCGGGTCATGTACTCGCAGCCGTGGTCGCCAACTCCTTCAACGACCGCCTCGGCTCCGCTGTTCCTCACGGCGAACCTCTCTCCCGCGATGCCGCGAATGAACGCGGAGCCGCCGGTCGCACCGTACAGCGCAACGTTGCCGACGATGATGTTCTCCTCAGGGACGAACGTGGCGCCGGCCGGTGGGACGAGCACAACGCGCCCGCCTGACAGACCCTTGCAGAAATAGTCGTTCGCATCGCCCTCGACGAACATGGATATGCCCGCGTTCATGAAGGCAGCAAAGCTCTGGCCGGCCGATCCCCTGAGGTTGATCTGGATCGTGTCGTCGGGAAGCCCTTCCTTGCCTGCGCTCTTCGTCACCTCGTAGCTCAGCATTGCTCCCACCGTCCGGTTGGAGTTGCTGATCGGCAGATCGATTAGCGTCGGAAGACCCGAGTCTATGGAGCGCTGGCCCATCTCGATCAACCTGTTGTCTAGCGCCCGTTCGATGCCGTGGTCCTGGTCCTCACAGCGGTAGGTCGCCACCGACTCTGGCACGTCCGGGCGATGGAGCAGCGCGGAGAAGTCGAGTCCCTGGGCCTTCCAATGGTCGACGTCTTCGGGCGGCGCCAGCCTGTCCACCCTGCCGACCATCTCGTTGACGGTCCTGAAGCCGAGCCGGGCCATGATCTCCCGCAGCTCCTCGGCCACGAAGAAGAAGTAGTTGATGACGTGCTCGGGCTCGCCGGCGAACTTCTTGCGCAGCTCGGGGTTCTGCGTAGCGATGCCGACCGAGCATGTGTTCAGGTGACACTTGCGCAGCATGATGCAGCCCATGACTATGAGAGGCGCCGTCGCGAAACCGAACTCCTCCGCGCCCAGCAGACAGGCGACCGCCACGTCGCGCCCCGTCTTGAGCTGGCCGTCGGCCTGGACGACTATGCGCCCCCGCAGGTCGTTCATCACCAGGACCTGCTGGGTCTCGGCAACGCCAAGCTCCCAGGGACTCCCCGCATATTTGATCGAGGACTCGGGGGACGCGCCCGTGCCTCCGCTGTCGCCGCTGATGAGCACGACGTCGCCGTGCCCCTTCGAGACGCCGGCAGCGATTGTGCCGACTCCCGCCTCGGCCACCAGCTTGACGTGCACACGCGCAGACGGGTTGGCATTCTTCAGGTCGTGGATGAGCTGCGCCAGGTCCTCGATCGAGTAGATGTCGTGATGCGGTGGGGGCGAGATCAGCTCCACTCCCGGCGTGGAGTTGCGGATCATGCCTATGTACTCGTCGACCTTGTGCCCTGGCAGGCGGCCGCCCTCGCCGGGCTTGGACCCCTGGGCCATCTTGATCTGGAGGTCGCTGGCGCTGGCAATGTACCCGCTCGTTACGCCGAACCGGCCGGAGGCGACCTGCTTCATGGCGCTGTTGTGGGACTCGCCGTACCTCGCCGGGTCCTCCCCGCCCTCGCCCGTGTTGCTGCGGGCCTGGATCCTGTTCATCGCGGTGGCCATGGTCTCGTGGGCCTCGCGGCTGATGGACCCGAGGGACACGGCGCCGGTCGCGAACCGCTTCACGATCTCCGATGCCGGCTCCACCTCGTCCAGGGGAATCCCCTGCCCTTCGTGATTGAACTCCAGCAGGCCGCGGATCGTGCACAGGCGGCGGCTCTCAGAGTCCACGTAACTGGTGAACTCGCTGAAGGTCTTGGGGTCGTTGAGTCTCGTCGCCTTCTGCACCTTGGCGATCGACTCGGGGTTCCACATGTGGTACTCGCCGTTGTGGCGCCACTGGTACTGGCCGCCAACACGCAGGGCGGACTCACCGGCGACCTCATGGTCCGGGTACGCGGACGCGTGGCGCCTGGCCGACTCCGCCTCAATCTCCTCGAGGCCTATGCCGCCGATGCGGGAGGGAGTCCAGGTGAAGTACCGGTCCACCAGGCTCTCGCTGAGTCCGACCGCCTCGAAGATCTGGGCGCCCCGGTAGCTCTGGAGCGTCGAGATGCCCATCTTCGACATGACCTTGATAACGCCCTTGTGCACGGCCTTGATGAAGTTCTTCTCGGCCTTGGCGTAGTCGGTGATCTCGATGCTGGCGTCGCTCGAGGCCATCTCGTACAGGGTCTCGAATGCCAGGTACGGGTTGACTGCTGCCGCCCCGTACCCCAGCAGCAGGGCGCAGTGGGCCACCTCGCGCGGCTCGCCCGACTCGACAATGATCCCGACACCCGCCCTGAGTCCTTCCCGAATGAGGTGGTGGTGCACCGCCCCCGTTGCAAGCAGGCTCGGAATCGGCGCGTGGCTGCCGTCGACGCCCCGGTCGGATAGCACAAGGACCGTGTAGCCCTGTGCCACCAGGCGCGAAGCTTCCTCGCACAGCGCGTCCACAGCCGACTCCAGCGAACCGGCTCCCGGCTCGAAGAGCGTGGACAGAGTCGCGCCCCGGAGCTTCCCCGAGTCGACACTTCGGCACTTCTCCAGCTGCAGGTTCGTGAGAACGGGCTCGTGCAGCTTGAGCTGGTTGCAGTGGTCCGGAGACTCGTCGAGCAGGTTGCCTTCCGGCCCGACGAAGGTCTCGGTGGACGTGACCAGCTCCTCGCGGATGGCGTCCAGCGGCGGGTTGCTGACCTGGGCAAAGCGCTGCTTGAAGTAGGAGAAGAGCAGCGGTCCCTGGTCGGACAGCACGGCCAGCGGCGTATCGTTACCCATCGATCCCTCGGCTTCGCTGCCGCTGGAGCCCATGGGCTCGATGATCATGTTCAACTCTTCCCTAGTATACCCGAAGGCCGCCTGGCGCTCGACCAGGGTGTCGAGGTCGGGGCTGTGAACATGGTCCGGCTCCGGGAGGTCGTCCAGCTCCACCTTGTTATCCGCGAGCCATTGCCCGTAAGGCCGTCTCCCCGCCAGGGACTCCTTGATCTCGGAGTCCTCTACGATTCGCCCCTCCTCCGTATCCAGCATGAACATGCGCCCAGGCTGGATACGCCACTTGAACCTGACGTTCTCGGGTGGGATGTCGAGCACCCCTGTCTCCGAGGCCATCACCAGGAGGTCGTCGGTGGTAATGAGGTAGCGGCAGGGCCTGAGTCCGTTCCGGTCCAGGATCGCGCACACCTTCGTCCCGTCCGTGGCGATGACCAGTGCGGGACCGTCCCACGGCTCCATGAGGCACGAGTGGTATTCGTAGAAGTCCTTCTTGGACTGCTCCATCGGGATGTGAGCGCCCCACGCCTCGGGAATGAGCATCGCCATCACGTGGGGGAGCGACCGACCGGAGGCCAGCAGTAGCTCGATGGCGTTGTCGAGCGTAGCGGTGTCGCTCTGCCCGGCCGTGACCAGTGGAAGCAGCTTCTCGACGTCGTCACCCATGGAGTCTGACGAAAGCATGGACTCCCGGGCGGCCATCCAGTTCTCGTTGCCCTGCAGGGTGTTAATCTCGCCGTTGTGTATCGCGTGGCGATACGGGTGCGCGAGCTTCCACGAGCCGAGGGTGTTCGTGCTGAAACGCGAGTGGACCATCGCGAACGACGTGGTCATCGACTCGTCGGAGAGGTCCGGGTAGAAGGGTTCCAGCTGGTGGGCCAGGACCAGGCCCTTGTAGACGATCCGATTCGACGACAGGCTGGGGATGTAGAAGTCCGCGCCGTCAGCCAGTCCCATCGCCGCTACGGCCTTCTCTATCCGCCGCCTGATCACGAACAGCTTGCTCTCGAACGGGTAGGCGCCGGGCAGTACAGCCCGGCCGACGAAGAAGTGCCGTATGCGGGGCTGGGCCCTGGCGGCCAGCGTGCCAATGTGCTCGGGCCTCACTGGAACGTCCCGCCACCCCAGGAACCGCTGACCTTCCTCGGCGACGATACTCTCGATTGACTCTTCGCACGAGCGCCTCTGGGTATGTTCCTGGGGAAGGAAGGCTACCCCAACGCCGTATTCGCCCAGAGCCGGCAACTCGATGCCCTCGCTACTGGCCTGCACGGCAAAGAATTCGTGGGGCATTTGGACCAGGATTCCGGCGCCGTCGCCGGTCTCCGCATCGGCCCCGGACGCGCCTCTATGCCCCAGGTTGATCAGGGCTTCGATGCCCTTCGTGACGATGTCGTGGGACTTCAGGCCCCTGGTGTGGGCGACGAGCCCAACGCCACAGGCGTCGTGCTCGAAACGGGGGTCGTACAACCCCTGCTTCTCCGGCGCAGGCAGATCTCTAATGTGGTAGCTGTTGCCCACGTTGGCGCTAGACTCAGGCTCCAAGTCTCAGACCGGTGATACAAAGCGAGCCTTCTCTTCCGGTCCATTCCAGCCGGGGTGCTTGCCCGGTGGAAGTCGCGATGAAGGAAGGCCCAACAGCTCGACTCTCGCGGCTCAGTTCTGGCGTATTCGAGTAGTCGGCGTTCACAGGACTACCGCTACGATTACTAGCGACGAAGCATAGCATAGCTGCCATATGGTGACAAGACGGTTCGAAGCTGTCCGCAAAGCCATACCCTCCCCTCACAGCATGCTTAGATAGCGTCCGATCTCGTAGTCCGTTACCTGGGTCCTGTACCGGTCCCACTCGATCCGCTTGTTTCGGATGAAGCTCTGGAAGACATGGTCGCCCAGGGCTTCGCGCACCAGGACGCTCTCCTCGGTGAGCCCCAGGGCTTCTCCCAGGCTGTCGGGGAGCATCTCTATGCCCAGTTCCCGGCGCTCCTCCTCGGTGCTGGCTCGGAGATTGAACTCGGCCGGAGGGGGCAGCTCGTACCCGTTCTCTATGCCGTTCAGCCCCGCGGCCAGCATCACGCTGAATGCCAGGTAGGGGTTGCAGGCCGGGTCCGGCGCCCTGTACTCGATCCGCCTCGACTCCTCGCGGCCAGGCCGGTAGGACGGCACGCGGACCAGGTCGGCGCGGTTTACCATGGCCCACGACGTGTAAACGGGCGCCTCGTATCCGAGCGGCTCGTCGACGGGGCTCTGCACCAGCCTCTTGTAGGAGTTGACCCACTGGTTCGTTACCGAGGTGATCTCACGGGCGTGGCGGAGCAGACCGGCTATGAAGCCCCTGGCTATCGGGGACAGCTTGTAGGGGTCGTCGCCGTCGTAGAACGCGTTGCGCCCTCCCTCGAACAGGGACTGGTGCGTGTGCATCCCGCTGCCGTTAATGCCGTAGATGGGCTTCGGCATAAAGGTAGCGTGGCAGCCGTGCCTTGTGGCGATCTCCTTGACCACCAGGCGGTACGTCATCATCGTGTCCGCCATCGTCAGCGCGTCGGTGTGCCGCAGGTCTATCTCCTGCTGTCCCGGGGCGACCTCGTGATGGCTGAATTCCACCGGTATACCAAGCTCCTCCAGGGTGAGGACCGTCTCGCGCCGCAGGTCCGTCGCCATGTCCTGCGGGACCTGGTCGAAGTATCCGCCGTCGTCGAGCGGCTCGGTGTCCTCCGAGCTCTTGAAATAGAAGTACTCGATCTCGGGGCCGACGTAGTAGGTCAGGCCGAGCCGGGCCGCCCTCTCCAGGTTCCTGCGGAGCACGAAGCGGGGGTCGCCCTGGAAGGGGCTGCCGTCGGGCGTCACTATGTCGCAGAACATCCTGGCAACCGCGTTCGTGCGCGGCCGCCAAGGGAGAATGGTGAAGGTCGTGGGGTCCGGAAGGGCGTACATATCGCTCTCTTCCGAACGCACGAAACCCTCGATCGCCGAACCGTCGAAGCCCATGCCGCGCGTCAGCGCGCTCTCCAACTCCTCGACCGTGACCGAGACGCCCTTCAGCCCGCCGAGTATGTCCGTGAACCAGAGACGTATGAACTTTACGTCGTTGTCCCTGGCCTCGTGCAGGACGAAATCGATTGCTTCCGAGTCTCTGTGGATCATGCTGGGCTCTAAGGTCCGAGTCCTTCAGCCGCCTTGCGGCCGATGTAAAGCAAGAGGGCCTGCGCCGGTTGAGACACAGGCCCTCTCTATGCTTGCCGTTGCTTGGTTAGGACGCCGCTCCGCAGACCGTGTTCAGTATCAGGCGGGTCACCCTGTAGGGGTCGCAGTTCGCGTTGGGGCGCCTGTCCTCGATGTACCCCTTGCCGTCCCGCTCCACCTGCCAGGGGATACGGACGGAAGCGCCGCGGTCCGAGACGCCGTATCTGAACTCCCTGTACGAGCAGGTCTCGTGGAGGCCCGTCAGCCGCTCCTCGATCCTGTGGCCGTACTCGGCGATGTGCGCCTCGTGGTTGGCTTTGAGGGCCTCGGCCGCCGCTATGTTGGGGGCGTAGCTCTCGCGCATCTGCCTGGTCGAGAAGTTAGTGTGGGCGCCCGCGCCGTTCCAGTCGCCCTGCATCGGCTTCGGGTCCAGCGTTGCGCTCACGCCCTTGTTGGGGCCGTCGGCAATGTGAACGTCCTCCCCAATACGGTACAGGAGCCAGCGGGCAATCCAGATCTGGTCTGCCACCGCAGGCGCTCCGACCGGGCCTATCTGGAACTCCCACTGGGCGGGCATGACCTCGGCGTTGATGCCCGATATGTCCAGTCCGGCCTCGATGCAGGCGTCCATGTGGGCCTCGACGATGGGGCGTCCGAAGACCTCGTCAGAACCGACGCCGCAGTAGTACCCGCCCTGGGGCGCGGGGAAGCCGTTGTCCGGCCATCCCAGGGGCTTGATGCCGTCGAAGAAGGTGTACTCCTGCTCGATCCCGAACCACATGTCGAAATCGGCGTACTTCTCCGCAGCCTCCGCACAGGCCGCCCTGGTGTTCGACGGGTGCGGCGAGAGGTCCGGAAGCAGTACCTCGCACATCACCAGGATGTTGTCCCCGCCGCGAATCGGGTCGGGGCACGTGAACACCGGCCGCAGCACGCAGTCCGAGTTCTCGCCCGGCGCCTGGTTCGTGCTGGAGCCGTCGAATCCCCAGATCGGTGGCTCCTCCCCTTTCGGCACTATCTTGCCCTTGGAACGGAGCTTCGACACCGGCTCCGAACCGTCTATCCAGATGTATTCTGCCTTGTAAACGCCCATCTGTCCCTCCATTTGGGCTCTCGGCCCGTTTTCGTGTGAGTCTCTGCATTCTACACTGACCGGCCTGCACGACCGCTCAGGTTGAAGAGGAATTCTAGGACGTCGATGTTTCGCCCCTGTTTCTTACTTGTTACAACTCTGTTACACGGCATCCCGTGCGCTTGCGGCATGCTTCTGGTAGGTTATGCCGCACAAGGGTAAGACCATCGGGGAGGCTCCCATGGACCGCGTGAAGGCTGACGTATTCTCGGACTACAACTGACCCTTCGCCCACAGTGCGGCGGTGTGGCTGCACAGGGTCAGGAAGGTCTACGGCGACAGGCTGGACATCACCTGGAGACACTTCTCGCTGGAGCAGGTCAACTCACCTGAGGGCGCACCGAGGGTGTGGGAGATGCCGGACATTACCAAGGGCCAGGCGCTGGTTGCCCAGGTGGCCTCGGAGGCGGCCAAGAGGCAGGGCGCGGAGCTCTTCGAGCGGTTCCACGTGGCACTCATGGAGGCACGGCACGGCGGTAAGGGGCGCATCCGTCTGAACGACCCCACTCCCATTCTCGAGCTGGCGGCCAAGACAGGCCTAGACGCCGGCAGGCTCCGCGAGGACATGGCGGACCCCGCGACGGCCGAGGCCATCGGCCGCGACCACACGGAGGCCGTCGACGAGCACGGCGTGTTCGGCACGCCCACCTTCGTATTTCCGGACGGAGCGGCCATCTACCTGAAGGCGCTGGTCCCGCCCGAGGAGGACTCCGTCGCCTTCTTCGAGCACTTCATAGCCCTGGCGGCGGGCCGCCGCTACATGGGCGAGATGAAGCGCCCGCAGCCCCCCTGGCCGCGCGGCGCCTAGCCAACCAACGACCGGTACGTCACAGTAGACATGTCGTCCCGAGGAGTCCCCGTGGCCACGGGGCGCCTATCCAATCAACGACTGGTTCGTCACAGCAGACATGTCGTCCCGAGGAGTCCCCGACGAGGGACCTGGGGCGGGGTCCCTCGTTCGGCACACCGGCGACAGGGCGAGAACTCCGCCTTCCCCAGCACCTAGCTAGACCTCGACCAGGACGGGCTCACCTGCCTTGCTGAACGTGAGCTCGTCCGACTCCAGGTCCACCTGCGCCGTGTCGCCCTCGACAAGCTCGCCGGACAGGATACGGGTCGACAGCGGGTTCTCGATGTACCGCTGCACAGCCCTCCGCATGGGCCTCGCACCGTAGACGGGGTCGTACCCCTTCTCGGCCAGCCAGTCCTTGGCCGCCATCGTCAGTGTAATCCCAATGCTCCGCTCGCTCAGCCTCTCCTCGACCTCGGCGATCAGCAGGTTGACCACGCTGCGGACCTGGTCCTGTGTCAGGGCGTCGAACACCACTATCTCGTCGATGCGGTTCAGGAACTCCGGCCTGAAGGTCTGCTTGAGGGCGCTCTCGATCGAGGACCGGCCGGCTACCGATTCGTCGGCCCCCATGGTGAATCCAAAGTTCCCCCTGGCCGTCATCCCGGTCCCCACGTTGCTGGTCATGATGATGATCGTGTTCGTGAAGTCGACGGTGCGCCCGTGTCCGTCCGTCAGGCGACCGTCGTCCAGCACCTGGAGCAGCGCGTTGAATACATCGGGGTGCGCCTTCTCGATCTCGTCGAACAGCACCACCCTGAATGGCCGGCGGCGCACCGCCTCGGTGAGCTGGCCGCCCTCCTCGAACCCGACGTAGCCCGGCGGGGCCCCTACGAGCCGGGAGACGGCGTGTCTCTCCTGGTACTCGGACATGTCCACGAGGATCATGTTCTGCTCGTCGTCGAAGAGGTACCGAGCCAGCGCCTTGGCAAGCTCCGTCTTTCCCACGCCGGTAGGCCCAAGGAAGATGAAGCTGCCCAGCGGCCGCCTCGGGTCGCCTATCCCGGCCCGCGCCCGCCTGACTGCGTCCGACACCGCCCTGACGGCCTGCTCCTGGCCGATGATGCGCTCGTGAAGGCGCTCCTCCATGTGGATCAGCTTCTCCGCTTCGTCTTCGAGCAGCCTGTGGACCGGGATGCCCGTCCACAGGGAGATCAGCCCGGCGACATGCTCTGCAGCCACCACGCCGGGCTCCTCCAGGCCCTCCGGCGCGCCGGATGCAGCCTCCTCGTACTCGTCTATCAGGCGAAGCCGCTCCACGCGAAGCTCCGCCGCCTGCTCGTACTCGTCCCGACGGGCGTGTGCCTCCTCCTGGTCGCCCGCCTCGCGGATGCGGCGCTCCAGGTCCTTCAGCGCGTCCGGCATGACCTGGCCTTCGATGCGCAGCTTGCTTGCCGCCTCGTCGATCAGGTCCACGGCCTTGTCCGGCAGGAGCCTGTCGGTGACGTAGCGCCTTCCAAGACGCACGGCTGCCTCCAGCGCTCCGTCGGTCACGCGGACCTTGTGGTGCGCCTCGTACCTGGGCCGCAGCGCCTTCAGCATCTCGACGGCCGTCTCCACGTCCGGCTCCTCGACCAGCACGGGCTGAAACCGGCGCTCGAGAGCCGCGTCCTTCTCGATGTACCTGCGGTACTCCCGCTCGGTGGTTGCGCCCAGGACCTGGATCTCGCCGCGGGCGAGGGCCGGCTTCATCATGTTGCCCGCGTCGATGGCGCCCTCAGCCGCGCCCGCGCCAACGACGGTGTGGAGCTCGTCGATGAACGGGATGATCTCGCCGTCCGACTGGGTGATCTCGTCGAGAACGGCCTTGAGACGCTCCTCGAACTCCCCGCGGAACTTGCTCCCGGCGACCATGCCCGCGATGTCGAGGGCAACGAGGCTCCGTCCCCTCAGCTCCTCGGGCACGTCGCCGGAAGCTATGCGCTGCGCGAGGCCCTCCGCGATGGCCGTCTTGCCCACACCGGCCCCTCCTATGAGCACTGGGTTGTTCTTCGTACGCCTGATCAGAGTCTGCATAGCCCGCGCGATCTCAGCGTCCCTGCCAACCACGGGGTCCAGCTTGCCGTCGCGGGCAAGCTGCGTCAGGTCGACGCTGAACCGCTCCAGCGACTGGTAGCGGGACTCCGCCCGCGAGTCGGTGACCCTGTGCGAGCCGCGGATGCCGGCGAGCGCCTGGTACACCCTCTCCAGGTCCACGCCGGACTCGGACAGCACCTTCGCGGCGTCGCCCTGCTCCTCCTGCACCACCGCAACCAACAGGTGCTCGGAGCTGATGTAGTCGTCGTTGAGCCTCTGCGCCTCGCCCCTGGCCCTTTCGAGCAGGTCCTTGACGCGGGGCGTCACGAATATCTGCGAGGAGTCGTATGCCACCTTCGGGGCCTGGGCGAGCAGCGCCTCCAGCTTTTGGCGCATCTCCCCCTGGGGCGCGCCGATCTGCCTGAAGACCTCCGCCGTCACGCCCTCCTCGTCCTCCAGGATGGCGCTCAGCACGTGCTCCACGTCCCACTGGCTGTGCCGGTGGCGACGGACGGCCTCGTGGGACCGGCCGATAATCTCCCGGGCCTGCTCGGTAAAGTCCTCCGACCTCATGACCATGTCTGTCTCTCCCGCGTCCATCGGCCCGGGCTTCGCCCTTGCCGAGAATCGGGGTCTGCAGGCGGTCCCAAACGCAAGCAGTCTCTTTGCGAAGGCGCCTCACCCCTTATGTGACATGGTCAAGTATATCAGAATGAGTTGCTTCAATCAAGTTTAGTTGAGTCTTGTCGTATCAACTACTGCTAGTCCCTGAACCGAAGCGAGTAGACGTGCGCCTCCTCCAGCGCAAGGCGCAGGCGCACCGGCTTCCCCGCCAGTTCGGACACGTCGCTGCCGCCCGACCAGCTCACGACGCGTTCGATCTCGTCGCCGAAGATCTCGGCGCTGTCCGCCAGCGACCTGCCCTCGATCGCCCTGCCCTCTGCGTCCTGCACCTCCACCCTGAGGCTCCCTGCGGCCGACGTCGAGTAGTTCAGGACTAGCTCGCTTCCGGCAAACGTCAGCGGCTTCGTGAGCACCTCGCCGCCCCCGAAGGTCGCATAGGCCGAGACGAACCCGTCAGTGCGCATCGACCCCCTCCTGAACCTGGCCGTCGGACGAAGATTGTGCTCCTTGTAGTACA
Source organism: Dehalococcoidia bacterium (assembly GCA_034420735.1). Lineage (GTDB taxonomy): Bacteria > Chloroflexota > Dehalococcoidia > Lucifugimonadales > CAJWER01. The sequence continues at coordinate 32,173 of DAOULA010000066.1, forward strand.
GCGAAATCTCGGCGGGCCCCGTCGGCACCACACCGACACCCATCGTCATGTTCCTGTCCGTCCAGTTGTCCGGGTCCGGCCCGGGCGGCAGGAACGGCTCCATGAACCGCCTGTCCCACCGGATGCCGTCGCGGCTCGTCATGAATACGCCGTCAGACACGCCGTTTGGTATCGGTTCGCCGTGGAACCGCCTCTCCGGGACGAAGCGGCGCGGGAACATCAGGAATATGTGCGGGGCGCGGAAGTACTGGACGCACGCGTTCGTGTAGAGGTGCTCCCGAGTCGAGTCGCCCAGGTCGATCTGTTTCGGGGCGGTCCAGTGCAGGAAGTCCTCCGACGTGCTCCGGCGAATCGAGCGGAACCCGCCGCCGCGGAACGAGTCTGCGTCCGGTATCCAGCTCCTCATGTACATCACGTACTGGTCTGCCAGCCCATCCCAGAGAGCGACGTTGTGGGAGTCGAAGATGGGCCGGGTGCCGTCGTCAGGCGCGACCAGCAGCGGGTCCCGCTCGAAGGTCTCCCATGCGATGCCGTCGGCGGAGTAGTGCCCGCGTATCGCGTCCCGCTCGCCATCGACGTGGCGGATCCGCGAGATGGCCTTGTACCGCTGCTCGTCCGTCGACGCCGGGTTGTCATCCTTGAAGACAGCCATCTGCTTGGCGACCGAGCCGTCCAGCAGGATGTTGTTGTCGGTCGACCCTTCGAACTCGACCAGGCCCGTGGTCACCCGCTCCCAGCGGACGCCGTCCTCGCTCTCGGCGTAGGCGACTCGCTGGACGGCGTCGGCGCCCGCCCTGTACCACATCCTGTACCGCCCCTCGTCCACCATCACGGTCGAAACGCCGCTGACCGGGGACTCCCAGGGCCTGTCGAACTCGAACACGACCTCGCGCGGCACCGGCTCATGCAGCCGCAGCGTCGCCCCGTCCATATCCTCGATCAGCCAGTCGTCCACGAACAGCTCGAGCCTCGAGCCGATGTCTCGCACGGTTCCCATGTCCGCCTCCTTCTCACACTTGCCGTCCGTCAATGCTATTCTGCGTTGACTTTCCGAGCAACCGAAAATACACTCCCTCCGGCCAGGACAGCCATGATCGAGCGCATAGACACCAGCCGGCTCGACGCTGCGCGGGCCGTCATCGAATACGTCCTCCCCAGGGTCGACGACACCGGCCTCTTTCGCCCGGAGGAATCCCTGTGGGCCGAGAGCGGCGTATACCGGGCGCAGCTTGGGGGCACACTGGCAGTCGCCGGCGGCCTGCTCGGGGACGACCGCTGCATCGAGGCTGCCCGGCGCATCCTCTACAGGATGCTGGACGTGCGGCTGGGCGCTCTGTGGGGGATGGACTGGTGGTGGGACCACCCCGTCTCAGCACAGCCGCCGGCCGACTGGGAACGCCAGAACAACACGGTCGACGAGGGCTACGAAGCGCCCACGAACCTGTTCGACCTCGGCCTCTACTACCGCATGACAGGCGACGAAGCCGTCATCGAACCCGCCAGGGAGAGCATGGCCGCCATGTTCGACCGCTGGGACTACATGTCGGGCAGCTTCCACCACATGACCGCCGAGCACGCGGCGCTCGCAGCATGGGCATGGGAGGACGCGCTTCCGGAATTCGCACACAAGAAGGACCCGATCATCGAGTGGGTCGTCGGCAGGTTCGTCGAGGAGGCGCCCCACGACTTCCCCTTCATGAGCGCGGTCAGGATGACGCTGCTCCTCGCGGCGACGGGCACGGAGCACCTGGAGTCGACCATCAGGCCCGGCATCGACGCCCTGCTCGCCGAATCCTCACGCAGGTACGAGCACAACGCCGACGACTTCCGTCACAACGCGTCCACGTCCGACCACGTGAACTGCCGGGCCAACATGGCCGTAGCCATCATGATGAAGCACTACGACCTCGCGGCGGGCGAGCAGGTCTACACCGCCACCCCGCTCTACGCATACCTGTCTGGGTGGATCGATGGGATGCGCTCTCCCGGCGGCAGCTACTTCGAGTGCAGGGACATCGAGACCGGCCGGAAGTACGGCCAGGGCTCGCCAGCCCACTACATTCCCCTGTGGTGGATTCTCGGCGCACGCCTTCCTTGAATAGCCATGCTCCTGGCTCCCCAGCCAATGTGCATCCAGGCGGATGGGCTATACTACTAACGCTCCGGAAGTAGCGACAAGGCGGTCCGGGCCGCTGGGAGTGAGCGGATGACAATCGCGCATACGCCAATTGAGAGCCACGAAACCCATAGCAGAAGGTTGCTGGAGCACGCCGAGGAGCAGCTGCGCAAGGGCGATAGACTCCAGGCCTCGGAGAAAGCATGGGGAGCAGTGGCGCATCGACTCAAGGCCATTGCAGAGCGACGGGGGTGGCGCTACCGATCGCACGCAGACGTCAACCGGGTCGTTGGACGTCTGGCCAGGGAGATGAGAGAGCCGAGACTGAACACCCTGGTGTCGGTCGCTCACAGCCTGCATCAGAACTACTACGAGGATGCAATGCCCGAAGAGCTAATCCGGCACAACATCGACGACATGAAACAGATGCTGGACATATTGGCGAGAGCGATATGAACTCTACAATTGCGGTACTGCCGGGAGACGGCATAGGCCCCGAGGTTACGACCGAGGCCATCAAGGTCCTCGACGCGGTGGGTTCGAGGTTCGGGCACGACTTCGACCTGCGCTACGGGAGGATCGGCGGCAACGCCATCGACGACTTCGGCACGCCGCTGCCAGACGAGACGCTGGAGGTCTGCGACGGGGTCGACGGAGTGCTCTTCGGCGCGGTGGGCGGCCCCAAGTGGGACGACCCTAACGCCGCAACCCGGCCCGAGGATGGCATCCTCGCCATACGAAAGGGCCTCAAACTCTTCGCGAACCTCAGGCCCGTCAGGGTCTTCCCCGCGATCATCAACTCCAGCCCCATCAAGCCCCACCTGCTGGAGGGCGTCGACATCATGGTCGTGCGGGAGCTGACCGGCGGGCTCTACTTCGGCAAGCCGAAGAAGCGGTGGGACACGTCTCGCGGACGCCGGGCCGTCGACACCTTGAAGTACAGCGAGAGGGAGATCGATCGGATCCTGCGAGTCGGCTTCGAGCTGGCCCGGGGCCGACGGGGCAAGCTCACGTCCACCGACAAGGCCAACGTCATGGCTACTTCGCGCCTGTGGCGGGAGATCGCCACCGAGCTGGGGTCCGAGTACCCCGACGTCGAGCTTGACCACATGTATTGCGACAACCTGGCGATGCAGATCATCCGGGCGCCCGGGCAGTTCGACGTGATCGTCGGCGAAAACACCTTCGGCGACATCATCTCGGACGAGGCCGCGGTGCTGGCCGGCTCGCTGGGCATGCTTCCCTCGGCCAGCCTCGCGTCGCTCCCGGCAGGCGGCGGCAGGCGCAGGCGGGTCGTATCGCTCTACGAGCCCATCCACGGCAGCGCCCCGGACATTGCCGGGCAGGGCATCGCCAACCCCATCGGCATGGTGCTGAGCACGGCGATGATGCTGCGCTACTCCCTCGGACTGGACGAAGAGGCCGACGCGGTCGAGCGCGCAGTCGACGGCGTCCTCGCCGAGGGCTACCGCACTCCGGACATCGCCGCGGACGGCGGCGACGTGGTGGGCACCACCCGGATGGGCGAAGTCATCGCCGGACTGGTATGATTGGCGTATGCTGGTAGCTGAACACGTAGACACTGCACACGATTTCCTGGATGATGCCGCCCGCGAGTTTGCCGCCGGCGACGTATTGCAGGGCTCGGAGAAGCTGTGGGGCGCGGCATCACATGCGGTCATGGCTGCAGCGCAAGAGCGGGGTTGGCCTATGGGTAGCCACCGCCAACTGAAGGTGGCAGCAGACAAGCTGGCTGACGAGCGGGACGACCAGAGCATCCGTGCAGGGTTCGCCCTGGCTGAGAAGTTCCATGCAAACTTCTATCACGGGTTCATGGAAGACTGGGAGATTCGCCCTGATAGAGACATCGTGCACGATTTCGTCATTCGCTTGACGAATGGCAGGCAGGCCTATCCACAGAAATGATGCCTTGCCGGTGCGGCGACTCGCGGCCTCGCAGGACGGTTGAATAGAGCCCGGAACCAGGCGCGCCCACTGGGCCTTGGCTTCCTCGCCTCGCACGGGGGGAGCAACATGCAGGCGGTCATCGACGCCTGCCGGGCAGGACGGCTGAACGCCGAGCCCCGCGTGGTCATCAGCAACAACTCACGCTCGATGGCGCTTCGCAGGGCTGCGGACGCCGGCATACCCCGCTACCACGTGAGCACGGTGACCCATCCCGACGATGATGACCGCGACAGGGCCATCGTCGACATCCTGGAGCGGCATGGCGTGGACCTAGTCGTGCTCGGTGGATACATGAAGGAGCTGGGACCGGAGACCATCGCCCGCTACCGCGACCGCATCGTCAACGTCCACCCGGCCCTCCTGCCCAAATTCGGCGGTCGTGGCTTCTACGGCCTCGCTGTCCACGAGGCCGTGCTGGCCTCCGGCGATAGGGTCACCGGCGCGACGGTACACCTGGTCGACGAGCAGCTCGACCACGGGGCTGTGCTGGCCCAGCACAGCGTCGCCGTGGAGGAGGGCGACACTCCGGAAACGCTGGCCGAGCGCGTCCTCGCGGTCGAGCACAGCCTGTACGTCGACACCCTGGAGCGGATCGCTTCGGGCGAAATCGACCTGGAAGCGGCATCAGCCCACAAGACCTAGCCAACGACGGGAGGCTGACATGTTTGACGGCTTTACCAGGACAGAGATCGAGACCTCAGGCACGACCATCAACCTTGTCCACGGCGGCAGCGGCGATCCCGTGCTGCTGCTGCACGGCTACCCGCAGAACCACGTCATGTGGCACAAGGTCGCGCCGCGGCTGGCCGAGCGGTTCTCAGTGGTCGTCCCTGATCTCCGGGGTTACGGCGACAGCGGCAAACCGCCCTCGGACGGCGGCCTCGAGATCTACTGCAAGCGCACGACGGCCCAGGACCAGGTCGAGGTGATGGCTGCCCTCGGGTTCGACTCGTACCACGTCGTCGGCCACGACAGGGGCGCTCGGGTCGGGCACCGCATGGCGCTAGACCACCCAGAGCTTGTACGGACCTTCACGTCGCTGGACGTGGTCCCATCGCAGGCCGCGTTCGAGAACATGGACGCGGACCTGTCCTTCGCCTGGTTCCACTGGCACCTGATGCGGCAACCGTCTCCGCTTCCCGAGACCATGATCGGCAGCAACGCGAAGCTGTACCTGGACTTCCTGCTGGAGCGATGGGCGGCCGTGGAGGGCGCGATAACCCCGGAGGCCTACGCCGAGTACCTGCGCTGCTTCGCAAACCCTGAGACGGTACGCGCCACCTGCATGGACTACCGCTCCGTCGAGCTGGACCTGGTGCACGACGAGGCCGACAGGGGCCGGAAGCTCACCTGCCCCGTCCTCGCTCTTTGGGCCGGAAACATGGCCAAGCGCCGGGGCTGGCAGACGGGCGCGAGCCTCCAGATGCTCGACGTATGGCGGCAGAGGGCCGAGAGCGTCCAGGGTCGGGCAATCGACTGCGGCCACTTCCTCCCCGAAGAGGCCCCCGACGAGGTAACAGCCGAGCTCCTGGCCTTCCTGTCCGCCAACTGACGGGTATCCCTCGAAAGAGGGACGCTCACATTTCCACGCCCCTAGTCGCCATCCGTAGGGGTGGGTTTGAAACCCACCCTCCCCGCCGCCCGTCGATTCAGGGCAACCGCACTGTGCTACAATCCACACCTGCCTAACTGCCCCAGGTGACTCTTGATAACAGTCAGGGACATAGGACGCCTGGTCTGGATGATGCGCGTAGCAAGCTGACTACGCCCGCCCTGTATAGGTGCGTCCTGCGAACACGAACAAGTGTTCCCTTCCCGGCTCCCTCGACGGCTGATCGAACGACAGGCCCCTGAGCTGCGCCTCGCCGCAGCCCTCCGCTTCGACGACCCGGCGCTGGCGGCCCGGGATGGGAACAAGCCCTGGCAGACACAGGAGTTCCCAAAATGCCGATAGCCAGCCTGCACAACGTCTCAACCCACTACGGCGCCCAGCCGGTCCTCACGGGCGCGTCCTTCGAAATAAACCCCGGCCAGAAGCTGGGCCTCATCGGCCCCAACGGCTCGGGCAAGACGACCATCCTGAAAGTCCTCACCGGCCGGGAGCCCGTGACCGGCGGCTCGGTCTACCTGGACCCCGGCGCCAGGGTCGGCTACGTGCCCCAGCACTTCGAGCACGACACCGACGCGACGGTCATGGGCTGGCTCCTGGCCGAGTACAGCCCCATCGCCGACGCCCTCCACGCCCAGGAGGAAGCCCTCGCGCGCTCGGCCGACGACGACGTGGACGGGGCGCTACGTGCCTACCAGAGGGCCCGCGACGCGTACGACCGGATCGACGGCGATTCCTGGCCGCGGCGGGCCCAGGCTCTGCTCGACGCCTTCGGCCTCGGCGGCAAGGACCGACAGGGGGTGACCTCCCTGTCCGGCGGCGAGAAGAACATCCTCTCGCTGGCCCATGCCCTGCTTTCCGAGCCCGACCTGCTCCTGCTCGACGAGCCCGCCAACCACCTGGACTACCTGGGCGTTGCGTGGCTCGAGGACTTCCTTGCCAAGTTCGGCGGGACCGTCCTCATCGTCTCCCACAACCGGTACCTGCTGGACCGCGTGGTCGGCGGGATTCTGGAGCTCGAAGGCGGCCGAATCCAGGCGTACAGCGGCGGGTACTCCGACTACCGCGGGGAGAAGCTCCGCCGCCTGATCTCCCAGCAGCGCGACTACGTCGTCAACCAGAAACGCCTCGCCCAGCTCGAGGCGCTGGTGAAGCGGTTCGAGCAGATAGCCAGGTCGAAGCCCGATCCCGCCTGGGGCAAGCGGCTCCGGGCACGCAGGTCGCAGCTGGAGCGAGAGAAGAAGCAGGCCGTCGAAAAGCCCGTGCTGAGCACGAGGGCCATAAACGCCGACTTCTCGACCGAGGCGACCCGATCAGACATCGCCCTGCAGGTGCGCGGCTACAGCAAGGCCTTCGGCGACCGCCGGCTCTACGACAGTGCGGACCTGCATATCTCGAGCGGCGAGCGCGTGGCCCTAGTGGGTCCCAACGGAGCGGGCAAGACGACCCTGCTCAGGGACATCGTCCAAGAGGGCGACTGGGACAGCCGCACCATTCGCATAGGCCCCAGCATCCGCCTGGGGTACGCCGCCCAGGAGCAGGAGGTGCTCAGGCCTGAGCGCACCATCCTGGAAGAGGTCGGCGCCGGCGCGGCCATAAGCAGCAACGAAGCGTTCGGCCTGCTCAGGAGGTTCCTGTTCGACTGGGAGGACCTGGACAAGAGGGTCGCGGACCTGTCCGGCGGTGAACGCAACCGGCTCCAGCTGGCGCGCCTCATGGCGATCAGGCCGAGCCTTCTCGTGCTCGACGAGCCGACCAACCATCTCGATATACCCACGCGCGAGGCGGTCGAGGAGGCCCTGGACGACTACACGGGCACAATCCTGGTTGTGTCCCACGACCGCTACTTCCTCGACAAGGTGGTAGACCGGGTCGTAGAGCTTCGCGACGGCAAGCTCGTCTCCTTCGACGGCAATTTCAGCGAGTTCTGGCACGCGAGGCAGGCCCTGGAGAGCCCGGTGCGGGGACGGGTCAAGTCCAGGGAGAGGAGCAGGGTGCGGGCCAGGGTCGAGCGCGCCCAGCAGAGGGACCTTGTCGCGTCGCTGGAGCGCCGTATACAGGAGGCGGAAGCCGAGAAGCTGGACCTGGAGCGCCAGGCTGCGGACGCATTCAACCGCGGCGAGCACCGCCGCGGGCGCCGGTTAGGCAGGCAGATGGAACGTACGTCAACCCTGCTCGAAGACCTGTACGAGCAGTGGGCAAACGAGAGCCCGTAAACGCATAGATCCGGGCACTCAAACTGCGCCGCCCGGACGTAGGGGCGGGTTTCAAACCCGCCCTCCCAACGACCGCGCCCAGACATGTGCCAGAAGTAGGAGCTAGACCGCCCCTAGACGTCCTGCTCCGACGGCAGCCAGGTCTCGAAGAAGCGCTGCCAGTTGCGGTACATCACGTTCTCCACGTCCTCGGTGCCGTAACCCCGCCGCTCGAGCACGTCGGCCACCTTCAGGTAGTCGACCACCGTGTCGATCTCGTAGGGCGCTTCCGGCACGCCGCCCTGCCCGTCCGTGTCGCCGCCGATAGCCGCGTGGCGGGAGTTGCCGGCAAGCTGGCAGACATAGTCGATGTGGTCTACGTAGTCCTCGAGCGTCACCGATTCCCGTGGGAAGACCTCCCACGGGCTTGGGATGTGGCCGCTCCAGTTGACCCCGCCCTTGTATATCATCCAGGTGTCCATGGACGCGCCGATCACCCCGTCGCGCTCTATCACCGCCATCAGGATGTCGTCGGGCTGCTGCCGCTCGCCGGGCGTGACGGCGCGGCAATTCTGGTGGCTGGCGAGCACCGGCCCCTCGAAGATCTCCAGCTCCTCGCGCACCGAGGCATCCGACGTGTGCGTCACGTCCAGGATCATGCCGAGGCTGTCCATCTCCTTCAGCAGCGCCTTGGCGGGCGGAAGCAGGCCGCCGTCCGTCCCGGTTGCCGTGCCGTGGGAGTAGGCACTGACGCCGTAGTGAGACAGGCTCACCACACGCAGGCCGTTACCCCACCACTCGTGGATCTGCTCCGGCCATACGACGGCATCGGCGCCCTCCATACCTATCACCATTCCGACACGCAGGTCATCGAAGGACTCGGCCGACTCCCATGTCTCCATCAGGGAGCTGAACGCCTCTCTCGTGGCGAGTATGGACGCGTCGCCCAGAGACTCCAGCAGTTGGTAATAGGCAAGCTGCCCCATACCCGCCGCATACGCGAGATTCTGGGTCCGGTACTCCCCATGCGAGTGCCCGGGCCTCTTGACGCATGCGCAGACCTTGACCAGGGCCGCGGCCATCCGGGCCTTCCGCATCTCCGGAAGGCTGGCCATGGTGTAGGCGTCGGGCCAGGCCCCGTTCTTCACCGTGCCCTTCTCAGCGGTCCGGATCCGGCTGAGGTCCCAGGTGTGGTCCCTGTCCCAGTGAAGCGCGCCAACGGCCATCGGGTAGTCGCCATCGATGATCAGCATGGGCCGGTCCTTAGGTGATGGATTGGCAGGAGCGGCAGGATTCGAACCCGCGACCTGCGGTTTTGGAGACCGCTGCTCTACCAGCTGAGCTACGCTCCTGCATCGGGGCACTCTCGATTCTAATACTCCATCCCCCTGCGGTCAAAGGGCATCTGCGTGCGCAGAGGATCGAATTGGTACTCAATCCCTCATATCGGAGGTGTCTCAGCAACGCTGTGTCGCTCGTGGCTGCGCCGTGATAATCTGTTGACTGGATGCCCGGCCGGGAAGAACGGGCCGGACACATCTGCAGCTTCCCGCAAACGCAGACGAGGTATACGTTGCACCTGGCAATCGACGGGTACGGGGCGGACCCCAAAGTCCTGGAGGACACAGACCTCGTCCGCCGTTTTCTGGACGAGTACCCCGACGCCATCGGCATGACAAAGATATCGCCTCCCCAGGTCTACACCTACAGGGGCAAGGTCCCGGAAGACTGGGGCGTGTCGGGGTTCGTCATCATTGCCGAGAGCCACGTCAGCATCCACACCTTCCCGGACAGGGGATACGTCAACATCGATGTCTTCTCCTGCAAGGACTTCGATGCCGGCGCGGCGCTGGCCGACGTGAAGCGGTTCTTCCAGATCGACGAGGCAAAGTCCTGGACCATGGAGCGGGGCGTGGACTACTCGTCGCCGCGCGAAGGACATCGCGAGATGGTGAGGGAACGGGTGACGATCTCCTCCACGATGCACCGCAATGGCTGAGAAGACGCCTGAGTCCGGCGGGCCGCCTCGCGCCTGGGACACGTTCCTGGGCATACCTCCCGATGAGCCAGGCCAGCCCGCCGTCACCCTCATCCCAGTCCCCTACGACGCTACGACCTCCTACCGCACAGGCTCCAGGGACGGGCCGCGCGCCATCATCAGGGCCTCACGTGAGCTCGAAGACTACGACCTGGAGCTGGACAGGGACATCTCGGGTGTCGGCATACACACGGCCCCAGAGCTCGAGCCCTTCGCAGGGGGCCCCGAGGGCATGACCGACAGGGTCGACCGGGCCGTGTCCGGGACGCTGATCGACGGCGACCGCATCGTCGGAATCCTTGGCGGCGACCACAGCATCACGGTAGGGGCCGTGCGGGCCTTCGCACGCAGGCACGCCGATCTCTCGGTCCTCTACCTCGATGCCCACGCCGACTTGAGGAACGAGTACCAGGGCAGCCCCTGGAGCCATGCTTGCGTGGCGCGCAGGGTATTGGAAGTGTGCCCCCTCGTAGAGGTGGGCGTCCGAAGCCTGAGCGGGCCCGAGCGTCGCTTCATAGGCGAAGAGGGCCTGCCGGTCTACTTCTGGCGGGACGAGACTATGGACGTCGACGACATCCTGCCGGAGGTCACTGACCGGCTCTCCGACACGGTATACGTAAGCATCGACCTGGACGCCCTTGACCCCTCGATCATGTCGGCCGTTGGCACCCCCGAGCCCGGGGGAATGTCCTGGCACGCGGTCACCACACTTCTGAGGTACGTCGCGGAGCGCAGGCGGATCGTAGGCTTCGACGTAGTGGAGCTGAGTCCGGACGAGGGGCCGGAGGCCTGCGCTTTCACGGCGGCGAAGCTGACCTACAAGCTGATTGGGTACGCGACGTGCCTCGGCCCCGGCAGCCTCTACCCCGCATAACAACATTGACTTGGCGAGCCTACCTCGGCTATACTTCTCACCAGGCTACTGCTGGATTTCCGGCGCGTAGCCGCCTTTGTGTTTGACGAGCCTTCGGGCCCCAGTGGCGCAACGGCAGCGCAGCCGATTTGTAATCGGCAGGTTAGTGGGTTCGAGTCCCCTCTGGGGCTTTCGCACTCTCGGGGCTGGTACCCAACCCCACAGGAATGACAGGGACAAGCAGGGTGCGCGGCTTGGAATGGCGAAAGGGCTTGTGCTACACTGAATTGTTGGTACGAGGAGGGATGGGAGAGTGGTTAAATCCACCAGACTGTAAATCTGGCGCCCGGAAGGGCTACGTAGGTTCGAATCCTACTCCCTCCACCATGGGAAAAAGGTCCGGAAGCACGGCTTGAAATGCCCTCATAGCTCAGGCGGTAGAGCGCGTTCTTGGTAAGAACGAGGTCAGCAGTTCGAGTCTGCTTGAGGGCTTTCGCAAGGAAACTAAAATCTGAGGAGCGAGAATGGCGAAGGAGAAGTTCGTACGAGATAAGCCCCATGTAAACGTCGGCACCATCGGTCACGTCGACCATGGCAAGACTACCCTGACGGCTGCGATCACCAAGACTCTGGCGTCGGCTGGCATGGCCGACTTCCGCCCCTTCGACAGCATCGACAATGCGCCGGAGGAGAAGGAGCGCGGCGTCACGATCGCCATCCAGCACGTGGAGTACCAGACCGATGGACGCCACTACGCTCACGTCGACTGCCCTGGCCACGCAGACTACATCAAGAACATGATCACGGGAGCCGCCCAGATGGACGGCGCCATCCTCGTGGTCAGCGCGCCCGACGGCCCCATGCCCCAGACGCGGGAGCACATCCTCCTGGCTCGCCAGGTGGAGGTGCCCGCCATGGTGGTCGCCCTGAACAAGGTCGACGCCATGGACGACGAGGAGCTGCTTGAGCTCGTCGAGCTCGAGCTTCGCGAGCTCCTGACGGAGTATGGGTTCCCAGGCGACGACATTCCCATCGTCCGCGTCAGCGCACTCAACGCGCTGGAGGCCGAGGACTCGTCCCGCGATTCCGAGTGGGGCAAGGGCATCTGGGAGCTGATGGACGCTGTCGACGAGTACATTCCGGTACCCGAGCGCCCGCGCGACCAGCCTTTCCTCATGCCTGTCGAGGACGTGTTCGGCATCAAGGGCCGCGGCACCGTGGTTACCGGCAGGGTCGAGAAGGGCATCGTCCACGTGGGCGACCAGATCGAGATCGTCGGCATCAAGGACACCCACCAGACCGTGGTCACGGGCGTGGAGATGTTCCATAAGACCCTGGACGAGGGTGAGCCGGGCGACGCTGTCGGCGTACTGCTGCGCGGCATCGAGCGCGACGGCATCGAGCGCGGCCAGGTCCTTGCGGCCCCGGGCAGTATCACCCCTCACACCGACGCCAAGGCGCAGGTGTACGTCCTGACCAAGGAAGAGGGAGGACGGCACACGCCCTTCTTCACCGGCTACAAGCCGCAGTTCTACATCAGGACCACCGACGTCACGGGGGAGATCAAGCTCCCCGACGGGGTCGAGATGGTGATGCCGGGCGACAACATCGAGATGGACATCAAGCTGATCATGCCCGTGGCGCTGGACGAGCAGCTCAGGTTCGCCGTCCGAGAGGGCGGACGGACTGTCGGGTCCGGCGTCATCACGGAAGTGGTCTCCTAGGGTCCGGGCGGACTAGCCATGGCCAGAAAGGGCGACAGCAGGGTCCTCATCAATCTCGGCTGCACTGACTGCCGCGAGAGGACCTACCACACGTCCAAGAACAGGCGAAACGACCCGAACCGGCTGGAGCTTAAGAAGTACTGCCCACGCTGCAGGACTCACAAGCTCCACAGAGAGGTCCGGTAGGGCCCGGTGGCCAGGAATACGGGCGGACCCTCGCGCGCTACGGCCGAGGCTAGCCGGCGTGTATTCAGCGCCCGCTTCATAGGCGAGACCATCGCCGAGTTGCGGCGTGTCACCTGGCCGAGCCGCGAGGAGACCGTCCGGCTGTCGATCATGGTGATCGTAGTGGCCGGTGCCGTGGGTGCATTCCTGGGGCTGGTGGACCTCGGCTTCACCCGTCTCTTCGAGATCGTACTGCGCTAATCATGACGTCTGTAGCAGACATACAGTCCCGCTGGTACATCGTCCACACCTACTCCAGCCAGGAAGAGCGCGTCAAGAAGAACCTGGACCTCCGCATCGAGACGATGGAGGTCAAGGACAAGATCTTCGACGTGGTGGTCCCCACGGAGGAAGAGGTCGAGATCAAGGACGGCCGTAAGAAGCCCAAGCGTAACAGGGTCTTCCCGGGCTACATCCTGGTCAACATGAAGATGGACGACGAGAGTTGGTACGTCGTGCGCAACACGCCCGGCGTCACCGGGTTCGTATCGGCTGAAGACGAGAACGACCAGCGGCCCAAGCCCGTTCCCCTCGAGGACGAAGAGGTGGACAGGATACTGCGCCTCATGTCCTCGCCGCAGCCCAGGGTGAGCGTGGGACTGGAGAAGGGACAGTCCGTGAGGATTACCGACGGACCCTTCGTGGACTTCATGGGTGTGGTCGACGAGGTATATCCCGACCGCGCAAAGGTGAAGATACTCGTGTCGTTCTTCGGAAGAGAGACGCCAGTCGAGCTCGACTTCCTGCAGGTAGAGAAGGAGGGCTAGTTGGCCAAGAAAGTCAGGACAGTTATCAAGCTCCAGATCGAGGCCGGCAAGGCGACGCCGGCCCCTCCCGTAGGCACGGCCCTGGGACCCCACGGGGTCAACATAATGGGCTTCGTCAAGGAGTACAACGAGCGTACGTCGTCCCAGGCAGGCGACATTGTGCCTGTCGCCCTAACGATATACGAAGACCGGTCATTCTCCTTCGAGTTGAAGACTCCCCCCGCCGGGGCGCTGCTGAAGAAGGCCGCAGGCATTGAGAAGGGCAGCAGCGAGCCGCACGCCGACAAAGTCGGCTCGGTCCCGGAGTCCAAAGTGAAGGAGATCGCCGAGCAGAAGATGAAGGACCTGAACGCCATGGACATAGAGGCAGCCATGCGAATCGTCGAAGGCACGGCAAGAAGCATGGGCCTTACCGTGGACCGCGGCGCATAATAGCCCCCTCCGAGGACTGATCGATGGCTAGAGGCAAGAGATACGAACAGGCAACGGCCCTGCTGGAAGAGGGCCGCGAATATGAGCCCGAGGAGGCCGTGTCCCTGGTCAAGCAGGCGGCCACGGCGAGGTTCGACGAGACCGTGGAGCTGCACCTGCGGACGGGCGCCGATCCCAGGCACGCCGACCAGCAGATCCGTGGAATCGCGGTCCTCCCTCACGGCGTCGGCAAGCCCGTGAGGGTGCTCGTGTTCGCCCAAGGCGAGACGGCATCGGCCGCGCTGGAGGCGGGCGCAGACTTCGCGGGCAACGACGATCTGATCGCCCAGATACAGGACGGCTGGGTCGACTTCGACGTCTCCATCGCCACGCCCGACATGATGGGCAAGGTTGGCCGGCTTGGCCGCATCCTCGGCCGCAGGGGCCTGATGCCCAACCCCAGGACAGGGACCGTGGTGCCCGCCGAGGACGTGCCCAGGGCAATAGACGAGGCTAAGAAGGGACGCGTCGAGTACCGCCTGGACAGGACCGCCCTTATGCACCTCCCGATTGGCCGCGCCAGCTTCGAAGAGTCCATGCTTGTCGAGAACATGGCAACGCTCGTCAGCAGCATCGTCCGCGCAAGGCCAGGCGGGGTGAAGGGGCAGCTCATTCGCTCTGCCTACCTCACCAGCACCATGGGGCCCAGTGTGAAGCTCAATGTTGCCAGCACGAGCGCACTCAAAGTAGAATAGATTCGGTGCGGGTGTCGAAACCCGCTTCGCGCCGCAGACAGTGGGCTCCGTCGAAAGACGGACGAAGACTCCAGCCCGCCGAGGCAACAGGTTTGTGAAGGGCGTCCCCGCCCTCGCTGCTCCCTGGGTCTGCGGGCTCGGGGATTTTTTTTGCGGAGATAGAAGTGCCAACAGAAGCAAAGAGAGCACAGGTAGAGTCGATACGCGAGCTCCTGGAGAGCTCCACGGCTGTGGTCAGCACCGACTACACAGGCCTGACCGTGGAGTCGATGACCGATCTCAGGCGGGTGCTGCGCGGTAACGGTGTGGGCTTCCGCGTCGTCAAGAACACGCTGACGCACCTCGCGGCCGACGCAGCCGGCAAGCCCGGGATGAAGGAGATCGTCGAGGGCCCCACGGGCATAGCATTCAGCACGGACGACCCAGTCGCCCCGGCCAAGGCCCTGCGGGAGTTCATCCGCAGCAGCCGCTCCCAGATGACCATAAGGGGAGGGCTCCTTGGCGAGCAGGTGCTGTCAGCCGCCGAGGTCGACACTCTTGCCGACGTTCCGTCCAAGGACGAGCTGATAGCCCGCCTGATGGGCCAGCTCATGGCCCCCGTCACCAGCCTGGCTTACGTGCTCGATGCGCCCGTCGCCTCCCTGGCCAGGGTGCTCCAGCGCAAGATCGATACGGCCGCGGACCAAGAAGGATAAACGTAGGGGCGGGTTTGCAACCCGCCCTCCTCCCACCGTAGAACGACACTAACTCAGAGGAGTAGCGAAATGACCACGAAGGAAGAGGTACTGGACGCGATCAAGGAGATGTCGGTTCTCGAGCTCGCCGAGCTCGTGAAGGAGCTCGAGGACGCCTTCGGCGTCAGCGCGGCGGCCCCGGTTGCAGTAGCAGCGGCCCCGGCAGCAGCCGAGGAAGCAGTCCAGGAGGAAGAGGAGCAGACCGAGTTCAACATCGTCCTCAAGGACTTCGGCGCCAACAAGATCAACGTCATCAAGGCTGTCCGGTCCATCACGACCCTGGGCCTCAAGGAGGCCAAGGACGCGGTCGAGGGCGCTCCCGCAACCATCAAGGAAGGCATCGGCAAGGACGAGGCCGAAGAGGCCAAGAAGGCCCTCGAAGAAGCCGGCGCCACCGTCGAGGTCCAGTAGCCGCGGAAGACCTAGCGTCCTGAGCGCCCGGTTGCCCGGGCATATCCCTAAAGGGCAGGCCATCCCAATCCGTCACTCCTGCGAAAGCAGGATTCCTGTCGGCAGGAACCGTCCCCCATCCGTCCCCGGCCCCTGCCACAACTGCAAGTGAAGGGCCGTTTGAGGCACTGAGAGACTGCCTCATGATACCTCTGGACGAATCCTGGTTGGGGAAAGAGGCGTTCGCCCTGAGCACCGTTAGGCCCGGTGCTCGGGCCGTGCCGGGGGGGGGTCAGTAACTGCCGCGCAGCTTGAAGGTACGTTCGGCCTGAGCCTGTCGAAGGCCAGTGCTCACCACAACAACCATGATGTGGAGCACTTACTTGAAAGCTTGTCGAAGGGCAGTTCTCAGTCAGTGCGGTGGTTGTGAGGTAGAGTCCAAGACACGGAGCGACTGTCAGGGTACTACGGTGAAGCATAGGGCCGCTCTACAGGCCTGCACCTTAATTGCGTCGCTGCTCTTCTTGGCGGCCTGCGCCCAGCCGCCTGCGCCGGAACCCACTCCCAACGTAGAAGCGACCGTGCAGGCGGCCATCGCCAAGGCGATGCCGACCGCAACACCGACCCCCGAGCCCGACGTCGAGGCGACCGTCGAAGCCAGAGTCCAGGCTACGATGGAAGCTATGCCAACGGGGACAGCCATACCGGAAGCTCCCACTCCAACCCATACCCCTGTCCCACCACCGACATTCACCCCTACTCCTAAGCCCACACCGACCCCGACACCTTGGCCGACGAGGACGCCGACGCCCGTCCCCCTGGGCAAACTGTCAGCCACCGACGCAGTATTGAACTGGGGAGAGAGCACAGCGGTTACGGTGAGCTGGCTCTCACCGCCAGGTCTCAGGGTCGGTCTCACCAATACCCCTAACCTCAATGCAAGTCAGGCTTGCTCAAGCGTCGATTCGATATATGTCGCGGGAGTAAAGACAGGCGTACCCATCGTACTTAAGGCATGCGGATACGGCGAGGCTACGGTGAGGCTCATTACGGAAGACTATAGAATAGAACTCGATCGTATTCACATCACGATTCTTGATCCAACATCTACCCCGACTCCAACTCCCACCAGTACGCCGATCCCCACTCCTACAAACTCCCCTACACCCACGCCCACCTTCACACCGCTCCCCGCTCCTACAAACTCACCGGTTCCCACGCCCTACGTACCAATTCCTATTCCAACCAACACGTCGACTCCTACAAGTAGTCCTACTCCTGCACCTACGGCCACGCCCACGTCCGGCGCTGCCCTGTCCATCGCCGACGTCGTGGAACGAACGAGGGCGGGCGTCGTGCGTATCGCGGGAACATCCGGTTCCGGCTCTGGGTTCGTCGTCGATTCGGCAGGCTACATCCTTACCAACGAGCACGTCATAGATGGAGCCGGCAGGCTGACGGTGGTGTTCGACGACGGCACGAGGTCGACTCCGAGTGTCATTGCCTCCGACGCTGCGCGGGACATCGCCCTGCTGAAGGTCGATGCAACCCGCCAACTGACTGCGCTGCCCTTCGCCACGGAGGTACGAGAGGGCGACGAGGTGATCGCCCTCGGCTATCCCCTGGACTTGGATGACAGGATGACCGTGACACGGGGCATAGTCTCAGCCTTCCGCACCTTCGGCGGTGTGGCCTATGTTCAGACCGACGCGGCCACCAACCCGGGCAACAGCGGCGGACCGCTCCTGAATCTGAGGGGCGAGGTCGTCGGCATGAACACGACCGTGCGCCGGGAGATTCAGGACAGGGACTTTTCTGCCCAGGGAATCGGGTTCGCCATCATGCACGACGTGCTCTCGAGCCGCCTCGCGGCAATGATGTCGGGCGCATCGTCCGCCATCCCCACGTCGACGCGCACCCCAACACCGAGGGCCTCTGAGCCTCAGTACGCCTTCGGCCCGGTGAGCGGTACCATCAAACATAACCCCGACGACGGCTTCATCGACACATACCGATCATCGACTTCGCTGGCCGATGGAATAATCGAGGCCCGCTTCTTCAATCCGTACTCCACACAGGAAGGCAATTGGAGCAGCGGCTTCCTGTTCCGAAGCGGCGTCTCCGACAAGTTTCACGCTATAATCGTCGACGACGACGGAAGGTGGCACCACCACCTGCGGACGGGTGACAATGACTCTACGAAGCGGATGGCCTCCGGTAAATCCCCTCACGTATCCACCAGCCCGTCCGGTAGCAACCACATCCGCATCATAGCCCTCGGCAAGGAGGGCTGGCTATTCATAAACGGGGCCTACGTTGACAAGCTTGACCTAAGCGGCCCGCTCGAAACGGGGGATGTGTCGGCCGTCGGCTCCTACTTCACGGGCCACGGAATCGCAGGCAAGTCCACGAGGTTCGACGACTTCACCCTCCGCGAATTGCGGAGAGTGTACGAACCCCGGGACGGCTCCATAGACCACGACCCCGACGACGGCTCCATAGACGTCCATCGGATATCAACCTCGCTGGCCGACGGAATCATCGAGACCCGCTTCTTCAATCCGTACTCGCGCACAGAGGGAGGTTGGAGCAGCGGCTTCCTGTTCCGAAGCAGCGCCTTCAATGTGTTTCATGCCGTCATAGTCAATGAGAACGGCTGGTGGGTCCACCGCCTGCGGACAGGCGACGTCGATTCTACCCAGTATTTGGCGGAGAACAGCTCCAGCCACATATCCACGAGCCCATCCGGCAGCAACCACATCCGCATCATAGCCCTCGGCGAAGAGGGCTGGCTGTTCATAAACGGGGCCTACGTGGACAAGCTTGACCTGAGCGGCCATCTCGCAGCGGGCAGAGTGTCCGCAGTCGGCTCTTACTTCACGGGCCACGGAATCGCCGGCAAGTCTACCAAGTTCGAGGACTTCACCATCTGGTCGGCGGACGGAACGCGGTGACTAGATGGCACCGATAGACACCCGGACTACGGCGACGGAGTATCGCTGAACCCCGAGAGCCCCATCAACCCCTCACATACGGAATCGTCTGCGGGCCCTGGGGAAGAACGCATACCCTGGCCTCGTCCCCGCCGTGGCGGCCCAGCGACTCCTCAATGGTTGCCTGGATGTCCTCTGCAGGCCTGAGGTGTGCGGCCCGGACCTGCTCGGGCGACAGGTGGCCGGACTTCAGGTAGATCTCGTGCCGCAGGAGAAGCTGCGACTGGATCTGCACCTGCCACTGGTCGTGGTGGCCCTCCTCCCAGGAGTCGATCATCTTCAGCAGCTCTTCGGGCGAGTCCCGGGACGTCAGCATCCTGCCGTACTCGCCGTGCTCCGGTAGTCCATCCATGCACTCCGCGGCGCAGATGATCGTGCCGCCCTCTCTCGCAACCAGCGCGGCGGCTGACATCCCCTTCACAGCCTGGTAGAGGTTCAGGTCCAGCGGGTAGCCGCTGTTCGTCGTAATGACCACGTCATAGGGCTGCGGCACCGGTCGCATGGCGTTGCGCCGCGCACCGTCGCAGGCTGCCCCGTGCACGGCGAACAGCTCCCCCGCGTACGCGCTAGTGATCTCGTGGTCGCGGTTGATGGTCACGTCGAGACTGAAGTGGACTCCGGTGAGAGCCGCAATCTCGCGTATCGAGTCGTGGATAGGATTCCCCTCGGTCACCGCCCAGGTCGCCCTCGGGTCGGCGATGAGCGGCGCGCTGTGCAGGGCCATGATCGTGTCGAACCCGGCCAGCCCGGGCGCGACCATCTTTGGACCGCCACTGAACCCCGCGAAGAAGTGCGGCTCCACGAACCCCGTCGTAATGCGGATGTCGGCGTTCACCCAGTGCGAGTTCAGCCATATGGGGAAGCCGCTCGAAGTGCTGCCCAGGTGCGTCAGTCCATCGCCGTCGAAGGCTGAGTGGTTGACGACCCGGTAGTCGCGGACCACATCAGCCCCCAGCATCCCCTCCAGCTCCTCGCGGGTGTTCGCCCGGTGGGTGCCCGTAGCGACGAGTATCGATACCTGGTCCCGCGGGACATGCCCGAGTTCTCCCAGCAGCACCGGCAGGACTGTCGCCGAGGGCATGGGGCGGGTGATGTCGCACACCGATATAGCCACCGTATGGCCGGCGTCGACCATCTTGCGGAGGCTGTCGGACCCCACGGGGTTGCGCAGGGCGTTGACGAGGGCCGCTTCGACATCCGGCAAACCCGGCATGTATGCCGGTTCGACTACGGTCGTCTGATCATCGGGGACTTCGATCGTCAGCCCGGTGCGGCCGTATGCCAGTTCGACCTTCATGGCTCAGGCGATCGTGCTCGGATCGACGGGCCGCTCTGTGTCGGACGACCTGTAGGCGGCCAGGGCGGCCTGCAGGACCTTCTTCGCCATGTCCGCGTCCATCATCGGCTGCCGACCCTCGACGATGCCGTCGATGAAGTCGCGGGCGGCGCCGTCGAACCCTGTCAGCCAGTCCATCGGCACCTGGTAGCTGACCGACTCCGAGCCCTTGTGGAGCATCACCGGAGGCAGGTCCAGCATCTCGCCGCTGCACCTGGTCACCCAGATCGTGCCGGCCGAGCCCTGGATCTCGAAGAAGTCGTCGATGGGGTAGTACGGAGCCCTGATGGTCATATCGGGAGCGGCGGCGGACTCGAACACGCCGAGGCAGTCGGCGTCCCTGAACCTCCAGGTGATCACGCTCGGGGCCTCGACCATGAAGTCGTCCGTCCTCGTGACCATGGCCGACACCCTCTCGGGCTCCCCGACCCACCACATGGCGGTCGCGTACTTGTGTACACCCTCGTCGTATAGCAAGCCGCCGGGGTTGAGCGCGGCGTCCCTCCGCCAGGAGAGGGCGTCGTGCTCGATCCTGAACGACCCGGACTCGGACTCGAAGTCCGTCAGGACGACGCGCATCCGCACTATCGAGGGTTCGCCGATGGCCCCGCTGTCCAGGAGTTCCTTGGCCTTTACGAGGGGCGGATAGTAGAGGAAGTTCTCAGTCACCCTGAAGATCGTGTCAGCACGGTCAGCGGCCTCAGCAACCCGGTCGGCCTCTTCGACGGTCGCCGCGACCGGCTTCTGGCAGGATACGTGCTTTCCCGCCTCCAGCGCTGCGATGGACTGGTCGGCGTGCAGGTGTGTTGGAGTCAGCAGCTCGACGGCATCGATGTCCGCGTCTTCCAGGACCTGCTTGAAGCTCGTGTATATCTTGGGGGAAATCCCCCACTCGGTCGCTCTGCCCTCCGCGCGCTCTCGCACCGGATCGCAAAGGGCAACGACGTCGCACTTGTCGTACTCCAGGTAGCCAGGCGCATTGAGCTGGGAGATGGTCCCGCACCCAACTATGGCCAGCCGGACTCGGGGCTGCTGCGAACGGCTCATGGCAGCCTGCGTTCCAGAGTCTAGGACTTCGTCAGCATGGCCTCACACAGGTGGGCCGCATCCACGAGGTCTGGGATGGTCACGTACTCGTCCACGGTGTGCATGTTGTGGTCGGCCATGCCCACCACGACGGCGTTGATCCCGTTCTGATTGAAGATATTGCCGTCGGAGCCGCCGCCGGTCGGCTTCAAGGTAGGTTCCATTCCCAAGCCCCTGATTGCGCCCTGTATCCGCACCATCAGGGGGTTGTCATCGGTGATCTGGTACCGCTCGAACTCCGTCACGTAGTCGGCGTCGATGGCGGCCTCGGGGAACATCACCCTCACCTTGTCGAGAACCCCGTCGATCTGCTGGTGGATGTCGTCGATCGCCTCGATGTTCAGACTCCGGAACTCGCCGACCACCGTCGCGCTGGCGGGCACGGCGTTCCTGACGGACCCGCCCTCGATGGTGCCGACGTTGAAGGTCGTGTCGCTGTCCAGCCTGCCCTGGGGCAGCCGCGTGATCATCTCCGACGCAATGCGGATCGCCGAGAGTCCCTTCTCCGGTTCCACCCCAGCATGGGCCGCGCGGCCCTCGATGGCGAACCTGAACCCTATGTACGTCGGCGCCGCGTTGGTGATGCGGCTGGGCGGCCCCTCGCCGTCGAAGACGATGGAGTCCTTCGCCGTAATCATCGAGTAGTCCAGGTTGCGCGCGCCCAGAAGACCCGGCTCCTCCGCCCTCGTAAAGCACAGCTCGATCGGAGCGTGATCGCCTCCATCTTCCCGTATCGACGCCAGTCCTTCGAGTATGGCCGAGACGCCGGCCTTGCAGTCGCCGCCAAGTATCGTCGTGCCGTCCGACACGATCCTGTCCCCAACGACCGACGGCTTGACTCCCCGACCGGGCTCGACCGTGTCCATGTGAGCGGACAGCAGCAGTGGGTTCTCCCCACCGTCCCCGGCAATGATGTTGCCGTAGCTGTCGGTCTCCACGTCGAGCCTGAGGTCCTTGAGGCGCCTGACCAGGTCCTCAGCGATCTCGTCCTCGTGGTGCGACGGGCTGTCTATCTTGGCCAGGTCGATGAAGGTGCTGACCAGTCGGTCTCGGTTGATCATTCAGGGTCTCCTAGCTGTTTTCGCTCATTATCTGAACCTGGACACCTGCCTCGGCGGCCCGCTTCTCATCCTCAGCTCGGATGCGGTAGCCCATGACGACGGCGATCACATCCTGCTGGAATATGGCACGCAGCGCAGCGGCGGACTCAGAGGCACGCCGGACATCGTTCTCCCCTATAGAGTTGGACGCTTCAACTGCCACCCAGACCTCGGACCGGTCGGTCTTGCGCTGGCCCCGTAGGATGATGTCGGTGGTGTCTAGCCGGGTTTCCTGATCACCTGAGATGGCGCCGTTGTCCAAGGCACTCCCAAGCGGCCGGGAGAGATCGGGCTTCATCTCCTGCATCGTGCTATGCAAGACCCGTGCTCCCCTCAAACCGAACTTCTGACTGAGGATAGGACGAGCCCTTCGGTGAAGCTTAGCTTCCAAGCTGTCCCCTTTGAGAACCGCGACATCAGTCTTGAGCCCGGCGACATCAGTCTTGAGCCCGGCGACGTCAACCTTGAGCCCGGCGACATCAGCTTTGAGCGCTGCGATGTCTATCTTCATCTCCGCAATGTCAGCTTCGAGGCGATCAAGACGTGCGGGCATGCCGAGGAACTCGTTGGTGAGCAGCGCACGGAGCAAAAGGGTCTGGGCCTCAGGGTTCGCCTGAAGCTCTTCTATGATTCGTGCTACCAAGGACTGGGGATCGGGGCTTGCCGCTTGCGCAACCATAGCCCGATTATACCATCACCCTAGTAGAGGTGACGGTATTCGTAGCCCCTAAGTGACGGCGACGGGACTCCCGGTGCGGCCGGACTCGATGGCGGCCTCTACCGTGGCCGCGATGGCCCGGCCGGCCCGCGCGTCCAGGGGCGTCGGGCCGCCCGTGTCTATCGCGCGGGCGAAGCTCTCCACCATCAGGAAGTCGCCCTCGTTGGCGACCCGCCGGTTGTACGGCCCCTTCACCTGCTCGCGGTGATAGACGGCGACCTCCGGGCGTGACTCGTTCACGACCAGCGCGCCCTTCGACCCGAGCACCGAAATCTTGATCATGGCGCCGTCGGTATGGCCGCCGCTCCCGATCCGGCCGATGGTCAGCGACCCGACGATGCCCCGCTCCATCTCCAGCGTCACCGACGCCAGGTCCTCCACGCCGTTGTCGACGTTGACCTGGTGAAAGTGGGACGCCGTGCGGGCGAACACCCGCTCGACCTCCGCCCCGATCAGCATGCGAATGTACGCCAGCGGGTATATCCCCTCGATCTTCAGCTCGCCCATAGGCTCAGACCCCACGCCGCCGTCGCGCCCGGTGGCATGGGCCTGCTTCTGGTACTCGTACCAGTCGATGGGCGGCTCGTCCGGGTTCCGCGAACCCTTGGGCGGGCCCGCGTCCGATGCGAAGTAGAAATCGACGTGGATGGCGTGGGGAAGCCCGACCTCACCGCCCTCGATGGCGTCCCGCGTCTGGACGAGCGACGGCATGAAGTTGCGGCTCCACATCATGAACTTCACGCCGTTGCGCTCCACCGCCTCGACGGCCCGGTCGCACTCCGCCACGCTCGTGGACATCGGCTTGTCCTGGATGACGTGCAGGCCGGCGTCCGCCGCCCGCACGGCAAGGTCGCAATGCCGCTCGGCCTGCGAGCTGATGACCGCCACCTGTGCACCGTAGTCGCTGATCGCCTTCTCGACGTCGCGGATGTACGGCACGCCCAGGTCCCTGGCAAGCTGCGCGTTTCGCTCGTGGGCCCACTCCCCCTGGTCGGCGTCGTCGGCGACGACCACAGGCTCGAATCGTGGGTGCGCGGCGACGCCCAGAGGCACGTACTCGTGCTTCACGGCGCTGAGGGCCGCGAACCGGAACACGGCGCCGTCAGTCGAGCCCATACTGCCCTCCAGCAAGCCTTGCGGTCCTGCCGCTGCACATCGACTCCGCGGCAGCTTCGGCCACCAGGACTGCGCTCCACCCATCGGCCCCGGTCGTCGCCGGGTCGCGGTCTTCGGAGATCGCGTCTGCGAACTCCTGGAGCTGGGCCAGGATGTGTCCGGCCCCGTGCCCGGGACCGAGTGCCCTCGTGCCGCCGCCCCCGTATACCAGGTTGACGTTGTGGTGGTCGTCCGCGTAGGCGGCGCCCTTCGAGCCAATCATGGAGAGGAAGTGGTACCCCGGTGCATCCGGAAGGCTCTCGGAGTAGTCGATAACCGACATTCCGTCCCCGTCGAAACCCAGGTGCACCTGCACGTAGTCAGGCTGGTCGATCCCCCCGTGGGAGACCCTTCGCCCGGTGGCGTAGACCTCGGTGGGCAGACCGCCGAAGAGCCAGATCGCCAGGTCGATTTCGGCTGAGAGATTGCGGACGGCGACGCTTCCCTGCTCCTGGTCGAGGGCGGGCCAGCTTCCGGTGTCGAGGGACTCCCAGCGGTGAATGCGGAGCAGTCCCGGCTCGCCAAGCTCGCCCGAGTCCAGCGCCTCCTTGACCGTCGCTCCCGCCGCGGCAAAGCGGCCCAGGTTCCCCGCCATCAGGCGCACGCCGGACTTCGAGGCGGCTCCCACGACACCATCGGCCTCTTTCGTAGTCATGGCAATGGGCGTCTCGACGAGTGCGTGCTTGCCCGCCTCTGCCGCCCTTGTCGCAAGAAGGGCGCGGCACTGTGCTGCCGAGTCCATCACGACCGCGTCGAACGAGTCCCCGTGATCTGCCAGCAGCCCCTCCAGCGACGCTCCCGATACCGAAGCCCCGAGCGCGATGCGGGCCGACTCCGCAGTCCCAGGGTCGGCGTCCGCCACAGCGGTAATGGCCGCGCCGCTCAGGCGCGAGGAGACGGCGGCGTACGAAGCCGCGCTTCCACAGCCTATGAGGGCCAGGCGTATCATTCTTCCTGAATCTGTATCAGCTCGATCCAGTTGCCGTCCGGGTCCTGCAGGTAGCATGCGGTCCGGCCCGGGGCTACGTCTGCGGGCGCGTTCATTGTCCGGGCGTCGCTCGCCGACACCTTCTCGAAAGCGGCTTCGATGTCATTCACCAGGAAGCACAGGTGGCTCCCGCCCAGGACGCTGCGCTCCTCGGTGGGCCGATCGCCGGGCGGCGGGTTGAGGTACTGGATGAGCTCGAATGTGTGCTCGCCGCCAGGGGCCCCGAGCAGCGCTATCCGGAGGTGGGCACCGTCGTAGCCGACGACCTGGTCGATGCCAGCGCCTGTGCGCTCGTAGCGGCGCTGGACCTCCAGCCCAATAACGCCGCCGTAGAACTCCACGGCCTTGTCGAGGTCGCTCACGACAAAGCCGGTATGGTGCATCCGCTCAATCATGTGCTTCTCCTGATAACGCCAAGTCAGCCGCTCGCGGACAGGCGGTCGATGGCCGCGAGCGTCTGCCCCACCCGCTGGCGGAGAGCCTCCACGGCCTCTTCATCCCACTCGTAGAAGCCCCTGCCGGACTTCACCCCGAACTCGCCGCGCTCGACCATTCCTTCGATGATCGCCGGCGATTCGCCCGACGACTCTATCACGGGGAATAGCTGGTCGATTATGTGCGATATGGTGTCCCAGCCCGCCAGGTCGAACACCTCCAGCGGCCCCGCAACGGCGAGCCTGCGCCCGAAGCTGCTGGTCACCACCGTGTCCACGTCCTCCGGGCTGGCGATTCCCGCTGCGACTATCGACAGCGCCTCTCGCAGCAGGGCGAACTGCAGCCGGTTGCCGATGAACCCCAGCGACTCCTTCTGGAGCACGACCGGACGCTTGCCGATTCTCTCGAAGATCCCCGTTGTGATCGCCAGCGCCTCGTCGGAAGTTTCGGGGCCCCTCACCACCTCTACCAGAGGCAGCAGGTAGGGAGGGTTCCACCAGTTGGCGACCAGCACCTTGTCCGGCCGGTTGGTCGCTGGGGCGAGCTGGCTCGTCATGAACGAGGACGTGTTGCTGGTCAGGACCGTGTGCTCGGGACAGGCCTTGTCCAGCGCCTCGAACACGCTCAGCTTCAAGGGCATGTCCTCGAACACCGCCTCGACTACGAAGTCGACCTCTGCCATGCTCTCTTCCAGGGACGTGCTCGTGTGAATCCTGGCAGGCACGGCCTGCTCGTCCTCCTCGCTCGCCAGCCCCAGGCCGCGCAGGACGCCGAGGTTGATCTTCACGTTGGCCAGGGCGTCGTCGAGCGTCCCCTCGTCCAGGTCGTTCAGCATGACGTCCAAGCCGCCAAGGGCGAACTGCAACGCAATGCCGTGGCCCATCAAGCCCGCGCCGACTATCCCGATCTTCTTCATGCTGGAAGCACCCATCACGACAGGGAGATTATCCGGGATAGCCTGCGGTGTCAACGTGCCCGGATAGCCCCATCCAACACCTCCGTCATACCGGCGAAAGCCGGTATCCAGTATCCCAAGCCGCAGAGCTATCCAGGTGACGCCCTTTCTCACCATTGAGGTGCATCGCCATGACCCTGAAGGCAGTCCAACACGCCATCCGTCCGAATCAAGCGGTGGATCTGGGCAGGCACGGCTATTCGACGTCCGGGTCTATTCCCATGCGGGTCAGCAGATCGAGAAACTCCTGGTAGCTGGCGACCCCCTCGACCGTCTTGATGAACGACGCCGTGTCCGCGTGGGCCGCCCTCAGTGACCGGACCTGCGGCCCGATGGGACTCACCGATGACGGGCCCTCGGCGTACCGCCCCCTGAATGCAAGATAGGCCTGGTTGAGCTTTCGCAGCCCGTATCCGCCCAGGCGGAGGCGCCACCACCGCTGCTTCATGTACTCTTCCGCCTCCGCAACCCTGCCCTCCTCGAGCATCGCGTCGACGGTGCGCCGGGTCTCGCGCATCTCCTGCGTGAAGAAGGGGTTGCGCTCGTGGCGGGGCAGGTACCGGCTCTGCCCGATAGTGAGGTCGCCGCCCATCCGCACGAATACCTTGTCGCCCAGCTCGTTGCCCGCGAGCTCAGCCACGGTCTCGTTCAGGCTGAACATCTCGGGAGACCTGTTCCAGTTCCACCCCAGAGGCCTGAAGAACAGGTAAGCGTGGAGCCACTCGTGCACCGATGTCCGCAGCGCCGACCGCAGCGTCGTCTGGTCGGTGACGATAGTGGGGTAAGTGGACAGCCCGGCGAGATTGTCCACAAGGGCCGACATATCGTGTTTGTCGAGGATCTCCCGCTCCATCCTGTCGCGCTCCAGGGGCGGCACATCGGGTACGAGAAGGACCTGCTCGACCACCTCGACGTAGTCGCGGCGGGACGTGTTCAGCACTGTCGGCGGCTCCTCGAAGCTCAGGTCGACCGGGGGGAAGAGGAGCCCGAACCTGGAGCCGAGCCCGACTCCGGTCAGCACGGCGTCTATCTCGGCCTCGACGATCTCCTCGGCAAGTGGCCTGAGGCTGTCGCGGCTGGCCGTGTGCTCCCTGAGGTGTGCGCGGGCCGCCTCCACCCGCTCGCGCCCGCCGCCTGCGTCTGCGCCCCCAACACTGGCCTGTATGCCCTCGAGCCTTCTCTCCTGGCGCCAGGCCAGCCGCGTCGCCTCCAGGTACTCGTCAACGACTTCCAGCTTCTGGGCGCGATCGAGGCGGCGGGCCCTCGTAAAACCGTGGGCGAGGTTCAGCCACTTGGCCGGGAGGTTCGATGCCTCCCACCTCAGGACCGAGAACCGGTACCCCAACGCGGCCTCCGCGCCGGGCGACGGTGCGAAGACATCTGGCGTGAGCCAGGCGAACAGGACGAATAGGAGCGCGATCCCGAAGTTGCGGCGGGTGAAGATGCGGCTTAGGGCATCCCTACCCTGCTCCAAGCTCATGGTTCATTATGCGAAATTCACGAACTTGACGCAGGTGGGCATCGGGACCTGGGCCGCGGGGCACGCCTGCTCCAGGTCGCCCGAGCCGGGATCGACCCGGAACGTGACGATCGTGTCGCTGTCCTGGTTGGCGGCAAGCAGGAACTCGCCCGTCGGGTCGATCCCAAAGTTCCGCGGCGTGTTGCCCTGCGTGGAGGTATGCCCGGTCGGCGACAGGCGCCCGGTATCCTGGTCGACGGCGAAGCGGGCGATGCTGTCGTGGCCCCGGTTCGAGCCGTACAGGAACCGGCCGTCCGGCGACACGTGGACATCGGCGCAGGTCGTATCCCCGTCGAAGTCGTCCGGCAGCGTGGTCACCGTGTGAACCGGCGCAAGGGTGCCGCCATCCACATCGTAGTCGTAGGCCGTTACGGTCGAGTCGAGCTCGTTGATGGCGTAGGCGAACCTGCCGTTCGGGTGGAAGTCGAAATGGCGCGGCCCGGCGCCCGGGGCCGCGACCACCGAGGCCGCATCGTTGGGCACTAGCCGCCCGCTGCCGGCCTCGAACCGGTAAGCCGCCACGTAGTCGGTGCCCAGGTCCGGCGCGAAGGCGAACCGGTTTGCCGCGTCCAGGTTGATCGAGTGCGCGTGTGGTCCCTGCTGGCGCTGCGGGTTAACGCTGGACCCCTCGTGCTGCGTAAAGCTGACCGGCTCGCCCAGGCCGCCGCCGTCCAGTATCGGGAAGGACGTAACGCTGCCCGAGCCGTAGTTCGCCAGCACAAGGAAGCGGGCCGCATTGTCGACCTGGACGTGACACGGGATCGTCCCGCCGGTGCGCCGGATGCCGATCAGGCTGAGCTCGCCCGTCGGCCGGGCGATTGAGTAGGCCGCCACGATGCCGGTAGCCTCGCCCTCGTACTCGCTTATCTCCGATACGACGTACAGGTAACGCTGACCGGGATCCACGGTGAGGAACGAGGGGTCCTCGATCCCCGTCATCTTGCTGGAATACGTCAACTCGCCCGTCTTCCCGTCCATCGAGTAGACGTAGATTCCCTCGCTGTCCCTGCGGGTATACGTCCCCACGAAGACGAGATAGTCCGGTGCCATAGCATATCCTCCCGTTCGCTCTTGTCCCTTCCCCTGAGGGGGAGGCTAGGATGGGGGCCGAGACCCCGGCGCTACTCCACCGTCACA
>DAOULA010000067.1:0-53187 GCA_034420735.1 Dehalococcoidia bacterium
ACCCGGCCTCCAGCGTCCCTGTACTCGACCTCCACGCCGTTGACGAGCATCCGGTGAAAGGCGCGGTTGCGGGCCTCCAGGGTCGACCCCTCGGGGCGGATTAGCTTCCGGTAAGCGTCGTCGCGCGCGTCGGAGGGCAGGGCAGGGTTCAGGGTTGCGAGGGCGTCGCGCAGCCGTCGCTCCAACACCGTCTGCCTGTAAAAGTCACGCTCGGCGTCAGGGGCGTCGGGGGCGATGTCCGGGCCGTGGGCTACCTGCCAGCCGAGCTCGCGCAACCAGTCCAGGGCTGCCTGTTCAACGTCGGCTTCGGTGATCGTGGTCATCACTCGTCGCCCCAGTCGGCGTCATCCCAGTCGTCGAACGGGATCTCGCGATGGGTCCCCACGTGGCGTTCGGGAATCTCGAGATTCGTGCCGCGCGGCACGTTCTCGACCAGCCACTGGCCGAGTGGCTTGGGAGGATGTGTCTTGGCGTACCAGGAATCGGCGGGCACGACGACGAACGGTCGCCGGGTTCCGATGCGCTGAGGCCCCTCCGACTCGGCGAGGCGCAGGATCTCGGACAACCGCGCCTTAGCCTCGGCTACGGTCCACACTCGACGGGGTTCGGCACCCGGCATTCATGCACTCCTGAGATAAGCAATGTAGTCCACTATAACTACAGTGGGTTCAATCTATCTGGTGGCCCATTCGTAGGGGCAACCCTCGTGGCTGCCTACCTTGAGAAGGATCGAATGTAGTCTATACCAGACCATGCCTATCCGTCATACAAGCAGGCTGAGCACCGCACCCACCCGAGTTCCTGAAGCGACCCAATTCGCATTCGTTCCGCGTTGATTCAACCGGGACCTCCCGTAGGGGCCGTTCGCGAACGGCCCTTCCGTCGCGGGTTCTCGCTGTCCAGCTCCCACTTCAGGGGATTGTTCACGATGTATTGCCGTCGGACTCGGTGTGGGTGGTCACGGGACTGTATGAAGGCCCGGACCTTCCCCAATCACTCTGAGAATGCGATTCTTGAGACTCACGTGTAATTCGTCATATGTTTCCCACAGAAGATGGTTGAATTGTCGAGTGTCCATGTGCAGCTTGTTCTTCTGGTCGTTACGACAAGTGTAGAACACAGGAATGCCCAGACCAAGCGCGAAGCCTGCCTCGTAATAGACACCGCCTCTAGCTCCATCCTTGCCATGAGTAAAGTCGGCCACCAGAAATCTTGAGCGTCGAATCTCCGCTATGATCTCGTCGTCGATCTTGTTGATGTGCTCTTTCTTGTCGATTCGTAACGGCTTGTAACCAGCCTCTCTGATAGCAGGTTCTACGCCATGCTCCAGCACCTCGTTTATACTAGGATCAAACCACATGGCTATGAATGCCTGGGAGGAGTCGACGTTGATCCGTCGTTCTCCTATACGGTTATAGCCATCGATCGTAGGACAGCCCTTGAACATGTTGTCTTGAAAAGTCCCTGCATCTACCCACCCTTTGGCCTTAAGGTAGCGCAGGAGATAGTGAACTTCCTTCCATTCAATTGATTCAGACCATGCACATGCTGCGTCACAATCTTTTGGGGACACCGTCTTGTGGTCCCCAAGAGTATCGATAGACTCTGCCACAAATCGAAGCAACCTATCAGCCCGCTCGTAGACCTCCAGTGATGGTCTAGCCGTCATGTGGTCGATGACTGCTCCTGTGACTTCTGGTAGCTCGTCCCCACGCGTTCGTTGATCGACGAGCCAAGTGGTTAGCCGCGCCTTCGCTCTATCGTCCAAATCGTTGATATAGAGCTTTGCTTCCCCAGCAAACTTGTACCTCCCATCCGTCCGAGCGGAATCTACTATGGCGTAGCTTGGATATTGATTGATATGGACGCTCGCGGGATAACTTGATCCCCATATTCGGCACGACTCAGTTGCACTCATTATCAATGAACTCCTGTAGGCTGTAGGCGTACTTGGCCCGACACCAGCCTTGGCAACAGCGCATTTTGTTGCACGGCCAAGGCGCGGGATTCGTTCAGATTCTCAAGGATGCATCCCATCAACGAGCCGACCATCGATTCAAATGCATCCGCCAAGTCAGTAGGTACTAGCACAGTCTCGACAAGCTTGAAGGTCTGGCGGGTGATAGTGTCAAATATCGTACCATGTGTTCGCTGTTGCAATTCGTCGACCGCCGTTCTGACATTCCAGTAGGTGAAGAGGTCAGGATACCCGTCGGTGCCGCGAACCCCGTAGCAGGTCTGATTCATAGTCATCGGTACGCCAAGACAAGCGAGTCTTCCGACAGTGCCTCTGGCGGTGATTATAGTTGTTCCGGCTGGTAGAAGGCTCGCGGCGCTGTTCTCAATCCCGGCTTGGGTTATGGTCCTCTCAGTTTCCAGCACATACACATCGCTCAGGTTTGGAGCGTCCTTAGCCGTGTACCAGGGCACGTCTCCATTCCAGTAGTCGGCAACCGACGTGCGGGGAGTCCCGCCACTGAGGAGTTCTATCATGTCATCCAGAACCCCAACCTCCCAGCCCTCCGGGATCTCTCCCAGCTCTGAGTCCACCAAGCGGTTGGGGAAGAGGTCGTAGAGGTCGGCGGGGAGGCCGGGGAGGGACTCGCCGCGCCGCCAGCGGCCGTCCGTCTTGGCGCGTACCGGGTCGAAGTCCACGAACCACGACTTGAAGAGCGCCCGCGCCATCTCCTCCAGTGTCTCGTTCATCCGCCGGTTCAACTCGATCCTGTCGTCCAGTGTCCCCAGCACGTGGGCGATGACCTGCTGATCGGTGAGGGGTGGGAGGAGAATCTCCAAATGGTCCAGACAATCCACTGGTACCCTCTGGCGCCCCGAAGTGCCTGTCATTTGGCCGATAGCGTAGTTGCGGACTTCCTTCCATTGGGTTAGGTAGTAGGCGAAGTCGTCATCTGTAACACCTGGACGACCACGAATGGCTATGAATTCAGTTGAGCCGTGAGCCTCCTGTTTGTCCCCGATGGCCCGATAGCGGGCGATCTTCCCGTTTTCCAAGCATGGAGTGATACGAGCCATCAGCGTGTCGCCGCTCTGGAACCTGGAGCCGCTGCCCTTGAACTCTCGTTCCTCCGTCGAGTTAACGCTTCTCGAACCGGCGTTCACTGACGCCATGTTTACGAAGGGGTAAACCGAGCCACGTCTGAGTCGGACCGTCGGATTGATTTGTACCGCTTGACTGAATGTCGTTTCGCTCCACTTGCCCGGAGTAACGGTGAGTCCGCGGCCACTCACTCTATCCTGCACAATCACGTAGCCCCGCTCGATCACATCTCGGAAGCTATCGGAGATGGCGTGCCAGTCGAGCACATCCACCCGCATGGGCAGGTCGGACTCCTCGAAGGCCTCC
Source organism: Dehalococcoidia bacterium (assembly GCA_034420735.1). Classification (GTDB taxonomy): domain Bacteria; phylum Chloroflexota; class Dehalococcoidia; order Lucifugimonadales; family CAJWER01. The sequence goes on from DAOULA010000067.1 coordinate 3,365, forward strand.
TTCAACCGGCCCAGAGTCCTCCAGTCCACCGGCCCCTCACCGACGACGGCTAGATCGAGGTCGGAATAGTCCTTGGCTGTCCACGTGACGCGCGAGCCGAAGGCCCGGACCTCGCACTCCGGCACGTGCTCCGCGAGGATGGCCTTGACCGTCGCAAGGTGATTCGGGTTCAGGTCGATCTGGTCGATCATTCCCAAGCCTCACCCGTCATAGCTACATAGAGCCTGGTGGCGTCATCGATGAAATGGGGCATGACGCCGATGGCCCTCGCCGCCTTTTGTCCGTCGTAATCGTGCGTGGTGTCTATGCGAGTCCGCATGTAGAGTTCCCACTGTCCAGCCCCCGCCGCCAGCAGGCGGTTCTCGTCGGCAATGCGGAATATGGGCCTGGGGCTGTTTGGGATTTCGACGATACCCAGTGCTTCGATGAGGTGACGCCTGAGCACCTTCCACAGGGAGTCGTAACAGATCTCGAACCGTTGGATCACCGACTCGGCCATGGCCTCATGCACAAATGGAGGGTAGTCCGGCGACAGACCAAGCAGATGTTCGTGCTGGGTCTCGAGATTCTTAAGGGAGGTCCTGAAGTTGCTGTAGTCTATGGTCAGCATGAGCTCGCCGACAGTCATGCGAATCCCTCTGTCCGGTGTGCTTTCTCGGCTACTCGGCGTACATTTCGCTGATGATGCGCCGCAGCTTTGCCGCATCGTCGGGGGAGAGACGGTCTATGCGGCGCCCGAGACGCTGCTTGCTGATGGTGCGAATCTGGTCAACTGCGACCTCGGCGTCCTGTCCCTCACACTGTATCTGAAGGCGGCCGCGCCAGCGCGGGTGCAGGCTGGAAGTGAGCGGACAGATGACCACGGTTTCCAGGAAGCGGTTCATCTCGTCACGGCTCACCACGACGACCGGCCTGACCTTGCGAATCTCGCCGCCGACGGTTGGGTTGAGATCGGCAATGTGGACGGCATACCGCCGGGGGTAAGCGGCCATCAGTCCAGGCCGTCGGCTGTGGCGATGTCGAAGTCGCTCCAGTCCTCCGATTCGTTGGCCATGGCCCGGTAGGTCTCCTCCCAGGACAGATGATGTGTCTTCTCGCCCCGCAGGACGACGCTCTCTTCCATCTCTTCCAGCATCAGCCGGTCGCTCCATCCGTACTTGTCCAAGAGCGCCTTGGGCAGGCGGATGCCCTTGGAGTTGCCGATGGGGACCAGCTTGACTTCCCTCGTGTAAGACGATTGGTCCATGCTCTTCGCCCTCCGTTGCGCGGCGATGCCGTAATTATCGTAATTATCCGGTCTTGCCGGCGTCAATATTCCCCGGCTTGCTCACCTGCCGAATCCCAGCCGACTTAGGTTCTCCTCTATGGCCGCGTCCAGCCGCTTGGCCTCGGCCTGCTGCTCTCGCCACCGAGCGGCTAGCCGGGCCATCTTCTCCTCGAAGGGCACGCCGTCGTCTGGCTGAGGTTCGGCGCCGACGTAGCGGCCGGGAGTGAGGACGTGGCCGTGCTTCTGGATCTCCTCCAGCGTCGCGCTCTTGCAGAATCCGGGAACGTCGGGCCCACAAGCCCGCCGTGCCGGAAGCTGTCGCCGTACTTTGGCCGCCCGGGTCTCCATGCCTCCCTTCCCAATCGTGATTGCCGGTGTTCAGGGCTATCCTGACAGCGGAGACCTGCTCGGGAGACAGGTCGTCGTATCCGTCTTCATACCCGTTCACGACGACGCGCATGTCCTGGGGATAGCCGTGCAGTAGCTCTACTAGCTGTCCAACGGTCACGGGGTCTTCCTTTCGTCTCTCTCAGGCCACAGGCCGGTATTCCAGGAGCGCGGATCTGCCAACCACATCGAGTATGCGAACAATCGCCTCGCTGCCGTCGGCACCGGCGAGATGCAGATCCTCTCCGAGAGCAAAGTGGACCGGCTGCTGTCTACCCTGCTCGATGGCGATGTTGGAGGCGTACATGTACGTCCGGTCGTGGGTGTCACGAATCGGATTCAATCTGCCTTGGACTAAAGGGAGGTGTCCTGTCGCCTCGGCGAAGATGACGCTGCCGCCCCCCGGCAGGGGTGCCATCTCTACTGCAAGAGCCCCCTGGCTGGGAACCCACTCCCGCTCTAGGTGAGCGCCGTAGCCTGGAGCGGCGGCGAACACTGTCATGGGGAGATGGGTCGTGTGTAGGTCCAGCTCAGCCTCGCCGCTCTCGTCTGTGGTCGCACTCTTCCAAGTCTTGTTCGGGAAGAGGGCCAGCACGTCTGAACCGGCAAGGGGCTGCCCGGCGGACCACACGGTGATGACGGCGCGCGCTGGGCTCTGCTCAAGCGCCGCCGCGGGGATGGTGAGGAGGACCTCGGAGTTGTCGATCAGGCGGTACTCAGGCTGTTTGCCTGACAACTCCCTCGTCTCGCGCAGAATAATCGGAACGCCATCGCCGCGCCGCTCCATGATGTATAGCCTGTCCTCCGAGCCACTGATGCCCTCCACCGGCATTCGCGCGAGCACCGAGGTCAATGCCTCATTTCGAGTGGCCTGGCGAGCTTCCATGCTCTCCAGCGTCAGATTGTTCGGCAGGGAGCCGGGCGACTGGACCTCCACGCGGTCTTCGAACATCGAGAGGCGTATCTTGCTGCCTCGTATCGAATAGTCACGGTGCACGACGGCGTTGACCATGGCCTCGAACAGCGCCCTCTCGCTGTACTGGGGCAAGTCGACGCGCGCCGGGTCCTTGCGCGCCGCCACGCGCATGTTCCTCACAGCGAACGCCATGGCGTCGCCGATCTGGCGGTTCAACGGGCCTGCGATCTCCTGCGCGTCAATCTGGCCGGAGGCGCGGTCATTGCCACGATACAGGGTGGCCGTGATGCCGGCGTTCGGTAGCCACTGCTCGGGGCTTCGCGTGCATAGCAGTACGCCTGCTACCGTGGCGCGCAGTATCCCCGCATCGTCGTTGGCCAGCAGCGCCAGCTTGACCAGTGCCGATTCAGGTTCCACCGCGCCCTCCGCACTCAGCAGTGGCCTCCAGAGCGACTCATCCAGGGTCTCGAATCCTGTGCCGGGTACGGTCTGCTCGTCGTATGAATGGAACCTTGCCTGCCCCCGCCGCTGGGCAAGGCGCAGCCGCTCGTCGCTCGTCATCCTTCGCTTCGTGCCGCCAACCCGGACGTAGCTTCCCCCCGGGCTGTCGTGCTGTGCGTCTCCCTCAGGGATGCCGACCACGAGTAACCGCCTGCCATCGAGCTCCTTGTGGTAGGTACGGATGCGAATAGCCGGCTTTATGGAATCGGTGCTGAGCCCGACCAGTAGGGCGTCCAAAGCGACGATCTGCTCCCGTGACATGCCCTGGACTTCGCCGTCGTCGGTGACTCCGCAGAGCAGTACGCCACCGTCCGCATTGGCGAAGGCGGCGATCGAGTCCGCTAAGTCGTCCCGCCTCGGTCTCTTGAGATCGTTGCCAGAGAACCCGACAGCCTTGAACTCCCACATGCTGTCTTCGCCAAGTTGCAGCTGGCGCCTGATGTCTTCGTCGCTGTAGGTCATGGCTGCGCTTCTCCAGCAGGCAGTGAGAACGGTTGACAGAGCTTCCGTAGCGTCTCCTCACCGAGTCCAGGGCAGTAGGCTACCAGGACGTCTGGCGTGAACTCACTGATGCGTAGGTTCCGTTCCGCGCGAATGTGCTTGACAGCCTGGGGCAAAACACCCGCTAGGGGCCCTACGAGACCTTCTGCCAGTGCATACGAGCCTTCATGCCGCTCGGCTTCCGGCACGCGACTGTTCTGGTACCAAGCGGCAAGCCCCTCTTCGAGCCAGCTCGCGGGGCGTCCATCTATCGTCGCGCTCCAAGGATCGAGCAGGTGGAAGCACTCGTGGGCAAGCTGCCACCTGGCGCGGGCCGGGTCACCGAGTGCGGCTGGTCCCAGCCGGATGACGACGTGCCTGGAGCGCCCTTCGGCATCGTTTGGCGGTATGCCGGAGTCTGGGTACCAGAGGTGCGGGGACCTACCCGGAGTTCTGTCGATGTCGATACCCAACAGCGTGAACGACCGGTCTCGCGGTCCGAACCAGTTCTCTATGTCAGTGAGGAACCAACTGGCATACTCAGGGAGTGTCATCGGAGTATGGCTGCCATCCTCCAGGAACTCGGTAACGAATAGGGAATCGGTGACAGCCACGGTCAATCTCCGAATCCCAGGCGCTGCAGGTTGGCCTCTATGGCCGCGTCCAGCCGCTTGGCCTCGGCCTGCTGCTCGCGCCATTGGGCTGCGAGGCGGGTCATCTTCTCCTCGAAGGGCACGCCGTCGTCTGGCTGAGGTTCGGCGCCGACGTAGCGCCCGGGAGTGAGGACGTGGCCGTGCTTCTGGATCTCCTCCAGCGGCGCGCTCTTACAGAATCCGGGAACGTCTGCGTACTCGTCCAGACCATCCTTACCGCGCCAGGCATGGTAGGTGTCCGCAACGCGGGCGATGTCCTCCGGTGTCAGGTCCCTGTGGGTGCGGTCGATCATGTGGCCCAGCTTGCGGGCGTCGATGAAGAGGGTCTCGCCCCGGCGGTCCCTGGGCTCGCCATTGGTGCGGCCTCGGGACAGGAACCAGAGGCAGGCGGGTATCTGGGTGGACCTGAAGAGCTGGCCGGGCAGGGCGATGATGCAGTCCACCAGGTCAGCCTCGATCAGGTTCTTGCGAATCTCGCCCTCGCCAGACTGGTTCGAGGACATGGAGCCGTTGGCGAGCACGAACCCGGCCGTGCCGCGCGGCGCAAGGTGGTAGAGGAAGTGCTGTACCCACGCGAAGTTGGCGTTGCCGACCGGCGGTACGCCGTACTCCCACCGCCTGTCGTCGCGCAACCTATCGCCGCCCCAGTCGGAGACGTTGAAGGGCGGATTGGCGAGGATGTAGTCGGCCCGCAGGTCGGGATGCCGGTCGTTGTGGAAGCTGTCGCCGTGCTCGATCTGGCCCTCGATGCCCCGGATCGCCAGGTTCATCCTGGCCATGCGCCAGGTGGTGTAGTTGGACTCCTGGCCGTATATGGAGATGTCGCCCCTGGCCCTGCCGCCGTTGCCGTTGCCGCTGGCGTGGGCGCGGATGAACTCCACCGACTGGACGAACATGCCTGACGAGCCGCAGCAGGGGTCGTAGACTCTGCCTTGGTACGGCTCAAGCATCTCGACTAGGAGCCGCACGACCGAGCGCGGGGTGTAGAACTCGCCGCCCTTGCGGCCCTCGGCCAGGGCGAACTGCTCCAGGAAGTACTCGTAGACGCTGCCGAGCACGTCCGTGGCGCGGGCTTCGGCCCCGCCGACCTTGATGTTGCTCACCATGTCGACCACCTGGCCGAGGCGGGTCTTGTCCAGCGCGGGCCTGGCGTAGTCCTTGGGCAGCACGTCCTTGAGTGACGGATTGTCCTGCTCAATAGCGGTCATGGCGTCGTCTACCACCCGCCCTATGGTGGGCTGGTGAGCTTGGGACTGCAGCTGGGGCCAGCGGGCTTGCGGCGGCACCCAGAATATGCTCTGGGCGCGGTACTCGTCGGGGTCCTCGGGGTCAGCACCCTGGTCGACCTCCGCCTTGAGCTGCGCGTGGGCCTCCTCGAAGGCGTCGGAGATGTACTTGAGGAAGATCAGGCCCAGGACGACGTGCTTGTACTCGGCGGCGTCCATGCTGCCCCGCAGGGCATCGGCCATCCCCCAATACTCGGCACTGTGGTCCGCAACACCGCTATCGTCGCTGCTTTCTCTCTTGCGTCGGCCTCGTCGGGCGGTCGTCATTGCCGATTCTCCGTATGGAGGGACACAACCGGATTCCTGTGCCTCAGTGTACCGCATGACCGGCCTTGCTCACAGGCTCCGTGTGCGAATAGCCGGGTTCTCAGGGCAGTCTACGTCGCCGATCCACGTCGGGAGCCTCGCCCGGCTGTGGGAGCGCGGGATGCTGCCGGCAGGGGTTGGCCGAGGGTGCAGGGGCCGTCGCACAGCGCACACGGCGGGGAGGACGGCGAGGTTCCTAGGGTCGAGGGTAAAAGATACTCGTCGGTCGTCCAGAGAATCGCTCTACGTGGAATCTGGGCCTATTTTCTCCGGCCGTAGCCCAGGAACGCGGGTTTGGCCGAATGTGGCCGCGATGACCTGGAGCCGACGACGGCAATCCCGGTCTCAACCGAGCGTCGGGCGCGGCGCTGGGATCGCCTACCCGCACGGCTGCCTTAACCATCGGTCTGCATGGGGGAACGGCTGGCTACCCCAATCACTCGCTGCGGGTGAGTTGCATGGGGTTCAACCAGCCGCCGTCCGCGCCGGCGAACACCCGGCCCTCGTCGGAGTAGGCATCGCCCAGCATCCTGATGGTGTTCTGCTGCTCGACCCGGTGCTCGGCCAGGACGTCGGTGGTGCCATCGTCCAAGTCGACCCCTCAGCGACGGCTCAAGGACCAGGCCTCGCTCCCTGCTGCGGACCTAGGATCCCTCGACAATCAGGTGGCCGCGATCCAGGTCGACGTTTCGCCACATGAGGCCTCGCCGCGGCGCAGACCTGTGTAGGCGATCAGGTGGATGCAGGCGTAGAGGGGGTGGCGCTTGTCGCGGGCCAGTTCCAGGGTAGTGCGGACCGCGATGTGGGGCGGCTCGACACTAGGGCCACGGGGTTGCGGTACGCGAGCTCCATACGCACGGGTGCTTGAAGGGCCGGACAGGACGGTGTTACATGCTGGCCTCCGGCGAATAGCCATGCCGTAGTTCGTTGTCTCTGGTCTCACCATCGATCCACAGGTGTCGAATTGCATTGTTCGGTCATCCCTCTTCGGAGGGCAGCACCTCGTTTCTGACCTCTGGAAACGGATCAAGTTTACCAATGTCCATCCATCTTAAGACAATGGCGTTGTCGCGAAAACCCGACTTTGACATTTGGCTGGCAAGCTGAACACAGAGTAGCCGTATAGTTGGTACGTCGTCGTCTTGCAAATGCCGTACGTATTGCATCTCCTCAGCCAGAAAACTGAGACCGTGCAGGGCAAACGTCGCAATCGCATCCCTGTGTGCTTGGATGCCTCTTTCAAATATCAAAGTGGCGCACAGTAGAGCTCCTGCCAGGGCATCCTTTCGCCTCGACGCTAGAATGGCTCCGACCTCTCTAATAAGACCGTGCGGCGCATCTGGGACTTCTGGTTCCTTCGAAGCCAACGCCCAAGTACGGGTGGCCAACATTGCACTGTTAATCCTCACTGCCACCCCAGAAACTAACCCAGAGCCTAGCCACATCACCATTGTGTCGGCACGGTTTGGTACAGCCCTGACCAAGCCTGGGATTAGCGCAAAGCCGATGGCTGTTCTTGCCTCGTCGATGGGATCATCAAAGAAGGACATTGGATCCCGCTGTTGGGAACTCTCAGTGCCGAGAACCATCTCTGCGACCATGAACAGTTCCTCAGCGATTGGGCCAGGGATCGTTATCGCTCCGATAACGGTGTTCATGTATCTTATGTCCACGCCAGCACCGAGTGCTACTGATTTCCCCAAGAAGCTGCTTGCGAAGCCCAAGAGTTGACCTGCAACATGCCCACTTTCCTCTTCTGACAGTGGCAGCAACTGTTCTCGTGCATCTTGATTTGCCAAGGCAGGCCCAAGTTGGGACAGCATCCCCTGCGCATAGCCAGTTGGTTCATCTTCACTTACGGTTAAGGGCGTTAACCACTTCCGTCGAAAAGACCTCTCAGCTTGACCAGCCGTTAACTCTGGTAGGAGCATAAACACCCAGTCGAATGGTGCCCCGGAGCCAGCAGAATTGTTGAGAACCGGATCCGAATCCCGCCAAAGGACATTGGCGACTTCGAACGCGTGGTCGTCTCCAATGCTACCTGACATGACAAGGGGCGACAGCCTGACTATCGCCAACCCACGGGTTGTCGGGCTTGTGCTACGCAATCCCCTCAGCAGCAAGCCAACAACTTCACTGTACCGTGCTGTGTATTCGGGCGTTCCATCCTTCGGCAAGTCTACACGTCCTACAAGCGCCCCGGGATCGGCGCACTCGGTAACGGGGGCAAAGCCATCCAGCCCAGGTATGGGTGCAGTCAAGAGATCGAACGCGCGGCTATAACGAAGATGACTTGGGAGAGCCTCCCATGAGCGCTCAAGTAGATTTCCGATCGGACCCGCAAGCAACCGATGGTCTATGGCTCCTTTCGTTCCATAGCATTCCAGTCCCAAGTCTAATGCATCGAGCGCCACTTCGGGTTTCACACGCAGAACAAGCCGAGAGAGTACCTCTATAGCGACGCGAAGCCGATCCAAGGACGTAATCTCACCCCTTAATTCAGGTGGTGCATGCAACCTTGGCAGAAAGTGTTTGATTACATCCATACATATCCTAGACAACGTTTCCGCTGCATCATCTGAGAGACTTGCGACACGAGTCCTGGACAAAACACGCAAGAAGGTCTTGTCTCTTTCGTTGCGGCATATGCGTAGTACAATTCTAATGGCTAATTCCGGATCGTATGTGGCCAATTCATCGGCGGCTAGAGTTAGAATGCCTACTGCTACGCCTGTAGGGAATCCTCTGCCCTCGCTGTCGAGATTGACAGGTGGCAGTCCAGCTACCTCAGGTAATCTCAGTGCCCTATATGCTGCTACCAGACGCGTGTGGGCCTCGTTGGACCAACTGAAGGCACTGGTGTAGCTCACACCAAGTTCGAATGATGGGGCGTCTGTTCTTTCATCGGTGCCCTGTAGTTTTCGTGTTATGTGATCTATGTCGTTCGATGCATTGCACTTGTAGGAGGCCAGTTCATCCCACCTCCTGTCGACAGATCGTCTATTGGTTCCCGTAAGGTTCGAAGCTAGAGCCCAACCTAGTCTCGAGGCATTTGCGATCTTCTTATCTTCTGCAAAGTCCTTTTGGATCGTGTTTAGGGCCTCCTGAACTAAGGGAGATGACTCCTTGTGACGGTTCATCTCTGTCAGAAGCGATGCTTTGCGCAGCATCCACATAGGATCGCTATTGTCAAGTTGCCACTGGTCAAGTAGCTCGTTCAAGTGTTGAAAGGCCGATGAGTACAGTGCCCACAAACAACGTTCATATTGTATCTGATGCGCCACATCCGGTGAGTCATCAGAGAAGGGTTCTAGCGCCTCAAGGCGCCGCTCAAATAGTGATCCGTCACTCTCATAGCGCGCATCCGTGACGAGTGCGACAGAAATTCTTCGCCAGGCCTCCCGAACGCCAGGCCAGTCCACCGTGTTGTCACCGTTGCCACGTATGGTGCGATTCTCACAATCAAAAGTGTCTAAGACTGCCTGTGCAGCCTTCCCTAGTTCAGGCGTGATGGGCTCCAGCAGAATTTCTCGCCTCCACACCAATTCACAAACCGCATTTATCCGTTCTGTAGGAGTGAAGTCCGGTAACGCTTTGAGAATGTGCGGTTCCCATTCGGACGTATACCGGCTGAGCTGAGAATGTTCGTCTCCTGACGGAAAGACGAGCCATCCAGGATACAGCTCTCTATTGTGCTTCCAGGCCCTAAGGACTTCCCTTATCATCTCTAACTGGTTGTCCTCGCTTTGGGGCGAGGAAGCTCCTAAGTTCCGGGTATGTGGCTGAACCTTTGGGATTTGGAAAGGAACTCGCACAATGGGAGTCAAGCGTTCATCAATGTCCAACTTCCGATCATCTGGAATCGAAGGCCAAATCTTCTCATCGTATGGTTCACCGTATTCCAAAGAATGGAGAATCCATTGGGTCGCATACTGGTGCTGTCGATGCTCAGGCCATCTCTGTGCTTTCGGATGGTGCCAGAGGTCGATGGGCACAACTCCACGCTCTTCCAACGTCCGACGTTGGTGAGGTAGCAGTTTCAGCAGACCGGCCAAATAGATTTTGGGTGCAGCTTCACCTAAGTTGTCACGCACCCAACCAGACCAATTCAGGAAATTGGGATCATCTCCAGAAAAGCCAATCAGGCAAAAGATGGTCTCCATCATCGCCTGCTGCACAGTATTAACGAACGGTGCATATTGTTTGGGGTACGTCCGATAGTCCTCTTCAGTAAAGATAAGAGGGAATTTGGAAGGGAAAGACCCATGCAATTTGATGATCCTAGGCTGGGTAACTAGCGGAAGCTGATCTGTGTCCTCAACAACGCTGTAGGCAGGCTCAGCTATCTCTAGGTTAGCGCGCTCCAGTAGAGTGTCCCAGTTAGTCGTGAAGACATCTCTCCACGGAAGTTTCAACAGCCTGGAGTGTGTAGTCCCAGGAAGAAAACTCGTGTCCCGTACGAGCTGCCCTAGCAGCCCATGTAAGTCGCTCCGGCCAAATGTTGATTTGTACTGTTGGGCTAGTCGAAGGGGATCGTCAATTGAGGGAGGTTCAATATCTGGGTAGAGATTGGCAGTAATCTCTGCGGCGACGTCACTCCACAATGGAAGATCGTCCACTTCGGGATTCGGCTTGTCGGCATTCCTGCTAAAGCCGCTGCCTATCATCACTGAGGCACCAGCGAACGGTCGGTTCCAAAGAGCGTCACGAACCCTATTCAGATGGCTTTGATCGGGGATTGGCAAAGTATGAGACGGCATTCCATTCACCTCTAGGAGGGGCGTCCTTTGAAGATTCCAGCCACCCATGCGTGTGACCTCAGTGTACCCCATGACTGGCTTGGCTCACAGGCACCAAGTCCGAATTACCTGGCTCTCAGGGGAGTCCACGTCGGGAGCTTCGCCCGGCTGTGAGAGCGCGGGATGCTGCCGGCAGGGGTTGGCCAAGAGTGCCGGAACCGTCGTATAGCGCACACGGTGGGGAGGAAGGCAGGGCGACGAAGGGTCGAGGGTAAGATGTCGCCGGCAGTCCAGGGAATCGCTCTACGTGGAATCTGGTCCTATCTTCTCCGGCCGTAGCTCCCCGGAACGCGGGTTGGCCGGAATGTGGTCGCGCTGGAGACGACGACGGCGATCCCGATCTCAACCGAGCGTCGGGCGCGGCGCTGGGATGGCCTACCCGCACGGCTGCCTTGGCCATCGGTCTGCAATGGCGCATAGCTGGCGCGGGATAACGAGACTTTCGAGTGCCTGCGCTGCGTCCTGGAGGCGACGGTCTGGGAATCAGACATGCGGCGGCCCGACGTGGACGAGTGGGTGACGCGCACCTTTCAGGTGATTCGGGACCGTGCCGGCGACCACTGGCCGCCGATGGGGTGAACGTGCGGTCCTGGCTCAGCTCGGGGAGTAGCGCGGCATGGAGTGCGTCTATTCCCGCCAGGGCGCGTGTCGGCCGCTCATGGACGACACCCAAGCCGACTACGTGGTCGGCGTCGTGCTGGACGGGGAGATCGCCGGCGACGCCCTAGTTCCAGTCTTTGATGGGCACTTGGAGCACTGGCACAGGGACTTCCACAGCCGCCTCGATTTCCTGGACGTTTTGGACGGGGCGGACGACGTCGACGGCCAGGGCCAGCCGACCGAGGGGAGCGCCGGGCCGGGCTGAACCCCCCAGCGGTCACGACCGAAACGGGCTGAAACCCCAACCCCACTTATATCCTATAGGGCGAATTTTCGACCCCCCCACGCTCTTGTGACAAGAACATGCCCTTACCGCATGCCGCGCCCCAACGGCGTGCCGGGGAATGTTCGCGGTTGCCGTATCACCACTGTCACCTGCGCCTCATCCTCGTATGACGATGGGAACACCCACGACCGTCGAGGCGGCGGGGCGGGGTTCTGCAGGAGTTCAGGCTCAGGCGCGGGCATATGCGTGGGTTCGTCGAGCTTCTCGAGATCCTGAACGCCAGGTTCAACCGCAATACGATCTCGATTGGCGGCCAGCCTCTCGGCCCAGGCGGTAAGTCTATCTTGGCGCTCGGCCTCGATGCGCTCCTGTTCGCGGGCCTGCTTGCGCTCGATGTAGGCCGACTGCCGGCAGGACGCACCGCAGTATTTCGACTTGGAATCCGCGTACCGGTACTGCTTCTCGCACCGGTCGCACCGGCGCCGTCTCCCGCGTCTATTAGCCGTCAATATCCCGTTACACCTCCGTAGCTGACTTCTGTCACACCGCCGTCAAGATTGCGTCAATCAGCACCTTGACGGCGTTCTTGACGGAATCTGAGCCCCGTCCAGCCCCGAGTCGACCGTTCAGGCCCTCGGCCCTTGGCCCCAACCGTCCAGCCGAGTATAACCCCCGCCGGACCCCCGCGAAATGTAGGGCTGAACCCGTTTGCTTCTGGTGGGCACGGTCTAGGACACGTCAGGGCATTGGCAGTGCCTAGAGGCACACCCCCTAGATAGACGCGAAGTCTCTCTAGGGGTGCCAAGGCCATGTGTCCAACGGGCTCCGCTTCGACCTCCCACCTGGACGGTGGCGAGACAAAAGTCACACTTTTGTCTCGTCGAGGAGTTCCTGAGCGGAGCGCCCGGTATCTGGCCCGCCGCCGATCCCGCCGGCAGAACGACGAAATCTGAGACAAAAGCACTCATGGAAAATGTCTCATACGGTATGCTCCGGCGGGGCGGGGCCAACGGTCTACCAGGGCGCCCAGGTGCGAGGCGAATTCGTAGCTGGGTTCGATTCCCGAAACGCCCTGCTTGCTATGTGGAAATTGGGGCGTTCCGGGGGCTGAAAGGTACACCAAATTCCGGGTCGAACGGTACACCAAGCCCTTTTTCCGTATTTGGGTTATGCTTCCTCGCGCTCCCGCCATACACCGCCTATAGGATTCGGCCCACTGATGCAGACTCAGATGAGGATTGACCGCCCCTAATCAACTCGTCGGGCTCGGTCAAGTCCGTGACCCTGTTGTGGCCCCTGAGGATTGTGTTCCAGGCTGGCGCGGAGCTCAACGAGCAGCGGCTGCCGCGGCGTCTACGTCGGAGAGCTTGAACTGCAGTGATACGACCACGGGCTGGGTCTCCGGCTCGAGGACGCAGTAGGTCGTCGAGACGAAGGTGCCGTCCGGCAGCAACTCCAACCCGGCATAGCCGGTATCTCCCGGTCTGCCGTGATTCGCCAGGAGCCGCACGCGATACTGGCCCGGGCGTCCTGCCAGTATGTCCTCGTATGTTCCGACCCACGCAACGAAGTCGCCATATGTGTCGCTGCCCCGCGCCATGTCCCTGAAGGTAATCAGCAGGCGGCCGTCGTGGGCGTACCGCGCAATGTGCCTGTCGCCTGTCAGCGACCAGGACAGCTCCTTCATCTCGGTCCAGGTTGCGCCCTCGTCATCGCTGAGCATCCAGAGAGAGTTGTAGCTGCGCGCATTCTCCCTGGCGAGGCACATGAGATGGGCGCCGTCCGGCGACCTCACGAGGCAGGGCTCGCAGGGGTGTGCTCCGGGGTAGCCGGGGTGCCGGCTGGCCCGCTGCGGGCTCGACCAAGTGAGTCCGCCGTCCGAACTACGAACCAGCATTATCTCGACCAGGGACTCGCCGTCCTCGTCGTAGTGGTCGTGGTACGCTGCCAGGTAGGATTGTCCACCCGATACCGGGATCACCGACTTGGGCGGAGCGTGGCCCTTATAGCCGGGCGTGTCGGCCATGTCGTCGCCGAAGATGGGCGCGAGCGGGGACCACGTTCGCCCCAGGTCCTCGGACACCGAGGCCTTCATCGCCGGGTAGGATACGAACAGCACCAGCCGCTCGACCCCGGCCCGGTCGACCACGCGGTGAATGGACGGGGCGTTGTGTTTGCCGGTGAAGCTGTCCGGCACCGGCATCCGGTCGCTCCACGTACGGCCTCCGTCAGCGCTGCGCCTGAGGACGGTATCGGGCCCGCCGTGGCCAAGGGGGTGTGCCACGAGAATGGTACTCTCGTCATCCAGCAGGACGGTGTCAGGCTGGCCCAGGTAGACTCCATCTTCGGCGTCGATGACAACACGCCAATCGCGCCGGTCGGACAGGTCGACGAACTGGGGCGTCACTGCCTGGTCCGGGGCGGCCGCTGGGCTTCGGACGATGGATGGCCGGGCACTAGGCGGCCTCTATGATGGAGCCGGCGCAGAATCGCTGGCCGCCCTGGCGGTCGTGGAAGTAGTAGATCACGAATACGCGGCCGTCCGGCATCAGGGCAGCGTGGGGGTATCCCAGGTCGTGGCCGCCGCCGTCGTCCCGCAGCACGAACTCATCCGCACCTGAGGGATCGCTGCACTCCGGGTCCAGGACCCGGCAGCGGATGCCGTAGGGTGGTCGCCGGTACCCGTACACGAGCAGGACGTTGCCGGAAGGCAATCGCAGCGCGAAGTAGGGGTGGCCCCAGACCTCCTCACGCTTGGGGGCAGTCCAGGTCAGGCCCTTGTCGCTGGAGCGGACCGTCCATAGGTATCCGCCGCCCTTGTCGGGGTGCCGCCCCGAACGAACGAATCCCACGAGGTCTCCCGCCGCCGTCTCGTAGACGCTCCACTCGTTGAAGGCGTGCAGGGACTCTCCCTCCTCGTTGGGCGCAGAGACGCTCCTGAATTGCCATGTCCTGGCGCCGTCCGAAGAGGCCGCCAGGATGGAGCCCACCCCGCGGCCCTGGACGGGGAGCACCACGTCGCCGTCGCTCAGCTCCTGGGGGAAGCCCCGGATGTGGACGGGCGCGTGCAGCCCATCGGCGAGGGGCGGGAGGTCGGGCACTTCGCCCACCCATGCAGGGCCCTCCCAGCTGTCGCCGCGGTCGTCGCTGCGCCATATCTCCGTGCCCGCGCTGAAACACGGCCAGTGGCGCCTGGTTCTCGCAGCTCGGTCCGCCGCTTCTACCAGGCCGACCCGGCGGTCTGCGTCGACCATGGCAGCGACTTCCTTGGAGAGTCCGTCGACGAGCAGGTGGGACTGCTGGTACGGCACCATCTCCTGCCGGTGAGTCACGAAGAGCATAGTGCCGTCGTCGAGCAGCCCGGCCACGGCGCACTGGCCGCCCCCCATGAACACCCTCGGCGGCGCGCTCCAAGTCTCGCCGCCGTCGGTCGACCTGATCAGGCACTGCTCCGTCGTGGGGTGAACGTGGGCCTGAAGGACGTCGTTGGTCCATGACCGGTGCCTGCGAAACACCGCCGCCATCTCGCCGTTGGGGTAGGCCACCACGGCGGGGCCCGGGCCGCAATAGTAATCGTCGTCCCGGTATAGCACCACGTCGCGGATCTTCCTGATGGTCATTTTGCCCCCTAGAGGCCGAGGTTCCGCACCGTAAGGCTGCCCTCGAGTCCCTTGTCCTGGTGGATGCGGCAGTACATTCGAAACTGTCCCGCCGTGTTGAATTGCAGCTCCAAGGTCGCGCTCTCATCTGGGCCATACTCCTCGTCGATCTCAAACTCGTCGACGACGAAGCTGTGGCGTTCGGTCTCCCCCGACAGTTGAAGAACGATGGTCTCACCGATATAGACGGTTACATCGGAGGGGTCGAAAGCGTATTGGCCGGACCCTCCAGGGTCCAGGTTCTTGATCTCGACTACCACCTTGTCTCCGGTGTCGGGGAGGGGAGGCGCCAGCGTGGGCGTTCCCCGGACGAGGGGCGTCGTCTCGATCTGCTGAGCCTGTGTGGGAGCCGGCGCGGCCTCGGGCTCATCACCATTGCCGCCACAGGCTATGATCAAGGCCGCAGCCGCCGTCAGAACAAGGCAAATGTGGGCCTTCAACATGTTCCTCCCCTAAGGCTGGGGTCCCAGCCATCAGATTTCGTGATGCGGGTCCAGGGCATCCCTCAGGCCGTCCCCCACGAAGTTCACGGCTATCACCGTCGTGGCTATGGCTATACCTGGCGAGAGCCACAACCACGGTTCGTTTCTCAGGATGGTGAGGGACTGTGCAGCGGTCATCATGTTGCCCCACGTGGCGGTGGGGATCTGGACGCCGAGGCCCAGGAAGCTGAGGGAAGATTCGGTGATGATGGCGCCGGCCAGCGACAGGGTCGACGAGACCACTATGAACGGCACGACCGACGGCAGGATATGCGTCAGGGCGATCCGCATGTTGCTGGCGCCTATCGCTCTTGCTGCCGTCACGTAGTCGAGCTCACGCCCCGCGAGGACCTGCCCACGCACCAGGCGAGCCTTACCAGTCCAGCTCAGCACGCCGATGACGACCATGATGTTGAACACACTCGAGCCGATTATGGAGACGAGCACGAGCAGGGCGAACAGTGTAGGGAACGTCATAACGTACTCGGTGAAGCGCATGAGCACGTTGTCGACCCAGCCGCCTACATAGCCGGAGGTTAGGCCGATCGCCGTGCCTATGAATGCAGCGATGACGGTCGCCACCAGCCCAACACTGAGGGATATCCGTCCCGCATGGAGGACCCTGGCGAAGACGTCCCGGCCCGCTGAGTCCGTGCCCAGGACATTGGTCAGTGTGGGAGCCTGCCGGACCTTGTCCAGGTCTACGAAGTTGGGGTCATGCCAGGCTATCCAGGGAGCGAAGCCCGCTCCAACTCCGAACACGGCAAGGATGACCAGTCCGAGCAACGCCAGCTTGTGCCGCCGGAACCGCCACCACAGCGTACGCCTGCTGCTTGGACGCAGTTCTTCAGACTCGATTACGGCTGCTCGCAGAGCTTCCGAAGTGGACAACAGGTCAACCCTACCTTGTAACTCTTATTCGGGGGTCAGCGTACGCGTACAGGATGTCCGCGATCAGGTTGGCGAGAAGCACCAGGGAAGAGACGATCATCGTCAACCCCATGATCATCGGGTAGTCCCGCTGCTGCACGGCCTGTATGGCCAGCTGGCCCATCCCAGGCCACGAGAAGATGACCTCCACCAGCAGCGCTCCCCCAAAGAGGCCTGGGAGGCGCAGCATCGTAACCGTGATCAGTGGCACGAGGGCGTTCCTGAATCCGTGCCTGAGAATGACGACGCGCTCGCGCAGGCCCTTCGCCCGTGCTGTCCGCAGGTAGTCGGTCTTGAGGACTTCCAGCATGGCAGTCCGGGCGTACCTGGTCTTGCCGGCCATGGTGTCGATGGAGAGTACCGCCGCCGGCAGGATCAGGTGGTACAGGTTGTTCGTGAGCGAGAATCCCTCGCCGGGAATGCGGCCCATGCCGAATGCAGGGAAGACCTCCCACACCGCGGCGAACAGCCATAAGGCGATCAGCGCGAAGAAGAATGTCGGGATCGACACCCCGAACAGGGAGGCAATGCTCAGGGTGTAATCGTAAACGGAGTACTGCCTCAAAGCGGCGATGATCCCGAAGAGCGTGCCAAGGATGGTCGAGACGACCATTGCCGTAATGGTGAGCTCCAGCGTCGGCAGCAGCTTCTGGCGAATCCGCTTCAGGACGGGTTCCCTTGTGTAGTAGGAGTAGCCCAAGTTGCCCTGCACGATCTGCCCGAGCCACACCGCGAACTGCTGCATAATGGGCTTGTCCAGCCCAAGGGCCCGACGGGTATTCTCGAGGTCCTGGGCGCTGCCGCCCTCCAGCTCCTCGGGGTCGATCATCGCGTCGATCGCGTCGCCAGGGGCGATGCTGATGAAGGTAAAGGTCCCCACCGCGATGAGGAACAGGAGCGGGACCGATACCAGGAACCGGTTGAGGATGTATTTCTGCAACCAGCGCCTCCGCTAGGCCAGCGTCAGGTATATGGGAGAAGAATACCCGATAATCGGCCCCTTGGGGTGATCGTCAGGCTGGTGGGTCTGCACGCGCACGATGTAGTAGTGCTCCCCCTCCGAGCCGGTGTCGTCGGTGAACGCCAGCTCGACGCGCTCGGCATCTACCTTGCGGTGCTCGACCCACCCGCCGTCTGCCCACAGGGAAACGGTGTCGATGGGGATTCTCGAGGCTACCCTGACATCGATATCAACCGGGCCCTTGCCCCGGCCCACCTCGCCCATGCCGACGCCGCCGGCCTCGGTCCACATGGCGATCTCGCCCCCGGCGCAGGCGTACGTCCGCCGGCTCTTCAAGGCCTCGAAGACCCCCTCGCCGGTTAGCTCCTTCACCCACAGGCCGGTCGAGCAGGCGCCCAGGGTCCTCATGTGGTGGTCCGTGCCGCCGATGAAGCCCAGCTTGGCGTCCTTCCACTCGATGAAATTGACTGGGAACGGGAACTCCGACGGCCCTCCGAACATGCCCTCCTCGGTCGCCAGCATGTCGCCCCTGCTGTGGAGGGCCTCCATCGCCCACTCGATGCGGGGGTCGTACAGGTACGTGTGAGTGTCCCCGACCACTCCGTGGCCTCCCATGCGCGCATAGTCGTGGAAGTGGCGGTTCGCCATCACCTTGTCCGGGAACCTCTCAACGATGTCGTTGAACATCAGGTGGATGTCCAGGTCGCGCAGCAGAATCTGGCGGAGGCGCTTCATCACCTCCTTGTCGTACGTGTAGAAGTTGATGTGCTGCCAGGGCTGGCGGTTCCACTCGACGGCGTAGATGGGGATGTAGCCCGGCGTTTCCTCGCGCTCCAGCAGGTCCAGGCGCTGCCGGTAGTCGGCGTCGCAGATGCGCTGGTGGTCTGCGATGCAGATCACGCGGTACTGGAGGACGTCCCGCTGGAGCCGGACGTTGTCGACGGGGTTGCCGTCGAGCACCGGCGAACACGACGAGTGCGAGGTGTGATTGTGGAGGTCTCCGAATATGAGCTCGTGCCCGGCGGGGCCCTCCATGTCGGGCGCGGGCAGCGGCGGGTTAATGGGGTGAACGGCGGCCTGGCCGACCGTCTTCAGCCCGTCGTGCATCGGGGGCAGCGGCCCATCGATCTGGGTTATCTCGACCCTGTGCTCCCGCGGTGGAAGCTGCTGCTGGTTGAAAGCGTGGGACGCCACAACCGCGCCCCCGTTGATCGAGGCTGCGCCGTAGGCGTGATGCGAGAACCCCACTGCGCCGGTGACGCGCTCAGGATGCGACCATTCGCTGCCGTCCCATCGCGTCACGCAGGTATACCACCCCTCGCGGTGACCGTAGAGGCGTATGTCGCGGTTTATCCTCCCATCGACCAGCCACCGGTCGCTCTTCTTCCTGTCCGAGTCGGGCTGGAACATGCGGAAAGTGCAGAGGAGGTTCCCGCCGTTGCGGACCAGCCGGGGGTTGGACGGCGTCATGTTCACGCCGCCGCCTGCCGCCCGGCTGAACGCCCTGACGGGGATGGGCATGACGCCGCGATCCGTCCCCGGCCCTGCGAGAGACTCGCCCGTCTCCGGGCGGACGCGCATGAGTCGGAGAGAGCGCATCTGGTCCACGCGAACGTCATAGCCCCAGCCGGGCGACGACGTCCAGACGATCAGCACGCTGCCGTCGTCATCGGCAACGGCGTGGGGCAGGAAATTCAGTGGGTCGTCGGACGCCAGGACGGTTGGGTCCGAGACCTTGCCCCCGGCTATGACCGAGTGGCATGCATCGGAACGGCCGTCCTCGAAGCGCTCGTACGCTACCGAGATGCCGGAGGGCGTGGCAGCAAGGCTGGGGAACCGGCCGGGGATCTCGTACCTGTGTCCCTCCCTGCCATCTTCCACGACTATCACGTCGCCGCCGGAGCGGCGATGCACCCATGCCAGCCACAGCCCACCGTTCACGTGCCGTGCTATCGCCGGAGCCTGCAGCACCTCGGGGCCGGACTCGATCACCACGAGCTCGTCGTGATGATGAAGGTTGACGCTCCAGGTTGCGCCTTCGAGGGCCGTCCAGATGAACGCCGGAGCCTCACCGCCCACGACGCCGAGTCCTGAGAACTGCTCGGCGGCGGCGCTGTGCAGGGTGTCGATGCCGCCGTTCCGGCTTTCGATGAGGCTCAGCTGGGGACGAAGGCTGACGAAGGCCCTCTCCCACTCCTCGAATGTGACTCCCTCCTTCAGGAGGGCCTTGGCTTTCTCCCATTCGCCGTCCCCGTCCATGTTTCGGACGAAGCGGCTGTCGACGTCGTCCATGGAAACGGCCGCCATGGCCCAGCCTGTGGACGTGGAGGCCAGGTCGCACTCATAGGCGCCCTGTAACGACGCGATGGCTTTTGCGGGCAATAGTGACCTCCGCCGGCCGACAGGGGGACCGGAGCCGGCTACGAAGCTGCTCAAGCCTCCGCAACCTCACCCGCTGCGGGATGAGGCTGCGGAGGCCTGCTGTCTACGTGAATCTCAGGTCTACTCTACGTCTATGTCCCACTGCTCCGGATGGTACTTCCAGAGGTTCAGCCTGTGGTTGAACGCAGGCGCCACGGGCACGTCGTACAGGCTCGTGGGGTCCGGTAGGTTGGCGAAGTGCGGGAACTTGACCTTCTTGTTATGCGCGTACCAGGTGTGGCTCATCGACAGGGGCGCATAGACCAGGTCAGTCATGAACTGCTCGGCGATGTCCTGGTAGATGGCCGCCCTCTCCCTGGGAGTGATGGCGGCACGGCCGGCCAGGATCTTCTCGTCGAGCTCGGCGCTGTTGTAGCCGGTGCGCAGGTCCGCGCCGGTCAGGTGCCAGCGGCTTAGGAACCCGTCGGGATCGGCAAAGACGTTGTAGCAGCCGGACGATACGTGCCAGTCTCCATCGGCCTCCTTGGCCGACCTGGCGGGTCCGTCGAGCTGGAGATACTCGATCTTGAATCCGACGTCCTGCAGCATTTGCTGTATGGCGGCTGCCTCGGCAACGGCGTTGTCGTCCCTGGGAATGCCGGTGAGTATCTCAATGGTGCGGCCGGTGTCCCAGCCGGCCTCCGCCAGAAGCTCCCTGGCCCTGTCGGGGTCGTGTTGGAACCTGTCCATCCAGTCCATCTCCTGGTACCAGGAGTGCACGAACGGCGAGTTGAATATGGTGCCATTACCCGCCCTGAAGGTGCGTACCAACGCCGGTCTGTCCAGCGCCACCAGCCACGCTTCACGCACCCTGGGGTCCTTCAGCCAGTCTATGCGGTCGTTGAAGGCGTGCATGCATATCGTGGAGCCCTGCATCGCCTTGACCGTCCAGCGGGCGTCGCGAATCAGGACATCGTTGCCGTCCGGCGTCAGGCCGTGGTAGAGGACGTCGATCTCACCCCTCTGGGCGGCGATCAGTGCCGCGTCCCTGGAGGGGATCATGTGAATTACGATCCTGTCGATGCTGGGGCGTCCGAAGAAGTAGTCGTCGTTCGCCTCTACTACCAGGAACTGGTCGGAGACGTGCTCCACGAACTTGAACGGGCCGGAACCGATCGGTATGGCCTCGTTGATCATCGTGGGATGAGTCGGGAGCTCGGCCGGGTCCACGTCCTCGTAGATGTGGGCCGGCAGGATCGGCCTGCGGAGGTCGGTGATCGAGCCCAGGAACACAGTTGTGGGCTCCTGCATGTCGAAGCGGATGGTGTGGTCGTCGAGCAGCACTATCCCTTCCACGTCGTCGGCGTTGCCGTCGATGAAGTCCTGCGCGCCCTTGATCACCGTGTACGCAGCGCTGCGCCTGGTGCCGGTGTCGGGCGTCATCATGGACTTGATGGTGAAGGCGACGTCGCGGGCAGTCACTGGCATACCGTCATGCCACGTGGCGTGCTTGCGGATGTAGAAGGTGTACGAGCTGGCGTCGGGGGCGACTTCCCATCTCTCCGCCAGGTCGGGGTTCCACTGCGAAGTTGCCGGGTTGGGCATCAGCAGCCTGGAGTAGACGAGGTCGTACAGCAGCGCCAGTCCCGAAGAGCCTGCGGTGTGGGGCAGCAGCGTCGGGTATGTCTGGGCGATGCGGATGTTAAGGACCTTCTCAGGCTGGTCGGGAGCTATCTCCATTACAGCCTGGTTCACGATCTTCTGGACGTCGTCAGTCGAAAGCTGCCCCATCATCGAGGCGTCGACGATCTTCTCCACGTCGGCTGCCGTGAGCTGGGATTCGCTGACGATCCTCTGCACGTCTGAGGCGGTCAGCTGGCCCTGGGCAGACGCGTCGACGATGTTCTGGACGTCCGCCGCCGTGAGCTGGGACTCGCTGACTATCTGCTGCACGTCGGCAGCGGTCAGCTGGCCCTGGGCAGACGCGTCGACGATCCTCTGCACGTCGGTTGCCGTGAGCTGGGACTCGCTGACGATCCTCTGCACGTCGGCGGCGGTCAACTGGCCGCTGGCAGATGCGTCGACGATCCTCTGCACGTCGGTTGCCGTGAGCTGGCTGCCCACCGACGCCTCGACGATCCTCTGGACGTCGGCAGCCGTAAGCTGCTGACCCGTAGAGTCCCTGACTATGCTCTGGACGTCGGCAGCCGTGAGCTGGCCGCTGGTCGAAGCGTCGACGATCCTCTGCACGTCCGAAGCCGTAAGCTGCTGGCCCGTGGACTCCATGACGATACTCTGGACGTCCGAGGCCGTAAGCTGAGGTCCAGCGGACTCGCTGACGATTTCTCTCACGTCGCCTGCTGTCAGCTGGGGCCCCATCTGGGCCTGGACCGCCTTCGCAATGTCCTCGGCGGAATCGTCTGCTGCGCAGGCGACGATGCCTGCAAGGGCAACTACCGCCAAGAGCGTAACGAATAGCGTCAATCTACTGAACTTATGCGTCATTTTCCCCGTCCTCCTATGCAGGTCTGGCGTGAGATTAGCGTGTTGCCCTGTTTCAGTCAACACCCAGCATGCCGATAGCCACCGCTTCCACTGGGCCCACTGGTGTGTCGCCGGCCATACCGGCAGTGAGCCGGACTGGCAGCCCCAGGAAGTTTGACTATCGGGCTCACCTGCATATAATGCCCCTTGTACACCCCCCGTTAGGTCCAAGGCGATGCCCTCAGCGAGCCGGCCGAACTTCCTGATAATCACGACGGACCAGCACAACCCCACGTGCTTCGGCTACGCCGGACACCCCGTCGTGCGCACTCCCAACCTGGACGCGTTGGCGGCGCAGAGCACTAACTTCTCCCGCGCGTATGTCACCAACCCCGTCTGCATGCCTACCCGGGCGTCGCTCTATACAGGGTTGATGCCGAGCGGGCACAGGGTGCGCATGAACGGCATTCCCCTGAGCCGCGACGTGCCGACGATCACACAGTCGCTGGTGGACGCGGGGTACGAGACTCACTGTGTGGGCAAAATCCACCTGCGGCCGTCGAACCTGCCCAACGGGCTGGACCCGGACGACGCGGACCCGTACGAACACCCTGAGGCGTCGGTGCTGTGGACTTCGGGCAGGACCAGGGACCTGCCGCTGCCGTACTACGGCCTGCAGAGCGCCGTTTACGTCGGTGGCCACGGCAGCGGGTCCAAGGGGCACTACCTGCACTGGCTCGACGAGGAGCACCCCAACGAGGCGCACCTGTTCCACGACAAGGTGGCGCTGGAGCCGCCGAGCCCCGCTTTCGAGCAGTTCAACCGGACGTCGTTCAAGTGGGCTCTCCCCGCGGAGCTTCACCCCACGGCGTACATCGCCGACCGTACCATCGACTACTTAGACGATGCGGGTCGCAAGCGCCGGGAGGCTGGCGATGCGGGCTCGGTAGACCCATTCTTCCTGTGGTGCTCGATACAGGACCCACACTCGCCCTTTGCGCCGCCTGCGCCTTATTGCTACAAGTACAGCGAGGACGAAGTGCCGCCCGCCCTCCTGGACGAGGGGGAGTTCGACCGCATGCCGCCCCACTTCAGGGCCCAGTATGAGACAGATCTCGTGACCAGCGGCTCCAAGGGCCAGTCGATGGGAGCCACTACTCCCTACAGGGACGAGTGCGCCGCTCACTACTATGGGCTGATCGAGCAGCTCGATGATCACGTCGGCCGGGTGCTGAAGGCGCTGCGAGACAATGGACTCGAGGACGACACCGTGGTGATACTGACCGCGGACCACGGCGAGGCTCTGGGCGATCACGGCATGTGGGGCAAGGGCCCGTACCACTACGACAGCGTCGTGCGCGTCCCGTTCCTGGTGCGGTGGCCCGGGAGATTCCAGGGCGGTGCGGAGCACGAAGGGGTGATCAGCCTCGTCGACTTCGCGCCGACCGTCCTGGACATCGCCGGAGTGCCGGTCCCGGAGGGTCCCGCGCCGCCGTCTACTGAAGCCCCGGGCGCTCCACCGGCCTGGCCGGGACGCAGCCTCGTCCCGGTCCTCACGGGCGATGACTCGGACACCGGCACCTCGGCCCTGGTCGAGGACGACCAGGACTACCTCGGATTCCGGATGCGTACGCTCGTCACGCAGAGGTACCGCCTAACTGCCTATTCGGGCCAGCCGTATGGAGAGCTGTTCGACTTCCAGGAAGACCCGAGCGAGTTCCGCAATCTCTGGGACGAGCCGGACTACCGGGGGCTCAGGGACGATCTGCGTATCGAGCTGCTGGACAAGCTCATGGAGACGGGCTCGCCCCTGCCGCGCCAGATGAGCCGCTCGTAAGGAGGGACCGTTGCCGCAGACCGACCGTCCCAACTTCCTGATCATCACGACCGACCAGCACAACCCGACGTGCTTTGGCTACGCGGGCCATCGCCTGGTGCGGACGCCGAACTTCGATGCGCTGGCGGCGCGCGGCACGAACTTCACCCGCGCATATGTCGCGAATCCGCTGTGCACTCCGTCCAGGGCGACGATGTTCACGGGTCTCCACACGAGGGGGCACCGGGTCCGCATGAACGGCGTGCAGCTCGGATACGACGTGCCGACGTTCACGGAGACGCTTCGCCAGAACGGTTACCGTACGCACTGCGTGGGAAAGATCCACCTCAGGTCGTCCCTTACGCCTGAGGGAGTCCCGCTGGACCAGGTCGACCCACTAGAGTTTCCCGAGGCCCGCGACCTCTGGATGACGCGCCGGGTGACAAAGCTGCCGTCGCCCTACTACGGCTTCGAGACCACAGACTTCCAGAACGCACACAGACCGGAGGACGGCTGGGGCGAGTTCCCCGCATGGCTGGACAGGGAGCATCCCGACCAGGCGCACCTGTTCCACGACGGCGTACCGCTGGAGCCGCCCACCCCGGCCCTGGACTTCTACACGGGATCCTTCAAATGGGCGCTCCCCGACGAGCTTCACCCAACGGCGTGGTGCGCCGACAGGGCCATAGACTTCCTGAACGACGCGCGGGATGGCGAGCGCCCATTCATGCTCTGGTTCTCGTCCGAGCTGCCCCACGTGCCGCTGGCGCCCCCGGCGCCGTGGTGCTACAAGTACGACCCTGACGACGTGGCCCCGCCGACCTTCGACGAGGGCGAGTTCGACCTGCTGCCCCCGCACCACCGTCGCCGGTACGAGCGCGAGGGCCTGCATATCGCGCCGTACCGGTCCGAGTGTGCGGCGCACTACTACGGGCTCATCGAGATGGTCGACTACCAGGTGGGCCGAGTCCTCGAGACACTGAAGCGCACCAGCCAGGAGGAGAACACGGTGATCCTCGTGACGGCCGACCATGGCGAGGCCCTCGGCGACCATGGCATGTGGGGCAAGGGGCCCTTCCACTACGATTCGGTGGTCAGGGTGCCCCTGTTGGTGAGCTGGCCCCGGCGCTTCGCCATGGGGCAGTCCCACGACACAGTCGTTAGCCTCGTGGACTTCGCCCCGACGATACTGGACATTGCCAACCTGCCGATTCCGGAGGGTCACGTACCGCCCTCGCCGGTGTCCCCCGATGCTCCCGAGGCCTGGCCAGGACACAGCCTGGTCCCGGTGCTGGAGGGAGGAGAGGGAACGGGAAGGGGACAGGCGCTGATCGAGGACGACCAGGACAAGCTGGGCTTCCGGGTCAGGACGCTCATGACGGAGCGCTACCGGCTCACGGCCTACTCTGGCCAGTCGTACGGGGAGCTCTTCGACTTCCAGGAGGACCCCGGCGAGCTGCGAAACCTGTGGGACGACCCCGCGCACCAATCCGTGCGGGACGAGCTCCGGCTGGCCCTGCTGGACGAGATCATGGAGACTGACCCGGCACTGCCCCGCCAGATGGTGCCGGTGTAGCTGATCGATGCCGCGGCGCCGCTGAGCAGCAGACCAGGAGTGACAGAGATGCCATTTGACGACAGGCCGAACTTTCTCATCCTGACGACGGACCAGCACAACCCGACTTGCATGGGGTACGCGGGGCACCCGGTCGTGCGAACGCCCAACATCGATGCCCTGGCCGCCAGCGGCACGATCTTCTCCCGCGCCTACGTTGCCCATCCCCTTTGCACGCCGTCGCGGGCCTCCCTGTTCACAGGGCTGACCACCCGTGGCCACAGGGTCCGCATGAACGGGATACAGCTCCCCTACGACGTGCCCACCATGCCTGAGGCGCTCAGGCAGGCCGGCTACCGCACCCACTACGACGGCAAGCCGCACCTCCGCATTTCCAGGACTCCCAACGGGATGCCCCTCGACGAGGTGGACCCGTTCCAGTTTCCCGAGGCGCGGGACATGTGGCACTCCGGGCGGGTTACGCGTATTCCGACGCCCTACTACGGCCTGGACGAGGTGAACTTCGTAAACGGGCACGGCAACGGCTCATGGGGCGAGTACGTGAACTGGCTGGACCGCGAGCACCCGAACGAGGCGCACCTGTTCCACGACGCTGTGCCCCTGGAGACGCCGAGCCCCGCAGTGGACTTCTACACGTCTTCCTACAAGTGGGCGCTGCCAACCGAGCTTCACCCGATGACCTGGACCAGCGACCGGACGGTAGAGTTCCTCAATAGCTACGGAAGCGATAGGCGGCGTGGTATGGTCCGCCAGGGCCGCACCGAGGGGCCCTTCTTCGCCTGGTGCTCCCTTGCCGACCCGCACGTCCCGCTTGCGCCGACCGCTCCGTACTGCCACGACTACGACCCGGACGACGTCCCGCCGCCGAACCGCAGAGAGGGCGAATTCGACGACCTTCCGCCCCATATCCGCGACATCTACGAGACCCCGAAGAAGGGGAGAGACATCGACCCGCACAGGAATGAGTGCGCGGCCCACTACTATGGACTGATCGAGATGATCGACGACAACTTCGGGCGCATAATGCAGGCGCTCAAGGACAACGGCCTCTACGAGAACACGGTCGTTATTCTCACGAGCGACCACGGCGAGGCGCTGGGCGACCACAGCATGTGGGGCAAGGGTCCATACCACTACGACGGGGTCATCCGCGTGCCGTTCCTGGTGAGCTGGCCGGGTCGCTTCGATGGCGGAGCAACTCATGACGGGGTGATCAGCCTGCTCGACTTCGCCCCGACCATTCTCGACATCGCCGGAGTCCCGATCCCGGAGGGCAACAAGCCGCCGGAGCTGGGTTGGTCG
Organism: Dehalococcoidia bacterium; assembly: GCA_034420735.1. Taxonomy (GTDB): domain Bacteria; phylum Chloroflexota; class Dehalococcoidia; order Lucifugimonadales; family CAJWER01. The sequence goes on from DAOULA010000067.1 coordinate 30,417, forward strand.
CACGAGCCGCCGCCATGGCCGGGCCGCAGCCTCGTGCCGATACTCACGGGCGAGGAGAGCGGCACGTCCGGCATGGCCCTGGTCGAGGACGACCAGGACAACCTTGGATTCAGGCTGAGGACCCTGGTGACGGAGCGCTACCGGCTGACGGCCTACTCGGGCCAGCCATACGGCGAGCTGTTCGACCTCCAGGAGGACCCGAGCGAGGTGCGCAATCTCTGGGACGACCCGGAACACAAGGGGCTCAGGGACGACCTTCGCATCGCCCTGCTCGACAGGATCATGTCTACCGACTACGCGCTCCCGCGCAGAATGGGAAGCTCATAGGGACTTCGAGCGTCGGATGGGAGCCTCCGGCAGCCGGGCGCGTGCCGCGTCCTGGATTGTCCACTACCATCTAGCCCTCAATACCGGTCCGACCGGCTGTCAACTGGTATCATCCAGCCCTAACCGCTCCCATGACTGGATGACCAAACGGGGTGAACGCAATGGCAACACCGGCAGCCCACCGACCGATCCTGGTGAACGACGACGGCTGGATCGTTAGCGAGGCCCAGCCTCCTCTTACGGCCCGCGACCTCAAGGAGAAGATGGTAGACACCTACAGCGGCACGCCCCTGGGGGCGCTGCTGTGGTGTCTCGGCAACAGGGAGGTCTACGACTTCGAGACCCGTGTCGGCGAGATGTTCGGCGCCGGGTACGAATCCCTGGAGGAGGTGACTGCCGGCGAGGAGTACACGCTGTTCGACGACCGCACCCAGGCGGACCGCGCCGCAAACATACGCAGCCTCATCGACGAGCGCGGCGGCCCGTTGACTGCAATGGTGGAGCTGTGCCGGGAGGCCGGCCTTGACATCTTCCCGTCGATGCGGATGAACAGCCACTACCACATCGACCCCAACACGCCGAGGGCCGGGCGCTTCCGGCGCGAGAACCCCGAGGCCCTGATCGGCAGGCCTGACGAGACGATCCCCAGGGGCGGCCTCGACTGGGGTGTCCGCACAGGTGTCGACTACACGCATCCGGAGGTCCGCAGGCACATGGCCGGGGTCATATGCGAGCTGTTCGAGCGGTTCGACATAGACGGGGTGGAGCTCGACTTCATGCGGCATCCCACGTTCTTCCCCCTCAAGTACGGCTACGCGAACCGCCACCTGATGACGGACCTAGTGCGCCACGTCAAGGGGAGGATGGCCGACGTTAGCGAGAGCAGGGGACGCCGCATAGACCTGGCTGTCAGGGTGCCCCCGACTCTGTACGACGCGAACAGGCTGGGGCTCGACGTTGCGGCCTGGATGACTGAGGGGCTGGTGGACATGGTGATAGTGGGCGGCGGATTCATCCCATTCGAGACGCCCGTACGGGAGTTCGTCGAGGCCGCGGAGGGCACCGGCTGCCTCGTGTACGGCTCCATCGAGCGGCTAAGGCCCGCCCTGGACGATGAGATCATCCGCGCCATCGCGGCGCACCACTATGACCATGGCGCATCCGGCATATACCTGTTCAACTACTTCAGCAAGCCCCCGGAGTGGAAGAGGAGGATGTTCGCCGAGCTTGCGGACCCGGAGGCCCTCGCCAGGCTCGACAAGCGGTACCAGATGGAGAACACGCGGTTCAGGTGGGACCACCGCCGCGACCTGTCCGACAGGGACCTGCACGACTACGCCTTCCAGAACGCCGTGCCGGTCTCTCAGCTGCCGGTTGCGCTGGCCGGGACGCTCACACAGGCGGGGCCGAAGCTCAGCTTCGACATAGCCGACGACGTGGCGGCGGCATCGGCCGAGGGAGCGCTGAAGAGCTGCGTTCTGAGCCTGAAGCTCACGGGCCTGAGCGGCGAGGACGAGATGGACGTGTGGCTTAACGGCGAGCAACTCGGCTCGGACATGGGCAAGACGACCTACGGGGACTGGAGCCGCGTGGAGTGGAGCGGATTCCCCACGAGGCTCGCCCAGGCCAGCTACTCGGGAGCGACCATCGAGTTCGACCTGGCAGGCCCTCCGCTCAGGAAGGGCGAGAACGAGCTGGAGGTGCGGCTGCTGCGCGGCGCCGTCCAGAAGTCGACGCACGTCGAGCTGGTGGACGTGGAGCTGGCGATCAGCTACGTGTGAGATCGGGTGGATGGGAGACCAAGACCTAGGGACGGTCTGAATGAGAGGCCCCGAGGGATCGTTCGCCCTGAGCCTGTCGAAGGGCAGTGCTCAGACTATACGGTTGTTCAGAGGTTCCCTAGCCGCTGGGTGCACTAACCGGTCTCAACGTTCCTAAGGACGAATGTCCAATTGCGCGGTACACTAGGTATCACTACGCGCTCAAGGAGCGCTCAGAGGAGACACGGTGCCAAGACGCATCGAGGCTTTCCCCAGCAGGAGCGAAATTCGCCCTGACCAGCAGGTCGACAGCGTGGCCGAAATCGACGCGCGCGCCCTCTACGACCGGGGCATTCGCGCCATCGGGTTCGACGCCGACCAGACGCTGTGCCGTTACCACGGGATGGGCATCAATGACCGGCTGCTGACGAACATCGAGGTCATGCGCAGCCTGTTCGCGGACCGTCTGTGCATAATCTCCAACTGCACCGACAGGCGGCGGGAGGAGCTCATCGAGCAGTTTCCCCTGCATGTCGTGCAGGTGCGAAAGAGAAAGCCATCCGCGCAGCCGTACCGCGAGGCGGAGCGTCATTTCGATGTGCCGCCCGATCAGTGGGCGTTCGTGGGCGACCGCATCCTCACCGATATAGTTGGCGCCAACCGCGCGGGATGGCACTCGATACTGGTCCCCCCGCTCTCGCCCGAGACCGACCCGTGGTTCATTGCCATGGCCCGCTCGTACGAGAGGATGATCTGGCGGGCATACCGTATGTAACGCATACACACTCTACTCGCCCAGCAGCCCGGCGATGTCCTTCTCGATCTGCAGCCGTGCGGCTATGACGTACTCGTCCGTAGTTGGGCCGACTACCCGCGTCTCGAACCCGTGTGGGCCGAATCCGGGGACGATGCGCTCCCGCACTCGATACTCCGGGTCGTTGAAGTAGTACGGCCGCGTGCCCTTCAGCGGCTCCGGCAGGTCGTCCCCCTCGGTGCGATAGATCGCGGGGTTCGCGAGCACGACCGTGGGGGTGTCGTCGCCCATCTCCGGCGGCCGGCTGGAGACCACCATGTCGCCCATCAACACCTCTGGCTTGAGCTCCGGCGACCAGTGGCGGACACGATACGTTGGGCCTGGCCCAACGTAGTAACGCATCTCACGCCTGGTGACGACGTACTCGTGCCACTTCCTGAGCTCAGGGAAGTGATGGGCGGGCAGGGTGCTCTCCGGCTCGTAGACGGCCCCGTCCCCCTCGGCCCTGATGTCGTTGAACGCCATGAACCAGTTCAGAATGTCACGCACTCCCCGCGCGAGCTTGCTGTAGCGCTCCGTCCGCCGCGGGCTGCACTCGTCGACGACCACGACGTGAGGCTGGCTCTCGCTCAGCTCCACCCAGAAGTCCGGCGGGAAGCCGGCGCGGTTCCAGCGGCCCTCCCAGTGGGGCACCGTCAGTCGCATCGAGTTGTGAGACTGGACGCGCCAGTAGCGGATGTCGAAGTCGTCCTCCAGGTACCGCTCCAGCGGCTGGACGACCCAGTCCCTCCCATAACGCTCGTTCCCGAACACGACCACCGGCCGAGTCGTGCCCGCCTTGAACTCGCGCAGGAACCGCAGCAGGCAGACGGCCTCATAAGCCGCGCGGCGGGACTCACGAACATCCTCGTCGGTCAGCTCTGCAGGGTCGTCGTGGGGCTCATCCAGGCTGGTGAGCGAGTCGAAGAGCGCACGTTGTTTCTCGGGCGCATCCGGCCAGTCGCGCTGGTGTCTGCACTCCGAAACGAAGCGGTGATACTCCAACTCCCGCATCAGCAAGTCGCCAGGATCGAACCCACCGCGCCTCGTCCTCGATCTCAGCTCGTCCAGGTGGAGTATCGCGTCGTGGATGTCCTGCGCGCCGGCGAGGAAACCGGACAGGGCTGGCGTCACGGTCACGCCATCGTGGTTCTGCACGTTCACGCGCGACAGCCATTCCCCTATCGCCCGCAGCCGCGCTGCGGCCTCATCGCCTCCCAGTCTCGCGAACTCGCCAAGCTGGTCGGGCGAGAGCCCCAGCTTGTACTCGGTATTCAGGTCGGCGGGCGTCTTGTCACTCATGCGGTCCGGTCAGCCGATACTCGGCGGGGAGGTGACGCCCGGCGGCCCGAGGGCTGTCGGACCGGGCTTGCTGTTCCTGTACTTGCGGCTGTCCATGGGCTGGCTATATCGCGCCGACTCGCTGCACGTCGAGACCGGCGGGCCGCTCGAACTCCTTGTACCGCACCCGGATCTCGACGCCGTTCACGCTGCGGGTGAATCCCGCCGTCTTCTCCTGCCTCTTCGTCTCCACCTCCAGCACATTGTAGCCTTGGACGATGTCGCCCGGCTCCAGGGTGTAGGAGAAGAAGTGGGCCGACATGCCAAAGGGCGCCTGCACATCCATCCCCGCCATCATGTCGGTGACGATGCGAAGCGCCCGCTCATCGGTAACTTCCGCCTCGCTTATTGGCAGGACCCGCCCGTTGAGACGGATCTCGATCTCGTCCTCGATACAGAAGAAGGAGAACCGTATGTTGAGGATGGGCCTGCGCAGCTCCCCGTCGGCTTTCGCGCCTTCGATGTCGTCGGCGACCAGAATCTTGAGGGTGACTGTGTCGCCGGCCACAAGCTCTGCGGGAAGCTGGCGGTCGGGTGTGGTCGTGTCCTCGCCACTCTTGCCCTCTCGCGGCGCCAGCATGTAGCGCTTGTTCCGGCGCTCGTAGACCTCCGGATTACCCGCCTCACGGAGGACCTGGTACTCGCGCTCGGCGAAAGGCCAGGGATAGTACCCGTCGAATATGCCCGCCCAGCCGTGGTAGCGGAGCGACTGGCCCAGCGCGCGGAACATCTCGGCGCCGGGCTTGCCGGCCCGGTGGTCGTAGATGCGCCGGGGCGGGCGGTAGTATGCCGGGACGCCGGCGCTGTTGGCCGCGTCGGGCAGCCAGCGGTCGGACATCCCGGTGTCCAGGAGGTTCGCGCGTTCGCTGCCGACCACCAAATCGACGTCCCCCTCGCGCATCCACGCCGCCACGTCCAGCCCGATGTCCAGATTCGCCTGCTCGTCGGCGTGCACCCGGGCCATGACCGGAATCTTGCGCCCCTGCTGCTCCCCTATCGAGTCCACCAGGCCGCGGACCTCTGCCACGAACCGGTTCATCGTCGCTATGCCCTGCTCGGTCTCCTCCTTCCTGAAGTAGAGAGGGAAGAACATGAAGTCGAGCTCGATCCCGTCCGCCTCGTAGTCGACGAGCATCTCGCGTATCATCGCCTTCTTGTCGTCCCACACCAGCTCGTTCGTATAGTCGTATGCCCACCTGGTCTGGTGATTGGGCCATCGAGGGTCGTCGATGCCGTGGCACACGGCCTCCTCATGGTGCCATCGCAGCCAGCCGCACCGTTCCGTGCCGGGAGCCTCTGCATTCTGTAGGCGCAGGCTCGGGAACACGGTGACGCCAGTCCGCCGGCCCTGGCCGATCACCTCTCGCACCTGGTCGGTGCCCCTCTCGCGGGCGACCTGCACCATTCGCATGATCCGCCAGTCGATATAGTTCTCCCAGACCTCCTTCGCCTCCCCTATGACCCGACCAACCTTGCTGTTGTGGAAGTAGACGTCCCCATACCCCAGGCCCAGCACCAACAGGTCTACGCTCGTGCCGAGGACCTCGTCGACCGGCTGCCGGAGCTTGGCGATGCTCACGGGCGGCTCGACACGCTTGCCGTGGAAGTGGTGGGCGTCGTTGTAGTAGATCAGCCGGGGACGGAAGACCCGGCCAGGCCCTGGAGTCAGTGTTTCTGCTGTCATCTGGGAACTCCTGAACATCTTGAGTGGCGGGCACCGAGAGAATAGCAGACCCTCAAGTGTCGTACTGCTACTCAGCGGCGCTAGCGGAACGTCAGCACTTCGGCGGGGTTGGAGACCAGGATGTCGTGGACGCCCTCAGGGGTGAAGCCCCTGTACAGCATCCTCGGGGCTATGCGGTCCAGTATGTATGAGTAGCCGTGCCCGCCGTACTTCTCCAGGCGGTGCTTCCCGCATATGTCGTGCGCTATGACGACTTTGCGGCCGTAGCCCTCTGACGAAATCCAGGCGATGAACTCGAGGCGCTGGTCGTCGCTCGGCATGTCGATGTTCAGGTTCGGGGAGTAGTGCGACCCGACCCAGCCGAACAGGTCCCACTCCATGTAGCAGCCCGACTCGGCTATCTGCTTGAGCGTACCGCGCTCGAAGACCGTCCTGTCGAGGTGGCCCATGATCGTATGCGACAGGTCGGCCCCGGCCCGGTCCAGGAGGTCGATGATCTCGAGCGGCGCCGTCTCGTCCCGGCCGGGATGTATTAGAAGCGGCGCGCCGGTCATGCGCTGCGCGCGCGCCGATGCCTTCAGCACCTTCCGCTCGTTGTCAGTCAGGGGCCAGTCGCAGCCCACCTCGCCGATGATGCCGGACCTGATGCCCGTCCCGTCGGCCCCTTCGGTGATGTCTCCCACTATCAGTTCGAAGATGTCGTCCTCCGTCATGTCGTCCATCCCAGGCGGGTGGTGTGTGTTCACGTAGTATGAAGCGCCCATGACGATGTTCACGCCCGTTGCGTTGGAGACCCTTGCAAGCCCAATCGGGTCGCGGCCTATTCCGATGCTCGATGCCTCGACCAGGGTGCCCCCGCCATACTGCTTGAACAGCCCGACCTCTTCGATGGCCGTCGGGACGTCCGCAAGCCGCCCATTGTCCCGGTTAGGCTTCAGCCCGTGCCGCAGCCTGCCCAGTATCTCCTGGGAGACGGGCTTCTCATAGAAGGACTGGTCGCTTGCGCTTGGGAGCCACACCTTGACCCAGGAGCCGTCGAACAGGATGTGCTCGTGGGTAAGGGTTTTGCCGAGTTGGCCGGGATCGACCGGCCCGAGTACGGTCTGCACCTTCCCGGTCAGGTCAATGCTGGTCATGTTTGCCTCCGTACTCTCTGCTGGGCGACCGGATGTCGTGGTTGGTAATGCCCATTGAACCACTGATGAGCCTGTTTGTTAAGACTAACGTCCGTCCCTTCCGTCGGCACATCCACCGCGCCACGCCTCGGCGATACGCGCGCAAAAGGCGTCATATTGGCCCTGGGCCGTGAGGACCTCCCCGGCCCGGGCGATGATGACCCTGTAGCAGGCGTCCTGCTCGGCCTGGTCTACCAGCAGCCCGCACATCGCCAGGGCTCCTTCGGACCCCGAGGCTTCCCAGAAGCGGTCCTGCACGGCTCCTTCGATGCAGGCCACCCTGTAGGGCCCGGCCGGCGCGTGACCGCAGTGCTGGACGGCGAGCATCGGATCCTTGCGCGTCACGCCGCCAACGTCGCGCCCGTAGCTCTGAAAGCAGTGCCCGCGAGCCGTCTCCGGCGCTTCTGTGCAGGCTTGAGCGACCCTGGAGAAGTCCCGGTCGAAGACGTTGATCATGTGCGATGTCTGGTAGAAGTAGCACCCGGGTACGTATCGCTCGTCGACGACGTTGCATGGGTAGTGGGGGTCGTCGTCCTTGAGGTACTGCGTCGTGTGGCCCATCGCCCCCGAGAGGCCGCCCACGACGTTCTCCATGAACACCCCTGAGTGGCACGAAGCCTGGTCCAGCTCGGTCGGCATCTCGTCGCAGAGCCTGAGCGCGTCGTGAAGCTCATATGTCGTCCATGCCATGAGGCCGTGTCCCACGCCGTGCACGCACTGGTGTCGAAAGAAGGGGCTGTCGGCAAGGGCGCAGATCGTGGATACGTCCTCTTCCAGGTTTACTATGCCCCGGGAGGCAAAGAGCGCTTCGGTCGCGCCGTGGAAGGCCCCGGCATGGCATTCGTGACCTGACAGGGCAAACGCGGACGCGCCGAACTCCCGGAACGCCGCCCGCCCCAGGTCGTGAGCCCGCTGGTGGCAGTCCACGTCGAAATACTGTTCCCCCTCTTTCAGCAGGCGCACGGTGTGCTCTGGGCCAAATTGCTTGACGAATCTGACCAAGATGGCGTCGTCCTTAAACAGGTTGACGTACTCCCGGGGGTCGATGGCCTCAGGCGCCTCGAAGGGCACTTCAGGCATCCTCAGGCTCAAGGGACTGTCGCCGGCGGATGTGAATTCGCCTTCCCCTCCCTGGACCACGACCAGCCCACCAAACCCGGGCGCAAGGTGGTTGTGGAAGCGCCAGTAGCCCCTGGACTGAAAGGTGAAGCTCCACGTCTCGCCAGGAGGAATCTCCTCATTCGAGTCAAGCTCCGGGAGGATTGCGTGCGTCGGGTGGATGTTTGATGCGGGCCAGAACGCATCGCCGGAGGCATTGTAGAAACGGACCTGGGTGCCCGGCTCTACGTCCAGTCGCTTCGGAACGAATCCATCGGCGGCAGTGTATGTGATCAGCGGAGCTTCCGGGTGGACGACCTCAGAATCAGGCTTAGTGTCGAAGGGGGAGTAGGCTCGCGTAGGTTCCCCGTGCATCGCGGCGCCAGGTGCGCAGGCCGCGATGACCAGCGCGAGCAGCGACAGTTGTAGCAACCGGAGCATGGGACTCACTATACAGCGATGCGAGACCAGGACGTATGGCTGAAGGTGCCGTTCGACCATCGCTTGCCCATGCCTGCGCCTCGTCCCAGAGTCTACTCCCTCCGGAAGCGCTGCGGTGCTAGGACTGTCTTGGTGATGTGCGCCTGGAGATTGACAAGGCAGCGGGCTGTCCCTAATGTCTTGCCCAATAGGTAATCAGGTGCAATCGATGGATTCTGAGAAGCAGCACAACACCCCAACACCGCACTTGCCCTATGCTCCCTCGCGCTCCCTCCACACCGCCGCGTGAGTACTTGGATGGGGAATCTGATTAGCAATGGGTAACACATTCCGTGATCCGACGACGGCCCTGTACACACTTGGCCGACACAGGGCGTTCGCTGGGGACGAGTTGATAAGGCTTCGCGACATCAATGTCGTGGAACGGGTCTGGAGGGGCGACCGTTCTGTGTGGAAGCCCTCGCCGGATGAGATCACCAATCGCCTGGGTTGGCTCTCGCTGCCCGAGGAAATGGAGGCGGAGACAACCGATATCGCCGCCTTTGCCGGCGATATCCGGCGTGAGGAGTACAGCCACGTAGTGCTTCTGGGTATGGGCGGCAGCAGCCTGGGACCGGAGCTGCTGCGCCAGGCATTCGGGTCCAAGCCAGGAAGTCCGGAGCTGACAGTCCTCGACTCGACTGTGCCGGGATGGGTCAGCGACGTTTCTGACAGGATCGACCCCGCTCGGACTCTGTTCATTGTGTCCTCCAAGTCAGGGACCACCATCGAGCCAAATGTCCTTTACAGCTACTTCAGGGACCTTGTGGACCGCTCAGTTGGGCACGCCGGGGCAGGGAAGAACTTCGTGGCCGTGACCGATCCCGGCACCGCCCTGGAGGAGCTGGCTGCCAGGGATGGCTTCAGGCGTGTCTTCCATGGGGACCCCGAGGTCGGCGGACGTTACTCGATACTGTCCAACTTCGGGCTTGTGCCCGCGGCCCTCATGGGCATAGACGTCGACGAGTTGCTCGAGCGGGCGGCACGTATGCGCGCTTTCTGCATGGGCGCCGACATCGCCGACAATCCGGGAGGTGCGCTGGGAGCGGCCATCGGTCGGCTTGCTCTTGAGGGCAGAGACAAGTTGACTTTGCTCGCGTCACCCTCGATCACGGGATTCGGCCTCTGGGTCGAGCAGCTGGTAGCCGAGAGCCTCGGCAAGGAGGGCAGGGGGGTTGTCCCGGTTGCCGGTGAGGCTGCGCTGGACCCCGATGCCTACGGAGACGACAGGCTGTTCGTGCTGGTTCGCCTGCAGGGCGACGACAACGCGCTCATCGATGAGGCTGTGGAGGACCTCTCGCGGTCTGAACAGCCGTTCATCAGGCTCGACCTGGGAGATAGGCTGGACCTGGGAGGAGAGGTATTCAAGTGGGAGTTCGCCGTTGCCGTGGCGGGCGCCGTCCTGGGAGTGAACCCATTCGACCAGCCGGACGTGCAGGCTGCCAAGGACATGACGAGCAGCGTCCTTGCCGAGTTCGAGAGCTCAGGCTCGCTCCCAGTCGCACCCGAAACGATGCCAGTACCCGACCTGCTGTCCGAGATTCGCCCGGGCGACTACGTGGCAATAATGGCCTACGCGCGCCAGACCCCGGAGCTGGACGCCGCCGTCGACGGACTGCGGCGCGCCCTTATGACCCGCTTCCAGGTGGCAACCACCACGGGCTACGGCCCCCGGTTCCTGCATTCGACCGGGCAGCTCCACAAGGGCGGCCCGCCTTCGGGAGTGTTCTTGCAGCTCGTCGAAGAGGCCGAATTCGACGTCGAGATTCCGGGCCAGCCCTACTCCTTCGACGTGCTCGCCTCCGCCCAGGCGCTGGGCGATCTCCGTGCTCTCCAGGCCCAGGGCCGCAGGGCATCCAGGCTGGACACTCGCGGTGGATGTGTCTCGGCGGTGGAGGCCCTCACCGGCTCGCTCTCCGCCGGTTCCTAGTCTCGGGGAATGGGCGGGTCGACCTCCCTGAATTCGGGTGCGAAATACACCAATCGGGTCTCGTCGCCCGCGCCAGGTGCGCCCGGGCTCAGCGCCATGGCCTGAAACTCAGGCCCGGCCCCATACTCACTTGTCAGCCCATGTTCGCCAGCTCGAACGAATCCGAACCGCGAGTAGTATGCAGGCTCTCCCAGTAGCACGACCCCGTCGCAACCGATATGCCTGCATCCCGCCAGCCCTTCTCGGACAAGCCTCGAGCCTATGCCTTGGCCCTGGTAGTCCGGCAGCACTCCGACGGGCCCCAGCGCCGCCCAGCACGAGTCTGCGGAGGGTATATCGATGGTCACCGGAGAGAACAGGACGTGCCCAACGACCTTGTCTGCGACCACCGCGACCAGCGAAAGTGTCACACGGCCCGACTCGCGCAGCATGTCGACCAGCCTCGGCTCGATGTCTCCGCCGAAAGCCTGCTGGTGGACAAATCGTATGGCCGGGGCGTCGGCCCCGCTCTCCTCACGGGTTTCGACCGTCTCTGCTCCAGGTACACACATGGCTTTCCATCATATCTGGTCTGCAGGTTGAAAGGCAGGGCGGCGGGTAGTATTATTCGCGGCTAACGGAGGTGCCACGTGCTCGCCTACATCGCCCGCCGGCTGCTTCTCGCCGCTTTCACGATCTGGACCATCACCGTTCTGGCCTTCGTCATCATCCAGATACCTGAAGGCGATGCAGTGGACCGCTTCCTGGACTTGGTCATCGCCGGCGGCATGGGCATCGACTCCGAGGGCGTGTCGGAAGAGCTGCGCAACTACCTGGGCCTCGACCAGCCCCAGTACATCAGGTACCTGAAGTGGATAACCAGCCTTGCGCAGGGCGACCTGGGCAGGTCGTTCCAGTGGGGCTGCGGCTATCTGCCGCGGGAGGAGTTGGTACGGGAGGTCGTTGGCGACAGGATATGGACCACCGTCGCACTGACGGGCTTCACCATACTTGTGACATGGACCTTTGCCATCCCGGTGGGCATCTACTCAGCCGTACGCCAGCACTCCGTCGGTGACTACATCTTTACCCTGGCGGGCTTTACAGGCCTGGCTGTGCCCGACTTCCTGCTGGGCCTGGTGCTCATGTACCTGGCCTTCGCCTACCTGAACCAGAGCGTTGGCGGCCTCAACTCGGCCGACTTCAAGGACGCACCCTGGGACTTTGCCAGGATGGTGGACTTCGTCCAGCACCTATGGGTGCCCGCCATCGTACTCGGGACTTCGGGGACGGCCAGCCTGATCCGCATCATGCGGAACAATCTCCTCGACGAGCTAAGCAAGCCATATGTCGTCACCGCCAGGTCCAAGGGGATGAAGTCTTGGCGGCTGATACTCAAGTACCCCGTGCGAGTCGCCATCAACCCGCTGGTCAGCACGGTCGGGTACCTGCTCCCGGCGTTGGTGAGCGGAAGCGTCATCGTTTCCGTGGTCCTGAGCCTGCCGACCCTCGGACCGGTGCTTCTCGACGCCATCAACCAGCAGGACGTCTACCTGGCTGGATTCATCGTACTGATGCTGGGTGTGCTGACGGTCGTCGGTACGCTGGTCTCAGACCTACTGCTTGCGGTAGTAGACCCGCGGATAAAGCTGACTACCCAGTAGTCGACATCCGGTCAACCTGGTCCCTTGAGTTTGCCGTAGGACCGCACTCCGCTATTGGTGCGTGCCAGGGGAGGCAGCATTGAAGATTACGGACATCGAAGTCCACGAGATTACCCCGCCGTTCTATGCGTGGAACAGCGAGGCCATTACGCGTTACCAGGGCGCAGACTTCAGGTGCCGGACGATGTTCGTGCTGCACACGGACAACGGCCTGGAGGGCCTGGGTGACGGCCTCGGCCGGCGAACTCCTGCCGATGACGCCTGGATCGAGCAGATGGTGGGCACCGACCCGTGGGACTGGATCGCCCACCCCGACCTTCCCACCCGCCTCGCCCCAGCCGTCTACGACGTAGTGGCCAAGTACAACGACGTCCCCGTGTACAAGCTGTTCGGGCAGAGGTTCACGGGTCGTCCGGTCCCGAACTCCGGGTGGATGACGAGGCGAGTGCCCGTCTCGGCGTGGACCGTTTCCCAGACACCATCCAAGATGGCCGAGGAGGTCGAATTCGCGGCGGCTACGGGTCACAGGTGGCTCAAGTACCACACGAACCACTTCCACAACGTGGTCGCCCAGACCGAAGCGATGCAGGACGTCGCTCCTCCCGGTTTCAAGGTCCACTACGACATGAACTTCGACGGCACCGTAGAGCAGATCGTCAACGTGTCCCGCCAACTCGAGAAGTACCCGGTAGCCGGCGCGATCGAAGACCCGTTGGCTAACGAGGACTTCGAGGGATACAAGCAGCTTCGCCTGCGCTCCCGAATCCCGATCTACTTCCACCACCTGCCGTTGCAGGGCCGCGAGGCGCTCTTTGGACTTGCAGACGCGTACATGATGGGCCACACCCCCATCGGCAAGATGATCACCCGAGCGGGCCTGTTCGAGGCAGCGAACGCGCCGTTCATGATGCAGAACACGGGCGGCAATATCACCCGGGCATTCGTCGTTCACATGGCATCCGTCTTCGCCATGGCGACGCTGCACCACGTCACCGCGACCGACCTCTGGTCCGAGGACGTGGTTACGCCCGCGCTGAAGGTCGAGGGCGGCACAGTCGCAGTGCCGGAGGGCCCAGGGCTCGGCGTAACGCTGGACCGCGACGCGCTGGAGCGCTGGAAGCAGGCCAGACCCGACCCTTACCCGCGTGCGCTGGTCCGCGTGCGGTACGAGGGGACTCCCGCGGTCTATGCCAGGGTACCTGCAGGCAACCTGGGAGGCAGCGACATCCTCGATGCGTTCGGTGGAGGTTACGACCAGCCGGTCGATATGGACTACTGGGACGACGACGGCTCGCAGGAGTTCGCCAGCCTGTGGGAGCGCACTGCGGAAGGGTTGGTCTCGGAGTCCCTTCCCCCCGAGGGGGAAGGTTAGGATGGGGGCTGTTAACAGCCGGGCAACCGACGAACAGATCCAGGCCGTGATGTTCAGGATAGGCGACGTCAATCCCTGCACCGCCTGCGGGACGGCTTTGCGCTACGGCGACTACGAGTGCCCCCACTGCGGCGCCGATCTGGAGGACCACCTGCGCCAGTGGGCCCGCGACATGGTGCACGAAGTGCTGGCGGCGGGCAGGGACTGAGGCCGGCGTTCGACGTGCTCGACTACTACGACGTCGAATCCCTTCTGACCTCGGAAGAGCGACAGGTCCGGGCTAGCGTCCGGGACTTGCTCGAAGCGGAGGCTCAACCCCATGTCAGCCGGTGGTGGGAGCAGGGCGAATTTCCCAGGCACCTGGTTCCGAGCTTCGCCGAGCTTGGACTCCTGGGCGCAAGTCTCCCGGCAGAGTACGGCTGCGCGGGGATCGGGAACGTCGCGTACGGGCTGATCATGTACGAGCTGGAGCGCGTTGACTCGGCGCTTCGCAGCTTCGTCAGTGTGCAGGGCGCTTTGGTCATGTACGCGGTCTACGCCTACGGCTCCGAGGCGCAGAAGCGGGAGTACCTGCCCCAGCTTGCTGGGGGAGACCTAATCGGGTGCTTCGCCCTCACGGAGCGGCAGGGCGGCTCCGACCCGGCTGCGATGGAGACGACCGCCCGCGCGGAGGGAGACTCGTTCGTCCTGTCCGGCGCGAAGATGTGGATTACCAATGGCAACCTTGCCGGCCTGGCGGTCGTTTGGGCCAAAGACGAGAGCGGCGCAGTGCGCGGCTTCCTGGTGCCGGCGGACACGCCCGGGTTCGAGGCACACGCGGTCCCGCGCAAGATGAGCCTGCGGGCCTCCGACACCGCCGAGGTGGTGCTGCAGGACGTACGGATCCCCGCAGGAATGGCCCTGCCAGGAGCAACCGGCCTGCCGGCCGCGCTGTCGTGCCTCACCCAGGCCAGGTATGGCATCGCGTGGGGTGCGCTGGGCGCCCTCGAGGACGTGTACACCGAGGCGCTCGCCTTCTCCAAGGATCGCTCGACCTTCGGCAAGCCGATCGCTGCGAGGCAACTTGTACAGGCCAAGCTCGTGGACATGGCGGCTGCCCACACGCGCGGCCTGCTCCTGGCCTGGCGACTGGGACGGCTGAAGGACGAGGGCAGGATGACCTACACGCAGGTGTCGCTTGCCAAGCGCGAGAACGTGCGCGCGGCGCTGCAAGGGGCCCGCTCGGCGCGGGACATACTGGGCGCGGCGGGCATCACCCTAGACCATCGCGCGGTCCGCCACATGCTTAATCTGGAGACGGTGGACACGTACGAAGGGACCTACGACGTGCATACCTTGCTGCTGGGGCGCAGCCTGACTGGCTTCGAGGCTTTCCACTAGCTTGCGACCCTGCGAGATATTCCTGCGCGAGCGCGGCGTGCTCCTCGGCGATCACGGCTTCACGCCGGACCCAGGACGCCTCGAGACGGCCGGCTCGACCATCGTCTTCTACCACTACACGCGCCCTGAGAAGGTGGACCAGGTGCTGGAGGCGGGCAGCGGCTTGTGGGCCCGTCTTGCTGTGCTTTCTGGGCACCAGGATCTTGCGGGTCTGCACCTGGCCGAGGGGCTGCTGGAGCCCCTCCCCATGTGGATGACGGACAGTCCGTACTTTGGCGACCTGGGACTAGAGATGCTGAAGAAGTACGTGGGCGACCTGCTTCTGCGGGTTGAAGTGCCCTGCGACTTCCCGGGCCTCTACGTCGCCGACTTCGGTCACATGCTGGAGTGGAAGCATCTAAGCCGGCGGGGCAGCCTGGTCCTCGACCTGGGCTACGACACTGCCACGGGCCATGAGGTGGTGCGTGCCGAAACGAATTCGTACGTCCCGGCCGCAGGGTACCGTGGAGGACACCTTGCTCCCGAGGTCAAGGCGACACGAACAGGGCAGGGCATAGTCGTCCCGGCCGAGTACATCGAGGTGTGCGCCGTACAGCCTCTCAGGTAACGTCCAAGCGTGGTCACCGAGTCGCAGCGTATCTCGTTAGGGATGGTCTGAATAAGAGACCCCAGAGGATCGTTCGCCCTGAGCTTGTCGAAGGGCAGAGCCCAGCCAACTCGGCTAATCAGAGGTTCCTTAGGTCTGACGCACCGGGAAAAAGATCTCCGTGCGCCACTTGGATGGGTCGGGTTCCGCGCCCGGATCGGTGACGTACACTTCCCACGGCGGCGCCGCAGGCGCGAGGCCCTGCGAGGACATCCACTGTGTGAGCGCACCCCACGTCTCCCGCAGGCCCTCGTAGTGCCCTGTATGGGTCACGGTCGCAACCATGCCTCCGGGAAGCTCCCCGGACCTGACTCTGCCCTCTGCCTCCACCGGTGCCGCTACGGGGATGCCGCACTCGACGTCGACCTCCCCGCCGTCCATGCCGTGGTAAATGGCCAGGGGCATGCCGGCGGGGTGCTGGCCGCTCTGCTGAAGTTGAGCCATGATCTCGCCGAACAGCGGACCCATGAGCTGGCCAAGCTCGGTCATCTTCGCCGTAACACGGATCCCCACGATCGGCTGAGGGCCGACCTCCCTCGTCCCGAAATCGAGCGCCACTAGACGGGGTTGTCCTTGAAGGTGATCTTGACGTTCTCGCGAGGCGCCTTGCCTATCTCGACGAGGGCATCGGTCACGACCTTGGCGATCTTGTCCTTCTGCTCCTGCGTCCTTCCAGCGTTCCAGTCGATGGTTACGTCAGGCATCTGTCCCTCCTTGAATTCTTGCGCGTTGATTGTACCAGCGAGCCGCGAATCCGACAAAACCTGGTAGTCTGCCCGATGATCCTTTTGATTCGAGGTAGAGATGTGAGGTGCGCCTCGTTGCCTCTCCACTGATCCTGGGTGCATGTATGGCGCAGCGATCTAGATGTCTCGCGTGTTTGTGCATGACGGGTACTCAGAGCATCCCAAGAAAGGACCATACAGACGACTACTTTTCTCTTGGAGTATGCCCATGCCGCACTCACAGCATGCGATGGGAGGGTGTTCGCAGGCCTGGTTGGTACATTCGGCCACGTTCCCTACGATGAACACGTAGCCCAAATCGCAGTTCTGGCATCTTGGAGCTATGGTCTTACAACTCTGGTAGTTGGAGCAAGCAAGACTGTTGGGGCGGCCAGAGTGGACTAGACGCCCCCGGGGGCAGTTTGGGCACTCAGGCCGTAGTTCACCGAGCTGCCGCAGTTCGTCGACGGACTCCCGAAGCAGCTCCTCGACGAACTCCGAGGGCCTTTCGGGATCCGTGACCAAGTATGTGCCGATCCTCGCCCGTGTCATCGCCACATAGAAGAGGCGCCGCTCCTCCGCGAATGGGTACGCTTCCCCTGAGACTGGAGGCAACACGAGCTCAAGCAGCGAGTTGTCCTCAATTCGTGAAGGGAAGCCCCAACGGCCGTCTTTCAGATCCAGCACGACCACGTAATCCGCTTCTCGTCCCTTCGCCCTGTGGACGGTGCTAAACTCCTCCCATGGTGACTTACTTTGCAGCCGGTTCTTGCTGGAATTGTAGCGCCCTAGCACTAGGACGGAGTGGCCGTTGTCTCGTAATGATGCCTTCATGTCTTCCCTGGCAAGCTGTAACCCGGCTGCGGGATCGTCAGCGAAAATGACCGTGATGCCATTGTCGCTGGTTTTGCTCGCGGATGTCAGCGCCCGCTGCGTCTGTTCGCGATTCCGCCGTACGAAGTTGGTCGAGGGAATGAGAATGCGGTCGCCAAAGCGGAAGGTCTTGCTTAAGGTTTGCGTTCGTACTTGCCCCAAGTAGTCGCCGCAGCTCTTCAAAAGCCTTACGTCGCTTCCCGCGAATCGGTTGATCGACTGCCAGTCGTCGCCTACGAGGAAAAAGGCCGTGTCCCCGCTGCTCAGCGATTGGAGTAGCTTCATCCGTCCCGCAGATATGTCCTGAAACTCATCTACCAGCACGTACCGGTAAGGCGTTCTCCACCTTCCCTCTTGAATGTAATGAGCGGCTTTGTCTATCAGGTCATGAAAGTCCAACTCTCCTTCCGCCTTGAGCCGTTCTTCGTATCGCGCCCGAACCTGCTCGAAGATCTCGAGGAAGCCCTCGTTACGCCACAGGGTGCCGTGCAAGCTGGCCCGGGCGCGCAGCCCTTCGGACGAGAGGCCGTTCGTCTTGACGTGATTCAGGAACTTTTGCAGCAACCCCGCCAGCCATTCAATCAACTGCCGGGCCAGTTGCACGACCAGTTCTCGTTGTGAGAGGCGCTCGAATCGTACTCCTTCTCCTTCAAGCCGTTCGCGTAAGGCGCAAAGGAGTATGCCCTCCCGGTGCTGCCAGCTAAAGGTCTCGATAAGCGTGGTGCCATATTCCTCATGCGTTCGTCTGTGCCATTCCACCCTTGCTTTGTATCCTTCCCAGCCACGAGGAGGCCGGCCCCACTCGTCCAGGGCATGGTGCTCAAGGTAGAGGTCGTATTCAGGGAGGTAGAAGTCTGGCCTATATTGGCGGTACTCCCGAGATTGCGTCCGTATCTCGTAGGGGCGTTCATAACAGAACTTGATACCATGTCTCGTGAGGTAGTTTGCGATCTCCAACTCCTCGAAGCTCTTAACCCGCGCGCCGCTCAGCGTCTGAAGTTCGATACTACGGACGTAAGCGTCGTACTCATCTTGCGTGTCGAAGTCGAAGACCGATTCGTAGGCCCCGTGATAGGAGGCGATGAAGTTGGCCATAGCGTCCGACTGCTGCGGATCATCCAAGAGTTCGT
This sequence comes from Dehalococcoidia bacterium, assembly GCA_034420735.1. Classification (GTDB taxonomy): domain Bacteria; phylum Chloroflexota; class Dehalococcoidia; order Lucifugimonadales; family CAJWER01. The sequence goes on from DAOULA010000067.1 coordinate 48,774, forward strand.
TGAGGATTTCGCCGAGAGTGCCTCGTAGTTCCGACTCCTCCGCGAACTTCGCTATGGTAGGTTTGGCCCTTTCGACCTCGCCTATTACCCGATACCCGAACCCATGGAAGGTATTGGCGTCTGCTTTTGAGAGGTCTCCCGTAAGCCGCTCTGATATTTCTGCAGATGCTTTCTTGTTGAATGCCAGTACCAGGATCTCTTCTGGAGAAACGCCCTGGTTGCGAACGAGGTGGGCGACCTTCCCGACGATTACCGACGTCTTGCCTGTTCCCGCTCCTGCCAACACCAAGGTCACGTCCTCATCCGTTGCGATGGCCTCGGCTTGTTCGTCTGTGAGCGGTGCCGGGAGTGCTGCACTCCGCACTGACGGGACACGACGTAGTGTGAAGCGTCTATTCGTTCGCTCCCTCTCTGCCTCGAATGCCTCTACGGGTTCGAGAGGAGCGAGCCTTCGCAGCGCTGCCCTCGCTTCCTGTGGGAGGTGCTCTTTGACGAGCCCTCCACACTGCCGCACAGTCGAAGCCAGGGCTTCGTGAAAATGGCTGGACTTGCTGTATCGCGCGTAGTGTTCGCCAGAGAAGAGCTGCCTCAGTCGATCATCTAGCTGTATCAGGCGCGGGCTTACTTCCTTGGCGCGGAGTACCGCATCTGCAACCTCAGCCTCGTGGGCCCGCCTAGCTTCTGCAAGAGCCTCTTCACGGGCCTTCTCCGTTTTCGCAAGGGCCGCGTCGTGTACTCGCTTGGCCTCCGTCCAGCCAAGCCCACCGATTGAGTATTGGGTCCCGTCGACCAACTGGATTGTCAACTTGGCCCACCACGAGGAGCGGACCGTGATTGCTTCGACGTCGCCTACGGGTATTTCCAGCGTCGCATCGCGGTAGACCCCTCGGTCATACTCTATGAGGAGTGTTTCCCCGTCCAACGTGATGCGCTCCGGGCCCATGGTGAATACTCGGTAGAGCCAAGAACTCTCCGCCCCAATTTGCTCACGTGGTCTCATGTCAGGTCCTATTGCAACTGCTTGCCTGAGTCTCGATTACTGGCAACAAGGAAGAGTAGCAGGTTTATTGCGTATGGGGGAGATCAGCTTCTTGTTCGGTACGGAGAATGGTACGGAAGCCATGTCGGTGACCTTTGGGGCGGCCAGTTCTGCACAGCGCTGCGAACGGTGCAATACTCGCGTCCGGCGAATGTGCCTCCCCCATGATCTTCTCTGAATTTCCCCCGGTTATCCACATCCGGTTACCCGGTTTGGGGATACTGAGGCCGTTCTATGGGCCAGTCTGTGCCTGGCCGGTGGGACAGATGTCCATCAGTACGCAACCCTCACACTCAGGGCTCTTCCTGCACGATACCTTGGCATGGGTCACTATGAGAGCGTGGTATTCAGCGAACATCACGGCATCGGTGGGCAGCTCGTCCATGAACAGCCTCTGGTGCTGCGCATAAGGCTCCTTCTCTTCCGCCACGCCCAGCCTGCTGAGCAGGCGCCGGGTGTACGTGTCTATGACGAAGACCGGCTTGCCGAGCGCATACAAGAGTATGTCGTCGGCAGTCTCGTGTCCGATGCCATGAACGGCGAGAAGTTCAGCGCGCAGCGACTGGGTATCGCAGGACCGCATGGCGTCGATGTCGTCGCCGAACCGCTCGCCAAGAAACGCAGCCAGCGCCTTCAGCTTCCTGGCCTTCGCGTTGTAGTAGCCGGACGAGTAGATTAGCGACGCCAGCTCCTCGGCCGGTGTTTCCCGAATCGCGGAAGGGGAGAGCTTTGAAGCGGCCTTGAGCCTGTCAATCGCCTTCTCCACGTTGGACCACGCGGCGGACTGGGTGAGGACCGCGCCCACCATGACTTCGAAGCGCCCTTCGGCCGGCCACCAGCTCTGAGGCCCGTAGGCGTCGAGCAGCCTCCGGTACACTGCGTCCAGGCCCGGCGGGGTCGCGTCAGAGGGCAATGGGGATCCTGTCGAGTATTGCTATCTCGTGGCGGGCAACCCGGCATCTGTAAGCCTGCGCCTCCACGCCTGATTTCACCGCTGCCCTTAGCGTCTCGCAGAAGCGCGGGTCCGACTTCTCGTCCGGCGCCATCCGCTCAGCGTCCTCCCTCTGGACCACGAATACCACGGCGGCCTTATGCCCGCTCTTCACAGCTCCGAGAAGGGAACGCAGGTGCTTTGTCCCTCTCTCCGTGGCCGCATCCGGGAAGAGGGCCGCGCCGCCCTCGACCTTGTTGACGGACTTTGTCTCGACGTACTTCGCCATTCCCTCGCGAGAGAGCAGCAGGTCCACCCTGCTATTGCCTAGCCGTACCTCTCTGTCGACCATGTCGCAGCCTGCTAGTCCCGGCACACGCCCCAGCTCGACTGCCTCCTCCACCAGCCGGGGTGGGAGGCGGCTGTCCACTGACACGAGCTTGCCATCATGCTCTACGAGTGTCAGATCGTAGCGCGTCTTTCGAGCTGCACCGGCCTCGACGGGCGCTATATAGACTGTTGCACCCGGCACGAGCAACTCGGTCATCCGGCCTGAGTTGGGCACGTGGACGAGCTCCCTGTTACCCAGCCGCTCCACGACCGAGGCAAAGCGGTTCGGTCGGTGCAGGAATGCGGCCTGCTCCAGGTTTCCCAGTCGAACCACCTAAGGGTACACCCCGCTCAATAGATGTGGGCCGTGCCGGCTGTCCACCGGGCGGGGCAGGCAGACGGAACAGGGCGGAGGCCCCGCATGCGGCGTGCAGTCAGGCATGTTCGCCGACCCAGCGTACCTGCGGAAACCTGGTGCTCGCCGCACGAACGAAGCGCCGGTCGGCCGTCCACATTTCGCAGGAGAGCGACTCCGCAAGCGCCAGGTAGGCCGTGTCATACGCCGACTTCTGGTCTAGCGCCAGGGCCAGCGAGAAGGCTCGCTCGTACATGCCATCGAGTTCTTCCGTGGCTACGGTGGGTAGAAGTACTTCGAGGATGTCGGATGCGTCCAGCGGGTCCAACTCTGCCTGCCGGACCTTCCGGTGGAGGACGTTTGTGACCTCCGCCCTGAAGAAGGGAGGAGCGACCAGCAGCTCGTTTCTCAACTGCCAGAGGTCCCAGAGGTTCAAGGCCTGTTCGGTGAATTCCTCTTCGACGCTCCACTTGATGGCTAGGCAGGCATCTACGACCACAGTCATGGCGGCTGGTTGTCGGAACCTAGGCGTAGGGCGAGCCTGGACGCTCGGCCCTTATCTGCCTGACTATATCGACGCTGTCCGTGGCCTTCTTGCCGGTCCTGGCGACGCGTCTGCGCAGGGCGTCCAGCCGGCCCCTCGCCGAGGCTGTCAGACGTCCAGCGGTGTATGTGCTCTTATACATGGTGTCGCCCTCCGTGAGGCCGAACAACTCCTCCAGCTCCTGTGAGCTAATGAGCCGGGCTCTCCCGTCCCGTGGGTCCGGCTCGGTGTGCAGGTGTCCCAGGCTGATGAGGTTGTTCAGCTTCGCCCTGCTGACGTTGTAGCGGACGGACGCTTCCTTGATGTTGAGGTGTTTCTTGCTTTCTTCCTGTTGGTACATTATGTCTCCGCCCTGTGATTGTATCTCACTTGCCCTCTTTTGTAAAGGCATGTGCTCAGATGTGCATAGTTATGTATTGCTGGACGGTCGCGTCCGTCTTTCCGAAACAGGGCGCACCCTCGTATGCTACCATTCCAGTGGTCGCCCAGCTCTGCGGGCCGACCGCCTTGCACCATGCCAGCCACACCGGAGACATTCGCGCAGCGCCTGCTGAGTACGATGAATGAGAGGCGCAGCCTTCTCTGCGTTGGCCTGGACCCCGACCTGTCCCAAATGCCGGTTAGGGACGTGGCCGCATTCAACGCCGCCATCATCGACGCCGTTCGGGACGTCGCGGTAGCCTTCAAACCCAACCTGGCCTTCTACGAGGCGCTCGGGAGCGGCGGTATAGCGGCGCTTGAACGGACAGTCGAGGTGATCAGGGAGCGGGCGCCCGGCGCTCTCATCATCGCCGACGCTAAGCGGGGAGACATGGCATCTTCGAACGTCCAGTACGCCCGCGCCCTGTTCGACACTTGGGGATTCGACGCCGCTACGGTGCACGGTTACCTGGGTGGCGAGGCCCTCGAGCCCTTCCTGTCGTACGAGGGCAGGGGCGCGTTCGTCCTGTGCAGGACTTCGAACCCTGGGGCTCGCGAGCTCCAGGACCTGCTCCTGTCGACGGGAGACCGGTTGTTCGAGAAGGTAGCTTCGAGCGCGTCGGAGTGGAACGCCGGGGACAACGTGGGGCTGGTCGTCGGGGCAACGTACCCTGACGATCTGGCGGTGGTGCGGGGGTTGTGCCCCGACGTGCCCGTTCTCCTTCCGGGAGTTGGCGCGCAGGGTGGGGATCTGGAAGCGTCCCTGCGTGCTGGTGTCGATGGGCGTGGACGCGG
>DAOULA010000068.1:0-2676 GCA_034420735.1 Dehalococcoidia bacterium
TGTTTCAGACCCTGATGCTCAACCTATGCCGGTACGCTCCTGAAGAAGGCGATCCCTGGGACTTCAATCGTGACCAAGACATACCTGCATGGGAACGTGACGAAGAAACTCGCTCGGAGGACAGGAGCCCCGCCGGCTACATCGATCTGCTCACGTGGCAGAGCCGCCGCATCCGGCTCCAGCCCGAAACTGAGCAAGCCGGAGGCACCGTCGTCAAGAACGTGGTCATCATGAAGGGTGCGCAGCCTCCCAATGACTTCGGGCTCCGCGATAGAGAGTCGATGCTGGCGTTCAGAAAGAACCCTCGGGCAAAGGGGGGCCAGGACCCCTGGCCCGTCGTGACGCTCGCTGAAGACAGGGCTCTTTGGAGGGACAGTCACGCCCTGATGTCTTCCGCTCACTTCGAGTCCGCCCAGCCCAAGACCCTCAAGTGGCTTGCAGACCTGGCGGAGGACGGCGTCATCCCCTACTCGCAGATCATCCCAGTGGATGTCTTTGGCCTAGGAAGCACCCGTGCCAAGATTGAATTCTGGCGACACGAGCGGCTTCCTTTGCCGCTGGCATGCCTGAAAGACAAACAGTTGGCCGATTGTCTCAGGGAAGCGTTGGAGTTGGCCGAGACGACCGCTCAGATTCTGAGACGGGCCGTATGGGTCATGGCAACGAACATGCTTGCAGCAGACCCGGTCCGGAGGCCGAAAACGGAGGACGTCCGAAGTCTTGCAACCCACCTTGTCGCGGGTCGTGCGTACTGGTCTCGTCTGGAGGGACCGTTCAAGCGCCTCTTGGTTGAGTTGCCCGACGATAAGGACGAAGCGGGCGAGTATGGGGGTGTAGCAATCGGGACATGGAAGTCAACACTGCGCCATGAACTATGGCAAGCCTTCCGCGAGTCCACCCGGGGCGTGGATCGCTCCACCCGGAATTTGAAGGCCTTGGCTCTCGCGGAGCGGAGCCTAGCGGCAGCAGCGCGCAATCACCTCGTAGCCCATGATGCTGGAGGCCCTGATGACACATAGGACTAAGGGGGAAAGGTTTGTCGACTATCTCCTGAGCTTGGAAGAGCGAAAGGACCACGGGGCGCTCGCCGCCCTCCGGCGTGGGCTTGAAAGGCCGCCCGGCACGGCACCAGAGATGTACAGGTACGTAGTCCGGTGGTCCAACGGAGAATCCTCGCGCTGGCGGGAAAATGTGTACTACGTAGTCGCCGCTCTCTTCGCCCACCACCCGGTCCACTGGGGCAGGGACGAGGAAGCTCGGTCTAACCTGGGCGATTCCTTTGCTCAGTTGAGACGTGCCGAGGGCGTATCGGAAGAGGGACTCGAGCGCCGCTTCACCGCATTGTTGAGCGTACACACGGAAGATTTGCATGTTCACCTACGCCACGCTGTGAGCCTGCTGAAATCAAAGGGAATCCCTATAGATTGGGTCCGCCTCCTCGACGACCTCAAGTATTGGGGGCACGAAGATCGATTGATCCAACGCAATTGGGCGAGGGCGTTCTGGAGGGTGGAATCCTTGGATACTGATGACCATGACACCAGCACCTAGAAAGAGGAGGAACCATGTTTGTAGAGATTCACATACTTCAAAACTTTGCGCCGTCCAACCTAAATCGCGACGACACGGGAATGCCCAAAGACTGCGAATTCGGCGGTTACCGCCGCGCCCGCATCTCCAGTCAATGCTTCAAGCGCGCAGTAAGGAACAACTTCGACACGGTGGGCCTGATAGAGCGAGAATTCCTAGCCCAGCGCACCAAGCGACTGGTTGCTGAGCTTGCCGAACGCCTTGAAGCTGGAGGCAAGGACATCGAAGAGGCCAAGTCTGTGATCAAGCTCGTGCTCAGTGGGGCTGAGCTCGAGGTCGGAGGTGACGACAAGACTCAGTACCTCCTGTTCCTTGGCAGTGGTGAAATCGACAAGCTGGCTGGCATATGTGCGAGGCACTGGGGCGAGCTTGTCCCTCTGGCCGCTCCTGGCGCGGCGACGAGCCAGGGTAATGACACACCACGTCGGAGGAAGAGTGCGGGTAAGGAGGCGATTCCAAAGGAAATTCGAGATGCCACGCTTCACATTCTTGACGGTGGAAAGGCTGCCGACCTCGCACTGTTTGGCCGTATGCTGGCTGACCTGCCCGACAAGAACGTAGATGCCGCCTCCCAAGTAGCCCACGCCATCTCCACGAATCGCATAAGCATGGAGTTGGACTACTACACTGCCGTGGACGACCTGAAGCCGGAGGACACCGCCGGGGCCGATATGATAGGGACCATCGGCTTCAACTCGGCCTGCTTCTACCGATACGCCAATGTGGATGTCGAGCAACTCAAGTGCAACCTCCAAGGCGATGAGGAACTGGTCCAAAAGACCCTGGAAACATTCATCCGGGCATGGGTAAACGCAGTTCCCACCGGCAAGCAGAACAGCATGGCTGCCCATAACCCACCATCTTTCGTTCTCGCCGTCGTTCGTCGATCGTCCCTCTGGAACTTGGCCAACGCCTTCCTCAGGCCGGTAGCGCCGCAGGGAGGCGAAGACTTGGCACTGCGCTCCATCAGGGTCTTGGATTCGTACTGGGGTAAGCTAGCGCGAATGTACGGAGACGACGCCATCGTCGGAAAGTGGGCCGTTTCGCTGGAGGATAACGGCGTCGAGAACCTCAAGGACAGCATTG
>DAOULA010000069.1:0-3898 GCA_034420735.1 Dehalococcoidia bacterium
GAGGCTGTCAGTTCTATGACGTAGTATCCAAGGGCGATTGCGATTCCTCCGGCAGCTGACTGGGTGAGGACCGCCAGGAACATACTCAGCGCGACATATGGGGCCAGCGCGTAGACGGTCTTACCAAGACTGACGACTGCGTCGAACCAGCTTCCCGCGTCATTGAGCCTGTCTGCTTCGTCGGGAGAGATGGAAGACGCGGCGATGCTGGCAAGGGTGGTGGCGGCGGCCACGACAATCAGTGCGGCCACGCATGTCAGCATCACGAGGAGCAGCTTGGACGCCAGGAACTCCCAGCGGCCGGTACCGCGCGTCATGGTGGTCCTGAGCGTTCCCGATCCGTATTCCGTCCCTACGAGCGATGCGGCGAGGATGATGATCAGAAAGGGGGCGAAGTAGTTCGCCAGCCCTGCGGCGCTCCCCGCGATGGAGTGCGGAACGGTGAACGACTTGCGCAGATCTGCGCGCGAGTCGGTGTCGTCGCAACTCTCCTCGCGGAACTCTTCGACACCCCTCAAATACCTGGTACGCATCTCATCGGGGAGCTGCTTCAACTCGGGGGGCAACCCTTCGTTCGCAAGGCTGACGCAGGACACGTCGAAGCTTATGGTCTCCCCGTTCACTTCATCGCTCACGCCGTAGGATGCAACGCTTCCGGAAGCCACCGCCTGCAGTGTTTCGTTGTGGTACGCGGCATAAGCGAACCACAAGCCCATTTGCGTCAGAATCACGGCCACGACCAGCAAGACCAACGGCATCCTGCGACGGCGAAGCTTGAACCACTCCCACTGCGTGAGGCGCATCAAGTGCGCGATCATATTCGCTTCTCCGAGATATCAAGGTCTCATTGAACAAACTCTCGGTCTAGCGGGTGTGGCCGGAGTGCCTGCTCATGTCTGAAGAGACGAGGCTACAACTCTGCCAGCCTGAGTCAGGCGTAACTTCAACACGCCGCGCCCCAGTAGCGAATCGGGAGAAGGGCCAGATTCAGACCAGCCGATTGGGCAGCTGCAGCTCGTCCTTTCGGCCAGTGCCCCCGCAGATACCTGTTTGTTACAATTCGAGGATGTTCAGGGGCATGATGCAAAGGTGGTTGGAGCTGCCCCTGGCCCTCGATCCTCCAGAGCAGTCTTGGAGAGACTGGCTCCTTATGCTCACGCTGGTCGTCTTCGGGCTCGTGGAGGGAATCCTGCGGCCGGACGTTCCATGGCGACCGGTCGTAATCGGTGTCGCCATCGTCGCGCCTCTCGTGATCCTGCGGGCGCGCGCCTATCCACTCGCAGCGACCATCATCGTTTTCGGCGGCTACGGCGTGCTGCACCTCGAAATGCTCATCACCAACGTCGAGAGTACCCTTGTGAACCCCTTCACCCTGCTTGTGTCGACCCATGTCCTGGTGCGTTGGGCATCCGGTCGGCACATTGCGATCGGCCTTGGACTTGGTGCGCTCTGCTGGCTGATCGTCTGGAACATCCCGTCGGACACTCTCACAGGGATCATCCTCAAGAGCATCATCATATCCCTGCCGGTCATCAGCGGGGCAGTCATGCGCCATCTGGCGGAACTGCGTCATGCGCGAGCCCTTGAGTCGCGTTTCAAAGAGCGCCACCAGATCGCCCGTGAGCTGCACGACACCATCGCCCATCGAATGACTGCCATCGCCATCCAGGCCCAGGCTGGACGCGCCATGGCGGCATCAAACCCGGAAGCCGTTCTTGATACTCTGGCGACCATCGAAGAGACTGCATCCAGCAGCTTGCATGATATGCGCCAGATCATCGGCGTTCTCCGTGATAGCGACGCGTCAATCGAGTCGCACCATACCGTGTCCGACATCGAACGCATCGCCAACTCCAACACCGGGGAAACCCGGGTCAGCGTGCGGTTGGATGGAGACCTGGATGGTCTAGGGACGTCGGTTGAGGCAGGGCTGTTCCGGGTGGCGCAGGAGTCCATAACCAATGCACGCAGGTATGCCCGCCATGCGAGCCGAATCTCAGTTCACATCAACGGATCCGCGGACGCTGTTCAGCTGACCGTGACCGACGACGGCGACCCAGTGAGGCCGAAGGCGCATGCCGGCTCCGGTTATGGAATCATTGGCATGGCCGAGCGAGTGTCGCTGCTTGGCGGTCAGATTCGCGCGGGCAGCGGACCCAACGGGCGTTGGGTCGTTGATGCATTGATACCCAAGAACAGAGGATAGGACGTGACGGTCCGGGTACTGATTGCTGACGACCAGGCCCTCATCCGGGCCGGGCTCCGCGTTATCCTGGGACACCAGCCCGGCATCGAGGTGATAGGTGAAGCCGCTGACGGACGCGAGGCGGTCGCGCTTGCCCGTCAGCTCCAGCCCGACGTTTGTCTGTTTGACATCCGTATGCCCGAAATGGACGGCATCGAGGCCACCCGCATACTGGCTGGATCGCAGGCCGATGCGCCATTTGCAATCGTCATGATCACTACTTACGACTTGGACGAGTATGTGTACAACGCCCTCAAAGCTGGGGCGCGCGGATTCGTTCTCAAGGACGCGGGGCCGGAGCTACTGGTCCAGGCGATTCATGCCGCGGCCAATGGAGAAGCACTAATCAGCCCCAGTGTAACCGCCCGTCTGCTCTCCACATTCGCACGGGGTACAGCCAAGGAGAAGCCTACTAAACCGCTGACCCCCTTGACGGAGCGGGAAGAGGAAGTGTTAGTCCATGTCGCACACGGCCTGACCAACGCCGAGATAGCTCGCGAACTGCATGTTAGCCTCAGTACGGTCAAGACGCATCTCGCCAGCCTTATGACGAAGCTCGATGCCCGAAACCGGGTTGGACTCGCCATATGGGCCCACGAGTCAGGCCGGGCGTGAGTTTACGTACGGTAACAGAGCGAACCAGGACAGGAGTTGGAGGTAATGACGAGCGAACGGCCACGGCTGTATGCTGACCTAGCCAACTGGTTTCACCTGGTCACTGCTCCGCACGAGTACTTGGAAGAGGCGCAATACTACTGCGCACGCATTGCCGAGGCCGCATCCGGACCAGTGTCTACTGTGCTTGAGATGGGCTCAGGTGGTGGGAACAATGCCTTCCACATGAAGCAGAGATTCGCCCTGACTCTGTCGGACCTCTCGCCTCAAATGCTCGAGACGAGCCTGCAGATCAACCCAGAGCTTGAGCACATCCGGGGTGACATGCGCTCCTTGAGGATCGCGGGCGCGCAATTCGACGCTGTATTCCTACACGACGCCGTTTCATATCTGACCACCGAAACTGACGTGCGCGCCATGGCCGCGACGGCCGCCTACCACTGTCGGGTTCAGGGCGCTGTCCTTGTCGCCCCTGACCACGTTCGCGAGTACTTCGCCCCGCCACTTGTCGAGCACGGCGGCCACGACGGGCCAGATGGACGCGGCATGCGCTACGTCATGTGGACCACGGACCCCGACCCCTCTGACTCGACCTACGCCGTGGACTACGCTTACCTCCTACGTGATTCCGATGGGACCGCCCGCGTTGAGCATGACCGGCACGTTCTTGGCATCTTCCCGGAATCATTGTGGACTCATGCACTTGAGGGAGCGGGGTTCCATGTCGTGGCGCACACAAATCCTTGGGGTGCCCGAATCTTCTCCGGTACGAAGAAGGCCATCTAACAAGGATCGAACGAGTCATTGGGGGGACCGCTCCCCTGTGTCAACTCGTCTGGTCCAACTCCTGAAGGCCTAAACGGGTTTGACGCCCTCAACTGCGCGCCACTCCCGTTCCCAGCAGCCCCACCCTCTTCGCCAGGCTGTCATGAGGCATTCTTCATCTCCCTCGTATGCGAAGGAATCATTGACAACAGAACGTGCGTTCGCTACTATCTGCTTTCCAATTCTCAACCGAGGATAGAACATGAGGGTCGC
>DAOULA010000070.1:0-16274 GCA_034420735.1 Dehalococcoidia bacterium
GCCACGCCGAGGGTGGCGACGCCGCGGCTGGAGATTCCCGGCGGCTCGGTCGGGATCGCGGAGTCGCAGACGGGCGTCTATCCCCTTACGAGCCCTGGCGGGTGGAACATCATAGGGCGGACGCCGCTGTCGCTGTTCGACCCGACGCGGGAGCCGGCCTCGCTGCTTACCCCTGGCGACATGGTGCGGTTCGTGCCGCTGGACGGCCCCGAGGAGTACGCAAGGATGGCCGAAGGATGAGCCCGGCGATTGCTGTCGTAGAGCCGGGCCTGTTCACGACGGTGCAGGACCTCGGGCGATACGGGTTCCAGCGGTACGGGGTGCCGGTGTCGGGGGCGATGGACCCGTTCGCCCTGCGCGCCGCGAACCTGCTGGCCGGCAACGACGAGGGCGCCGCCGCGCTGGAGATGACGGTGATCGGCCCTGCGCTGGAGTTCGAGGGCGACGCGGTCATCGCGGTGACGGGCGCGGACCTGACGGCGATGCTGGACGGCTCGCCCCTGCCACGCTGGGAGGCGGTCCGCGTGACGGCCGGAAGCAGGCTCTCGTTCCACGGGATGGCGGACGGCATCCGGGGCTACCTGGCCGTTTCGGGCGGCATAGACGTGCCCGAGGTGATGGGCAGCCGGTCCACGTACGTGAAGGGTGGGTTCGGCGGGCTGAACGGCTCGCCGATTTCCGCCGGTGACGTGCTCGACACGCTGGAAGCATCGGGGCCTTCGCAAGCCTTCCCTCCAGGCTTCCAGGCGCCCGCGTACGGGACTGAGCACGAGCTGCGGGTGATACTGGGCCCGCAGGACGATGCGTTCGACGACGAGGCCATCTCCACGCTGCTGGGGTCGACGTTCACCGTGTCGCTGGACTCGGACCGGATGGGGTACCGGCTGGAGGGGCCGCAGATAGTGCACAAGGGGTCGCCGGATATCATCTCGGAGGGGAACGCGCCGGGGGCCGTGCAGGTGTCCGGCGACGGCGTGCCCACGGTGCTGATGGCGGACAGGGGCACGACGGGGGGCTACACGAAGCTGGCCGCAGTCATCACGGCTGACGTGGGGCGGCTGGCGCAGGCGGTGCCGGGCGAGTCGGTGAAGTTCACCGCAGTTAGCCAGGACGAGGCGGTGGCGGCGCTGGAGGAGCAGGAGGCGATTCTCGCGTCAATCGACGGCGTCCCGGTTGCCCCGGCGTTACCGGTCACGGTCGTGGTGGACGGCGAGACGCTCGAGGTGACCGGCGAGGACGGCGAACCCGTCACGGCTGGCGAAGCGCCCGCGCGGACGCAGAGGGCCACGGCCGTCGTGAAGGGCCTGACGTACAGCTTCGACGTAGAGGTCCGGACGGACGCCACCGCCGAATGACGGAGTGGCTGCACGACCTGGCCGATTGGACGGTGGCGTTCGCCGACAGCGACTGGGCCATCGGAATGCTGGCGCTGGTGTCCTTTTCCGAGGCGATCTTCTTCCCCGTGCCGCCCGACCCGCTGCTCATGGGCATTGCCCTGGTTCAGCAGCCGCTCGCACTATGGCTAGCCTTGCTGGTGACGGTGTCGTCGGTGGCCGGAGCGCTGGTGGGCCACTGGCTCGGCAGAAGGCTGGGCAGGCCCGTCCTCGACCGGCTGTTCTCGGAGAGCAAGGTCATGGCTGCCGAGAGGTGGCTCGGGCGGTATGGGGTGTGGGCTACGGTTCTCGCCGCGTTCACGCCGATTCCCTACAAGGTGTTCGCGGTCACCGCCGGCGTGCTGGACCTGGACAGGCGCAGCTTCGCGCTGGCGTCGCTGGCGGGTCGGGGCGCCCGTTTCCTGACGATTGGCGTGCTGGTGATGCTATTCGGCGAGGAGATACAGGACTTCATCACCGGCAACTTCGAGATGCTGACGATTGCCGGAGGCCTGGTTGTGGTAGCGCTGGCGGTCGCGTGGGGCCTGTTCCACCGGATGCGGGCTCGCCGCGAGGAGGTCGGAGGCGAGGGGTTGCCGTGATATTCGACTCGCACGCCTACTGCTTCCTGCCCGCCGACTCGCCGAGGGGTTACGTCGACGGCGCCGAGCACCTGCGCTGGGTGCAGTCCGCCAATGCGGGGCACCACCAGCCAGCGTTTCGCATCCGCGACCGGGCGCCCGGCCCGTCCGACGTGCTCGCGCCGGAGGGACGCCGCACCACTGAGCTGCCCGACCTGGGGTTCCACGTCGACCACGAGCGCGGCCGGGTTGCATGGGAGTACGAGGGCGAGGAATACACGAAGCACTTCTACCCGCCGGCGCTGACCGGGTGCGAGTTCTCGCCCCACAGCCTGATCGGCGAGATGGACTACGCGGGCGTCGACGTGGCGCTGATCCACACGGACCCGATGCTGGTGCGGGACAGCAGCTACCTGGCCGAGTGCATCGCCCTCTACCCCGACAGGCTCCGCGCGATGGCGCCTGTCGAGGAGTGGCGGCTGCTGGACGATACGGACGCGGTCATCGACGAGGTGACGACGGCCATCCAGGGGCACGGGCTGCACGCGATCAAGTTCAACCCTTTCGGCTACACGGTTAGCGACGAGCCGTGGGACGGCGGCAGCTACGCGCCGTTCTGGGACGCGGTCACGGAGCTCGGAGTGCCGGTGTTCTTTACGCTCGGCTCAGGACCGGAGTCGGGGCCCGGCGGCCGCGAGGGCTACCTGGCGGAGCTGCGGGTGCTGATGCGGTGGATGGAGCGCTACCCGGACGCGGTGTGCAGCCTGACTCACGGCTTCCCGTGGAGGGACTTCCTCGACGGCGACTCGATAGTGTTGCCCGATGACGTGTGGGAGCCGTTCAAGGGCGACCGGTGCAACCTGGAAGTGTGCTTCCCGGTGCGGCTCGGCGACCTGTTCGACTTCCCGTACCGGGAGGTGTGGCCGACCCTGGAGGCGATGGTGCGCAACATCGGCGCCGACCACCTGCTGTGGGGCACCGACATGCCGTTCCAGAACCGGTTCTGCACGTATCGCCAGTCGCGGAAGTGGATCGAGAGCTACTGCGAGTTCCTGGGTGAGAGCGAGCTGCGTATGATCATGGGAGGTACTGCGCGGCGAATCCTGGGGGAGAGTTTCTAGTTTTTGGTTTCCAGTTTCTAGTTGGGAGAGAGTCCGAGCTTCCACATGGACCGGTCGACAAGTTATCGGGATCTGGTTGTTTGGAAGAGGTCGCTGGCGCTGGTTGGCAAGGTCTACACTTCCACGCGGTCGTTTCCCCGCGAGGAGATGTATGGACTTACATCCCAGATCAGGCGGGCCAGTGTTTCAATCCCAGCCAACATCGCTGAAGGGCAGGCTAGGAACACGAAGGGAGAGTTCCTTCAGTTTCTTGGAATAGCCAGCGGCTCGCTTGCAGAGCTAGAGACATTGGTGATTGTATCTCAGAAGCTTGGATACCTGCCTTCTGCGGATGCGACAATGCTCCTGGACAAGTGCGACGAGGTTGGGAGGCTATTGGCTGGCCTGAAGAGGTCACTGTAGAGTAACTCGAAACTCAAAACTAGAAACTAGGGACTGACTTATGGAATACGTACGGTTGGGGAGCGCGGGGATAAGAGTTTCGAGGATTGCCCTGGGGTTGGGGTTCAGGGGGCAGTCGTCGGTGCATAGGGCGCGGCGGCTCATCGAGCATGCTATCGACTTGGGCGTGAACTTCATAGACTGCGCGAACTTCTACCGGGTAATCGGCGGGCCTCTTTCGGAAGATGTCGTGAAGCCGGTGCTCAGGAAGAGGCGCGGCGAGGTGGTTCTCACCTCGAAGGTGTACGGGCACGTGGGGCCTGGCCCGAACGACGGCGGCAGCAACAGGTACCACATCCTCTCGCAGGTCGAGAGGTCGCTGAAGAGGCTCGGCACCGACCACCTGGACATCTACCTGCTCCACCAGTTCGACGACGAGACCCCGGTGGAGGAGACGGTGAGGGCGCTTGACGACCTGGTGACATCGGGCAAGACGCGGTACATCGGCGCCTGCAACTTCAAAGCCTGGCAGGTATGCAGGTTCCTGTGGACGGCGGACAGGGTGGGCGCGGACCCGCTCGTGACCATCCAGAACCCTTACAGCCTGCTGAACCGGTCGCTGGAGACTGAGATGTTCGGGCTGCTGCGGGACCAGGGGCTGGGAGCGATGGCCTTCAGCCCGCTGGGGGCGGGGCTGCTGAGCGGGCTGTACACGCCGGGCGAGCCGCCGCCGCCTGATTCGCTGTGGGCGTCGAAGGACCGGGCGCGTTACGAGCGCTCGTTCGCCGGGCAGGGTCCGGGGATCATCGCAGCGCTCCGCGAGATCGCGGCGGAAAGGGGCGTGACGCCGGGCCAGGTGGCCCTGAACTGGGTGATGTCGAAGCCGGAGATCACGGTGGCGATATCGGGCAACGACACGATTGAGCAGCTCGACGAGAACCTGGGCGCGGTCGGCTGGAGCCTCTGCGCCGAGGAGATGGAGCGGCTGGACGAGGCGTCGGAGGGCACGAACGTCAGCTTCGTGAACCTGTAGGGTAAGATTGCGTTAGAGTCATAACGTTGGTGGGTGCATTGAGCATACAGATCGCCATACCACAGCAAGAGGTGGCCGCGTACTGTAGGCGCTGGCAGATCACGGAGCTGGCACTCTTTGGCTCCGTACTTCGCGATGACTTTAGACAGGACAGCGACGTGGATGTGCTGGTCCGCTTCCACCCGAGGGCCGGTCATTCACTCTTCGACC
Source organism: Dehalococcoidia bacterium (assembly GCA_034420735.1). GTDB lineage: Bacteria > Chloroflexota > Dehalococcoidia > Lucifugimonadales > CAJWER01. The sequence goes on from DAOULA010000070.1 coordinate 4,700, forward strand.
TCGGACGCATGGAGGAAGAGCTGGCGGGTATACTCGGGAGACCAGTGGACCTGGTCGAGCGAACGGCTGTCGAACGGAGTCGGAATTATCTCCGCCGCAAGGCAGTCCTCCAAGCGGCGCAGGTGATCCATGCCGCGTGACGACGACGCATACCTCCTCGATATGCTGCTAGCAGCCCGCGACGGAGTACGCTTCGCAAGCGGGTTGACGTTTGAACAGTTTGAGGGCAGTCGCCTCCAGCAGTACGCGGTTCTCAAGGCAATTGAGATCATCGGAGAGGCAGCGGCTCACATTAGCTTGGAGACGAAGAATAGCCACCCGGACATTCCCTGGACGGAGATCATCGGTATGCGCAACCGGCTTGTGCACGGGTACTTCGAGGTGGACATTGAGAGGGTGTGGGGAACCGTGCAAGACGATCTTCCGAGGCTGATCTCGAAGATAGGGCCACTGGTGCCCCCAGAGGCCAAGGAATGAGTGAGTACAACCTCCACTCCCATCCTAAAGTTCGGAGGCAGGCCGCGTCAGCGGAGGGAGATGGTTGCGATTCCGGCGACTATTAGGAGGGTGGCGGCGGTCTTGACGGTGATGGCGCGGGGGTTGACCTGCTCGCCGAGCATTCCTCGGAACTGCAGGCCGAGCAGGGTGCTGTAGAGGAGCAGGAATAGCGAGGAGCTGGCCGAGAGGGCGGTGACCAGGGACACGGGTCCGAGGGACGTCGCCCAGAGGTTCAGGACCATCCCCGTGTTGACGACCAGGAACTCGTTGACGCCAAATACCGCCAGCGCCGGGCTCCTGTACCTGATCATCCTGCGAAGCTCGAATACGGGCTCCATGCGCGCGGTGAAGGCCAGCAGCACGATGGAGACTCCGATGGACCTGAGCGCGTGCACCATGAACACCGATAGCGTGTCCAGTGCCTGCTTAGCCGCCAGGTTCATGCCCGCCATCAGCAGGCTCGCGCCCAGTAGCTGGTAGAAGGAGCTGTCGATAGCGAGGCCGCGGCCCCCGGCGTCCTGCCGCACCGAAATCAGCACCGCGCCGAGGACGGTCACCAGTATGGCGACCCAGTCCAGCAGCCTCAGGCTCTCGTCGAGGAACAGGACGGCGGCCGGCGCGACGAAGATGGGGAATGTCTGAACGATGGGTATGGTGCGCGACACTTCCCGCCTTGCCATCACGCGGAAGAAGACGACCGCGCTGAGGCCTCCGAATAGCCCGGCCGTCAGCCCCAACGCCACCGCGCCGAGGGTCATGTCGTCCCGAGGCGAGAGGGCGGCGAAGACGGCCGCTATGGGTATGTGGCTCACGCCTATGAGGAAGGGAAGGGTCCGGAGAGACCGGGCGTAGTGGTGTATGAAGGCTTTGTCGAGGACGCCGACGAGGCCCAGCACGACTGCGCCGAGGAGGGTTATGGCTATCCAGGACAAGTAGGGCTCCGGTCTGGGTGGGTGGTGGACCTTCGAGACTGTCCCGGGACTACCCGAATTGTATGAGCACTGCACCCGTATCGAGTACGGGGCAGGCTCTTCGATCCTTCGGCGAGCTCAAGGAGAACCGGGCTTGTGGCTAACGTGAGGATCCTCACTCTCCTTCGCCTTCAGGGCCTTGAGATAGGCCGTCTCGGGACTGTCCGAATCGGCACAGCACTGCCCTTCGACAAGCTCAGGGCGAACGTGCCTGCCCCGGCCCTCTTCTCGCAACCGACTGCGGGGGCGTGTATGCTTTTGCCCGGCTGCGGGAGCACCGCATTATACATCGGGGTATCCCAATTTCGGCTCCCCGCACTGGTGAACATATGAACACTCACGACGAACCCACGCCAAGTCTGCCTGCCCAGCGTCTCGAGGCTATGCACTGGCGGTGCATTGGGCCGTTTCGGGGCGGGAGGGTAGTGGCCGTGGCCGGGCATCCCGTGGAGCGCGGGGTCTTCTACTTCGGGGCGTGCGCGGGTGGGGTCTGGAAGACGGAGGACGGCGGGACCTACTGGGAGAACGTGTCCGACGGCTATTTCGGGACGGCGTCGGTCGGCGCGATGGCGGTGTCGCAGTCGGACCCGAACGTGGTGTACGCCGGTACGGGCGAGGCGTGCATCAGGGGCAACGTGTCGCACGGCGACGGGGTGTACCGCTCGACGGACGGCGGGCGCACCTGGCGCAACGTCGGGCTGCGCGACACGAGGCATATCGCGCGGGTGCGGGTACACCCCGCCGACCCGGACGTGGCGTACGTCGCGGCGCTCGGGCACGCGTTCGGCCCCAACGACGAGCGCGGCGTCTTTCGCACGACGGACGGGGGCGAGAGCTGGGAGCGGGTGCTGGACCGGGGCGACCGGGCCGGTGCTGCCGACCTGTGCATGGACCCGGGCAACCCGCGGGTCCTGTACGCGGCTACCTGGGAGACGCTGCGGCAGCCGTGGAGCTTCACGAGCGGTGGGCCGGGCAGCGGCATCTTCCGGTCGACGGACTGCGGCGACACGTGGGACGACCTGACATGCAATCGCGGCCTGCCGGAGGGGGTGAAGGGCCGCATCGGCGTCGCCGTCTCGCCGGCGAGGCCGGGGCGCGTGTGGGCGATCGTCGAGGCGGAGGAGGGCGGGCTGTACCGCTCCGACGACGGGGGCGAGACGTGGCAGCACCTCACGGACGACGCGAACCTGATGCAGCGGCCATGGTACTACAGCCACGTCTTCGCCGACCCGCAGGACGCGAACACGGTGTGGGTGCTGAACCTGAAGGCGTGGCGCTCGACGGACGGCGGGAGCACGTTCGAGCAGGTGACGACGCCGCACGGCGACAACCACGACCTGTGGATCGACCCGAGCGACACGGACCGCATGATCGAGGGCAACGACGGCGGCGCGTGCGTGTCGTTCAACGGCGGCGCGTCGTGGTCGTCGATCTACAACCAGCCCACGGCGCAGTTCTACCACGTGGTGACCGACGACCGGTTCCCGTTCCGGGCGTACGGGACGCAGCAGGACAACACGGCCGTCAGCGTTCCGAGCCGCTCCATCAAGGGCGCCATCGAGTGGCGGGAGTGCGAGCGCGTCGGCAACTCGGAGTCCGGGCACATCGCAGTGAAGCACGGCGACCCCGACGTGGTGTACTCGGGCACGCCGACCCACGGCGGCGAGTTCCTGCTGCGCTACGACCGGCGCACGGAGCAGGTGCGCGTCATCACGCCGTGGCCGGAGTTCAACTGGGGCTACGGGGTCAAGCACCACAAGTATCGCTTCCAGTGGACTTACCCGATCGTCGCGTCCCGGCACGACCCTGGGGTGCTGTACGTGGCGGCGAACGTGGTGCTGAGGTCGCTGGACGATGGCACGAGCTGGGAGGAGATCAGCCCCGACCTGACGCGGGCCGACGAGACGAAGATGGAGGCTGCGGGCGGGCCGATCACCCTCGACACGACCGGCCCCGAGCACTACGGCACGATATTCGCGCTGGCCGAGTCGCCCCTGGACGCGGACACGCTGTGGGCGGGCTCGGACGACGGGCTCGTGCACCTCACCACGAACGGGGGAGCGAGCTGGCGCAACGTGACGCCGCCGGACATGCCCGAGTGGGCGACAGTCAGCACCATCGACCCGTCGCCGCACGACATCGGAACGGCGTACATGGCCGTCACGAGGTACAAGCTGGACGACTACGCGCCGCTGCTTTATAGGACTGCGGACTCCGGGAGGACGTGGACGCGGATTTCGGACGGCATCAGGCCGGGCGACTTCACGCGGGTCGTGAGGGCCGACTTGGTGCGCCCGGGGCTGCTGTACGCGGGCACGGAGACGGGCATCTACGTGTCGTTCGACGACGGCGGGACCTGGCAGCCGCTCCAGCTCGACCTGCCGGTCGCCCCGGTCCACGACATCTCGGCCAGGGAGAGCGAGCTGGCCGTCGCGACGCACGGGCGGTCGTTCTGGGTGCTCGACGACCTGGCATACCTGCGCCAGGCCGACGAGCCGGACGGCGGCGCGCGCCTGTTCAGGCCCGCGGACACGTACCGGATACCGCCGTTGAAGGGGCTGCACGTGTCGATGCCGGGCAAGACCTACGGCTATGGGGCCGCGGAGCAGGCGACGCATCTGGCCGGCGGCCACAGGGACGGCCCGCGCTTCCTGGACGCGGGCGAGAACCCGCCGGACGGCGTGGTGCTCCGCTACGAGCTGCCGCCACCTTCTTCGTCATTCCGGCGTCCGCCGGAATCCATCCCCGGCGGGGGGCATCCCCAAGACCCCGAGGAGATCACCTTGGAGATTCGCGACCCCTCTCGACTGCTGGTGAGGAGTTTCTCGTCCAGCCCTGCCGCGGACCCGGAGCCCGGAGCGGCGGATGACCCCGCGCTGCCGTCGGAGCCGGGCGTCAACGTGTTCGAGTGGGACATGAGGTACCCCGGCGCGGTGGGAGTGCCCGGTGCGGGCGCGGCGGACAAGGGGCTGCTGGGCCCGCTTGCCGTGCCCGGCAGGTACGAGGCGCGGCTGACGGTCGGGGGCGATGTGATCACGCAGCCGTTCGAGCTAGTGGGGGACCCGAGGAGCGGCGCGACAACCGGCGATCTGGAGGCGCAGCGCAACCTGCTGCTGCGAATCAGGGATCGCCGCACGGAGCTGAGCAGGGCGGTGCACGAGGCACGCACGATTCGCGAGCAGGTGCGGGAGTGGAGCGAGCGGGCGTCGTCCGACGAGCGATTCCAGGCGGTGGTCGAAGCTGCGGAGGGCATCGTGAAGGCGCTCGACGGGATCGAGGAGTCGCTGGTGCAGCTCAAGGCGGACGGGCAGCTGAACGGCATCTCGCACGAGGCGCGGCTCGACGCCAAGCTGGCCGAGCTCACGGTCGTGGTGTCGACGGGCGACCACCCGTCAACGAGCCAGGCGTACGAGGTATTCGACGAGATGTCCGAGCGGCTCGAAGGGGTGCTCGCGAGGCTGGAGCGGGCCAGGGACGAGGATGTGGGAAGATTCAGCGCACAGGTCGAGGAGCTGGGAGTGCCGGCGGTTGGGGCTTAGTGATCTAGGTGGCCGTCTCCGCTGAACCCTGATCCTTCTGCCTGAGGCCCTTGAGCCTAGTCGATGGCAATCTCGTCAGCTTCTGATTCCTGGGGTCGACTTCGATGCCCACGGATTCGAGGGCGGTCACGCCGAGGAGCGGCTCGGAGTCCTCCTCGCCGAACACGATGGTCGACCCGACTATGTCCCCCATGAACTCGATGTCGCCGGTGGTGACGTCCAGCCTGACTTCGCTGCCATCGGCGAGCCCGTACACCCTCTGGCCCTTCGGCTTGAGTCCTATGGCTTCCAGGTGCTGCCTGGGCACTAGGGAGTCGATCGCGCCCGTGTCGACCAGGAATAGCCCTTCCCAGGTCTTGTCCGGCTCTGCGGGATTCCTGACGGTGACGGTTACCTGCGTGACGCCCAACGTAGCTCCTCGCGCATCGCTGCTGGCGATTATACCTTCTGGCCGCACTTGGCGGGTGCGCAGAATCGGGGTTGACTCACGGTAGGGGCGTGGGTAGTCTGCCCGCCGGTAAAGGAGGTGCCGATGATGCTCATGTCGAGGGTGTTGTCGTTTATCAACATGAAGGTGGTGTTCCTGCTCGTCGGGGTGTTCTTCGTGGTGCTGGCTGTCATGAACTGGCTTGGGGTGCTGGGGGACTGGTACTACCTGGACACGGGGAGCATCGCCCAGGCGCAGCTCGTGTACATCCAGATGACGCACTGGGTCCTGGTCGGCGCTTTGGGGTTGGGTATGATGCTATACGGCAGCCGGAATTTCGAGTGACAGCTACTAGCACTGGCCTTTGACAGGTTCAGGCCGAACGTACCTTCAATCCGGCTCAAGGCCGGAATGACGGCAGGGTTTGCACTCGTGTGGCCAGGAGATGTGACGGGCTAGACTTCCGGGCTGCCGTCCTCTAGCCAGCGGGCGCACTCCTCGGACAGCTCGCGGGCCGCTGCCGCGTCGTATAGCTCCAGGTCCTCGTCGGTCAGGACCTCCCTCCACCGGCCGTTCGAACCGCTGTGGAAGAATGTCTGCGCGCCGCCGTTCATTAGGTTGTCCAGGCGGGGCCACGTCTGCTCGGCGTTCTGCTTCATCGAACGAAACGTGACCGCTTCGACGGTCGACGCCAGGGACTCGTCGTCGAGCTCGGTGTCGAGGAACCGGGCGACCCTCGACACCTCGCCCGGGAGGTCTGCCAGCAGGTCGTTGAAGTGGACGAACAGGATGTTGGGCAGGTGGCGGTAGTCCCACCAGGTCTGCACGTGCCGCATGTTAGACCAGAACGGGAAGCCCTCGCTGTCCCACTCGAACCAGCCCTTCGTGGTCCACATGCGCCACAGCTCGCGGACTTCACCGGGACAGCGCGGCAGCGGGTCGCCGACCCTGCCCGGGGTCTCGTTCAGCAGCTGGTAGAAGGTGTCGGTGTAGTTGCTGTAGTGGTTCCAGAGCGACATGAAGACGTCGCGCGCGTCACGGCTGACCACGACATACTTGACCTGCGGGAAGTACGGCAGGCCATCGAGCGGCATGTGCGATTTGACCGATCGCCGGTGCTCCTGCGCCTCCAGGTCCCTGATGACTGCGTCCAGGGGGGACAGCCGCCGGTCCAACCAGGGGCTCAGCTCGCCCAGCGACGGCATCTCCGACTCCCGCTCGCCAAACAGGAGCCTGCGAACGATGGTCTGCATCCAGGTCGTGCCCGACTTGTATGGCGTCGCCACGACTATGTCGTCGTCGCGCGGCTGGAAGCGCTCCCAGCGCGTGCTGTCCAGGTGGTGGTTCTGGTAGACCCGGGTGAGTTGCGGCAGGCCCGTTTTCACGCCGTTAACGCCCTCCTAAGATTCTTGATGGGTCCGGTCTCGCCGAGCACTTCCACTACGGATTGAATTTGCTGAGCACTGCCCTTCGACCCTTCGACGGGGCTCAGGACAGGCAGGCTCAGGGCGAACGATCTTCCTTCGTTTGCTCTGAGCCAGATAGCTACCGCGCTGTCCAGCCCGCGTCTACTGAGATGGACGCGCCGGTGATGGAGCGGGCGGCGTCGGACGAGAGGTAGGCGGCCATGGCGGCGATCTCGTCGGGCTCGACGAGGCGCTTGATGGCGGCGGGGGCGAGCATCACGTCGGTGACTACGTCGGCCTCGGGGATGCCGAGGGTGCGGGACTGGTCGCCGATCTGCTTCTGAACGAGGGGCGTGTTGGCGTAGCCGGGGCAGATGGAGTTGACGGTGATGCCGTAGTCGCCGACCTCGAGGGCGACGGTCTTGGTCAGGCCGATGATGCCGTGCTTGGCGGCGTTGTAGGCGGACTTGTAGGGGCTTGCGACGAGGCCGTGGATCGACGAGATGTTGATGATGCGGCCCCACCCCTTTTCTTTCATGCCGGGCACGACGGCCTTGGTGAGCTGGAAGGGCGCGTTGAGCATGATCTGCATCATCTTGGCCCACTGTTCGTCGGGGAACTCGTCGACCGGGTGGATCTGCTGGATGCCGGCGTTGTTGACCAGGATGTCGACCCCTCCGGACTCCTCCAGGGCGCGCCTGCCGAGGTCGTTGGCGCCCTCCATGGTGGAGATGTCGGCCTGGATGAAGGTCCCGCCGACCTCCTCGGCCGTCTCGGAGCCCGACTCGAGGAGGTCGGTGACGAGGACGTGCGCCCCGCCGGCCGCCAGGGCCTGGGATATGGCCCTCCCGAAGCCGCCTCCGGCACCGGTTACCAACGCTACCCTGTCTTCGAGCTGCATGAGTCAGGCCCTCCACTGCGGTTGTGTGCGGTTGCGGTGCTATGATAACCCAAACACCCTCGACGGCGTTCTACTCTACGTGAAGCACAGCAGCTACAGCCCCCGGCGGAGGTACAGCATGTCCGACATCAGGCCGACGACCAAGTGGTGGATACTCGTGATCGTGCTGCTGCTTCTCGCGGCCTCGGCCTGCGGGGGTTCGGCCGAAGAATCAGAGCCCTACTGGGCCGGGACTGAAGACGCTGCCGCCGCACCTGCACCTGCGATGGCTGCCGCGATTGTCCAGTCGGCGATGGATGGGCTTGAGCGTAAAGAGAGCTCCGTCACGCAGGCCCCAGCCGCTCCGGGCCTTCCTGGCGCCCCTGCATCCCTGGCAGCTCCGGCTGCCGCAGCCAAGGTCGTGCTGGAGAGCGATTCTGCCACTTCTTCCGACCAGCAGCTTGCCCAACTCGTTACGCAGCAGCGGATCATCATTCGCACGGTCGACATGGGGGTCGAGGTCGACGACGTGGGCGTCGCCATCGACGACATCGGCGAGCTGGCGAAGAGGATGGGCGGCTGGGTCGTCTCGTCCAACAGGCCGCTGATGCACACGGGCTCCGTCTCGATCCGCGTTCCAGCGGAAGTGCTGGACCAGGCGATCCTGGACATCAGGGCGCTCTCGCTCAGGGTGCAATACGAGAGCTCCGACAGCCGGGACGTGACGGACGAGTACGTCGACCTGTCCAGCCGGCTGAAGAACACGATGGCGACGGAGGAGGCCCTGCTGAAGCTGCTGGAGCGGGCGGAGAAGGTCGACGACGCCCTGGCCGTGCAGCAGAATCTCTCGAGGGTGCAGGAGGACGTGGAGCGGCTGCAGGGGCGCATCAAGTTCCTAGAGCAGACATCGGCCTACTCGCTGCTGAACGTGTCGCTGTCTGAGGAGCCGGGAGAGATGGTCCCCGACGTCGGCCCGGACGTGAGGGCGGGCGTGGGCGAGCCGGTCAGGTTCCGGGCGACCTTCACGCCGCCGGACGGCATCGAGAGCTTTGACTATACGTGGGACTTCGGAGACGGGACGCAGGTCGTCTCGGGTAACCGCACGGCGCCCACGGGCGATGGAGACCGCAGGGTCACGGCGACTGTCCACCACTGGTACGAGGACGAGAGAGACTCGCCGTACATCGTCCAGTTCAACATCACTGGGTTCGGAGACGGCGGCCTTGCGGAGGGCGAGGATACGCTCATCGCCACCGTCTCACGGATTCCGAACATCGAGGTCTTCGCCGGCGAGTGGGTGACTGCCGAGGAGGGCGAGACGGTCGAGCTTTCGGGCTCCTTCACCAGGCCGGCCGGGATGACCGACGTGAAATACACGTGGGACTTCGGGGACGGCTCGAGCCCGGCAGCCGGGAGCATCGAAGAGGGCGTGACAACGGCCGTCGCCATCCACGTCTACACGAACTACCGTCCCCGCCCGTACAGGGCCAGGCTCACGATAACGGGCACGATGGAGGCGGGCGAGGTGGAGGGCTCCGGCACGGTGGACGTGGAGGTCCGGGAGGCCCAGGGATGGGTGATCGCAGGCTGGAGCTTCGGGGAACAGTGGAAGACCGCGGTGAGGACGCTTTCGGCGATCGCTGCGGCGGCGATCACGGGCTCGATTTGGCTGCTGGTGTTCAGCCCCATCATCGCCGTCATCGTGGTGGTCGCGATATTCCTCGGCAGGCGTGCGGGCTCCAGGTCCGCGCGTCGGGCCGCGCGGGCACGCCCAGCTGAAGGCGGGGACTCTAGCGAGCCGGGCCAGGGCGAGGCTACGCAGGCCGGCCCATAGGATGCCGGTAACGAGGCACTTCACGGCGACCGGGTTCGTCGTGCACAGGGGCCGGGTGGCTCTGCACTGGCACCCGAAGGTGAAGGCGTGGCTCCCGCCAGGGGGCCACGTCGAGGCGAACGAGGACCCAGTTCAGGCGGTCCTGCGCGAGGTCGAGGAAGAGGCGGGCCTGGAGGCGGTGGTCGTGCCGACCGCGCCGCGCCTGGATCTCAAGTACCCAGAGCACGTCCAGCCGCCGTTCACGATCATGATCGAGGACATCCACGATCCGGTGCAGGGCTATCATCAGCACATCGACATGATCTACTTCTGCCGCCCGGCGGGCGAGCCAGGGGCGATAAACGATGGTTGGCGCTGGGTCGACAGGGATACGCTGCGGGACGGGAGCCCGATTCCGGACGGCGACGGCGCGCCCGAGGCGCCGCCTGAGGACGTGCGGGTCCTGGCGGAGTATGCCTTTGCGCTGATAGAGGGGCCGCCCGAGTAGACCCCGAAATGGGGTCTACTAGTCCAGGCCTGCCAGCCTGGGCATGACTTCCTGCTTCAGCATGGTCATCGAGCCCAGCCACTTGTCCCGCGGCTCCCACTCGTGCCCCATTGCCAGCAATACGCCGAACCCGCCGAGGTCCTCGTACAGCGTGTGGAGCTTTTCCGCCACGTCGTCCGGGCTGCCGACGATGAAGACGTTGTCGACTAGGTACTCCGGCGTCACGTCGGAGTCCGGCATGTTGACGTCGACCTTCATGATGTCGAGCATCCGGGACATCGGCAGGCTCCGCAGGAAGTACTGGTCGAAGTCGCGGGCGAGCACGCCGTTAAGGGCCTCCCGGCGGGCCCGGGCCGTCGTGTCGGAGATGTAGACCTCGCGGGCCACCCGCCACTGGGACCTGTCGGCGTTGCGGCCCGCCCTCGCCGCTCCCTTTTCCACGGCCTCCCAGTGCGTCTTGACCACGGGCGTCGGGACCAGGTTGATGCTGAGGGGCAGCCAGCCCCGCTCGCCCGCCACCTCCAGCGTGTCCGACCGCTCGGACACGCCCGCCACGGCCATGGGCGGGTGAGGATCCGTGTACGGCTTGACGTGGAACCGCAGCCCTATCTCGTCGACGGGCTCCGGCACGTTGAACCGCCAGTACTTGTGCTCGTACAGCCCAGGCTGCGGGTCCTCCCACAGCTTCAGGATCAGGTCTATCGCGTCCCTGGTGATGTCCCTGTGCTCGCCCTCTTTGGGGTCTACGCCAAAGACCTGGAAGTCCCCAAGGAAGCCGCCAGCGCCGACGCCCCACATGAACCTGCCCTTCGCCATGTGGTCGAGCTGCGCTATCCTGTGCGCAATCATGAAGGGGTTGTGGTTCGGCATGCAGGTGACGCCCGTGCCCAGCGCGATGCTCTTCGTCATGCCAAGGGCCTGGGCGATGAAGAGGTCGGGCGCGGGAATGTTCTCCCACTCGGCCGTGAAGTGCTCGCCTATCCACGCCTCGACGTAGCCGAGGCCGTCCAGGGTGACGATCTGCTCCAGGTCGTCCTCCAAGGTCTTGGTGAGGTTCGACCCCGGCGGGTGCAGCGGCATGGTGAAGTACCCGACTTCCATGGGAGCCTCCTGGGAACAGCGGTGGACGAACGCACGGCAGTATAGCCAATACGGGTATGCGATTCCAGCCGAGCGCCTGTTGACTCGACACGCCCTCCATGTCCAGAATGTGAGCAAACCAACCTCATCACCCACACGTAGCTTGTAACGTGAAGCTGCCTCGCCAGATGACCCATATCCGCCTGCACATTTCAAAGCTGAGGGCGGCCTCGCCCGCCGGCCTGGCGCTGGTCGCCATGGCGCTGGTCCTCGCGGCCTGTTCCGGTACGTCGGAGCCGCCGACGCCCGAGCCCACGGCGACGCCCGAGACGTTCCCGCCAAGGGAGCTGACCGTGCTGGTTGGGGCAGGCGAGAGGACGGCTGCGATCAACGCCTTCTTTCCGCAGCGGCTGCGCATACGGGCCGGCGACACCGTGACATGGAAGATGAACA
>DAOULA010000071.1:0-3786 GCA_034420735.1 Dehalococcoidia bacterium
GACGCCGAGGTCGTCGACGACCCCGCGCCGTACTTCGACCGCCTCGTCGAGATCGACCTCTCGACCCTCGAGCCCCACGTCGTCGGGCCCCACTCCCCCGACAGGGCCCGCCCCATATCCATGCTCGCCGCCGAGGTCGCCGACGACTCCAACGGCTTCATCGACACCATCGACACCGCCCTCATCGGCAGCTGCACCAACTCCTCCTACGAGGACATGAGCCGCGCCGCCGACGTCGCCGGCCAGGCCCGTGCAAACGGCGCGTCCTCCGCCACGCCCCTCATGGTCACCCCCGGCTCCGAGCAGGTCCGCTCCACCATCGAGCGCGACGGACAGATGGCCGCCCTCCAGGCCATCGACGCCACCGTGCTCGCCAACGCCTGCGGACCCTGCATCGGCCAGTGGAAGCGCGAAAAGCTCCTCGACGGCACCCCCAACACCATCGTCACCTCATACAACCGCAACTTCCCCCGCCGCAACGACGGCCGGTCCGAGACCATGAACTTCATCGCCAGCCCCGAGATCGTCACCGCCCTCGGCCTCGCCGGCAGCCTCTCGTTCAACCCGCTCACCGACGAGCTCACCGCTGAGGACGGCTCCACCTTCAGGCTCGACCCACCGGAGCAGGCCCCCGAGGTCCCCTCCACCGGGTTCGACCCCGGCGAGTCACGCTACGTCGCCCCGCCCGAGGACGGCAGCAGCGTCGAGGTCGCCATCGACCCCAACAGCGACCGCCTCGAGCCTCTGCACCCCTGGCCCGCCTGGGACGGCAGCGACTACGAGCGCCTCCCCGTCCTGGCCAAGACCAAGGGCAAGACCACCACCGACCACATATCCCCCGCAGGGCCCTGGCTCAAGTACCGCGGTCACCTCACCAAGTTCAGCGAGAACATGTTCATGGGCGCGGCCAACGCCTTCACCGGCGAGGCGGGCAAGGGAAAGAACGTCCTCACCGGCGAGACTGGCCGCGCCTTCTCACAGACCGCCGCCTACTACCGCGACTCCGGACTGCGCTGGGTCGTCATAGGCGACGACAACTACGGCGAGGGCAGCAGCCGGGAGCACGCCGCCCTCAGTCCCAGGCTCCTCGGAGGCGCTGCCGTCATAGCCCGCAGCTTCGCCCGCATCCACGAGTCCAACCTCAAGAAGCAGGGCCTCCTCCCCCTCACCTTCCAGGACCCAGCCCACTACGACCTAATCCAGGAGGACGACCGCATCAGCCTAACCGACCTAGCCAACCTCGCCCCCAACAAGCCCGTCCAATGCACCATCCACCACACCGACAACACCACCGACACCATCCACCTAGACCACTCCATGGCCACAGGCCAAATCGAATGGTTCAAAGCCGGCTCAGCCCTAAACATGCTCAGCGCCTGATTGGCCAGACTGATGTGAACTGGTACTATTCTGCGCACCGTTAGGGAGATGGGCAGGCGGTCCTTTCTTGCGACACTCCAATGGGACTGATACTCGCCCCGACCCATAGCGCATGCGGGGAACTCCTTGAGTTCGGGGGATTACAGGAGTGGATCTGCTTGTGACAGTACGAGAGCGATATCAGTGAGAAGCTGGGGAAGCAGCAATGGCTAAGACACGAGGGCCGACAGTATATAGGGAGCTGCTTCTGAAGTCTCGTGAGGCAGCCCTCAATGCGGTGCAGACCTTCAATAACCCCCTTACTATGTTCAAGACGGAAACGTTTATCGTTCTCGTTGTGATCGCTTGGACATACTTACTCCATGCCTACTACCGCCGCAGAGGTGTGGAGTACCGATACTATGATGAAGGCCCCAATCGCCGTAAGTTCGAGAGGACCGAATCGGGAGCCTTCAAGTACTGGGAACTCAAACGTTGTCTCGATGAGAATTCCTGTCCACTGGACGGGCCGACTAAGAGCAACCTTCGGTTCCTGATCGGACTCAGAAACGAAATCGAACATCACCGGTCGGCTGGGGTCGATGAGGCGTTCACTGGAAGGTACGTTGCATGTGTCCTCAACTACGAACGGGAAATCACACGACTCTTTGGAAATCCCTACAGCATCGCAGCGAGTATGTTGTATTCGCTTCAATTGCGCGACTTGACTTCCCCCATATCAACCGACGAGGATATTCAGCCCTTGCCAAGCAACGTTGCCCGTTACATTGGTCAGTTTGACTCTGAGCTACCATCTGAGGAGTACCAGCATCCGCATTTCTCGTACCGTCTACTCTTCGTTCGAAAGCTGACGACGAAAGCCTCTCAAGCTGACAAAGCCATTGAGTTCATTGGAGCCGATACTGACCTCGCCAAAGAGATCGATAAACAGTACTGGGTTCAGAAGGAAGTCGAGCGGCCCAAGATCCTTCCTGGTCAAGTCGTCGAGCTGATGCGGCAAGAGGGATACTCCAACTTCAAGATGCATCACCACACTCTCTTGTGGAAAGAGATGGACGCGAAGAATCCCGGGAAGGGCTTCGGCGTGATGGTGGCGAACACTTGGTATTGGTACGAGAGATGGGTGGAAGAAGTCCGGAGTCATTGCGCAGAAGACAACAGCTTGTATACAGTTGAACCTGACGGGGACTAGCATTCCCTTCCACCGATGAAGACCGTGATTGCGCCATTTGGGTGGGGTCGAGGCCGGATCGTGGACATTGAAGTCCTCCTAGGCAATACTGCTTCTCACCTGAATGGATTGCTAAGAGCTCCGGTTGCGGGAACTATCATCGTCGTCCCGGCACCATGCAGTGACTGGGAACCGAGGACCCACTACCGCTCTCATGTTACCGAGCCCTTCTTCATCCAGCTGACCGCGCGTGAAAGAAGGTGGAGCCAGTTCGCCTATCAGTTTTCACATGAACTCTGTCATGTCCTGTCCGATTACGGGCGTCTGGGAGAAGGGCCAAACAACTGGTTCCACGAAACAATCTGCGAATTGGCTTCGGTATTCACCCTACGACGCATGGCCGAGATATGGTCTACCAACCCGCCGTATCCTAACTGGACTGACTACGCAGATTCACTGGCTAGCTATGCTGAAGGGTATCTCTCCTGCGAAGAGCGCCAACTCCCCGCAGGCATGACACTCGCTGCATGGCTTCAGATCGAAGAAGAGAGTCTCCGTAACGACCGCTACCAGAGGGACAAGAACGCGGTAGTCGCCTACTCGCTGCTCCCAATCTTCGAAAGCGAGCCCACAGGATGGAACGCCATTCGCCGGCTACCTGCTTCTTCATCCATGTTAATGGACTACTTGGTCGAGTGGGAAGGAAGCGTGGATCCTCAGGACAGGCCTTTCGTAGAGCGCATACGGGATGTCTTCCAGTAGCGTCTCACCCCTAGGTACTGGTACCGGAGCATCGAGCATTGCTGTCGCGGGGTCTGTACGATAGGCTTGGCAAGATAGGTAACATAATCGTTACCAATATGGTATGATCGAAGTCAGAGAGTATGTCGATGCATGGGGGCGAAGCCCATTTGGTCGTTGGTTCGATAGTCTCGACGCCACTGCGGCAACGAGGCTGAGGGCAGCCCTAGCCCGCATGGAGATGGGCAACCTGTCTGGCGCAAGGGGCGTTGGACGCGGCGTGTCGGAGTATCGCATGCACTTTGGCCCAGGCTACAGGATATATTTTGGGATGGACGGCAACGAATTGATCATCCTGCTAGGCGGGGGAACCAAGAGGCGCCAGCAGAATGACATCGAGGATGCCTGGTACCTATGGCAGGAGTACAAACGTCGCAAGAGACAGGAGGCCTGAACCATGCCCCTCACTCGTGACTTCAGAGAAACAGTGCAAG
>DAOULA010000072.1:0-1877 GCA_034420735.1 Dehalococcoidia bacterium
CTACACAGACCTGCGGCGCGGCCTCATCGACCCAGGCCGCCTGTGCGACATCGAGCCGGGCGACCCGTGGGCCTTCGACCCCGGCCAGCCGGGCGAGAAGCTGCCGGGCAGCGTTCCGGCCCTCGACTCCGGCACAACGCATCTCTGCGCCATGGACTCGGAGGGCAACGCCGTGTCGCTCACCAACACTCTGATGGGTGGATTCGGGTCCGGGTTCGTGCCGAAGGGCACCGGCGTGGTGATGAACAACGGCATGATGTGGTTCGACCCGGTGCCGGGCCGGGTGAACTCGATCATGCCGGGCAAGTACCCGCTCAACAACATGACGCCGGCGCTGGTGATGGGGCCGGACGGCGTGCGAATGGCCGTCGGCGCGTCTGGCGGCCGGCGCATAACCAACTGCGTCACCCAGCTCATATCCAAGGTCGTCGACTTCGGCATAGGCCCGCAGGAAGCCATCGACTCGCCCCGCGTCGACTGCTCGCTGGCGGTCACGAGCGTAGACCCGCGAATGCCCGCCGGCGTGGTCGCGGAGCTCGAACGACGCGGTCACGAGATCTACGTCATCGGCGACGACCACGTGCAGGGGGGCTTCGCCGGGTTCGCGAGCCCCGTCGCCATAGTCCGCGACGAAGGCTCGGGCTTCCGTGCCGGCGTCGACACCTTCCACTCCGCCTACGCAGAGGGGGTCTGACCGCCGCAATGCCTCATCCCGAAACGGCCGTCGTCACAGGCGCGTTCAGCTACACCGGCAAGTACATCGCCCGGCGCCTGCTCGACGCTGGCGTGCGTGTGAAGACGCTGACCGGCCACCCCGACCGTAAGGACCCATTCGACGGCGCGGTCGAAGTCGCGCCCCTGGACTTCGCCGACGCGGACGGCCTGCGCAGGTCGATGCAGGGCGCCGGCGTGCTCTACAACACCTACTGGGTGAGGTTCGCGCGGGGCGACACGACCTTCGAGCGCGCCGTCGAGAACTCCACCGCGCTGTTCGAGGCCGCCAGGGACGCAGGCGTGGCTCGGATCGTCCACGTCTCCATCACCAACGCCGACTCCGGGTCGCGGCTGCCGTACTTCAGCGGCAAGGCACGTGTGGAGGAGGCGCTGAGGACCTTGGGCGTGCCGTACGCCATCGTCAGGCCGACGCTGGTCTTCGGCGCCGAGGACGTGCTGCTGAACAACATGGCGTGGGCGATCCGGCGCTTCCCCTTCTTCCCCATCGTCGGCAGCGGTGACTACCTCGTCCGGCCCATATACGTCGACGACCTCGCCGCCCTGGCGGTGGCGGAAGGCTCCCGAACCGGCGACACCGTCACCGACGCCGTCGGGCCCGAGACCCTGACCTTCGAGGCGCTGCTGCGCCTGCTGGCCGCGGCGGTGGGCTCGGGCTGCCGTTTCGTCCACACGTCCCCGGCGGTGAGCCTGGCGCTGACGGGGCTCGTCGGGCTGCTCATCCGGGACGTCGTGCTAACCCGCGACGAGATCGACGGCCTGACCGCCAGCCTGCTGACCTCAGACGGCCCCGCCACCGGCACGACGAGCCTCAGCGAGTGGCTCGACGCCAACGGCGAGGCCCTGGGCCGCCGGTACGTGTCGGAGCTGAGGCGCAACTTCCGGCGCTAGCGCTTCGCGGCGTCGGCCCTTGACATACCATCGCTAGGGCGGCACGCTCTAGGCCATCCCTGCGAAATCGATGGAGGCGCTCCGATGTACACGACCGACATGTATGAGGGCATGATTGCCGAGACCATCACCATCCGCGGCCACGGCGGCGACGTGATAAACGCCTACCTCGCCAGGCCCCTGGGGCCTGGGCCGCATCCCGGCATGGTGCTCGCCCACCACATGCCCGGGTGGGACGAGTGGTACCGCGAGAC
>DAOULA010000073.1:0-29910 GCA_034420735.1 Dehalococcoidia bacterium
CTTCACCGACGTCATGACCGGCAGGATCGAAGGCGCTGAGCTCTGCCACAGGATCGACGCCGCAAAGCACCTCGTGAAATTCGGCTCGGAGGAAGCCGCCGAGTTCCTCGCCAAATACAAGGGCATCCCATGCGCCCACTCCACACGCAGACTCCCCAACTCCGACGACCCATGCGCCGGCGAGGACGCCGAGGAGAGGACCCCGGTGATCGTGGACCTGATCGCCCCGCCCACTATTACCCGGGAATTCCTCACCGTGCTCTCTGGTATAGACGAGTTCCTCATGAGACAGCTCATCCGAGCCCAGACGGCCGACGGCGGCACCATCGTCGAATTCCTCGACGAGGTCATGCACGGCAGAGAACCCACCTTCAGGACCCGCCACAGGCTAGCCGCCGCCAAAGAGCTAATAGCACACATACTCCGCGATGAGGCCTCCATCGTCGTTCCGGCGCAGGCCGGATTCCTGCCCCAGGAACCGTCCCCCACCCAGGGGGGCGGCCGGGCTCGCAGCACCGCAGCCAAAGCAGACCACACAACCGTCGTTCCCGCGAAAGCCGGAACCCAGGCGGGCGGCGGGGAGGACGGCGCCGAACCCAAAGTCGTTCGCCCTGAGCTTGTCGAAGGGCAGTGCTCCGCCGAAACAACCGAAGACCCCGAACCCACCCCATCCGTCGTTCCGGCGCAGACCGGAACCCAGAGGGGCGGCGGGGTCCCCAGCAACCCAGCCAACCCAGACCTCACATCCGTCGTTCCGGCGCAGGCCGGAACCCATCCCCGGTCCCCCTCCCAACCAAAAACTCGCCCCCGGCTCCCCCGCCGCCTCCGACGCCAGCTCGGTGACGCCCGAGCCCGCAAGCGCCGCGAGGCAACCCCCGGCCGCTCACCGCCCGGGTGAAGCCCCACACGACAACCGGACAACATAGCCGTAGGTCCCACGGCGGCGGGGTGTCTTTCCCCCTCTCCCTTGACGGGAGCGGGCGTTGACGAAGGGCTTGCCGAAGGGGTGAGAGTGACTCGCCCGGTCGTAGGGGCGGGTTTGAAACCCGCCCTCGGCCCTGCCGTCACGCAACGCTGGCTTGGACCGGCACGACCCATCAGATACCATCGGGCCAACCACCAGCACAACATAGCCGTAGGTCCCACGGCGGCGTGGTGTCTTTCCCCCTCTCCCTTGACGGGAGAGGGTTGGGGTGAGGGTGACCTCCCCGAGCAGCATCCGTCCTACTCACCACCTCCCTTCTCCTCTATACTATTCCCCCAACGAACCCACGACCCCGGAGCCGAGCTATGGCCACACCCATCACCCAGATGCCGAAGCCCGAAGCAGGGCAGTACAGCGGGGAGCGCAAGCTCTTCCTCGTGCCCAGCTTCATGTTGCCGCCCACCCTGCCCGACGAGGGACAGGCGCTGCTGGACGGCTACTGGTCCGAGGTGCGCGACCACGTCGCCAGCCTGTCCCGCTCCCTCGGCCAGGTGTCCCGCGTCTACCACGAGATGGTCTCCGACGGCGGCGACTCCGGCATCGAGATGGTCGAGCAGATCAACCCCAGGGGCGGCTCCTTCATCAAGTCGCTCTGCCACGCGGGCGCGAAATTGGAGGGCCTGGAGGACCGCGCGCTGCTCGAGGAGAGCATGGACTGGCAGCGCTGCATAGGCATCGGGCTGATGAGCGAGAAGGTCATGCAGCTTGCGATGGACGGCTATCGCGAGGCCAGCGAAGGCCGCACCCGCCGCATGATCGAGCGCATCGACGAGACCCTGGGCGAAGACGAGGCCGGCGTGCTGTGCATCCGCGAGGACCACGGCCTCCAGTTCCCGCCTTCCCTGAAGGTCTTCTACGTCGCCCCCCGCTCCATGGACGCCCTCAAGCGCTGGATCGAGGCCCAGATGCGCGCCCCCGCCTCGCCGCCTCCCGCGAAAGAGCCCTCGGACGAGCCCCAGGAGTGAGCGGCCCCGCGCTCCGCTCCCGCGAGTGGCTCGACTCCCCCGAGCTCTACGGCTGGCTCAGGCGCGCCGCCCTTCGCTCCCAGGGCTTCGGCGAGCACGCCCTCGACGGCAGCCCCGTCATCGGCATCTGCAGCTCCTGGAGCGAGCTGACCCACTGCAACGCACACCTCCGCACCATCGGCGAGGCAGTCAAGCGCGGCGTCTCCCAGGCCGGCGGCCTCCCCCTCGAGTTCCCCGTGATGTCCCTGGGCGAGTACAACATGCGCCCCACTACCATGCTCTACCGCAACCTGATGAGCATGGACGTCGAGGAGTCGATACGCGCGAACCCGCTAGACGGCGTGGTGCTCCTGGCCGGGTGCGACAAGACTACCCCGGCGATGCTGATGGGCGCGATCAGCGCGGACGTGCCCGCCATCATGGTCACCGGCGGCCCCCAGCTCAAGGCAAGCTGGCGCGGCGAGGAGCTGGGCACCTGCACAGACTGCCGCCGCTACCAGCAGGAGCTCCGCGCGGGCAGGATCACCGAGGACGACTGGGCCGACCTCCAGGGAGCGATCATAGCCAGCCCCGGCCACTGCGGCGTCATGGGCACCGCGTCCACCATGGCTGCGATCTGCGAGACCCTCGGCATCGCCCTCCCCGGCAACGCCGACATACCCGCGGCCGACTCCCGCCGCATCGGCCTCGGAGAGCAGGCCGGCCGCCGTATAGTCGACCTGGCGCGGCGCGGCGAGACGCCTGCCCGCTTCGTCACCGAGCCGTCGGTCCGCAACGCCATCAGGGCCCTGCACGCCCTGGGCGGCTCCACCAACGCCGTCATCCACCTCACCGCCATCGCCGGGCGCGCGGGCATCGAGCTGGATCTCGACCTGTTCGATGAGCTGTCCAGGTCGACGCCGTTCCTGCTGGACCTGAAGCCGTCGGGCCGCTTCCTGATGGAGGACTTCTTCAACGCCGGTGGCCTCGCCGCCCTGCTCAAGGAGATGTCTCCCCTGCTGGAGCTCGACACCCCCACGGTGACGGGCCGGACCCTGGGCGAAAACACCGCCGGCGCAGCCGTCCACAACAGCAATGTAATCCGGACCCTGGACGCGCCGCTGCATGACGAGGGCGGCCTCGCCGTCGTCCGCGGCTCCCTCGCGCCCACGGGCGCGGTCCTGAAACAGACCGCCGCGTCCCGCGAGCTGCTGCGCCACCGCGGCCGGGCGGTCGTGTTCGAGGATCACGACGACCTCGACCGGCGCATCGACTCCGACGACCTGGACGTACGCCCGGACGACGTGCTGGTGATGAAGGGCGCGGGGCCCATAGGAGCCCCGGGCATGCCCGAATGGGGCTTCCTCCCGCTGCCCCGCAAGCTCCTGGCCCGCGGCGTGCGAGACATGGTGCGGATCAGCGACGCCCGCATGAGCGGCACGGCATTCGGCACCGTAGTGGTGCACGTTACCCCCGAGTCCGCCGCCGGGGGCCCGCTCGCCGCCGTCCAAGACGGCGACATCATCGAGCTCGACGTACCAGGCCGAAAGCTCGACCTGCTAGTCGACGAGCGCGAGATACAAAGACGCCTCGCCGCCTCCCCCACCCCACCTGAGCGCTTCCAGCGCGGCTACACCCAGCTCTTCACCCGCCACGTCCTCCAGGCCAACAAAGGCTGCGACTTCGACTTCCTCCGCGCTGTCTAGCACACCCACTCCTGTCGTTCCGAACGGAGTGAGGAACCTAAGATCGCTGCCCTCAAACAACGTCGACCCGGAGCGAGGCATCTCTAGTTTCCTCGCTGGCGCTCGGAATGACAGCTCTGAGCAGGTCGCCAGAAGGCTACGCAGTCTAGGTACTCACCAATACAAGTGTGTTAGTCCACCGAGACAAGATTACTCTGCGCATTACCTTGTCACGTACAGTAGTGACGGTGCGTAGTCATCGTCGAAGTGGCACAGCACGGCGTCCTGTGCCATGAACTTCAGGTCGTCCCACGAGTCGCCCTGCGTGATGATGTCATAGCCTCTCGCCGCGGCGTAGTATCCGCCTTCGTCGGCTTCGCGGACTTCGAAGGTTATCTCGCTTGGTCCCTTCATGATGACCTCTTAACCGGTGCACGTTTCACGGTCATTGGGATGGCTCGTCGATTATAGCCTATGCAAGGACGCCGGATTTGTTGCCTCACAGCGATCACAGCGCCATTGACATAATCCGAACATATGTTATTATTGTTGAGGAGAAGAAAGAGCGCTCCTTGAGATCCAGGGAACAGAACCTACACTTGAACTCCGACTCCGGCGATTCAGGACGAAGGCGGCAGGGTGCCCGCCAGCCAGGCGGACAGATCAGCGATGACCTCAGGGATGATCTGGTGCGCCATCCCGTACTCGTGGTACTCGACAGGGTAGCTGCCGCGTGAGAGCAGGTCGTGGGCCGAGCGGCCTTCCTGGACGTGAATGACGTCGTCGTAGGTTCCGTGCGCGATGAACACGCGCTGACCGCGTATCGCGTCCCCGGCCTCGACAGGCTGGTCCTGCGGAGGAAGGCGTGAGCTGAGGGCGACGATGCCCGGGAAACGGTCGGGGTGGCGCAGCCCGTGGCGTAGGGCCATCATCCCGCCCTGCGAGAAGCCGCCGATTACCACCCTGCCCTCCTCGACGCCGTACCTGGAGGTCACGTCGTCGATCATCGCCTCCAGCAGGCTCTCGGCCCGCCCGTCTTCGTCGAAGTCGGCTTCGAGCGGCGCGCTCCACGCGTAACCGGCCATGCCCATGCCGAAGTCAATCCTGATGGGGGCGTTCGGGAACGCGAACAGGTAGCCCGTCGGCGAAATCATCGGCGCGAGCGGCGCAAGGTCGCTCATGTTGGACCCGTACCCGTGCATGAGTATGACCAGCGGGTACGAGCCCCCAGCGTGGTAGCCGTCAGGCTCCACCACCTGGTACGCGAGGCCTGCGTCGTCGGACCGCCTGGTCTCCAGTGTGGTCAGGCCTCCGCTAACCGGCCGTCAGGACGGCCGCGCCCGGGTGGTCGGAGTGACCGGTCAGCCACGCGCGCCCATCGGCCGCGAGCAGCGCGTCGGCTGCCTCAGGGCCCTGCGAGCCCTGATCGTAGGGATGGAGCGCCGAGTCGGGGTACGGGTCTTCCCAGGCCTCGATGAGCGGGTCGACGATTCGCCACGCCTCCTCGATCTGGTCGCTGCGGATGAACAGCGACGCGTCCCCCTCCAGCGCGTCCTGCAGCAACCTCTGGTAGGCCTCGGGAATGGTCTGCCCCGCGAATGCCGAGTCGTAGTGGAACTCCATGCTCATCTGCTCCATGTGCATGCCCCGGTCCGGGACCTTCACCTCGAAGTCGAGATGGACTCCCTCGTTCGGCTCGATGAGCACCGACAGCATGTTCGGGCTCAGCTCCCTGCTGATCTCCCCCGAAAACAGGTGATGCGGCGGCCTGGTGATCTCGATCACGACCTCCGACACCTTCTCCGACAGGCCTTTGCCCGACCGTAGGTAGAAGGGCACCCCCTGCCACCGCCAGTTGTCGACGAAAAGCCGCAGCGCGGCGTAGGTTGGAGTCGTGGACCCGGACGGCACCCCCGGCTCGTCCCGGTACCCCCTGTACTGGCCCCGCACGGCATGGCTCGAAGCCTCAGCGGGCGTCCACCGCCGCACGGCCTTCAGCACCTCGGCCTTCTTGTTCCGAAGCGAATCGGCGTCCATCGATATGGGCGGCTCCATCGCCACGATGCACAGCACCTGCAGCAGATGGTTCTGGATCATGTCCCGCACCACGCCCGACCGGTCGTAGTACCCTGCCCTGTCGCCCAGGGCCAGCTTCTCCGACACGGTGATCTGGACGTTGTCGACATAGTTCCGGTTCCAGATCGGCTCGAATATCGCGTTGGCGAACCGGAAGACCAGCAGGTTCTGCACCGTCTCCTTGCCCAGGTAGTGATCGATGCGGTAGACCTGCCCCTCGTCGAACACCGCGTGGACGGCGCCGTTCAGCTCCTGCGCCGACCCGAGGTCCCACCCAAAGGGCTTCTCGATGACGACCCGACTCCACCCCGATGCCCCGTTGGCAAGCCCCGAGTCCCCCAGGCTCGCGACCGCCTTCTTGTACAGCGTGGGAGCGATGGAGAGGAAGTAGAGCCGGTTGGCGCTGTCTGCGCCACCCTCGACCTCGTCCAGCACCTTACCGAGCCTGCCCATGTGCGACAGGTCGCCCAGGTCGCCCTCGCAGTAGCGGAGCCCGGCGGCGAATTCCTCCCATCTGCCCCTCTCATCCGCGAGATTCCCGGAAGCGGCCACGCCGCTCCACATTCGGTCCCTGAACTCACCGTCGCTCATGGCAGAGCGGGCCATCCCCACGATATTGAAAGTGCCGGGCATGCGCCCCTTGAGCCAGAGGTTGAACAGGGCCGGCAGCAGCTTCCGCGACGTGAGGTCGCCGGAAGCGCCCATGATGACTATGCTTGTAGTCTCAGCGGGCATGGACCGCGCCTCTATGCGCCCTCGGAGTCCATCAGCCGGTCCTTCTTGGAAGCGATGTCTGCAATGAGCTCGTCATACGAGTCGGCGAATTGCTGGAGCCCGTCGGTAAGCAGACCTGACGTCACCTCGTCCATGTCCACGCCCGCCTCGCCAAGCCGGTCGATCAGCCGCTCAGCCTCGTCCACATCCTGCTCCAGCGTCTCGGCGACCGCGCCATGCTCCATGAACGCTAGCAGCGTAGCCTCCGGCATGGTGTCGACCGTATCGGGACCGATTAGGGCCTCGGGGTACATGACGTCGCTGTACTCGGGATTCTTGGTAGACGTGCTCGCCCAGAGGGGCCGCTGGACCTGCGCACCCTCCGCCGCGAGTGCCGCAAACCGGTCGCCACCGAAGTCCTCCTTGAAGTCCCGGTAGGCCAGCTTCGCGTTGGCGATTGCTGCCCCGCCCTTCAGGTCGTCCTGGTCGTCGCCAAGCCGGGAGTCAACGGCGGTGTCGACCCTGCTGATGAAGAACGAGGCTACCGAGGCCACCCGGCTCAGGTCGCCGCCGGCCCACTTCAGGTCTTCGAGCCCGGCCATGTAGGCGTGCCGCACGTCCCTGTATGCCCTGAGCGAGAACGTGAGGGTTACGTTGACGTTTATGCCCTCGCCGATGAGCTTGTGGACGGCGGGAATGCCCGCGGGGGTTGCCGGTACCTTTACCATGACGTTGGGCCGGTCCAGGAGCCCGAAGAGCCGCCGGGCCTCCTCGATAGTCCCACCTGTGTCGTTCGCCAGGTGCGGGCTGACCTCCAGCGACGCGTATCCGTCGGCGGCCTCGGTCTCGTCGTAGACCGGGCGCAACAGGTCGGCGGCTGCCCTGATGTCCTCGACGGTAAGCGACTCGTAGATCTCGTCGACGCTGCTTCCGCCGGCCGCGAGAGTCTCCAGGGCCTCGTCGTAGTCGCTGCTCTCGGCGATGGCCTTCTGGAAGATGGTCGGGTTGGAAGTGAGTCCCGTCACGCCGAGATCAATGAGGCGCTGCAGCTCTCCGGACTCGATGAGGCCGCGCCTGATGTTGTCGTACCAGACCGACTGCCCGATGGCCCTGACATCCTGAATCGAGTTGCTCATCGTCCACCCCCGCAACCAGTATGGCGGTAGTCTACCAAACGGGGGTTCGGCGCGCCCGCTATTCGAGCTCCACTATGGGGTCGCCGTCAAGGACCTGCTGACCGGCCTCGACGTGCACTGCCCGGACGATGCCCGACCAGTCGGCTCGGAGCATCTGCTGCATCTTCATCGCCTCGAGCACGCAGATCTCATCGCCCGTGACGACCTCGTCTCCGACCGACACGGCAACCGACAGAATCACGCCCGGCATGGGCGACGAGAAGAGCTTGGTGGGAGCCGGCCCTGCGCCCACCGCAGGCGTCGGTTCCGGCGCGGGCGGGGCGGGTGTAGACGGTGGGGGAGGCGCGATGCTCTCGGGCTGCACCTCCGCGACGACCACGTCTTCGAGCCGCACCTCGATCTCCTCGCCCTCGACTATTGCCGTCACGGGCGAGGCATGGGGGTCCGCCACCTCTACGGTGAACCAGCGGTCGGCTACTTTGACGCGGATTGTGGGCATCGGGTGCGCCTATGGGCTAGAGGAGGGATATGAACACGCCGGCTACCACTGCCGAGCCGATCACGCCCGCCACGTTGGGCCCCATCGCGTGGCCGAGCAGGTATACCCTTGGGTTGGACTCCTGGCCGATGTGGTGCGATATGCGGGCAGCCATCGGAACCGCCGAGACGCCGGCAGACCCGATGAGCGGGTTCATCTTCTCCTTCAGGACCAGGTTCATGAGCTTTGCGAGGAGGAGGCCGCCAACCGTTCCGCAGGCAAAGGCAACGAGCCCTAAGACGAGTATGACTATCGTCTCGGTGTCGAAGACCCGCTCGGCTGACAGCTGGGTGCCGACAGTGATCATCAGGAAGATCGTCGCGATGTTTACGAGCTCGTTCGAGGCCGTGTTGGCAAGCCTGGGGACCACTCCGCTCTC
Source organism: Dehalococcoidia bacterium (assembly GCA_034420735.1). Taxonomy (GTDB): domain Bacteria; phylum Chloroflexota; class Dehalococcoidia; order Lucifugimonadales; family CAJWER01. Next base: position 8,458 of record DAOULA010000073.1, read on the forward strand.
CCTGAACAGGTTGCCGATCATGAGCATCGAAATGAGGGGCGCCGAACGGGGCACCACGAGGATGATGAGTATCATCGCAATAGGAGGCAGCAGCAGCTTCTCGGTCCTCGAGACCTCCCTGGGAGGCTTCATGACTATGCTACGCTCCTTCTCAGTGGTAAGGAGCTTCATCAGCGGTGGCTGGATGAAGGCAACGCTGGCCATGTAGGAGTAGGCGATCACGGCTGTGATGCCAAGAAGCTCCGGCGCGAGCTTGGCGGACAGGAATATGGTAGTGGGGCCGTCTGCGCCGCCGATGATGCCGATGGCCGCAGCCTCCTCGATCTCGAAGAGTCCCGTGGCGAGTGCTCCCCAGAAGGCGACGAATATACCGAGTTGGGCAGCCGCCCCGAGCAGCAGTGTCCTCGGGTTGGCGAGGACGGGGCTGAAGTCGGTCATGGCGCCGATGCCCAGGAAGATGATCGGCGGGAGGATGTTCCAGAACGACAGGCCGTAGTGGAAGACCACGCCGAATATGCCGGACTCCTGGTGGCCCATCTCGCTGGGTACGAACAACGCCATGCCGGCCAGCGGCAGATTGGCGATTATGACGCCAAGGCCGATGGGGAGGAGCTCGTAGGGCTCCATGTCCCTGCTGATAGCGAGGTACATGAAACCAAGCCCCACGAAGACCATGACGACAGCGCGCCAGTCGAGATTGGTGAGGCCGGACGAATTGAGGAAGTCGGTGATTTCTGTCATTCAGGTCGTCGGTCCCGCGGAGTGTTCGGCATGTTCCACGGACCCGGAAAGGGCGGCGACTGCTGCTACGGCGGCCAGAGCGCGGTCGCGGGACTCGGCAGCAGCGGCCTCGGCAGCCATCCTTGCCTTCGCTGCGCGGCGGGCGGGGATACTGGTAACCCAACCCATGACATAGATCAAGATCATCATCACAATAAGGAGCCCGAAGGCGGTGGCGATCCCGATCGCTGTGAGGGTGAGTCCCTGTCGGATGAGTTCCTGGTCGAAGGTCATGCGCCCTGTCCGAAAGTGCCGCGGCGACGCTTATTGTAGCATCCCCCCGTCTACGGCCCTTCAGGAGACCAAGAAGTGGCCCCCATGCGCGCGCATGGGGGCCGGCTCAAGGAGGAGCCAGTGCAGCGAATGTTGTTGTGTCATTAGCGCACTGGCAGACTGGATAATACCACATGGTGTGCCGTGAAACAACACTCCCCCAAGATATTGAGCAAAATTAAGACGAAATGCAAAAAAAGATTGGAGAGTCTCTAAAGGATTACGTCGTTCCTGTCTGAGAGCCAGAGGAATGGCTCGCCCCACTGCTCCGGGTCGTCGATATCCCAGTCTTCGGAGCTGCCCAACGGCCTCATGCGCACACCCCAGTCGCCCCCGACAATCAGGTGCGCCTCCGCCTGTCCGGAGTCTGACACAGGCACATATGTGGCTGGACATGGGGAGCCGTCATCCTCGCTGCTCCAGCCCGTTACCTCGTATACGCCGTGGGGCCGGCCCGGCTCGAACAGGCGCACAGTCTCGATGGGTACCGGATCGGCTCGGGCCTCGAAGAGCTGCATGGGCATGGCGTAGGAGTTGTCGCTCTCCTCCACCTCTACGTAGATGGGCCTGGTCGCGGACAACCCCTAGATCCCCATCACGCTGTAGCCGGTGTCGACATGAATGACCTGCCCTGTTACGCCACTCGACAGGTCGCTTGCCAGATACAAGGCGGTCTTGGCGACCTCGTCCACAGTAATGTTGCGGCGCATCGGGGCGCGCTCGGCGTGAACTCGCTTCATGTCGCGATACCGGCTGATGACCCGCGACGACAGGGTGTCGAGCGGTCCTGCCGAAATCGCGTTCACCCTCACCCTCTGGGGGCCAAGGTCTGAGGCGAGCTGCTTTACCTCGTTCTCCAGCGCGGCCTTGGCGGTGCCCATGACGTTGTAGCCCGGGAATACGCGCTCGGAGGCCTGGAAGGTCATCGCCATGATGGAGCCGCCGTCCGGGTCCATCAGGGGCGCTGCGTACCTGGTGACGGGGATCAGGGAGTAGGCGCTGACGTCGAGGGCGACGCGGAACCCTTCCCTGCTCGTCTCCATGAAGGCCCCGCCGAGGTCCTCCCTGTTTGCGAAGGCGATGCTGTGGGCTACCACGTCCAGCCGCCCAAGCTCGGACCCGATGCGCTCGTATGCGGCGGCGACGTTCTCGTCCTGGCTGACGTCGCACTCCACGAGCAGCGCGTCTCCCCAGGGCTCGACCAGCTTTGCGACGGAGCTGCGCACGCGCTCGTTCTGGTATGCGATGGCGAGCTTTGCGCCCGCCTCGTGGAGGATGCTGGCTATCGACCAGGCTATGCTCCTGTGATTCGCTACGCCGAAGACGACGCCGGTCTTGTCCTTAAGGTCTATGGGGTACATGGATCTCTCCCTGTATCTCGCGCTTGGTGTCCGGACGAGGAGGCAGGTGTTACATATGCCTGTGGAGAACGCGTTCGGGAGTGAGGCGCAGGATGACGCGGTTCTCCCCGCGTAGAATCTCCATCCGCTTCTCGACCCTCTCAGGACGCACGTACCTCTCGACGATGGCCCGGGTGTCGGGCCAGATGTCGTCGCCGTCCAGTATCTCCACAGTACCCCGCAGGGTCACGTACTCGTGGGCAGCCGTGTCCGAGTAGATGCACACTGCCATCCTGTTGTCCCGCTCCAGGTTGATGTACTTGTACCGCTCCCTGGTCGTAGAGACGGTCAGCTTGCCGTCTGAGTAGCGGTACCAGTTGGGCGTAAGCTGGGGCATCCCCGTCTTCCCTACGGTCGCAACCACGGCGATGCGGGGCGGCTCCAGGAATGCAGACAGGCTGGCCTCTTCTCTCTTACTGAGATTGCTCATTGGTGAACTCCCTGGTGCTGTATTGCCCGGCCCAAGAACAGTTGAGCCAGATAGGCGACGGAAGCCGTGGAGAGTTTATCAGGTACGGACGCGAACTGAACAGGCTTGGCCTGATGCTCATGGGGTATCTTGGCGTGTTCTAGGGGTCACGGGTTATACTCGGAACCGTAGCACGGCCGGGACTGCAGACCCGGCTCAGACACCTGCTGCAAGGGGGCACGGTATTGCGGGTCCTTGTAACCGGTTCCACCGGGTTCATTGGGCGAAGGGTCGTCAGGGCACTGGCGTCCGGCGGACACTCCGTGAGAGCTGCGGCGCGCTCGGCATCGCGCGGCGCCGTGTTCGGCGACCTGGACGTTGAGGTCGTGCAAGCGAACGTGCTCGACGCTGAGTCACTGGAGCGCGCTTGCGAGGGCGTGGATGCCGTCGTGCACATGGTCGCCGTGGTGCGGGAGGTGGGAGGCCTGACGTTCCAGCAGGTCAACTACGGGGGCACAGTGAACCTGCTGCGGGCAGCGGAGACTGCCGGGGTGCAGAGGTTCATTAGCGCAAGCACCATCGGAGCGTCATCGGACCCGGCCGTGCCCTACCTGTACAGCCGGTGGATGGCGGAGCAGGAGATCGAGCGGTCGCCGATGGCCTCTACGGTGCTGCGTTTCTCTGTGGGGTTCGGCGAGGGCGACGAGTTCTTCAACGTGTTGGCGGCGCTGGTCAAGACGTCGCCCGTCGTGCCGATAGCAGGCGACGGCCGGGCCAGGTTCCAGCCCATAGCGGCGGACGATGCGGCGATGTGCCTGGCGGCGGCTGTGGATGACGAGGGAGAGTCCGGCGAGATGCTGGAGCTGGGCGGCCCCGAACATCACACCTACGATGAGATGATCGACATCATAGCTGCGACCCTGGGCGTGAGGACTGCCAAGGTCCACGTCCCTCTCGAGATATTCGAGCCCATGGTCAGCGTGATGGAGGCACTCATGCCCAGGCCCCCCGTCACGTCCGAGCAGATGAAGATGCTCGGCATCGACAATACTACGGACCTCGATTCCGTGGAGGCGAGCTTCGGCTTCGCTCCGCGCCCGATGAGGGGCAACATCGACTACGTGAAGAAGATGACCTACATGGACGCCCTCAAGATCAACATCGGCATCATGCCCGCCCACGTACGGGACCACTAGCCATGCCCGCCGCAGACCACACGAGCACGACCGTCGGACGGCCCCTTTCGTATGAGGACGCGCTGGTCCGGATCATGGGCCTGGCAGACTTCGAGCGGGGAACGCACAGCCCCGGCCACGGTGTGTTCCACCTGGACAGGATGCGCCTGCTCCTGGAGAGGGTCGGCCATCCCCACCTGGACGTCCCGACCGTCCACGTAGCGGGCACGAAGGGCAAGGGCAGCACCGCGGCGATGATCGCCTCGATACTGGTCGCGGATGGGTACACGACCGGGCTGTACACGTCGCCCCATCTCCACAGGGTGACCGAGCGAATCCGGGTGGGACTCGACCCCATTAGCAGGGAGAGTTTCGCGGGGCTGGTCGAAGAGCTCTGGCCCGAGGCCGAGTACGTAAACGAGCGGAGCGAATTCGGCGCCCTGACCTTCTTCGAGTTCGTGACCGCGATGGCCTTCCTGCACTTCAGCAAGATCAAGGCCGACTTCCAGGTGATCGAAGTAGGGCTGGGCGGGAGGCTGGATGCGACCAACGTCGTCAGCCCCGATGTATGCGTCATCACGCCTATAATGCTGGACCACGTGTCGGTTCTCGGCGACACGATCGAGCTGATCGCCGGGGAGAAGGCTGGGATAATCAAGCCCGGGGTCCCGGTGGTAGCTTCTCCGCAGTCATCCACGGCCATCGACGTATTCGCCAGGATCGCTTCCGAGCGAGATGCGAGATTGGTCCAGGTATCGGAGGTCGCGAAAATCACTCCGGGAGCCGTTGGCCTGGAGGGGCAGACATTCGAACTGCGCACTCCCAGTAGCGCATACGACGTGCACACGACGCTGCTCGGGGACTTCCAACGAGATAATGCCGCCACGGCCGTGACGGCGGTGGAGATGCTCAGCCAACCCGTCTCGCACGGGGGCATTGTCGACGGACTGGCGGGTGTGAGATGGCCTGCCAGGATGCAGCTCATGTCCGCGAACGGCACGAGGATACTCGCAGACGGAGCACACAACCCCGAGTCGGTTGCTCACCTGAGGGAGGCAATCCGCAAGTACTTCGACTTCGAGAGGCTTATACTAGTATTCGGGGCTACCCGCAGCCACAGCGCCGAGGGGATGATCGCCGAGCTCGCGAGCCTGTCCCCAGTGGTGGCTGCGGTGAAGTCCAGGCATCCGAAATCGGCAACTGCCGAGACAGTAGCGGAAGCCGCACGGGCAACCGGCCTGGAAGTGGCGCTGGTGTCGGACGACGTGGATGAGGCAGCCAGGTGGGCCGCCCGCGAGGCCGACCCGGACGACCTGGTCCTGGCGACGGGCTCGCTCGCCGTGGCCGCGGAGGTCATAGAGGAGATCGAGGGCATCGATCCCGAGATTTACCAGGGGCTGCGGATTTAGGAGAATGGATGGCATGACGACGAATGCACAGAGGCGGGCTGTCGTCACCGGAATGGGGGCGGTCACGCCGCTCGGCGAGTCAGTGGAGGAATTCTGGTCTGCCCTGGTCCGTGGGGAGTCCGGCATCGGGGAGATAACCCTCGCGGACACCTCGGGGTTTCCGAGCAAGATAGCCGGCGAGGTCTCGGGCTTCGATCCCTCCCGGTACATCGACAAACGGGACGCCCGGAGGATGGCCCGCTTTTCGCAGCTGGCGGTAGCCGCGGCGGGAATGGCCATCGAGGACGCAGGGCTGGACTGCGACGCCCTAGACCGCAGCCGCCTGGGCGTGGTCATGGGGAACGGCAACGGCGGATTCCCAACAACCGAGGCGAATTCGCGGATGCTCGTCGCCCGGGGCGGAATGAGGATGAACCCTCACTTCATCCCGATGATCCTGCCGAACATGGCCGCCGCAAACGTCAGCCGCGTTTACGGATTGAAGGGCTACACCTCGACCATCATCACGGCCTGCGCAGCCGGCACCCAGGGCATCGGCGAAGCTGCCGAGGTGGTGAAGCGTGGAAGCGCCGACGTGGTGCTGGGCGGCGGGTGCGAAGCCGGGATCTGCGAGCTCGGCCTGGGCGGATTCAACATCATCAAGGCCCTGTCGCGGTTCGAGGGGGACCCCAAGAGGGCGAGCCGCCCATTCGACGCCAATCGCGACGGCTTCGTGCCCGCAGAGGGCGCTGCCCTGCTGGTGATAGAGAGCCTGGAGCACGCATTGGACCGGGGAGCGAACATCGTCGCCGAAATCATCGGCCAGGGCGTTTCGTCCGACGCATTTCATGCCGTCCAGCCCGATGAGGACGGGAGCGGCGCGGCGCGGGCCGTTCGCGCGGCCCTCGACGAAGCCGGCGTTACGCCCGACGAGATCGACTACATCAACGCTCACGGCACGTCGACGCCGCTCAACGACCTGGCCGAGACACTGGGAATCAAGGCGGCTTTGGGCGAGCACGCGTACCGGATTCCAATCAGCTCGACCAAGTCGATGATCGGTCACGCGCTGGGAGGCGCGGGCGCCCTCGAGGCGGTCGCTTCGATCAAGACGATCCTGGATGGCGAGATTCACCCGACCATCAACTACGAAACGGCGGACCCTGAGTGCGATCTCGACTACGTGCCCAATGAGTCGCGCAAGCAGCAGGTCGACACCGTAATGTCGAACAGCTTCGGGTTCGGCGGACAGAACGCCTGCGTGATCTTCAGGCGGTTTGAGGAATAGGGTCTACGATTTCGCCAGCATAGCGGTGAAGTGGCGCTCCACCCTGCCCGTCACCAGCATTAGCCCTATGACAATCAGCCACAGGAAGAACACGTTCCCGGCGAGCCGGTGGATCGAAGTCGCCGCATCGATCCAGATCAACTGCATCCCGATGCCCAGGAGAGCCGAAACGGGAGCGATGAGCCTCAGGGTACCGCCGGCCATCCACTGGTAGCGGGCAGCGACGATCAGGGCCAGTCCGGCGGCTGCGAAACCCAACTTGCCCGTGATCCACCTGCCGGCAGACATCATCTCCAGTGCCATGGTGACCTCGGGAGGCGACGTTGCGGACAGTGCGAGCGCAACTGCGCAGGCCCCCGAAACGGCTGTGAACACGCCCGACAGGGCGAGCAGCCCGGGGACAAGAGGCGTCCCCAGCCGTTCACGAATGATCCAGGTCCTCCACAGCAACCAACCTCCGAGAACCAGCGTAACGCCGGACACAAGCCGGGCCGCGCCGCCTATTCCGTAGAGAGCGCTGGCCTCAGCGATTGCGGCAATGGACTCGGCCAGGGTTGGCTGGTCGGCGCCCGCCGCGACGCGCCCCACCACCGCGACCCCCGTGAAGACTGCGGTGAGCAAAAGGAGCATCCCCGCTCTGCGGACTGCAGGGTCAGGAGCTCGTCCCGGCTCGTATAGCGAATCGCTCGGCCTCTGCCGGCTCATATCGGCTGCACCCCCAGGGTCTTTCCCGTCGTCACCTCGAGACCCAGTGGCCCTCGCCTGGCAGTGCGCATCACGGTAGTACTCCGGCTTCCCGCATCAGCGAAAGCGTGCCCTGTATGTCGCTCAAGTTGCTCAAATCCACGTCAGGCGGGTCGAGGGATTCCAGGGGAGGCATCTCTCCCTGCGGCTTAATTCCGTCGACAAGCGGATACTCCCTTGTCTCCGATGCAAAGTAGGCCTGGGACGATTCGGAGAGTAGGTACTCTATGAAACTCTCCGCTGCCCTGGTGTTGTTCGAGGTTTCCATTATCCCAGCTCCAGCCACGAGTACGAGCGCTCCGGGGTCGCCGCCGCCCAGGAAGTGGTTTCGGGCCCCGAACTCCGGTCCCTCTTCCTGCAGGAAGCGCTCAAGGTAGTAGTGGTTCACAAAGCCGACATCGACCTCGCCTCTGGCTACCGCATCCACGATGGCGGTGTTCTTCGGGTAGTCCCTTGCGCTGTTCGCCTTCATCGCCTGAAGCCATTCACGGGCCGCAGGATCTCCCAGTTGTACCCTGAGCGCAGTTACGAAGGCCTGGAAGGAGCCGTTGAGAGGCGCCCAGCCGACCCTGCCCTCCCACTTGGGGTCGGTGAAGTCGAGAATCGAGGACGGTATGTCCCTGTCGGGATCGATCGCCTCGGTATTGTAGACTACTGTTCGTGCACGCCCCGACGTGCCAACCCACTCTCCCCCGGGGGACCGATACCTGGGGTCGACCCTTTCGAGCAACCCTCCTGGGAGGGTGCTCAGAACACCGGCTGCCGACAGTGCGCCGAGGGAGCCTGGGTCCTGGAGGAAAACAACGTCCGCGGGGGAGTTCTCACCCTCTTCGAGGATCGTAGAGGCGATAGCAGCGCTGCCTGCATACTTCACCTGTACCTCAATGCCAGTCTTTTCTGAGAAGGAGTCGAGCAGCGGCTGAACAAGCGCCCGCGACCTGCCTGAATAGACCGTCAGGCTCTCGGCCTCCCCGGCGCAGCCAGGAAAGACGGCAATTGCCGTGGCAAGAGTGGCTACCACCAACAGCCAGGACGGCAGCTGTGCTATCTTGATTCGCTCCATCGACACTTTCCCACTTGAATGGATGGATGCTGCAATTGCGCTACTTTACTTTTCATGCACAGTAGGCACGTTGTAGTCCAGACTTGTTATCATTAGCATTTTACTTAGTATATAGATATTTCTATGGTGTGTCAACACTTAAGGCGCGGGTCGCGAGGCCACAAAAGATGACCGGCGGGGCCCGAGCCCGGTACTCTATCCATCCCAGAATCGGTCCAGGAGGCGGCCATGCCAAACAGAGGACAGCGTCTGATTGCGGTAGACGGAAGGATCGAGATGGAGGACGTCACGTTCCCGGACCCGGGGCCGGGGCAGGTGCTCGTGCGGGTGACCAAGAGCCTGGTGAGCGCGGGCAGCGAGCAGGGTGCGCTAATCCGTGCGACGAGCGAACGCCGGCCCCTGGGCTACACGACCGTGGGGCGCGTGATAGAGGCCGGGGCGGGTATGGAGGCCTTTCACCCGGGCGAGCGCGTCTTTACGTTCGGGTACCACGGCACCCATTGGGTAAGCGACCGTGAGGAGGACCCCGACGACCCGATACATATACAGAGGATCACGCGCGATGTCACAGATGAGCAGGCAGCCATGTCCAGGCTCGGAGACGTGGCGTTGCACGGCGTTCGCCGGGCGGAGCTCCAGATCGACGAGAAGGTTGCGGTGTTCGGGGCGGGGGTCGTCGGCCAGCTGGCCGTGGCGTTCTGCAGGCTGTCGGGAGCTTACCCGGTCATAGCAGTAGACCTGGACGACGCGCGCCTTGAGCTTGCCATGAGGAGCGGCGCGACGCACACGGTCAACGCGTCAGAGGAGGACGCCGCCGAGGCCGTGAAGCAGTTAACGGACGGCGGAGCGGAGTCGGTGCTGCACGTGAACCGCAACCCGAACGTACTGGACGACTGCATGCGCGCCGCCGCCGAGCACGGCAAGGTAGTGCTGGTCGGCAGCCCTCCGGGCACGGCACACCTGGGCCTGCAGGTCGACCTGCTGCGCAGGGAGCTGGACATCCGGGGTTCGTACGGAAACGTGCACGACACCCATCGCTACTACCGGTGGACCCAGCGGCGCGACCGGGACGCCATTATGCGAATGATGGAGTCGGGGGAGCTGGAGGTGGACCACCTGATCAGCCACGTAGCCGATCCCGCCAACGCGGACGACCTCTATCAGAAGATCGTGGAAGGACCGGCAGGCTGGATGGGGGTGTTCTTCGACTGGACGCTTGCCTAGTCCGCGCCTACCCAGCCGCCCTGGGATATGTCGATCATTACGCCGTCGGGCCCCGTGTATTTGAGCTCGACGTTGCGGCCGCCGTGCCCGCCGCCCATGCTGCTGTGCAGGGCTTCGTTGATGTCTTCTTTGGGCAGCGAGTCGGCCTTGCGGAGCCTGACGTCGGCAGCCTCCGCGTCGTCTACCTGGAAGCCAATGTGGTGAATCCCGGAATAGGCCAGTCCCTGGTCTCCGGCGACGACATCGTTCTTGAATCGCAATACGGCGATGTTCACGTTGCCGTCGCTGAGGTAGTAACCCTCCGCGTTGTCTCCGTCTACCCTGCCGACGACCTCCAGGTCGAAGACATCTCTGTAGAAGTTCGCGGTCGACTCGGTGTCCTGCGTAGCGATAGCGATGTGCTTGAGCTTTGCCATCGTCCTCCCTTTCGGGCGACCCGTCTACAGTGCCGCAACGGGGCGCGCCGGGGCCAATATATGTGTGGCCTGGCGAGTTGTCAACAGACGGGCGCAGCCGACTGAAAGGCAGCTGCAGGAAGATTCGATGTCCGAGTCGAGTTGGAGGCGGGAAAGGCCCTCGGCCCCAGCTTAAGCTAGGCGCGGACGCGCTGCTTATACTGAGAACGGAGGCAGCGCGTGCAGATCTTGACGCGCTTCGGGGCGCCGTTCTCATATATGGTCGCCGGTTGAACATTCGCCGACCAGCGGGTCTTGGTCCGCCGCTTCGAGTGGCTGACGTTATTGCCAGACTGACCGGACTTATGGCAGATGGAGCACTTAGCCATGATGTTTGCTTTGACGTTTATGAAAAGTGTCTAGTAGAATCGGGCCTGAACCAGCATACCATACGACATAGCTGAGCGGCAACGATGACGTCGACCCAACAGACGGATACTGCGACCAAGCTGCCTCTCGACGGCGACGACCTGCGAGCCATGTTCTCCTCGGCGGTCCACCTCCTGGAAGCCAATGTTGAGGCCATAAACGCTCTCAACGTCTTCCCCGTGCCGGATGGCGACACTGGCATCAACATGTTCCTGACGCTGCAGGACTCAGTGGCTGGAACGCGCGGGCTGGACGGGGCCGGAGCTAACGAGGTCGCGCGCGTGCTCGCCGACGGCTCTCTGAAGGCAGCCAAGGGGAACAGCGGCGTTATCCTCTCCCAGTTCTTCGAGGGCCTGGCGGTTGGGTTGCAGGACTCGCGCGGCTTCGGCACGCCGGAGCTTGCATCGGCGCTCCGGGAGGCGCGCGACCGCTCATACAAGGCCGTAGGAGAGCCCAAGGAAGGCACCATGCTCACGGTCGTCTCCGACGTGGCAAGGGCCGCGAGCGAGATCGAGAATGAGGCCATAGAGATGCCGGACTTCCTGTCGGCGGTATGCGATGCGGCGAGGGAGTCCGTCGCCCTCACGCCAACACTGCTGCCCGTGCTCAGGGAGGCAGGGGTCGTCGATGCGGGCGGACAGGGCCTGCTGGTCATACTGGAAGGGGCCAGGCGCTACGCCGCGGGCGAGGCAGGACCGGGCGAGGTGGAAGTACCCGAGCCCGTTGGCATCGACCAGCCCACAGGGGCCGTGTCCCATCAGTTCCTCGACTCGGTCGAAGAGGAGGAGTACGGCTACTGCACCCAGTTCCTCGTGGAGGGCGTCGACCTCGACCCCGACGATCTGAGGACCAGGGTCTCAGAGTTGGGCAGGTCGGCTGTGGTCGTGGGCAACTCCGCGAGCGTACAGGTCCACGTCCACGCGGAGGACCCGGGCCCGGTGATCAGCCTGGGGGCGGGCCTTGGCGCGCTGAGCAACGTCAAGGTCGAGAACATGGACGCCCAGCACGAGCGCTTCTCTGCGGACCGCAGGGAGGAGGAGGCCAGCAGTCTTGCAGTCGTTGCGGTGGCATGGGGTGATGGGTTCGTGGAGCTCTTCCGGGGCTACGGCGCGGACCAGATCGTGACTGGCGGCGATACGATGAATCCCAGCGTGGGCGACCTGCTACAGGCCATCGACGCGGCGAGGTCGGAGTCCGTGATCGTTTTGCCGAACAACTCCAACATCGTGCCCGCAGCGGAGCAGGCCGCAAGAAGGTCCGACAAGGATGTCCGCGTAGTACCCACGAAGAGCCTACCCCAGGGGATAGCGGCCATGCTCGAGTTCAACGCGGACCTGGACCCGGACCGCAATGCGGAGGACATGAACGACGCTGTGGAAGCGGTTAGGACAGGACAGGTGACGGAAGCCGTTCGGGATGTGACCATGGACGGCGTCAAGGTTGAACGGGGCATGATCGTTGGGATGCTGGAGCGAGATGTCGTAGCGGCCGGCCAGGATGTGGAGGCCGTCGTGAGGTCGGTGGTGGATACCGCGAAGCATGACGAGGTCGAGCTCGTCACCCTATACAGGGGCGCGCCTATTGACGAAGCGGACGCCCAGCGAATCGCCGACACGCTTGACTCCGACATTGAAGGCATCGAGGTCGAACTGGTGGAGGGGGGACAGCCCCACTACCACTTTCTAGTTTCTTTGGAGTGACAGGCTCAAGGAAGGACACAGGGGGAACCCATGGCAGTCAGGATCGTTACCGACAGCACTTCAGACCTCCCGGCCGAGGCCGCGGAGCGCCTGGGCATCACGGTGGTCGCTCAGAACGTCCACATCGGCACAGAGACTTACAAGGACAACGTCACGATAACGCCCGACGACTTCTACTCGATGCTCGCAAGCAGCGAGGAGCTGCCGAAGACCTCCCAGGCGTCGCCCGGCGATTTCAAGGAGGTGTATGACAGCCTCGGCAAAGACGCCGACGGCATCGTGTCCATACACGTATCTTCGGAGCTCAGCGGCACCTACAACTCGGCGGTCCAGGGGGCGGCGCAGACGTCGGCGGAGTGTCCGATAGAGGCGGTCGATACCAGGCAGGTCTCGATGGGGCTTGGCGTCGTTGTCGTCGCCGCCGCCAAAGTGGCTCAGAGCGGCGCAAGCCACGAAGAGGTCGTTTCGGCAGCCCGGGACGCGGCTGCGCGGGTCCAGTGCTTCTGCCTGTTCGAGACGCTGGAATTCCTGGAGAAGGGCGGACGCATCGGAAAGGCCCAGGCGATGATCGGTTCGGTCCTCAAGATCAAGCCGATGATCATCATCCGGGATGGTGAGGTCCAGCAGCTGGGCAAGGGCCGCACATTCGCCAAGGCCCTGGGAAAGATGAAGCAGACCGCCCACGATTTTGCGCCCGTCGAAGCCCTTTCGGTGATGTACAGCACCACACCGGACGCGGCTGTGCAGGTTGCGGACGACCTCGGGGAACTCCTTCCTGAGGGCGCGGAGACAATGGTCACGCGATTCGGCCCGGCGATCGGGGTCTACACGGGCCCCGGAGCCATCGGGATAGCGCTGCTCCAGGCAAAGTAGCAGGGAGTACCCGGGAGCGACGCCCGCCCCTGCCCTCCCGGACCGCCGGGACGCAAGGCAGGGACGCCTGATGACGGCCTTCGAGGGGCCTTCAGCCGGGGTCCCTCTGGGTTATCATGTGCTCCATCCCCCTATGACCAGCAACAGCACGATAATCGGGCCACTCCTCAATATCCTGGCGATGGAGAAGGAGCAGGGCTACCAGGACCGCGCCGTAGCCGGAGGGCTCGACAAGCTGCTGCAACGCTGGGACGCAGAGCTCCGGCCCATCCTCGACGAGCCGGGCTCATACTCGGTACTCACACCTGTCCAGCGTGAAGCCTGGGTCGCGGACGCCCTGGAAAAGCTGGGCCCCCTGGATGGAGGCCAGCGTTCCCGCCCCGGCCCAAAGAAGAGGGCGCGGCCCGCACCCCGCAGGGCCAGGCCGTCGGCCGTGGCGCTCGACGACGATGCCACAAGGCTAAGGGGTGTCGGCGACCAGGTGGCCAAGAGGCTCGGGAAGCTCGGCATCGAGACCGTCCGAGATCTCGTTTACCACTTCCCCCACCGCCACAACGACTACGCAAAGGTCAGGACTATCAGCGAGCTGGTTGTGGGAGAGGTCCAGACAGTCGTGGTATCGGTGTGGGAGGTGACCGCCAAGTCCCTCAGGCCAAGCCTGTGGTCCGTGCAGGCGGTTCTTGGAGACAGCACCGGAAACGCGCGGGCCACGTGGATCAGGCACGCCAGGCGGGGCCAGAAGCCGTACCTTGCGAACAGCATCAAGTCAGGAGACGAAATCGTCGTCAGCGGCAGGGTATCGGCCTATCACGGGACGCCGATCTTCAGGGACGACCCCGAGTTCGAGCCCGTGAAGGGACAGGAGGACCTGGTACACACGGGACGCCTGGTCCCAGTCTATCCGGCCACGGAGGGGCTGCCGCAGAGGACCATCCGCCGCACGGTCAAGAACGCCCTCGATACCACTATCTCGCAGATCGTCGAGTATCTGCCCGAGGAGTCCCTTCACCGCACCGGGATCATGGGGCTCCGGAACGCGATCGCCCAGTACCACTATCCCGACAGCCACGCTGACAAGGCATCAGCTCGCCACAGGCTTGCATTCGACGAGCTGCTGATGCTCCAGATGATGGTGCTGAGCCGGAAGCGGGAGTGGCAGGCGGAGGAGTCGGGCATCGCCATCGAAGCGGACCGGCAGCGCATCCGCGGCTTCCTGGACTCCCTGCCCTTCCGGCTGACGGACGCGCAGAGCCGCGTCCTCGACGAGGCCCTGGCCGACATGAGGCACGACCGGCCCATGAACCGGCTGCTGCAGGGCGACGTTGGGAGCGGCAAGACCGTAGTCGCGGCTGCAGCGCTGCTCATGGCGGTCCTCGATGGGTACCAGGGCGCCCTCATGGCGCCGACGGAGATACTGGCCGAGCAACACTTCCTGACCCTTTCGGGTCTGATGTCGGCATCCCCCGGCGGTTCGACCGTCGCCGAGGGGAGCGTGCCCGGCCTGTCCCAGCCGGTGCGCATCGGCCTGCTGCTGGGCAGCCTAAGCGCCCGGGTAAGGCGCACTATGCACGAGAGGATCGCCGGGGGCCAGATCGACCTGGTGATCGGTACGCACGCGCTGATACAGGAGGCCGTGGACACCCCGCGACTTGCCGTTGCGGTCGTCGACGAACAGCACAGGTTCGGAGTGATGCAGCGGGCCGCCATGCGCGACAAAGGCGAGCGGCCGCATCTGCTGTCCATGTCCGCGACGCCGATACCCCGCTCGCTGGCCCTCACCCTGTACGGCGAGCTGGACGTGTCGACCATCGACCAGATGCCGCCTGGAAGGCCCAGGACCAGGACCCGGTGGGTGGAGCCGACCAAGCGCGACGCCGCCTACGGGTTCGTGCGAAAGCAGGTAGAAGCTGGTCGCCAGGCTTTCATCGTGTGCCCGCTCATCGAAGGGTCTGAGTCCATCCAGAGCCGGGCCGCCACCGAAGAGCACGAGCGCCTTTCAACCCACGTATTCCCCGACCTGCGCCTCGGCCTCCTGCACGGCAGGATGCCCCTCCACGAGAAGGAGGCAGTCATGGAGGACTTCAAGCTGGCTGAGCTGGACATCCTGGTGTCGACGCCGGTTATCGAGGTGGGGATCGACGTGCCCAACGCCACGGTGATGCTGGTCGACGGCGCGGACCGCTTCGGGCTAGCCCAGCTTCACCAGTTCAGGGGCCGGGTAAACAGGGGCACCCACCAGAGCTACTGCCTGCTGCTGGCAGACGACCCCGGGGAGGACGCGAGAAACCGGCTGAAGCTGGTCGAGCGGATCGACGACGGCTTCAAGCTGGCGGACGAGGACCTGAAGCTGCGGGGCGCCGGCGACTACCTGGGCACTCGCCAGAGCGGGCTGCCGAACCTCAGCGTCGCCATGATTACCGACCAGGACATCGCAGCCCTTGCCCGGCAGGAGGCGGCCGCGATTCTCGACGCAGACCCGGGCCTGGCAAAGCCGGACCACAGCATGCTCGCCGAGCGCCTCGAACGGGCCGCCGTGGCGCTGCCGGGGGAGATGAGCTAGCCCCTCTCTAGGCCGCGCTATTCGTGAGGGTCGCGGACCCCGGATGACCGGGCGCCCCATACATCGGACAGCCGGCGCACGAGCGCTCCTCGCCGCACGGCGCCACACCGGGCTTCGGTGAGTTCGGCATAAGAGGCCGCTCGGCTTCCGTGCGGAACAGGTCGAGCTTGAGCTGCTTCGCCTGCGGCGGGCGGTATCCCGGCAGCGACAGGAACGGCCACGCCCTCTTGCGCACGACGCCCATCGCCTGCAGGTCGCGCCACGCGTCGATGGTGTGCCGCCGCCGGTTCGCAAGGATGCGCTTCACGGATGTTGGGCCCACTCCGGGGACCCTAAGCAGCTCTTCGCGCCCGGCGGTGTTCACGTCCACAGGGAACGCGTCCAGATTGGACACGGCAATGGATGTCTTCGGGTCCAGGTCCAGTGGCAGCAGCCCGCTGTCGGCGAAGGCGAGCTTCAGCTCGTCGTTGGAATACCGGTAGACTCTCTTCAGCCAGTCGACCTGGTAGAGCCTGTGCTCTCGCTGCAGCGGCGTGGCGGGGTGCTCCTCCAAAGGCGTGTGACGGACGGGCCGGAAGGCTGCGTAGTAGACCCGCTTCAGGTTCCACTGGCCGTACAGCTGGTCGATGCGCTCGAAGATGTCCCAGTCCGTCTCGCCCGCGGCACCGACGACCAGCTGCGTCGCCTGCCCCACCGCGCCGTCGGTCCCCGAGCGCGTGAGCCGGTCGATCCACTCCATTGGGGCCAGCATGTCGCGCTCGAGCTCCTTCATCGCACTCAGCTTGCTCATCGACTCTGCGTTCGGCGCTTCGAGATTGATCGACAGGCGGGTCCCGAGCCGGTAGGCGGCCTCCACGTACTGCTCCTCAGTACCGGGCATCACCTTCATGTGGACGTAGCCGCGAAAGCCGTGTTTGTTGCGGATCAGGTCCACGACCTTGATCAGCTTCTCGGTCGTCTTCGAGCCGGTCCCGGCCACGCCGGAGCTGAGGAACAGTCCGGTCACGGTGTGCCGGCGGTACATCTCCATGAAGGCGCTGGCGAGCTCGTCGACCTTGAAGGCGTAGCGCCTGCGGGGCACCCAGTGGCTGTTCGGGCAGAAGGCGCAGTCCATCTTGCAGAAGTCGGTGAACATCACCCTCATCAGGTTGATGTACTTCCCATCCGGAAGCGCGGACCTGTATACACCGGGTACGGGGTTGTTCCGTGGCGCCGAGTACGGCCCCCTATCGCGGCGCGCAGGTCCCGTCCTATCGGGGCGAGAAAGGATGTCGTCTGAGGCCATGCCCCCCAGTGCCCGTATCTTCTCGTAGGTGTCCGGCGCTGTCTTGATCAGCAATGTGCTCCTCCCCAGGTGGAGGAACATATGTTCCCATACCGTCGACATGGAGTCAAGCTCGCAAGTGCAGTCTCCCTAGGGCGTGGAGAGGGCGGGTTTCAAACCCGCCCCTACCGTGCAGAGAGCTGGGTGGCATTCGGTCGGGACAGGTCTCGCCGGACGGCTTGGTATCATGTCGGCCATGGGAGGGACGGAATCGGCTGTGAGGCACATCCTGCACGCGGACATGGACGCGTTCTACGCCTCCGTCGAGCAACGGGAGAACCCCGCCCTCAGGGGCAAACCCGTGGTTGTGGGAGGCAGCCCCGAGACCCGGGGCGTTGTCGCAGCGTCGTCGTATGAAGCCAGGCGCTTTGGAGTCCGGTCGGCAATGCCGATGCGGACCGCCCTCGTCCGGTGCCCGTCGGCAGTTCGGGTGCCGCCACGATTTGCCCTATACCAGGAGGTCTCCCGGCAGGTCATGTCGATCTTCAGGGACACGGCCGATGTCGTTGAACCTCTCTCTTTGGACGAGGCTTTCCTGGACGTGACCGCTTCCGTGTCGGACGATGGTGCGCCCAGGCGAATAGCCGCAAGCCTAAAGGCGCGGGTATCGTCGGAGGTGAGACTCACCCTCTCCGTGGGTGCGGCGACCAGCAAGTCGGTCGCGAAGATAGCATCGGACATGGACAAACCGGACGGGCTGACGGTGGTTGCGCCGGGCGACGAGCGCAGCTTCCTGGCCCCACTGCCGGTGGAAAAGCTGTGGGGCGTTGGGCCGAAGACGGCAGCGCGGCTCAGGGCCGAGGGCATCGAGCGTATCGGCGATATGGCCGAGAGGCCGGATGAGTGGTGGGCCGGGAAGTTCGGCAAGTCCGGACCCCACATGAGGACGCTGGCCATCGGGCAGGACGACAGCCCGGTAGTAGCGCACCGCGACAGGAAGTCTGTCAGCGCGGAAACGACACTGGCCCAAGACACGTCCGATGCTGACGAGCTGCACAGGCTCACCGAGGAGCTCGGTCTCCGGGTATGGCGCCAGCTGGAGGGGGCAAAGCTGCGGGGCCGCACCGTGAAGGTCAAGCTGCGGCTCGCCGACTTCACGACGTTCACGCGCCAGGCTACCCTGCCCGACCCCGTGTCTTCCCCGGAGGACGTGGCACTGGCTGCAGCCTCCCTGCTGCGGCGAGAGCTCAGACCCGGGAGGGAGTTCCGGCTGATCGGCGTGGGCGTATCGGGGTTCGAGAGGAGCGACGACCGGCCGCTTCAACCCCGGCTCACGGGGCTGTAGGACGGAAGGACAGCCCGTAGGTCAGGACAGGGGCAAGGCCTCGGCTTCCAGGCTGGACAGGTCCACAACCTTGCTGGCGTCTTCTATGTCTATGCCTACGATCCGGTTCTCGGAATCCAGATCGATCACGACGCCAGGAGAAACTTCCATGGAGTCGATACTAGTGCGGTCAGCAAGGTCGATATAGAGCGAGTCTGTATCCGCATAGTAGTGGAACTTCACGGATCATCCTCCTAATTTGAACCGCCTGTCGGGGAATGCATTGTGTATGGTTTCGCCATCTTCAAGGGTCACCACACGGATGTACTTATCCAACTCCTCGACATACGTCCAATAGCGAATTCTACCATTGGGTTGGACCTCGCGGCGCGCCGGGCTCTCTAACGCACGTATGCACCACTCTGGCTTCAAGTAGGGTCGCTTGCTAAGCACGCGCTCATCAAAGTATGGCGTTGTCTTCATTCTACAACAACGCCGTACTCCAGAGCCGCGTCGTAGAGCCATTGAGCGAGGTAGTCAGCGAAGCTGCGGCGGACTATCAGGTCAAAGGATGGTCTTGGCCCCGCCCACCGCAGAGTGACGTTGGCTCCGGCAACGATGGTCTGGGCGCACATCCCCTCGCCAAACGCGCGGGGGTGCAGGTCCAGGGAGCAGCCCTTGGCCAGCACTTCCCGCGCACGCTCTCCAGACAGGGTGATGAGCGTCTGCCCGCCGGAAGTGTCGGTAACCGACGAGAATACGCCAGAAAGCGCCTCGGCGAGGGCGTCCGCAACCGCGGCCTTTTCGTCCTGAGGAGTCACTATCAGCCACTCGTCCGGGCCCAGCCACAGCGCCCGCTTACCATCGCCTCCGGATACGGTGTTGGGTTCGACGGGCAGCGCAAACTCCAGGGCGCGGTCGGCTCCAGCAGTGAACGCGCTGTCGGATGCATCTCCTCGCAGGTTCAGGTGGCCCAGGAACGGCTTCTCGGCAATGACTACGCCGGCGCCTTCCCCAAGCGCAAAGCCTGCGTTCGTCTTCCTGAAGTGGTCGAGGGGAGAAATACGCCCGGCGGGGTCAGTCGACATTCTGCCTCTCCCCCTGCGGGTCATAGAAGACGGTCCCCGTCACCCTCGCCCGCAGGTTGCGCCCGTCGTCGAGCGGGACGTACACCGTCTCTCCCTGCCGGGCTCTACCTCCCTTCACCACAGCAAGTGCGATCGGGTGGCCCAGGTTGGCGCTGTAGTAGCTCGAAGTGACGTGTCCAAGCATCGGGACCGGAGTCGTGCCCGGCGGTGCGGCAACGATCTGGCCGCCCTCAGGCAGCATATCCCCGCCTTCGGTCAGCAATCCCACGAGCTGCTTCCTGTCCTCGCGCAGCATGTCCTGGCGGGTCAGGGACCGCCTTCCCAGGAAATCCTTGCGGTTCGACACCATGCCACCCACCCCCATGTCGTCGGGGGTGTTCGATCCATCCGTGTCCTGGCCGACGATTATGTAGCCCTTCTCGGCCCTGAGGACGTGCATTGCCTCGGTGCCGTACGGGGTGATTCCGAACTCCTCGCCCGCCTCCATCACCGCTTCCCAGGCGCGGCGTCCGTAGTTGGCGTCGACGTTCACCTCGAAGGAGAGCTCGCCGGCAAAGCTGACACGGAATACCCGGGCGGGTATCCCCGCGACCTCGCCATGGCGGACCGACATGAACGGGAAAGCGTCGTTCGACAGGTCGATGCCGGTGCAGATATTTGCGAGGAGCTTCCGCGAATATGGGCCGTTGATGGATACGGTCGCCCAGTGGTCGGTAACCGACGTCATGTAGACCCTCAACTCGGGCCACTCGGTCTGCAGCCATCGCTCCAGCCACGCCATCACAGCAGCCGCCCCGGACGAGGTCGTGTGCATCAGGTAGTGGTCCTCGGCCAGCCTGGCTGTGACGCCGTCGTCCATGATCATGCCGTCCTCGCCCAGCATGAACCCGTACCGGCAGCGGCCCACTCGGAGCCTTCTCCAGCCGTTGATATAGACGCGGTCCAGGAACCTGGCGGCGTCCGGCCCCTTGATGTCGATCTTGCCCAAGGTGGAAGCGTCCAGCACGCCGACGCTGCTGCGCACAGCAACGCACTCCCTGTTCACCGCATCGTCCATAGACTCGCCGGGTCTTGGGTAGTACCAGGGCCTTTTCCACTGCCCTACGTCTTCGAACTCCGCGCCGGCCTCGACGTGCCACTCGTGTACGGAGGTCTTCCTCACAGGGTCGAACAGGGCTCCCACGTCCCTGCCCGCTATGGCGCCGTAGGTTACCGGGGTGTATGGCTGCCTGAATGTAGTCGTGCCTACCTCCCCAAGAGGCGCGCCAAGGGCCTCGGCCAGCACTCCCACACCGTTAACCGCGCCGGTCTTGCCCTGGTCGGTCCCCATGCCCAGCGTCGTGTAGCGCTTGACGTGCTCGATTGACTCGTAGCCCTCGCTCGCGGCTATGAAGATGTCCCCGGCCGTCGTGTCGGTCTGGAAGTCGACGAAGCTCTTGCTCGACCTTCTGGAAGGCTTCCTTCCCGGCACTATCCAGTGGGCTCTTATGTCTCCCTGCCCGCAGTCGTCGGATGCCGACGGCGGTGGCGTTGACTCCCCATTCCCAAACCCGGCTGCGGCGGCGGCTTCGGCTCCAGCCGCCCAGCCCTCGGCAAGGCAGTCCCGAAGGGCGAAAGCGCCGTTGCACGACCCTGCGGAGCGCTCGGCCTGGGCGGAGACATCCGGCACGAAGCACGCCCTTTCGTCATCGAAGCGCAGCCTGCCGCCGGACTGCGAGTATAGGCCTGCTGCCGGGTTCCATCCCCCGGACATCGCCAGCAGGTCGCACTCCATCCACCTGACGCCGCCGTGGGCCGTTGCCCCGTCGTGGGGCA
Organism: Dehalococcoidia bacterium; assembly: GCA_034420735.1. Lineage (GTDB taxonomy): Bacteria > Chloroflexota > Dehalococcoidia > Lucifugimonadales > CAJWER01. Next base: position 29,650 of record DAOULA010000073.1, read on the forward strand.
TTGCCCCAACAGTCCCAATGCCCCTGCCGCCGTCCACGTCGGTGACGGTATGGCCGGCGAGCACCTCGATCCCCGCTCCGGCGGCCTCGGCCACAAGGGCCGGGCTGGGATCGGGCCTCAGGTCCACGATGCCGCTGACCCCCACGTCGGCGGATACCAGGTCGAGGGCGGTCCGGTATGCGCTGTCGTTGTTGGTGAAGACGACAGCCCGGCTACCCGGAGCGACCCCGTAGCGGTTGACGTAGGTCGAAACGGCGGACG
>DAOULA010000074.1:0-50251 GCA_034420735.1 Dehalococcoidia bacterium
AGAGCGGTGGTGGTCACTCCTCGGCAGGGTCCACTACACCCTGGTGGCGCTGTCCATCGTCTGGTCGCTCGTATACCTGCGCGTGTGGGGGTTCATCGGCCCGTAGCAACGCAACGGGGCGCGCCTACTCCACCGTCTCTGAACGCAGTAGATCGAGCCCCTGCTCCGCCGCCGAGCAGATCCCCCATTCCGCCGGCGATGTCAGCGCCGCCGACGCCGGAAGATCCAGTACAGGTTCAGCGCGAACAAGCCTGCGGCGAGAATCCACAGGAGGGTCCCCAGGGTTGGATTGAGCGCCAGTCCCACGCCCAGCCCGAGGTAGAACACGACAACCGCCAGCACAAACAGAAGTATGTGGCCGACGATCCTGGCTATTGCTGTTGTCATTTCCAGACTATAGCACCTCGCACCACACCCCCTCTACCTCGATGTCAGAGGACTGGGTGAGGGTGAAGGTCTGGAAGCGCACTCCGCTCATCCCTTCGATATTCGCTGGAAACACCCGTGCTAACACCATTGACAACGCACATGCGTTCCGCTATTATGTTCTTTGTCTCACCCCCTGGGGCCAAAGGCGCTCCGGCCGCCAAGCCTCCAAAGCACAAGGCGAAGCACTGCACCCCCATGCAAGCGGCGGCCGGAGCCCAGCCCCATCCTCGGCTTCTCAAAGGATCGAATGTCCGTGCGCTACACCGTCCTGCCGAACTCGCGCTCCAGCCTGGCCGACGTGAGATGGATCATCGTCGGCCTGCCGTGGGGGCAGGTGTGGGGCTGGCGGCACCCCTCCAGCTGGCGCATCAGCTCCGACATCTCGTGCAGCGTCAGCGTCTCGTTGGCCCGGATCGCGCCGTGGCAGGCGATCGAGTAGGCCGCCCGCTCCTCCCAGCTCTCGAACCCGCCGCCCTCGGCCATCGTGTCCAGCACGTCGGTCAACCCCTGGGCCGGCTCCGTGCCCGTCAGCAGCGACGACACGGCGCGGATCATGTAGGTGCGGTCGCCGAAGTGCTCGACGACGAAGCCGAGCCCCGTGATCACCTCCTGCTGCGCCTGCAGCAGCTCCTGCTGGCGCGGGTCCAGCTCGACCGTCTGCGGCTCCATCAGGCTCTGGGAGTCCGCGCCCTTCGTCCTGAAGTCCTCGGTTACCCTCTCGAACACGACCCGCTCGTGCGCCGCGTGCTGGTCGACCAGGTACATGCCGTCGGGGCCCTCCGCCGCGATGTAGGTGCCCTGCACCTGCCCCAGGACCCGCAGCGCAGGCAGCGCGGCATGGGGCAGCGTGGCCGGAGGTCCGGGCTCGGCCTGGGACGGCCGGGGACTCTCGCCGCCCTCGGGCGCGTCGGCTCCCAGCAGCAGGGGAGGCTGCGGTCGTTCGTCCGCCCCTGTCAATGGAGGCTGCCCCGGCAGAGCCCCCGGAACGGAATAGTGGTCGGGCGGCGCCACCGGCGCGTCCTGGACCTCGGGCACGGGGGATCCGGCGACGAGTGTGGCCCTCACCGCCTGCTGTACCACCGAGAACACCGGACCCTCACGGCGGAACCGGACCTCCACCTTCGACGGGTGCACGTTGACGTCGATCTCTGCGGGCGACGCCAGCACGTCGACGACGGCGATGGGGAACCGGCGCTCCATCAGGAAGCCCCGGTAGGCGTTCAGTAACGAGTACGTCAGCGTCCGGTCCTGCACCCAGCGCCCGTTCACGAAGGTCGTGATGTGGCTCCTGTTCGAGCGCGAGATGGACGACGGGCTGACCATGCCGTGCAGCCCCGGCCTGTCCTCGCCGCGCTCCACGTCCACCTCCAGCATCGCGTGGGCGACGTTCGCGCCGTACACGTCCGCGAGCACCTCCCTCAGCTCGCCCGCACCGGTGGTGCTGACCGCGACCTTGCCGTCGAGGGCCAGCTCGAACCTGACTGCGGGATACGCCAGCGCGTAGCGCGACACCACCGCCTGGATCCTGGACGACTCCGAGGCGGTCGAGCGCATGAACTTCCGCCGGGCCGGGAAGTTCGCGAACAGCCTCTGCACGGTCATGGTCGTGCCCGCGCCCGCACCGGCGGGCCCGGCGGACACGGTCTCGCCCTCGTTCACCTCGACGCGCATGCCCTGGGGGCTGTCCGGCGGCCTGGAGACGAGCGTAACGTGCGAGACCGCCGCGATGCTGGGAAGTGCCTCGCCGCGGAAGCCGAGGGTCGATATCGCCTCCAGGTCCGGCACGTCCGTGAGCTTGCTGGTGGCGAACCGCTCGAAGGCCAGGACCGCTTCGTCCGACGCGATCCCCGAGCCGTTGTCGGCGATCCTGATCTCGTCCAGGCCCCCGGCCGCGATGGCGATCCTGATCTCGGTGCTGGCCGCGTCGAGCGAGTTCTCGACGAGCTCCTTGACGACCGACGCCGGGCGCTCGATGACCTCACCGGCCGCGATCTTGGACGATACGTCCTGTGGCAGCAGTCGTATGGGCACGGACTCGCTCCGCTGGGAGACTATCTCGAAATCATATCCACTGGTCGGCACTGCCCTTCGACAGGCTCAGGGCAGGCACCTCGACAGGCTCAGCACGAACGAGTTGCACGGCCTGTTTCCGCTAGCCCACGCCTCCGCCGTCCATCACCAGCGGCGTGCCCGTCACGAACGAGGCCTCGTCGGACGCCAGGAAGACCACGCCCGCGGCTATCTCGTCCGGCTGGCCGACCCGGTTCATGTAGCTGCCCTCGGCTGCCTCCCGGTAGAAGTCCTCCTCCGAGGCGCCCAGGAAGGCGCGGTGGCGCTCGGATGCCGGCGTCCTGACCGAGCCCGGGCAGACGCAGTTGACGCGGATGTTATCCGGCGCAAGGTCCATCGCCAGGCACCGGGTGAGCTGCAGCAGTGCGCCCTTCGACGAGTTGTACGGCACGAACCCCGGCTGGGCTATGAAGCTGCTCACCGACGCGATGTTCACTATCGAGCCGCCCCCGGCAGCCTTCATGTGCGGCACGACGTGCTTCACGGCGTTCGCCGGCCCCACCAGGTTGACGCTCAGCACCCGGTGCCAGTCGTCCTGCGTCACGTCCTCGATCTTGCCGAATACGAAGGCCGCGGCGTCGTTGACGAGTATGTCGATCCTGCCGAAGGCTCTGATCGTCGCCTCGACCATCGCCTCGATGTCCGACTCGACCGAGACGTCGGCCCTGATGTACGTGGCGATTCCGCGGGCCTCCTGGATTAGCCGCAGCGTCTCCTGGCCGCCCTCTATGTCGATGTCGCCGATGGCAACCAGCGCGCCCTCATCGGCGAACCGCTTGCAGATCGCCCGGCCTATCCCCGACGAGCCGCCCGTAACGATCGCCACCTTGTCCCTCAATCTCATGCCTGGCCTCCGGGATTCGTTCTGAGTTCGCTAGTGAGATTATCGCATCCGGCGGGGCCGCTACTCCACCGTCATTCCGGCGAAAGCCGGATTCCTGACCCAGGAACCGTCCCCCATCCAGGGGGGCGGGGCCAGCCTGGATTGCGCTGTGGCTGATCCCCCACACTTCTCCTTTCAGGGAGTTACGCAAACGCCTCCTGGAGAGGGGGAGGCCCCAAAGGTGTGCGGCCTCAGCCGGTATGAAAGACCTCTTCGAGCTCGACGAGCATCTGGTCCGGATGGGCGCCGGGCGGGATCTCGAAAAACGGCGCCATCATCTCCTGCCAGCGGCGGTTCGCGTCCTCGTTCTCCATGCCTGCGAGGGACGCCGCGAGGCTCTCCTCGGCCTCGAAGTAGCCGAACAGCAGCCCGTCCTCGCGCATGAACAGCGAGTAGTTGTGCCAGCCGTTCCGGGCCAGCGCATCGAGCATGTCCGGCCACACCGCCCGGTGGTGCTCCTTGTACTCCTCCAGCATCCCCTCCTTGACCTTCAGCAGGAACCCCACTCGCTTCATGTTCGCCTCCCCTGGGTCTCTACGCGCCCAGCGGCTTGCGCGCGACGGCCTTGTAGTGCTCGTCGGAGATGTCGTACGGCCCTTCGGACGCCAGCCCGGCCGACTCCAGAATACCCGCCAGGGTCTCGTACGTGATCCCCGACGTCCGCCGCTGCTCCGCTTTCCACTGGATGATGATCGCCTGTCCGCCGGGCTTCAGCAGCCGCGCTATGTCCCGTGCGATGGCGACCCGGCCATCGTCCGTTTCCGGGTAGTGCATGACGAGGAAGCAGAGCACGAAGTCGGCGTCGGAGCCGGGCAGCGGAGCATCTGAGCCGTCGTTCCACACGGCCTCGACGTTCGAATGCCCGGCCTCGTCGCTCCGCTGCTTCACGAGCTCGACCATGCTCGGCTCCTTGTCGACGGCGTACACCTTGCCGGACCGCCCCGTCAGCTCGGCGGCCGCCAGCGTCAGATAGCCGGGCCCGCAGCCGTAGTCGACGATGGTGTGACCGGCGCCGATGCCGTGGGCCGCCAGCACGTCGCGCGGGTCCACGCCCTCGAATCTTGTCCCGTCCAGCAGCCGCTCGATCCACTCCCTGCTGTAACGCTCGCTCATTCTGCCCCCAGCCTCACGGCCTTGATCTTGTTGTTGAACCTGTCCGATATCAGCAGTATGTCGCTCCCGTACTGGCGCAGCCCATTGGGCGCGTTCAGCGCCGCCGCGACCGCCTGCCCCCCATCGCCGGAGTCTCCCGCGTCCGGGCCGCCGGCTACCGTCTCCAGTCGTCCGTCCGGGCCGATACGCCGCACCCGGTTGTTGCCCGTGTCCGACACGTAGACCACGCCTTCCGGCGAGACCTCCAGGCCCCAGGGCTCGTCCAGCATCGCAGAGTCGGCGGGCGTGCCGTCCTCCGAGAATCCCCTTGCGCCCGTGCCGGCAATTGTACTGATTATGCCCTCTGAGTCGACCTTGCGCACCACGTTGTGGTCCCTGTCGCTGAAGTACAGGCTGCCCTCCCCGTCGAACCTGATAGCCGTGGGCGCGCCCACCCGTGCCTCGGTGGCCGGCCCGCCGTCGCCGGAGTAACCCGGCGTGCCTGTGCCCGCTACCGTCTCGATAATGCCGGTCGAGGCGTCGATACGCCTGATCCGGCCCACTTCGCCGTCTCCTACGTAGATGTCGCCGCCCGGCCCATGCTCCACCGACAGCACGTGCGTCAGGTTGGCGGCGACAGCCGGGCCGCCGTCGCCCCGGTCCCACTTCTCCCCCGCGCCGGCCACGACCCGGATTACGCCGTCCTCGTCCACCCTGCGCACGTGGCCGTGCCTCGTGTCCGCTATGACGACCCGCCCGCGCGAGTCCACGGACACATCGTGGGGATTGCCCAGGTAAGCCTCTGTCGCCGGGCCGTTGTCGCCGCCGTGGGCCCGCGCGCCGTTCCCCGCCACGGCTCGGATGACGTCCGTCTCGGGGTCGATGGCCCGTATTCGCTGGTTCCACACGTCCGCAATGTATATGTGGCCGTCCGGCCCGACCGATATGCCGCCCGGCCCTCGCAGGAATGCCGCCGTCGCATGCTTGCCGTCATGCACGCTCGTGCCCCCCAGCACGGTCGTCACGATGCCCGTATCCGCGTCGTACCGCCTGACCCTGCCGGAGCAGTCCGACCAGAACACGGTGCCGTCCGGGTCGGCCCACAGCCCCACCTCGCAGGAGTTGCAGCGCGTCTCGGGGCCGGGCACGCCTTCGTCGCCGAAGCCCGGCGAGCCGGTGCCGACGAGCGTCTCCACAACGCCGGTCTCCCCGTCCACCTTGCGAATCCTGAAGCCGTACTTCTCGCCCACGTACAGGTTGTCGTGGGCGTCCAGGTAGATGGAGTCGGGCATGAAGACGCTGGCCTCGACCGCGGGCCCGCCGTCGCCGTTGGACGCCGCCTGCCCGTTGCCGAACACCGTCGTGACCATGCCCGACTGCATGTCGATCTTGCGTATCCGGTGGTTGGAGTTGTCGCACACGTACAGGTCGCCCCGCGAGTCGAAGGCCAGGTGCTCGGGGTGATGGAACCCGGCCGTACCGGCGGGCCCGCCGTCGCCGTGGTAGCCGCCCATGCTGAGGCCCGGGCCCGACGCCGGTCGGCTGTTTCCGTCCTCGGACGGGTGGTGCCGCGCGTCCCACCCCGCGAACCTGTCGATGATTCCCGTCCGCGCGTCGATGCGGCGGATGTTGTTCGCCCACTCGCTCGATATGTACACGTTGCCGTCGCCGTCGATGGCGATGCCGCAGTGCGTGTCGAGCTCCGCCTCGACAGCGGGCCCGCCGTCGCCGCCGCGTCCCTTCTTGCCGCTGCCCGCGATGGTGGTGACCACGCCCGTATCCGCGTCGATGCGCCTGATGGTCGAGTTCCCCAGGTCCGAAAGGTACAGGTTGCCGTCGTCGTCGATGCGAAGGTCGTGGGGCTGGTCGAACCGGGCCTCCGAAGCGGGGCCGCCGTCACCGAAGTTGCCGGGCAGGCCCGTCCCGGCGAACTCGTGCAGGACGCCGTCCGTGTCGATCCGCCAGATCCGGTACGCCCAGTAGTCGGCGACGAACAGGTCGCCCGCCGCGTTCCGCGCGATGCCCATGGGCCACCCCGCGGGCGCATCGCGGGCGGGAACCCCCTCGACATACCCAACCCCGGCAATCGTCACAATTGCGCCGGGCTCCATCCCGTCGAACAGCTCTCTCAGGCTCATACCCGTGTGGCGCGTCCTATCCCAAACTCGCCATTCACCATTCGCAATTCACTTATCCCTTGCGGAACAACGTTACGTTGTCCTTCCCAAAGCTCGGCTCCCATCCGTGCGCGTCCGCGATCCACTGCATGGTCCGCCTGCTGTAGAACGCTACGTGCGTGGGGTCCCTGTGATAGTACCACTCCGGGAAATCGGCCCAATCGTCCAGCATCGCCGTCATCACCCCCAGCCGGCCCCCAGGTCGCAGCAGCCCGTCCATCTCTCGAAAGTCCCTGGCCGGGTCGTCGAAGTGCTCCGCCGTCTCGGTGCACACGATGAAGTCGTATGAGTCCCCCAGGACGGCCCGGTCGGTGTGGAAGTGCTTGTCGTAGACCGAGACCGGAAACCCGTCCTCGGCCATCATGGCCGCCAGGGCGGGCCCGGGCCCCGCGCCGTAGTCCAGCCCTCTCGCGCCGGGCTGGAGGCCCGGCTTCATCTGGCTCCACAGCCTGTCCAGGAAGGCGCGGTAGTCGGGATCGTCCGGGTCGTTGTTATGCTCCAGGTACCGCTGGCGCTCTGCCTCCTCGCCGACGTGGAATCGACGCGGCACGGATACGAGGTCGCAGGCCAGGCAGTGCACGAAGTCACGGCTCATGGCGCGGTTCCGCACCCGATGGAACGGCGACGCCCCGGCTCCGCACAGGGGACACTGGTGGCGTGTGGCCGCGGGAGGCTGCTTAGGGCCCATTCAGGTGCTGCACGAGCCCCCGTGGCACGAGCTTCAGGACTTCATCCAGAGCCTGAGCCCTCCGGCGCCCAGGATAGGGGGCAGGATCGCGTCGATGATCGCCCAGATGGTCCAGTCTTCCAGGGTCTCGTGCTTCACCAGGTGAGCCGCCCAGTTCGAGAAGAACAGGAGCAGCAGCACGGTGGTGGCGAAGAAGGCTACGTTGACGCTGACGTAGCGCTTCAGATCGGCCTCGTCCCCGGCCTTGCACAGGCGCCACATGTCCCAGCAGGTCGCGGCGAATACGATCAGTATCGCCACTGCCATGAAGTAGTCCAGCACATCCCATATCGGGTAGCCGCTCTCGTTGTCGAAGAAGAAGGGCGTAAGGATGAAGTTCACGGCCACGGCGAGCGCTATCATCATCACGTACCCGCCAAGAACGCGCTGAAGGGTGGACATATCGACCTCCTCCGGCTTCCTGCCCGCGGGCCCAGGAGGGCCGGCCGGCGCTCGCCCGCATTATACAGTTGGGCTGCGCATCAAACGAACGCACCCCCGTCAGATCGTAGGGGCGGGTTTCAAACCCGCCCTCGGCCTGGCTGATGGGCAGGTTGCCTGCGTCCTCAGCGCCTATCAGGACTACCGGCTGGGTTGTTCCAGGTAGATGGTGTTGCCCTCGGGGTCCTCGAAACCGGCTATCTTTGCGCCCCAGTGACCTTCGGACAGCGGTTGGGTCACCACTATTCCGGCTTCAGCTACGGCTCGCAGGCTGAGGTCGATGTCGCTGCAGGCGAATACCAGGGAGACGCCCGAGGCGGCGTTCTCAGATGCGGTGAGCACCAGGGACGTCCCAGCCATCCTGTATCCCGCGCCCCAACCCGGGTGGTGGAACTCTTCGTCGAACCCCAGCACGTCCCGATAGAAGGCCCTCATCCCATCGAGGTCCTCGACCTTCACGAACACCTCGTCGAGCCTGTCGACGGTCTCGGCAAACATCGCTTCACCTCCTTCACTGACGGCTACCGTTCGAGGTTCAGCCACTCAGCCTCTTCGGGTGTGATCTGCACCGTGAGCGCCTCCAGCGATGACGCAGTCTCACGCATCGTCGCGGGCCCGATGATCGGAAACACCGGGAACGGCTGCGCGAGCACGTACGCCAGCGCGATGGTCGTCGGCTCGACACCCTTCTCCTTGGCCAGGGTGCGGGCCCGCTCCCGGCGCTCCACGTTGTCGTCGTTATGCCATGATGCCGGGAAGCTACCCGGCCCGTCGGTCGCGAAGAAGCCCTGTGCCTGGCTCGACCAGGGCAGCAGCGGTACCTGCCACGCCTCCAGCCACCGCCTCGAGTCCGGGTCCGACGCGGAGACGCATCCCGGCCACGGCGGCTCGATCATCTGCGCCAGGCTGAAGTTGTTGCTCAGGACCGCGAAACCCGTTCGCCCATGCTTCGCCGCGTACTCGTTCGCCTCCTCGAACCGCGCGATGGTCCAGTTGGAGCCGCCGAACGCCCGGATACGGCCCGCAGACGCATGCTCGTCCAGCACGTCCACGAACTCGCCCGCCGGAACTTCGGGGTTGTCGCGGTGCAGTAGGTAGACGTCCACGTAGTCGGTGCCCAGCGCGTCGAGGCTCTGCGCAAGCTGTGTAGTAACCACGTCCGGGTAGCAGTTGGGCGTGTGCGCGCCCTTGGTGACGACGACGGCCTGATCGCGCACCCCCCGGTTGCGCAGCCACAGGCCAAGGGTCGCCTCCGACCTGCCGTCTCCGTAATTCCTGGCTGTGTCGAAGCACGTCCCGCCCATCTCGAAGAAGTCGTCGTACATCACCGACGCGTGCCTCAGGTCGTGCCGGTTGAGCGTGCCCATCACTGTCCTCGACACCGGCTTGTCCACGCCGTCCACGCTCCCGTACGTCATGGTGGCGCCGGTCCGGCGTGACAGCGGCCTGCCGTGTACGGGTAACGTCAGCGCCTCGGGCCGCTCCGCGTCGTACTCCACGCCGATGGCCTCGCGCCAGCGGTCCAGCGTCCTCATGTTCGCCAGCGAGTCTTCCCACGTCATGCCCGGGAAGCTGGCCTCGCGCCGGTCGATGTTCTCGGCAACGTGGTCGGCCTCGATGGCGTACAGCCATCTGTCGGTCGCAACCTCAACCCGCTCAGGCTCCCCGTCCGTGCGGTGGACCTCGATGTGGCTCGTCCCGCCCTCGCGCCCGCTGCAGAACCACGGCTCCGGTACGACGATGTGACCCTCGGTGCCGTATATCCGCACCTCGCTGCCCACTACCAGCCGCACCGCGCACGAGACCTCCGCGACGATGTCCCCGTCGAACAGCAGCGTGGCCGACGCGTACTCGTCGACCCGTGTCTCCGCCCCGACGTGGCCGGCCGCGTGCACCTCCAGCGGCTCGGCCACCTCGACGCTAAGGGCCGTCGCGGCCACGAGCCTGCTCATCGACACCGTGTAGCAGCCCACGTCCAGGATGCCGCCGCCGCCCAGGGCGTTGGCCAGGTGCCTCTCCTCCGGGTCGTGGGGCAGCCGGAAGCCGAACGTCGCCCGCACCAGCTTCACGTCGCCAATAACGCCGCTCCGCAGCAGCTCGACGAGCCTCTCCGTCTGCGGGTGGCACCGGTACATGAACGCCTCCATCAGGAAGACGTCGTTGCGACGCGCCGCCTCGACGACGGCCATCGTGTCCGCCTCGTTCAGGGTCATGGGCTTCTCACACAGGAGGTGCTTGCCCGCCTCTGCGCACCTGATCGCCCACTCCGCGTGCATCGGGTGGGGCGTCGAGACGTAGACGGCGTCGACGCCCGCATCGTCCACCAGCGCCTCGTAGGAGGCATGCCTGCGCTCGACCCCGTAGGTCTCGCCGAACCGCTCGGCGTTCGCCTCGGTCCTGCTCGCAACGGCAACCAGGTCCCCGCTGTCCGTGTGCTCCAGGGCCTCCGCGAAAGCCGCGGCGATCTTCCCCGTGCCAATGATTCCCCACCTGAGCGGCGCGCCCATGTGAACTGCCTCCGTAGCTGTCAGTCTTGGCGAGGCGAATTCCCCCACCTACCCCTGGATACCCGCCTTCGCGGGTATGACGGTCGGGATGCCGTCCCAGAGGCGATGGGTGTGATGATACACTGCGTAGCCGTCCTGGATGGAGAATCGGGCAAACACACGCGGGTTTGCCTCTACAGATCGCGCTGGATGGAGGTCAGCCTTGAAGTCAGCCCTGCTCGTTTGGGGAGGATGGCCCGGCCACTCGCCGAAGGAGTGCGCCGAGATCTTCGGCCCCTGGCTCGAAAGCCAGGGCTACGACGTAGAGGTGTCCGACACACTGGACGCCTACCTGGACGCCGAGAGGCTGAAGGAGCTCAGCCTCATCGTCCCCATCTGGACCCAGGGAGCCATCACGAAGGAGCAGGAGATGAACCTCCTGGCCGCAGTGCACAGCGGCGTGGGCATCTCGGGCTGGCACGGCTGCATGGGCGACTCCTTCCGCATGAGCACCGACTACCAGTTCATGGTTGGCGGGCAGTGGGTCTCCCACCCCGGCGGCTACATCGACTACGAGGTCAACATAGTCGACCGGGACGACCCCATCACCGCCGGGCTCGACGACTTCAAGATGATGACCGAGCAGTACTACATGCACGTCGACCCCAGCAACCAGGTCCTCGCGACGACCACCTTCGCGGGCGACCAGCAGGCCAGCAGCATGGCCCCCTACGAGTGCACGTGGGTCGCCGGGTGCGTGATGCCCGTCGTATGGAAGCGCATGTGGGGCAAAGGCCGCGTCTTCTACTCCTCCCTCGGCCACAAGCTCGACGACTTCGACGTGCCCGAGGTGATGGAGATCGCCAGGCGCGGCATGCTGTGGGCGAGCCGTGACTGACGGCAGTCCTCCCCTCGGGGTCGGTGTCATAGGCTGCGGCAGCGTCAGCAGCCGGTATTTCCGCCACCTGCCCGTCTACGACCACCTCCGGGTCGTGGCTTGCGCCGACGCCGTCGACGGGCGGGCGGCGGCCGCCGCCGGGACCTACGGCATCCCCACGGCCTGCTCCGTCGCCGAACTGCTCGCCGACCCGGACGTGGACCTGGTGCTGAACCTCACGCCGCCGCAGCACCACGTCCCCGTCATGCTCGCGGCCATAGAGGCCGGCAAGCACGTATACTCCGAGAAGCCACTTGCCGTGGAGAGGGCGGAGGGCGCGAAAGTCATCCGCGCGGCGGCCGAGCGGGGCGTTATGGCGGGCTGCGCGCCCGACACCTTCCTCGGCGCGGGCATACAGACGTGCCGCGCGGTCATCGACGAAGGCATGATCGGCGAGCCCATAGGAGCCGCGGCAACCTTCACCACACCCGGCCACGAGTTCTGGCACCCCAACCCGGGCTTCTACTACCTGCGCGGCGGCGGTCCCGTACTCGACATGGGTCCGTACTACCTCACGGCCCTGGTAGCTCTGCTGGGCCCAATGGCGGGAGTCACCGGGCTGGCAAGACGCACCTACGAGGAGCGCACCAGCGACATCCACCCCGGCGTCAAATTCCCGGTCGAGGTGTACACCCACGTGTCCGGCGTGCTGGACTTCGAGTCCGGCCCTACAGCCACCATCACCATGAGCTTCGACGTGTGGGGGACCGAGGCGCCCCGCCTGGAGATATACGGCACCAGCGGCACCCTCAGCGTCCCCGACCCCAACCTCTTCGGCGGCCCGGTCAGGGTGAAGGTGGGCAATGGCGAGTGGGAGGAGGTCCCGCTGCGGTTCGACGAAGGGGGCCGCGGCATCGGCGTCGCCGAGATGGCGTCGGCCGTAACCGAGGGCAGGCCATCCCGCATCGACGCAAGCCTCGCATACCACGTCCTGGACGCCATGCAGGCCCTCCACGAGTCCTCCGACCAGGCCCAATACCTCCGCCTAGCCTCAACCTGCCCCCGCCCAGCCCCCCGCCAATCGGGGCGGCTGTGAGTGGAATATCCCCCGCATCCGTCATTCCGGCCCCCGAGCCGGAATCCAGTCCTCAGGAACCGTCCCCTATCCAGTCCCCGGCCTGTGCTATATTCCGGTGACCGTGACGAGGTCCTCCACAAACATGCTTGAGAAGAGCGACAGCAGACAGCCCCTTGCATATCCGATAACGCTCGAACACGATGACGGGACCCTGCTGGCGACCTCACCCGACTTTCCCGAGCTGACCACCTTCGGCGACGACCGTGACGAGGCCATCGCCCGCGCCGTCCACGCCCTGGAAGAGGCGATAGCGGCACGAATCCATGACCGCAGGGACATTCCCATGCCGTCAGGGGGCAACACCTGTGCCGTACCTCCTACGCTGACCTCCGTGAAGGTGATGCTGTACCAGGGCATGAGGGAGCAGGGGGTTGGCAAGGCGGAGCTGGCCCGCCGCCTCGGGTGGCACATGCCGCAGATCGACCGGGTGCTCGACGTCCAACAAGGGCCATTACCACTAGGAGCATGCCAATGACTCCCCTCGACAAATCTGAAATCCGCAACACCGGCGTATTCGTGACCCGCGTGGGGATGGGCAGCGCGCCCATTGGCGGCCTGTACACCGCCGTGGAGGCGGCGACGGCCGTCGACACGATACGGCGCGCCCACGAGCTCGGCATCGGCTACTACGACACCGCGCCCCTCTACGGCAGCGGTCGCAGCGAGATGCTGTTCGGCGAGGCCCTGGAGACCATCCCGCGCGGCGACTACGTCCTGTCGACCAAGGTGGGGCGGCTGCTCGAGCCGGTAGCCGAGCAGCCCGAGAGCGACCAGTTCGTCGACCTGCCCAGCCTGGAGCCCACCTACGACTACTCCCGCGACGGCGTGCTCAGGTCCATCGACGAGAGCCTGGGCCGCCTGCGCCTGGACCGGGCCGACATCGTCATGATCCACGACCCGGACGACCACTTCGAGCAGACCGTGGATGAGGCGTTCCCCGCCCTCTACGAGCTCCGTTCACAGGGCGTCATAGGGGCCATCGGCGCAGGAATGAACCAGTGGGAGATGCTCGCCCGGTTCGCCCGCGAGGCCGACCCCGACTGCTTCCTGCTGGCGGGCAGGTACACGCTACTCGACCAGTCGGGCTTGGACGAGCTGCTGCCGCTATGCGAGGAGAAGGACATCGGCATCGTACTGGGCGGGCCGTACAACAGCGGCATCCTCGCGTCCGACCTCTCGGACGACACGACCTTCAACTACCTGCCCGCACCACGGGAGATACTGGACAAGGCCCGGCGCATCAAGCAGGTCTGCGACCTCCACAGCGTGCCCCTGAAGGCCGCGGCCCTGCAGTTCGGCCTGGCCCACCCGGCAGTAGCCGCGACCATACCCGGCGCGCGTTCGATAGATGAGCTCGAGGAGAACCTCAGGATGGCAGCCCACCCCATACCCGCAGACCTGTGGGACGAGCTGCGGGCAGAGGGCCTGATTCACCCCGATGCGCCCGCGCCGTGAGGTCATGAATTGCCGTACAGCGTTTGATCGGCGGACCACTGCCCTTCGACAAGCTCAGGGCGAACGTGCTTCCCCTGCTCAGTCTGACGAGCCCGCACTTTGAGCTTCCTGCTAGGTAATCAGAGAAGCTCGGCCTTCAGCTCCGGCGCTACGAAGTTCTTGTCCTTCGCGTAGACCTGCAGGCGGCCCCTGGTGTCGCAGACGATGACCCTGTCCTGGTCGTCGATCTCGATGCCTGTCGGGCGCTCGAACAGCCCCATCGGCACGTAGTCCTTGACCTGCTGGAAGGCGACGATGGTCGACGAGTCCCGCCTGATGATGTACTCGCCCGCCTTGGACAGCTGTATCGCGTCGCCGTACAGAGCTGCTATCACGTTGCCGTCGGGCTCGTAGATCTGGACGCGAAGGTTGCCCCAGTCGGTAACGTACACGTCACCATCGCTGTCCACGGCGACGTTCGCGGGGTGACTCAGATCGGCTCCGTCCTCTTTCGCCCCCCCGAAGGAGAGCACGAACTCGCCGGCGGCGGTGAACTTCTGGACGCGGTCGTTGCCATAGTCGGCGACGTACACGAAGCCCTCCCGGTCGATGGTCATGCCCCAGGGACGGTCGAACTGGCCGGGCTCGCTTCCGGAGCTACCCCAACCTAGGATGTAGTCGCCGTCCTTCGTGAACTTCTGCACCCGGTCGTTGCCCGTGTCGACCACGTAGACGTTGTCGTCCGCGTCGATCTCGATGCCGCTGGGCGCCTTCAGCTGGCCCGGCTCAGAGCCGGCCTCGCCCCACTGGCCTATGCGCTCCCCGTCCGGGTTGAACTCGGGGTACGGGTACAGCACGTCGGACGGGAATACTGCCACGTGGTGCTCCCACTCGTCCGTCACGAAAAGCCTCGAGTCCTGCGCCATCGCCATCCCGGCCGGCCACGTGAACTCCCTTCTGGCGAAGTCGCCCAGGTGCTCCTCGTCGAGCGTCGTCTTGCCGATGCGCCCGAAGTCCTCCTGGTAGCCGAGGCCCCTGCTCAGCACGAACAGGATGTCGTCCGGCGCGGTAACCAGGTCGATGGGGAAGCGGTAGCCCCCCGTCTTGCCATTGTGCTCGTTTGTGGGGCGGCCAAGGGAGTGGCTGAACTGCCAGGCCCTTCCCGCCGCTGCTGTGATTAGCATTGCTTCACCCCCGGCCTGCGACTACTTCTCGATGAACGCCGGCTTCTCGAACTGCCCGTTCACTATCGGGGCCGCGTCGAGGCCGAACCAGTCTTCGAGAATCGACGTATACGTGCTGCGGAAGTCGATGGACGGCGCAAGGTCCCCGTCGACCAGGGCTTCGGCCCGCGTCTCCGGGTACTCCCCGTGCATCCCGCCCTGGACTCCAGGCCCTATGGCGAATGAGACGCCCCCGGCGCCATGGTCGGTGCCCGAGCCGTTCTCCTTCACCCGCCGGCCGAACTCCGAGAATACGAACATCAGCACGTTGCTGTCGGCGTCGTGCTCACGCAGGTCGTCCCAGAAGTCGCCTATGGCCGACGACACCTCGTTCCAGAGCTTCGGGTGGTTCCCCACCTGCGACGCGTGCGTGTCGAAGCCGCCGTGCTCCGTGTAGAAGATCCGCGACCCGAGGCCCGAGAAGTGGATGCGGGCAACGTCGCGCAGCTTCTGGGACAGCGGGTTGCCTGCGTCGTACTCCACCGTGGACTCGTACTGCCCCGGCGCGACCTTCAGCATATCGGCGCCCTTGAGAGCATCCAGCCCCGTGTTTCCGATGTACTCCATCACCGGGCCCGTGCCGATGGCCGGCGCGTACATGTTGGCGAACCGCTGCAGCAGGGCCTCGCGCTGCTCCTGCCGCTCGATGGAGCTGAGCATCCCGTACGCCTCCAGGTCGGACACCGAGGCCACCGACGCGTTAGGCGCAAGGAGCGCCCTCGGCAGCCCGTAGCCCACGTTGACGGCCGTTACCGGGTTGTCGCCCCCGGGGTCCAGCTCGCGGATCGCGCGTCCCAGCCAGCCTTCGGTGCCGACCACGTCGGGCTCCGCGGTGTGCCAGATGTCCATCGCGCGGAAGTGGGACCGGGTCGAATTCTCCCAGCCGACGCCGTGGATGACGGCCATGTTGCCCTCATCGTAGAGGTCCTTCAGCGCCCTCATCTGCGGGTTGAACGCCAGGTCGTCGTCGATACGCAGGATCTCCTCGTCGGCGTACCGTATCGTCGGCCTATTGTCGTAGTAGTTCTGGTCGCTGTGCGGTATGACCGTGTTCAGGTAGTCGTTTCCGCCACTCAACTGCACTACTACCAGTACGGGGTCCTTCTGCTTGGTCGTCATGTCGCTTGCTCCTGTTCCTGCTCCTCGAGCCCTTCTGAGCGTCAGCCGTCGCCTCGATCCCTGATGAATGTCCGTCGACGCACCGGTCGTTTGGGCGCTCCCTCTGGTTGGGGAACCGCACCCAGTATGCCTATCAACTCCTTCATGTCGTCTAGGCGGTCCCTGACTTCCCGTTCAGGCATCCATGCCTCATAGTAGTTGGCGTGCAGGCTTTCGGCTAAGCCGAACAACTCGCCGATTCGCCTCTGTCCGGTCTCCTCCACGAGGTCGTTGGCCACCAGCCGCAGCTCCCTATGGACGCGATGCGGCAGCCCGCGTTGGGTCGCCATAGCCTTGAGGTACTGGGATACCGCGCCCCACGCCTTCTCCGACGCCTGCAGGAGGTCGCCCCTCTCGAACTCGGCATCGGCCTGCTGGAGCAGCCTGCCACTGGTCTCTATGTACTCCTCGGCGACTTCGTCGAGGGTTGTTAGTGTTGTCATCCGTATGCTCTAGTTTCTCGCCCGCGACACTCGCCCGCTAGCCGAACTGGTACTCCCGCGTGCCGGCGATTAGAGCCATCACCTCGCCGACCCGCCCTTTGAATTCCTGGTAGCCGTCATCGGTGCCCATGTCTATCGGCCCTGACGCCGCCGCCTGCTCTACGAGCTCGGAGCGGGTCTTCTCCTTCACTTCCAGCGGACCCAGGATCTCCAGGCACTCGTCGACGAGGTGCTCCGGCGTCATGTCCCGGCCGTTGCTCGCGGCGACCCGCTCCACAATGTCGCTGACGCCGGGCAGGTCCACGTTCCGCATCTGGTCGGCCATGAAGTTGACCCGGTTGATTAGCGCGCCGCTGTTGATCCACTCCCTGCCGGTATGCCATCCCTCGACGCTCGGCGGGTCCAGCAGCGCCTGGCCCATGTAGTTGGTCTGGTTGCCCAGGTCGCCCCAGCGCGGGTCGGGCGTGTTCAGGTCGCCCGTCAGGCGCAGCGTCCCGGCAACGATCTCGGCCGGGTTCCGCACCTTCTGGTACTGCGCCCTCTTGAAGAAGTCTGAGTTGAACATGTAGCGCAGCACCGGCTTCATCTCGTAGCCCGACTCGACGAACACCCGGCACATCTCGCGGATCGCCTCCGGGTTGCCCGGCGGCTCTATGGGCCACGCCGGCACCTGGGGCTCGTCGGCCACGAAGAAGTTGTACAGGTGTCGCATGATGAAGCGGTGGCACGCCGGCTGGCGCACGATGATGTCGATGATGTCCTCGCCGTTGAACTGGCCCTCCTGACCAAGGAAGCTCTTGCTGCCCGTGTCGTGGTCCTCCGCGTGGAACTCGAAAGGCCACAGGTGGGGGCCCCATAGCAGGTGGTGTATCTTCGCGCCCATCGTCCAGCCGGTGAAGGCGCGCGAGCACTCGAACACGTCCTTCTCCGTGTAGTTGCTCGTGCCCATCGAGAAGAGCTCCAGGAGCTCCCTGCCCCAGTTCTCATTGGGCGACCTCTTGTGGTTCTCGTGCTGGTCCAGCCAGTAGAGCATCGCGGGGTCCCGCGCCAGGTGGACCAGCAGGTCCCTGTAGTTCCCCATACCGTGGTCCCGGAAGATCTGCACCTGCTCCAGCATCTGGTACGCGTTCTCGACCTTAGAATCCCCGGTTGCGAACACGTGGTGCCAGAAGAGCGCCATCTTCTCCTGCAGCGGCCGCTTCGTCGTCACCATCCGCCAGAGCCAGTTGAGCTGCCCGGGCGGGAGGCTCAGGCTCCGCTCTGCGCCGGGGTGATACCGGTAGAGCAGGTCGAGGTCCGCGTCGGGCTGGCTCTGCGGGTCCAGCAGCATCTCCACCAGGTCCTCGTAGCTATGCTCCGCAAGCGCCTCGACCTCTGCCGGCGGCGCGCCAAACCCTGCCCTGCGCATCAGGTGGGCAGTCAGCGCTATGTTCTCGTTAGTAGCCATCTTTCACACCTCCGACCGCTCCGCATCGATTCCGTCCCTTCATAGGGCCCATATGGGCTCTCAAAGCCCGGTGGGATTTTACCACAGACACACTGGAGGCCAAGAGCCCGCGGCTCGGAGTTAACTGCTCTGACCTGAATTGAGACGGGACCCCCTCACATGTAGGCAGGGGCGACTCGCCGAGTAGCCCTGCACGTTGGGACGCGAGACAATTGGAGCTTGCACGCCCATGTCTCATTAAACCCTGGAAGGGTAAGTGCGGAGCTATCCGTTCCGAGGCGGGTCTAGAACTGCGCGCTCGCGCTGCCCAGCCCCGGCTGCTCGATGGTGACGAGGTCGCCGCGCTCCACCCACTTCGTCTCTACGAGGCTGCCCAGCAGCACGAACTCGCCGGCCTGGAGTCCCCTGCCACGCCACGCCATCGAGTTCGCCAGCCACGCCAGCGCCTCGAACGGGTGGCCCATGATGTCGGCCCCCGAGCCGGACCCGACACTTGTGCCGTTGATGTACATCGACCCCTCGACGGCCGCCAGGTCGAGCCCCTGCCACTCGCACACCGGCGACCCCAGCACGCATCCTGCCCCGAAAAAGTCGTCGGCGATCAGCGTGGGCGTGTCCACTGACTTGTAGTCGTGCCATCTGTCGTCCACCAGCTCGATTGCGGCCATCACCGCGCCCACAGCCGGAGCGACGGCGTCCCTGTCGTAGGGCGCGCCGTCCGGCGGGAGGTCCGCGCCCAGGCGCACGGCCATCTCGCACTCGACGCCGGGGTGGAGCAGCCGGTCGAAGTCGAACGAGCCCGAGACCTCGCGAACGGTCGAGTCGAACACCGCCCCTGCGCACGGGTTGGGTATCCCGAGGAAGCTCTGCATCACCGGCGTCGTGCAGCCGATCTTGTGGCCGGCCGGGCTCCCCATCCCACCGGCCTCGAGCAGGCCGTGCAGGGCATCCTGGACGCGGTATGCCTCGGCCTCGTCGGCGGGCCGCATGTCTGATGGCAGCAGGCCCATCCGATCGCACGCCAGCCGCCCCGCACTCAACGCCGAGGCAGCATGCTGTATGGCGCTAAGCTCCATCACCAACATCCGCCCAGGCAGGCGTCGCTCCCAGCGGCCACGGGCTTACCCGGGCCAATCGCGACCGTATAGTCACCCTATACGTTCCAGCTCTTGTTCACGTTCTGGAGCGTGTAGGAGACATTGTCCGCCGCGTCGACGACCCTGGCGAAAACCTCGTCGTGGATGGGCCGGGCGACCCACTCGAGCCGCGCCTGCTCGGACTCCCAGAAGGAGATGGCCTCGACCTCCGCGTCCGGCCTAAGTGCGCCGAGCGCTTCGAGATCGCTGTCCAGGAAAGGCCTGACCGAGGCCGCGCTGATGAAACCAGGCTGTTCGGCCATAGCGGGAAGCCAGTCCTCGCAGACCGCGGCGTCGAGCGCCTCTTCCATACCCGGCTTGGGTGTGAGGTAAACGTGAAGCGTTATCATCTGACCACCTTTGCTGCTGGCCCTTCGACAAGCCCTTCGACGGTGCTCAGGGCAGGCTCAGGGCGAATGTGTTGTGCTCTCGAGTGAGCGGTGTGGGTCGGGCTAGGCGTCGAGCTCGAATATCTCCTTCGCTGCGCCGCCCATCACCAGTGCCTCGTCCTCATCCGACAGGCCGAGAGCCTTGAAGGTCGCAGCCTGTATCGGGATGTTGGGCGGCAGGTCCGAACCGAAGAGCACCCGGCTTGCCCCCAGGGCCTCCACCATCCCGCCCACGTTGTAGAAGGCGCACCAGGAAGGCTCCAGGGACACCTGCGGATAGGCCAGGCCCATGGCCACCGCCTCGCCGCTGAATATCCCGTGCCCGGCATGCGCCATTACCACCTTCACGTTCGGGAAGTTCTCGAGCTGCGGCTGCAGCGCCGTCGGCGCGGCGAAGGGTATGCCCGGCCCCGTGTGCACCATGACGGGGATGCCGAGCTGGGCTGCCGACTCGAACACCAGCGTGCCGTCGGCCCCTCCCGGGTTCACGGCGTGACCGATGGTGTGGAGCTTTACGCCGACGAACCCCAGCTCCTTGACGCACCGGCTCAGCTCCGCAAAGTACGCCTGCTCGTCCTGGTGCGGGTTGATGCTGGCGATGCCGAAGAACCGCCCTGGGTTGGCCTTCGCCATTGCGGCGATGCGGTCGTGCACTTCTGGCGCGGAAGGAGCGCCCGGATAGGGCTGGACGAGGCTGATGTCGATTCCGTTCTCGTCCATGCTGTCGATCAGCCCGTCCTCTGCGCTGTCGAGATCGAATACCCGGCACTGTCCAAGGTGGGTATGGGCGTCGATAACCGGCATGGCAGCCTCCCTCTCAGTCTCAAATACGGGGCGATTCTATCCAAGCGCTCCCGGCAGTGTCAACGCGAGCACGCCGCTACGGGAGCTGCTAGACCGTCGCGTCGGGAGAACGCCCTCTATGCCGCAGTCTCCTGCTGCCGTCGCGCGCGTGCCAAGTCGTATGCCGCCTGCAGCCGCATCCAGTGGCTGGCGTTGCTCCACCCGATGCGCTCCAGGGCCAAGGCCATGTGCGGAGATATACCGACGCGCCCGTTCAACAACCGCGACAAAGAGTTCCGCGCTACGCCAAGGCGCTGGGCCGTCTCCGTCACCGTCCATCCAACGGCTTCCACGCTATCGCGCACCATATACCCGGGATGTGGTGGGTCATACATGGGCATTGTCCAACCTCCAAGCTAATGGTAGTCCACTAAGTCCACGTCCACAGCTTCACCGTCTACGAAGCGGAACACTACTCGCCAACTTCCTGATATGCGTACACTCCAGTAGCCTTGTCGGTCTCCCTTCAGCGGATGCAATCTGTAACCCGGCCGGTCGAGGTCTCGTGGATTCTCAGCGACATCCAAATCAGCCAGAGTAGACCGGATACGAGCCAGATGGGCGGGGTTCAGATAACGTACGTCACCTCGCTCGTACAGTCGCCGAAGCCCTGCGTGGGCTATCCTCACGATCTCATTGTCTCGTGCAACACGCTATGTTGCAAGTGGCGAGCCCTATTCCTTAGCCTTGGGCGGGCCCCATATGAGCAGCAGCTTCAGCGTCTCGTCCCCAGTGTTGCGGAAGCCGTGATCGGTCCCCTGGGGCGCAAGCACCGCGTCGCCCTGCCGGACAGGCTGCTCGCGCCCGTCCATCCACATGACGCCCTCGCCCCCGATGAAGTAGTAGAACTCCTCCAGCGCGTCGTGGCCGTCGTGGATGTGGGACCCCTCGCTCGCGCCAGGCGGCAGCTCCCATATCTCGAACTTGACGGGGAGCTTCACCTCCCCGTGGAAGAACCTCCGCCGGGTTATCACGCCCTCGCCCTCGTGTATCTCGGGCGTGTCGATCACGTCGGCCGTTTCACTCTGCTTCCATTCCATTTGAACCCTCCAGCCTCCTGGACTGACGCTCAGTATAGCGCGGCGGGAATGTCGGAGTGCCATCGGGGTATAATCCCCGAAACCTCAGCCCCGCAGCCTGCACAAGGAGCAAGACATGAGCCGACCGGCGAACCCCGACCACACAACCCTGAGCATTGGGACCCCTATGACACCGCCCCAGTGGGCCCTGCTGGAGCGCGAGCTTCTGAAGGCGGAGTCACAGGCATGCGAGGCCTTCTTCGAGCACTACTTCGACGAGCGGGGCTACCTGCTCTGCGTCCCGAGGTGGGGCGGCGACGATGGCGCAGACGACGCTGCCGAGAACCTGCTCAACTGGACCATGCTCCACGCGCTGGGCGCACCGGACGTGGTCCTCGACCTGTTCAAGAGAGGCTGGGAGGGCCACCTGCGCCAGTACACGGAGGCCAAGACGGAGTACGTTCCGTTCGCACGGGACGGCATGTACTTCAAGGAGTTTCCGGTCATGTTCGACTGGATGCACAACGGCGAGGGCTTTTCCGCATTCTTCCTCCAGGGGCTGTCGGACCCGCAGGACCCCTCATTTGCGCTCCGCACCAGGCGGTTCGCCGGGTTCTACATGGGCGACGACCCCGCCGCGCCCAACTACGACCCCGAGCACAGGATCATCCGCAGCATGTTCAACGGCAGCCGCGGCCCCCTCATGCGGAAGGCGACGGGGCTGGACTGGGCCGGCGACCCCATCGAGATCGAGGGCCGCTTCGACCCGGGCCACGGCGAGCGCAACTTCGAGGAGATGATCATCCACTTCCAGGACTACAACGACGTGGTGGGCGACCACCCTCTAAACATGGGTACGACCACGCTGGCCTTCAACGCCTACGCCCTCACGGGGGAGCGGCGGTACCTGGACTGGCTGGTGGGTTACGTGGACGCCTGGGTGGAGCGCACAGAGGCCAACGGAGGAATAACGCCGAGCAACGTGGGGCTCGACGGGACGATCGGCGGGGAGTGCGGCGGCAGGTGGTACGGCGGCGTCTACGGGTGGGGCTTCTCGGTGTACAACCCTGCCACTGGGAAGATCCAACACCGCCCGGCCATGATGTCACGCGCCCCGTGGAGCTTCGGCAACGGCCTGCTGACAACAGGCGACTTCCGGTACGTGGACACCTGGCGGGGTGTCATCGATGCGGTCAACGCGAACGCAAGAGTCGTCGACGGTCGGAAGCAGTACCCGCGGATGCACGGCGACGACGGCTGGTACGACTTCAGGGACGAGCCTTTCGACGACGGCGCAATGGAGATCTACTACTGGACCCTCGACCCGTCCGACCGGGAGAGGGTCGACAGCGGATGGCTCGACTTCCTGGACGGGCGAAACCCCGGCTACCCGGTCGCCGCTCTCGAGGACACGCTGGAGCAGGTCCGCACGAGGATGGAGGGAGTCCGCCAGGACACAGCCTCGCCGGACACCAGGATGTCCGACGACATGAACGGCCTGACCCCGGCTCTCACCGAGTCGCTGACCGAGCTGATGCTGGGCGGGATGCCCACAGGCAGGCAGGGACACCCGCTCCACGCCCGCGTGCGCTACTTTGACCCCGGCAACCGGCGCGCCGGAGTACCCGAGGACGTGGCCGCCCTCGTGACGGGGATGACGAAGACCGAAACGACCCTGACGCTGGTCAACGTGAACCAGGTAGAGGCGCGCACGGTGATAGTGCAGGGCGGAGGCTACGGCGAGCACCGCATCGACACCGCATCCACGAACGGCACGACGGTAGACGTCGACAGCCGTTCATTCGCAGTCCACCTGGAGCCGGGTTCCGGGGCCGAGGTGACGCTGACCATGACCCGCTACGCCAACCAGCCAACCCTCTCATTCCCCTGGGCGGGGTGATGGCAAACGTCAGTACCATACGCACCGAGGATGACTACGAGGCTGCACTCGCCAGGATTGCTGAGATACTCCATGCCGAGATCGGCACTCCCGAGGGTGACGAGCTCGATGTCCTGGTGGATCTGGTGGAACTCTACGAGGAAGGCACCATGCCATCGGCTTCCCCAGCGCCATACAGTTGGCGGGCAGACTCAGCAGCAACCCTACCCGGACAGGGCAGTGAGTGACATCGCGCTATAGCTAGGAGGGCATCTTCTACAGACGCAGGCCTCCCACTCCGTCATTCCGGCCCCCGAGCCGGAATCCAGTCCCAGGCCCTTCAGATGAAGGGGTCGTGTCGATACGTCGGCTCGTATACCTGCACGTGTCTGCGGCGCTTCAGAGAGCAGTCGCGTGAAGATCACCGACATCGAGATCATCCCCATCTACCCCAGGCTGGCCAGGCGGTACGATAACCCCGACGCCCAGGCCAGGATGGCCAACATCGACTGCCGCACCGTCTTCAAGGTCACCACAGACGTCGGCATAGTCGGCTACGGCGACTACTACTGGGCCGAACCGGTCCCCAGGTCCGAGGTCGAGCCGCTGATAGGCCGCAGCCCCTTCGACTTCATGCTCGCCGACCTCAACCTGGGGCTGGGATCGGCGCTGTACGACGCCATGGGCAAGTACCTGGAGGTCCCCGTCTACAAGCTCCTGGGGCAGAAGGTACGGGACGCCGGCGCGGTCGCCGCCTGGACTCGTCCATGCTCCGCGGAGATCTTCGCCGGCGAGATACGGCGGGCCGTCGACGAGGGCTACCGTGTATTCAAGATGCACACCAGCCCCGAGTTCGACCCCCTCCTCCAGGCCGAGGCAGCGGCCGACGTCGCCCCCGACGGCTTCCGAATACACTTCGACTTCAACGGCTACGGGCGGACGCTCGGCGTGCTGAAGCCGCTGGTGGCCGAGATGGAGCGGCGTCACTCCATAGTCGGCTTCATCGAGGACCCGTTGCCGCGCACTGACATCGACGGCTGGCGTCGCCTGCGGGCCCAGACCACGATCCCCATAGTCCACGGCGGCTTCCCGGCGCTGACCGGCCACCACGAGATGGCGAACGGCGTCGCCGACATCTACATGCTCCTTGGCCCGCTGGCCGACATGATGGCACGCGGAACGGCTGCGGCTGCGGCGAACACGCAGGTCATCATGCAGCTCACAGGCGGCACGCTGATGAAGGCGATGACGCTGCACCTGATGGCCGTGCTCCCCACCGCCTCGGCCCACTCGATCAACCTCGACGACCAGTACGAGGACGACATCACCACCAAGCGCATACCCGTGGACGAGGGCTTCTCGCCGGTGCCGGAGGGGCCCGGGCTCGGTTTCGACGTCGACGAGGCGATGCTGCGGAAGCTGGCGGCCAACACCCCCAGGGAGCAGAACATCCCGCGGGTCATCGGGGTCCTCCGTCTCCCCAACGGGCGCACAGTCCACACGCCACGCTGGGCGCCCGTCCAGCGCATCACCGGCTCGGAGGAAGGAGACATACGCGGCATAGACTTCGACCGCTGGGTCGACGACGGCAGCGAGGAGTTCGAGCAGGCGTACCAACGGATGAAGGCGCAAGCCGAGGCACGAGGCCAGCAGATCGTCGACTAGATCGCGGCCATAGGAGAGCACATGTGAAGATCACAGACATCGAGATCATTCCCATACATCCGAAGCTGGCGGACCGGTACGACAACCTAGAGGGCCGCGCACGCATGGGCGACATCGACTGCCGCATGGTGTTCAAGGTCACGACGGACGCCGGCATCGTCGGCTACGGGGACTACGACTGGCCCGGCACGCCTCCCCCGAGGTCGATGGTCGAGCCCCTGGTCGACCGCAGCCCGTTCGACTTCATGCTCACCGACGTGAACCTCGGCCTCGGCGTGGCCCTCTACGACGCCATGGGCAAGTACCTCGAAGTGCCGGTCTACAAGCTGCTCGGCCAGAAGGTGCGCGACGCCGGAGCCGTTGCTGCCTGGACGCGCCCATGCCCGCCCGGCGTGTTCGCGGGTGAGATACAGAGGGCTGTCGACGAGGGCTACCGCGTCTTCAAGATGCACACCAGCCCTGAGTACGACCCCCTGCGGCAGGCCGAAGCGGCGGTCGACGTCGCGCCCGACGGGTTCCGCCTCCACTACGACTTCAACGGCGGTGGCCGTTCCCTCGGCGTCGTGAAGCCGCTCGTCGCCGAGCTCGAACGCCGCCACCCCATAGTCGGCTTCATCGAGGACCCGCTCCCGCGCACCGACGTCGACGGCTGGCGGAGGCTGCGCGACCAGACGACGATTCCAATCGTCCATGGCGGCGGGCCCGCCCTGGGCGGACACTACGAGATGGCCAGCGGCATGGCCGACATATTCATGATCGGAGGACCCATCGGCGACGCGATCCAGCGGGGCCATGCCGCCGCTCGGGCGAACGTCCAGATCATCATGCAGCTCACCGGCGGCACTCTGATGAAGGCGATGACCCTGCACCTCATGGCTGTGCTGCCGACGGCCTCTGCCCACTCCATCAACCTCGACGACCAGTACGCCGAGGACATCACCACCGAGCGCATACCGGTCGACGAGGGCTTCTCGCCCGTGCCCGAGGGGCCCGGACTCGGCTTCGATGTCGACGAGGCCATGCTGCGGAAGGTCGCGTCGAACAAGCCCATCGAGGAGACTCGGCCCCGGGTCATCGGCGTCCTACGCCTGCCCAACGGCGCCGTCGTGCACACTCCGCGCAAGCCAAGGCCCCAGCGCATCACCGGCATGGAGGAGGGAGACATACGCGGCATAGACTTCGGCTGGTGGGAGGACGACGGCAGCCCCGAGTTCGACCAAGCCTACGCCAGCATGAAGCAAGCCGCAGAGTCCCGCGGCCAGGAGGTCGTGGACTAGGGAGAATTGGCCGACGGCTATACGGCAGCCAACTGGCGAACGAACTCCTTTAGAGGACTGAACACAGTATTTTCGAAGGGCCAGTAGCCCTTCAGCGCTCCTTCGCCCACCCTCGCGGAAGGTTCCTCCTGTGCCGCCAGATAGGAGTGCACCAAGGCCTTGGCAGGGTTCTTCGACTCAAGAGCTCCTGATTCTCTGAGACATTCCAAGTAGGCCGCCGAGCACTTGGCGGCAGCGGTGTCTTCGACAGCCTTCCAGCATAGGTCTTCAATAGCACCCGGAGTGGTCCCATCAGGCAGAACGAAGACGCCCACCGAGGGTGTCCCCTGTACAAAGGTGCCATGCGAAGTTGGGGTGGGGAGGTCGAGGGAGCGCAGAGCGTCTGTGACCGACTGAAGGGCCCGTTCTGGATAGGCATCGGCATCACGCAAGACGCCTATGGCTGTGAGTTCGATTCTCCTCGTTCTGGCTTCTGATATGACTACGTCAAGATTGGTCCTGATCTTGTCTTTGCCACCCACTTCAATGACCTGGATGTGGCCGAGGTTCCAACTTCGCAACATCTCGCCGATGAGGTTGACCTCATCAGTGCCTTCAACCAGCAGCACACGATCAGCCCTGAGGGACTTTCCGGCGTTCGGCGGCGTCAACGAATGTCGAAGCCCAACTCGAGCGTAGTCATCAGCTTCTCGCCATCGTATGTTTCGCTCCGTCTCGCCCCATCCTTGGCCTGATACATCCGGTGGACTACGAAGTCTGACGGTGCGTGTCCGTTGCCCTCGATGGCTACGGCTGCCCTGACGCATTCGATGCTGTGGGTCGTAATGACGGACTGGACGTCGAGAAGGTCGCTGAGCTGCCGGATCTGACGCCAGAGCTCCGGCAGGGCAGAGTGGTGTATTCCGTTCTCGATCTCGTCGATCACGATCAGGCCGCCCCTGGCCGTGAAGAAATTGACGGCCAGACCGAGAAGCCGTACCAGACCGCCGCCCGCAGCCTCGACCGGGAGCAGCTCTCCGGTCTCCACGTCCACCCAGAGGCTCGGGGTCCCCTGGTGACTCAGTATCTGGATGTCTTGTACTTGGGGTTGGATGACTCCTAGTACCTCTAGCAGCAACCGCTTCTTGCCCGCCGCCACCATGTCAGAGAACCGCTCAATGGTGTCAGGGCTTATGGGAAATGGTGCGTCGCGTGTCATTATTACCGACGTGGGGCGTTCGAGTTGCGGAATGGGTCTGGTCGGCATCGGCCCATAGGGACCCAGCACGATCTCGGAGGCGTATGCGCCCGCGTTCGGATCCGGGTCGTAGGCGGCTCTAACTATTCCCAACATCGAAAGGACCTGGGACAAGGGATTTCCTTCGAGGCTGCTTGGCGGGGTGTTTTCCTTGCCATAGCCCCGTGATTCCTCGGCAATGGCCGAGGTCTCTTGTGGAGGGTCTGCCGAGCGTGGACTGGAAGCCGGCATGACCTCTTCGTACTCGAACATTACTCCATAACGTTCCCCATCCTCTTGTCCGCGTAGCGTCACAGCGTGGCCACCCAGAGCGGTGAGAGGGCTGGGCCCATGCATTTCCCTTCTCTGAACATTGAGATTCCACAGGATGGCGGGGTTGTAGCGCCCGTGGAACAGCCAGAGCGCTTCGGCCAAGCTGGTCTTGCCGACGCCGTTCGGACCCGTCACCAAATTCACCCTCTGCAGCGAACCCAGCGAGAAGTCCTGAAGGCCCTTGTAGTTGACTGCCTCGAATTGTTCGATCATCTTGCTATTGCGACTTCTTATTGCTGTGGTCGAGGAGAACTTGGCGCCTTCTCACTTCCGGTGTAATTCTAAGTGCGTGCGAATTCGAGGGCAAGATAGGGAGCGGTAGAGAGCTGCCCTCACGGCCGGATCACCGATCCGTCTGCCCGGCGCACGGTGTCCCACGCGCCGCCATATGCGCGCTCCTTGAAGGGGAGCTTCGCCGCCAGGCCCTCGTCGACGTCGATGCCTAGCCCGGGCTTGCCATTCGCCCACATGTACCCGTCGCGCACCTCCGGGCAGCCTGGGAAGACCTCCCTCGTGCGCTGGCCGAAGATGGCGTATTCCTGGATGCCGAAGTTCCAGGCGTTCAGGTCCAGCATCAGGTTGGCGGCGTGCCCAACCGGCGACGTGTCGCCCGGGCCGTGCCACGCCGTGCGGACGCTGAACGCCTCGCACAGGGCCGCCAGCTTCCGGGCCGGTGTGAGCCCCCCAATCTGCGAGATGTGGACGCGGATGAAGTCGATCAGCCGGTCCTTGATCATGGGGATGATCTCGTGGGGGTTGTTGTACAGCTCGCCCATCGCAAGCGGCGTGGATGTCTGCTGCCGGACGATTCGGAAGTAGTCGTTGTCCTCCGGCGGGAACAGGTCCTCCAGGAAGAACAGCTTGAACCGCTCGACGTCCTTGGCGAAGCCGACGCCCTGTATGGGCGGGATGCGCTCGTGGACGTCGTGCAGCAGCTCCACGTCCCACCCGACGGTCGACCGCAGGTGCTCGAACAGCGCCATCGCGGTGCGAATGTACGGCATGGGCTCGAATATGCCGGGCGCGTGTTCCGCCAGGGCCCCTGGCTGCGGCCTGCGCTGGGTCCGGTCGGTCGCCACACGTGGCCCCTCCCTCGTCCCGTCTACGCCTCTGCCGCCTGTGCCATAAGACTGGAACCCGGGCGTGGGCATCTGCACCCTGACGTGGTGGTGCCCCTCCTCTGTAAAGGCTCGGACGCTGTCCTCAACCTCCCTGGGCTCGGTGCCGCTGGCGTGGACGTAGACGGCCGCCGCGTCCCGCGCCTTCCCACCCCACAGGTCGTATACCGGCATGCCGGCCATCTTGCCTTTGATGTCCCACAACGCCTGGTCGATGCCGCTCAGCGCGTTGTTCAGCACGGGCCCGTTGCGCCAGTACGACGACACATAGCTGGACTGCCAGATGTCCTCGATGTCCCCGGGGTCCTTCCCGATGACGAACGGCCGCAGGTAGTCGTTCACCGCAGACAGCACTGCCGTGGGACGCTGGGTAAACGTCGCGCAGCCCACCCCGTAAAGCTCCGGCTCCGTCGTCTCGACCTTCACGATCACCAGACGTATGCCGTCCGGCTCGGTCAGAATCACCCTCACGTCCCTGATGAGCGGGTTAGTCATGTCTGCGTCCTTTCGCCTGAGAGCGGTTAGCCGCCAGGAGTCACCAGCACCCACATGGGCCCGTCCCCCACCGTGTAGACGTCCAGCGGCGTCAGCGCGCCCGACGCCTGGTCGATGGCGTACGAGGCCACCCGGCCCGTCTCGAGCCCGGCCGCATACAGGAACCGCCCCGTCGGGTCTATGTCGAAGGCTCGCGGCACCTGCTCGGTGGGCGTGTGGCCTATGGCCGTAAGCAGCCCGGTCGACTCGTCGACGCTGAAGGCGGCAATGGAGTCGTGCCCCCGGTTCGGCGCGTACAGGAACCGACCTGACGGCGTCATCCGTATCTGGGCGCAGCTGTTCTCCCCCTCGAATCCATCGGGCAGCGTCGAGACCGTCTGCTGGGCCCGCAGGACGCCGGTGGAGCGGTCGATCACGTAGGCGGTGACGCTGCAGCCCTGCTCGTTCGACGTGTAGAGCACGTCCAGGCTCGGGTGGAAGCAGAAGTGCCGCGGACCGTCCACGGTCGAGGGCGTCAGCACGGCAGGCTCGTTGGGAGAGAGCCGCCCGGTCTCCTCGTCGAACCGGAACTGGTATATCGCGTTGGGGCCCTTGTCGGCTATGTGCGGAACGAACGCGAAGCTGTTGGACGCATCGGTCTGGATGCAGTGAGCGCCGGTGGCCGTGTCGACCCACTGCACGGCCGGTTCCTGGACTGCGCCATTGGAGGCTATGCGGTGCACCGAGACGCCTGCGCCACCGTAATATGCCGACAACAGGAACCGCCCACGCCTGCCCGTCGACATGTAGCACGGATCGGACCTCAGAGACACCTCGCCCATCGCGGATATGGCCCCGGACCCCTCGACCGAGTAGCTCGAGACCATGTTGTCGCCGCGCCGGCCCACGTATAGAAAGCCCCCTCCGGGGTGTCTTGCCAGCGGCGCCGGTCGCCCCGGCACGTCGAAGCTCTCCAGCGGTTCCAGCCGCCCGCTCGCGTCGTCCATCGAAAGCAGCGCGATCCTGTCCTCCTCGGACACCGTCACATACACAAAACCCATCTCATCCCTCCATGAGCATGACGCTCCAAGAACATACCATCATCCGGCGGTGTAATACCAAGCCGCCACGAATGGGACAACCCATTCCCGTAGGGGCGGGTTTGAAACCCGCCCTCCCAACGAGTGTAGTCCTGGGGCACAATGTTTCTGAGGCGCATTGGACAGGTCTTGACCGGACTGGGTGTATCGCCCATCCTTGCTGCCGGTCATTCCATACGCCGCGAAACCCCGGAGGAGCCATGATCACCGACTTCAGGCACGTCATTCCCCGACTCCAGCAGCGCATCGAAGAGCTCGGGCGATCGGTCGTCCGGGACAGCGTGGAGATCACCGGCTGGCGAATGCACCGCGGCAACATAGACGACGGCGCGTCCCCCACGCTGGACGATTCGGGCTGGGACGCCCTGGAGTCCTGGGACGGCACCGACGCCCCAAGCTGGTTCCGCGCACGGGTCACTGTGCCTGAGCGCTTCGAGGGCGGCCCGGTGTCGCTCTCGCTCAAGGTAGGCGGCTACCTCCACTCCCTCTTCAACGCCGAGGCGCTGGCGTTCGTCGACGGCGAGCTGGTGCAGGGGCTCGACGCCTACCACCACGACATACCGGTTGCCGAGCGGGCCGAGGGTGGCCGCGAGTATCTCGTTGCCCTCTACGTGTTCTGGAAGCCCGACTTCAAGAAGACCGACTGGCAGCCCACCTCCATCCGCCCACATCCCGACCTGGACCCCAACACCGAGGTCCAGCTGATCGACAGGGCGGCGGAGGCGTTCTACTGGGACGCCGCCACGGCATACGACGTCGCGCTCACGCTGCCGGAGGACTCGGTGGACAGGGTTCGAATCCTGAGCGCCCTCGACCGGGCTATCGTCCAGGTCGACTTCCGTGAGCCGGGCAGCGATGCCTTCTACGAGTCGGTCCCGCCCGCCGCCCAAAAGCTGGGGCTCGAGTTGTATGAATCGGCTTTCCGCCCTCCCGCGCCTACGGCCATCGCCGTCGGGCAGACCCATATAGACCTGGCATGGTTCTGGCCCCTCGACGTAAACCGGTTCAAGATCGGGCGCTCTGTGGCCACCGTGCTGGACCTGATGGAGCGATACCCCGAGCTCACCTTCATGCAGAACCAGGGCAAGGTCTACGACTACTTCCGCCGCGACTTTCCCGAGTTGTACGAGGCCGTCCGCCGGCGAATCGCCGAGGGCCGCTGGGAGGTGAACGGCGCGATGTGGACCGAGCCCGACTGCAACATGCCGTCCGGCGAGTCCCTGGTGCGCCAGCTCACCTTCGGCCTCCGCTACTTCGAGCGCGAGTTCGGCGGGAGCGGCGACGCTCTGATCGTAATGGACGCCTTCGGCTACTCGTGGGCGCTCCCCCAGCTCCTGAGGCGCTGCGGCCTGAAGCACTTCCTGACCAACAAGATGTCCTGGAACCAGTTCAACCGCCTCCCGTACGACTCCTTCATATGGCAGGGAATCGACGGGAGCACGGTCGTCGCCCACCAGCTCACCGCCAGGTCCCCCGGCCGTGACGGCTGGACGACCACGTGCAACGCCGAGCTAAATGCGCCGACCCTGGCCGAGACGTGGAACATGTACCAGCAGAAGGACCAGGCCGACCGGGTGTTGTTCACATACGGCTACGGGGACGGCGGCGGCGGCCCCACCACGCAGATGCTCGAGACGGGCCGCCGCATACGGCAGCTCGGCGCGCCCGTCGCCCTGGAGCACGGCACGGTGCAGGGGTACATGGAGGGGCTGGAGCGCACGTTGGAGTCGGGGCCCCACCACGTCTGGGCCAACGAGCTCTACCTTGAGCTGCACCGGGGCACCTACACGTCCAAGGGCATCATCAAGCGCGGCAACCGCAAGGGCGAGGTCGCCCTCCACGACAGCGAGCTCTACTCCGCCATGGCCAGCCTGCTGACGGGCAGCGCCTACCCCCGTGAGGCCCTCTACGAGGCGTGGGACCTGCTCCTGGTCAACCAGCAGCACGACATCCTGCCGGGCTCCATCACCCGCGAGCCCGAGGAGGACGCGGTGAGGGACTACGCTCGCGTCCAGGAGCTGGCAGCGGGGATGATCGGGGACGCCACTCGCGCAGTCGCAGACAGCATCGACACGGCGGGCGACGCGCTGGTCGTCTTCAACCCCGTCTCGTGGCGACGCGATGGAGTCGTCGAGGTAGACGCCGACACGCTCCCG
The DNA here is from genome assembly GCA_034420735.1 of Dehalococcoidia bacterium. GTDB lineage: Bacteria > Chloroflexota > Dehalococcoidia > Lucifugimonadales > CAJWER01. The sequence goes on from DAOULA010000074.1 coordinate 32,631, forward strand.
GACGGCGCGCGCATCGTCGACCTGGACGGCAACGCGGTCCCGCACCAGCTCACAGGAGACGGCCATATGCTCGTACGGGTAAGCGGCGTCCCGTCGTGCGGCTACACGACGCTGCGCATCGAGCCGGGCGAGGCGGAGAGCGAGTCCTCGCTGTCCATTTCGGAGTCCTTGATGGAGAACCGGTTCTTCCGGCTGGAGCTCGACGACAAGGGGCAGATCGCGTCCCTGTACGACAAGCGGGCGGACAGGGAGGTGCTGGCGCCGGGCTCGGCCGGCAACGTCCTCCAGCTGTTCGAGGACCTGCCCCTCAACTACGACGCCTGGGACATCGACCGCTACTTCGAGGACAAGGCCTGGCAGATCGACAGCGTTGAGTCCGTCCGCGTGACCGAGACCGGGCCCGTCCGCGGCACGGTCGAGATCAGGCGCAGCTTCTCACGCTCGACCATCGTGCAGCGCCTGCACCTCTATGACTCCACTCCACGCATCGACTTCCACACCGAGGTCGACTGGCACGAGACCCACACCCTGCTCAAGGCCGCCTTTCCTGTGTCCGTCAACGCCTCCCGCGCCACATACGAGATCCAGTTCGGCGCAATCGACCGCCCGACCCACCGCAACACCTCGTGGGACCAGGCCCAGTTCGAGGTGTGCGCCCAGAAGTGGGCCGACCTGTCTGAGGGCGACTACGGCGTGTCCCTCCTGAACGACTGCAAGTACGGCTACGACGTCGAGGGCAACACGATGCGCATCAGCCTTCTGCGCTCGCCGACGAAGCCCGACCCTCTGACCGACCAGGGCAGCCACGAGTTCACATACAGCCTCATGCCCCACTCGGGCGACTGGCGCAGCGGCTCCACCCGCGCCGGCTACGAGCTCAACTACCCCATGACCGCAGTGAGGGTCCCTGAGAGACTGTCGGATAACGCATCCGGCGAGCCAGGCCCGGGGAAGACCGTTCGTCCTGAGCCTGTCGAAGAGCCTGCCCTGAGCCTGCCGAAGGGACAGTGCTCCAGCAGCACAGGCTGTTCTGAGATGGCTTCTAAGGACGGCCCAACCGCCAGCCGCCTTCCCAGGGAAATGTCCCTCGTCGCCTCAGACAGGGAAGGCCTGTTCGTCGACACCATAAAGCTGGCCGAGGACGATGATCGCCTCATAGTACGCTGCTACGAAGGCCACAACACCCGAGGCCCCGCACACCTCCGCTTCGGCGTCCCCACAAACGCCGCCCGCGAGGTCGACCTCCTCGAACGCGACGAAGGCCCGGCCTCATTGAACGACGGCGCCCTGACCTTCGACATAGCCCCCTACCAGGTCCGCTCCTTCGCCGTGGAGGTATAAGACCACGGCATGGGCTGGATAGGGGACACCGCAGCGTCTGGGATGATAGCCTACGTCGGCTGATGGTCCTCCGCCGTCTTGACGCTCAGCTGTAGACCAAGCGCGCGGGTGACCTTGATCAGCGTCGCTACTGATGGATTGCCGTTAGCGGATAGCGTCCTGATCAGGCCGGCCCGGTCGAGCCCGGCCGACCGGGCAATGGCGCTCATATTCTGTGCACGTGCGATTGTATTGAGTGCCGCGCGAACGTCGCTCCCGTCGCCGGGGTCCTCGTCGATGGCCATCTCAAGATACGCCCGTGCCCGCTCTGGAGTGTTGATGTACTCGGCCGCGTTGAACTCCGTTAGCTCCTGTGGCATGTCACTTCTCCAGTTCATTGGCTATACGCCGGGCTCGCTGCACGTCACGGGCTTGGCTACCCTTATCGCCCCCACACAGCAGAACGATAAGATCGGCCCCTCGACGGACAAAGTAGAGCCGGTAGCCAGGGCCATAGCTGATACGCATCTCAGAGACACCGCTGCCGACTGAGCGGACGTCACCGAGATTCCCCCGCTGCACGCGCTCCAGCCGCCTCGTGACCGAGACGACGGCACGGGCGTCTTGTAGTCTGTCTAACCACCGCCTGAATGCCTCCGTCTGAAGAACCCTGAACATAGTCCATTTGTAGAGGACAATCTACAGGTTGTCAAGGGAGTCGAAAGAGCGTTGGTGCTTTGCCCTGTCGTGGTATGATTGCGCTATTCAGGGCATAGGCTCACAAGCTCAGTGGCCACAGCAGCGCGGCATCAGGACAAAGGCAAGACCTTTCTCGAACACGCAGAGATCGAGTTCGATAGGGGTAACCTGCTTCAGGCCTCCGAGAAGGCATGGGGCGCGGTGGCGCATTACGTGAAGTCCATTGCTAAGGAGAAGGGCTGGCGGGACGGAAGCCACAGGGACGTATCCGACAATGCCAGGAGACTCATCCGCCTGACTTCCGACCCAGACGGACACGGGCATATGTTCCAGGCGATGAATGCCCTACACGTCAACTTCTACGAAGAGCACCTCCACGAAGATGACGTGAAGCGCAGTATCGCCGATGCCAGGGCGCTGATAGCCGCCATGAAGGCGGCCGAAGCCGAGCTCTTGGGATGACGTAGGGTCTCCTTAGAACGGAGAGGACATGGGGCTGACCTACCCGAGGCAATACAACTCCAAGCGTCGTAGCGGCAATAGTCGAGACAGGCGAATGGGCAAGGGTGAATGGGCACTATGGTTTGTCGCGTACCTGGCCTTGGCCCTGTCCCTCCTCATAGCATCCTTTGTCCCATGGTTTGTGCTCGACGATACCGACGCTGCTATCTCCGTAGCCGAGATAATGCTCTATGCAATGGATGGGCCTGACCGAAACTGGCTAGTGCAAGAGGCGTGGCCACATGGGATCGTCTTCTTGTACACGCCCTTCCTTCTCGTTCCACTCCTCCTTTACGCTGCGCTGGCTACCGCTCGCGACCGACCATCATCAGCCATGTTCCTAATCTCGCTCGCTGGATTTGTCCTGATTAGCTTCGGAGCATCCGCCGCAGTAGACGACGCCTACCACACAGTGGCATATGGTTTTGTGGTAACAGAGATTCTGTTCGTCGTTGCCGGTTTGTCTTTGCTGGGATTCTTGCTAAGGCGATTTGAGGACAAGGTCGCATTTGGTGTCAAGGTGCTGATGATGAAGAGGAGGTTTAGATCCAGTGCTTAGGCCGAGTGTGTTCAAGGTAGTCGCTATCGTTGCCGTGGTGGCAGTGGCAGGGTTGTTGGTGTATCGGGTTGACGCCCATCGAGAGTTCATTCCTTCGGAGAAGCAGGAACAGTATTTGCCGGAGCTCGCCGATGGAGTTCGCTTGGTTCAGAGACAGACGTCAGATATCGAGGAGGGATTTTCGGAGACCTTCGCAACTCTCCGGCCACAAGGGAGACATATCGGAGGTGCATCTGGAGGTCAATCTGGTGCCGGCAGCAAGATTTCGACACTCGGGCAGTCTGAATATGTCCGTTCCATAGAGGAGCTCCGTGGTGCATGGACGCCCAAGTATCTCAAAGTTTCTCGAGACCATGGTAAGTTCCTGAGTAGAGTTGAGAATGCGAGGCAGAGGGCCGTTCTCTACTTTGGCAACCAGTCTCGCCTTACATCGACAATAAAAGATGAGAAACGACGGTTGTCCGCTGAGAATAGAGACAGCAAGGAATATGCGGCATTCCAGGCATGGGAAGCGCACGTGGACGAGTTAGCAGCTTCAGCGGCCGCTATGATGGATGACTTTCACGACATGGACACAATAATCCAAAAGCAAATCATGTCTGCCCAATTCGCGGAACTTTCTGAGCAGTTCTTTGTAGAAGTGCCAGAATCCCTAATGAGGCTGAACGAAGACTTGGAGGAATTCAGTCAGCAGTCCGAGTCGCTTTATGAAGTCTTCGGTGATAGCGTCACCAACATGTTCCGCCAAGGCGAACAGTAGGAGTCTAGTCGAAGGCTCTCTCCAATCCTAACGCAGCTCCATAACCCTGCCGACAACCTCCTCACCCACGCTGCGCACCAGATCCAGGTCCCGCGCCGCATAGGCTGACGGCTGGGTCGACGCCAGCACCAGCGCGGCCACGGGACTGCCCTCGTGCTCCAGGGCGACCGTGAGCATCGACCGGATCCCCGTGTCGAGCGTCGACCTCAGGCGCGGGAAGCGCTCGACCAGCGCCTCGACCGGCTCGCCCCCGATGACGATTCCGCCCCCGGCCCTCATGCCCGCCTCCACGACCGTCCCGGACAGGGTCCGCCTGTGGCCGGTCGCCCGCCCAGGCACGTTGCGTCCCGTCACGTAGGCGTCGGTGAACACGTAGCTCTCCGTGTTGAGCAGGCCGATGTTCATCCGGTCTATAGGCATGACCGCGCCCAGCAGGCCGGCCAGCCGGTCGCCCAGCTCCACCATGGATGCTGCGGACCGGGCTGCCTGCGCGGCCTCCTCGACTACCTGTTCGTTCGCCATGAGGGATGCTCCCTGGCACCGTGGATCACCCTCACCTCAATCCTCTCCCATCGAGGGAGAGGAGGGGGAAGGCGTCTCGGCGCGCGGTCGTAGCTTACTGCGTCTCGGGTGAAGCGGTATACTACACGGACATGCTGAGCATCGAGATTATACGGGACGACCCCGAACGCGTCCGCCGCTCCGTCGAGATGCGGGGCGACGACGTCGACGTGGACCGCATACTCACCCTGGACGGTGAGCGCAGGGCCGCGGTGCACGAGGGCGACGAGCTCCGCGCCCGACGCAACGAGGTCAGCCGGCAGATCGGCGCCTCGAAGGAGAAGCCGCCCGAGCTCATCGACGAGATGCGCAGCGTCGGCGGGCGTATCAAGGAGCTCGACGCGCAGACGCGGGCCGTCGAGGAGGAGCTCGACGCCCTCCTGCTGTCTCTCCCCAACATACCCGGCAACGACGTGCCAATCGGTGAGGACGAGGATGAAAACGTGTTGCTGCGCACGTCCGAGGACCTGCCGTCCTTCGACTTCGAGCCCGCGCCCCACTGGGACATCGGCGAGAGGCTGGGCATCATCGACTTCCAGCGCGGCGCGAAGCTGGCCGGGTCGCGCTTCTACGTGCTCAAGGGCAAGGGCGCCGCACTGCAGCGCGCCCTCGTCTCCTGGATGATCGACACCCACGTCCGCGCCGGATACGAGGAGATGTACCTGCCCGACATGGTCTCCGCAGCGATCACCACCGGCTCCGGCCAGCTCCCCAAGTTCGCGGACACCATGTACCACGACGACGAGGACGACCTCTGGCTCGTACCTACCGCCGAGGTTCCCCTCACCGGGCTCCACTCGGGCGAGATACTCGACCCCGGCATACTGCCGCTCGACTACACGGCCCACACCCCCTGCTTCAGGCGCGAGCGGGCCGCGGCGGGACGGGACACGCGCGGCATCAAGCGCGTCCACCAGTTCGAAAAGGTCGAGATGTACAAGCTGGTCGAGCCCGAGCAGTCGGATGCGGAGCTTGAGGTCATGCTCGCCCAGGTCGAGGAGATGTGCGGCAGCCTCAGCATACCCCACCAGGTCAAGATGCTGTGCACCGGCGACATGGGCTTCGCCTCGGTCAAGACCTACGACGTCGAGATGTGGGCGCCGGGCTGCGGCGAGTGGCTTGAGGTCAGCTCGTGCTCGACCTGCGGCGACTTTCAGGCCAGGCGCTCGAACATCCGCTACCGCCCCGAGCCAATGGCCCGGCCCCGCTTCGTGCACACCCTGAACGGGTCGGGCCTCGGGGTCGCCCGCGTCGTGATAGCCGTGCTGGAGAACTACCAGCAGGCCGACGGCTCGGTCGTCGTCCCCGAAGTGCTCAGGCCCTACACCCGCTTCGACGTGATCGACTAGAGGTAATCACGAGGTCGCAGGGGCGGGTCGCAAAACCGCCCGCGCCAACAAAGGAGAGACGACATGACGGCCATTCGCAGCTGGCGGGACGCAACACCGGTGGTGGGCCACGAGAGCGCCATCATCTGGAGGCTGTTCGACGAGAGGGGCATCGAGGGGCTGTCCGACGACGAGGCGCCCCTGCAGGGCATCCAGTCCCTCACCATGCACAGGATGCAGCCCGGCAAGAGCGGCGACTACCACGTCCACGAGAACCGCGAGCAGGTCTACTACTTCACCGAGGGCAACGCCAAGATGAAGATCGACGGCGTGGTGCACGACCTGCAAAAGGGCGACGCCGTGTGCGCCCGCCCCAGTCCTGGCACCAGCTCATCAACGACAGCGACGACTGGGTCGAACACCTCATAATCACCGCCTGGGTCAAGGAGGGCTACGCAGGAATCGGCCTGGAAGGGTAAGAGATGTTCGAGACGCTGTCTGAAAAACTGAACGGCGTGTTCCGCGGCCTGGGCAGCAAGGGCCGCCTCACCGAGAAGGACGTGGACGCGGCCCTGCGCGAGATACGCATGGCCCTGCTCGAGGCCGACGTCAACTTCCGGGTCGCGCGCAACTTCGTCGGAAAGATACGCGAGCGCTCGCTGGGCGAGGACGTGCTCAGGAGCCTCACGCCCGGCCAGCAGGTCGTGAAGATCACCAACGAGGAGCTCACCGCCGTCCTCGGCGGCGGCATAAAGCGCCTGGAGCCCGCGCCGAAGCCTCCCTCCGTGGTCATGATGGTCGGCCTCAACGGCTCCGGCAAGACGACGACCACCGGCAAGCTCGCCCGGCAGCTGAAACGGGACTCCCAGGCCTCGCTGATGGTGGCCGCGGACCTGCAGCGCCCCGCGGCCATACAGCAGCTCCAGACCCTTGGCAGCCAGATCGACGTGCCCGTATACCGCGGCGAGGGACGCGATGCCCCAAAGGTCGCCGCGGAGGGCGTCAGGCGCGCGGCCGAGATCGGCGCGTCGTGGGCCTTCGTGGACACGGCCGGCCGCTTCCAGGTCGACGACGACCTCATGAAGGAGCTCGAGACCGTCAGGGACGCCGTCGAGCCCGTCGAGACCCTGCTCGTCGTCGACTCCATGACAGGGCAGGACGCCGTCGCCGTCGCCCAGGAGTTCCACGACCGCATCGGGCTAACCGGGCTCGTGCTGACCAAGCTCGACGGCGACGCGCGCGGCGGCGCGGCCATCTCCATAGTCTCCGTGACCGGCGTGCCCATCAAGTTCATCGGCACGGGCGAGCGGCTCGACGCCCTCGAGGAATTCCACCCCGACCGGCTGGCGTCCCGCATCCTCGGCATGGGCGACATGCTCACCCTCATCGAGAAGGCCCAGGCCTCCTTCGACGAGGACGAGGCCGTCAAGCTCGAAAAGAAGATCCGCCAGGCGTCGTTCGACCTGAACGACTTCCTGGCCCAGCTCCAGCAGGTCAAGAGCATGGGCTCCCTTAGCCAGATCGTGGAGATGATCCCCGGCATGTCCGCGATGAAGGGCCGTCTTGCCGACTCCGACCTGGACGACAGCCAGTTCGTGAAGGTCGAGGCCATCGTCTACTCCATGACCCCCGCCGAGCGCAGCAATCCCAGCATCATCGGCGGCAGCCGGCGGCGGCGGATAGCGAAGGGGAGCGGCACGACCCCGAGAGACGTGAACCAGCTCCTCAACCAGTTCAAGCAGACCCAGAGGCTCATGAAGCAGATGAGCACCGGCAAGGGCATGAAGGAAATCGCCAGGATGTTCCGCTGACCCTTCGCCGGACTCGCCCGTCCCACCAGGAGGCCGTCCCATGAAGTTCCGCGTAGGCGTAATAGGCGCGACCGGGTTCATCGGCACGCCGTACCGCGCCCATATCAGGGATGCGAAGGACGACGCCGACATCGTCGCCCTCTGCGCCCGCCGGCGAGGCCCGCTGGAGGAGGCCGCCAGGGAGGACGGCGCGGGCTTCGTAACTGCCGACTGGCGCGAGATTGTCGAGCACCCGGACGTCGACCTCGTGATGGTCGTCACCCCCGACGCGCGGCACCACGAGGCCGTGATGGAGTGCGCCGCCCGCGGCAAGCACCTCATATGCGACAAGCCCATCGGCGCGAACGCCGCCGAGGCGCACGACATGTGGTCGGCCTACCGGAGCTCCGGCCTGGGCCACTTCGTCCCGTTCTGGACCCGCTACCTGCCCATCTTCGCCAGGACGAAGGAGGTCGTGGACTCGGGAGTGCTCGGCGAGGTGCGGGGCGTCGTGTGCAGGTGGCAGAACCCGCGCCCCGAGGCGATGCCCTTCACCTGGCGAGACGACGCGTCCGTGTCATCGTCCGGCAGCATAGGCGACCTGGGCTCTCACGCCTACGACACGGTGCGGTGGCTGCTGGGACTGGAGGCCAAGCGGGTAATCGCCCACGCAGGGGTCATAACGCCCCCCAAGCCCGACATCGGCGAGCCGAACCTGGAGGAGGCCCTGAGGTGGGGAGAAACCCACGCCCTGGATGACACCGAAAGCCTCCGGGCGGGGACGGCATTCGACTACGGCTCAATCTCCGTCGAGTTCGCGGGCGGCGCGGTGGGGTACATCATGCCGTCCCACTCGCCCTACATACGGAAGGGGCTGGCTGCAGACCTGGAAATCCACGGCACCCGGGCATCGCTGGGCGTGGAGCGCTGGGCTGGGCGGTTGGTCATGGCCGAACCCGACGAGGACGCAGAGCTGCTGGAGGAGGTCCCCGACAGCGGGCCGGTCAACCAGTTCGCCCGGTTCGCCTTCCCGGGCGTGCGACAGCGGGCCGAGGGTTCGGGCACGGACCACCCCGGCCTCGACGACGGCTGGAAGGCCCAGCTCCTAACCGACGCCGCAGCCCTCTCAGCCGAGCGCGGCGCCTGGGTCGACCTAGACGAGCTCAACCCCGAGGCATAGCAGGGTCGCCTCCTTTGGCGGGGCCACCTCCGGCCCCTTGCCCCTGCCAGCTAGCGATTCTGCACAATCTGAAAGTGCTACTTGCAATTTGCACACTCCGCTGCTATCTTGCCCACCATGATCGACCGCGAGATCGCACCCCTGCTGTCGGCCCTCTTCCAGCAGTACCCTTTTGTCACCTTGACCGGGCCGCGCCAGTCCGGTAAGACGACGCTCTGCCGCTCGGCGTTCCCAGATCTCAGCTATGCCAACCTGGAGGCGCCTGACCAACGAGATTTTGCCGAATCTGACCCGAGGGGATTCCTCGCCCAACTGGGCAAGGGCGCCATCATCGACGAGGTCCAGCACGTCCCCGCGCTACTGTCCTATCTGCAGGTCCTCGCCGACGAATTGGGCCGGAACAGCCTCTTCATACTCACCGGCAGCGAGCAGTTCAGGCTCTCCGATGCAATAAGCCAGTCACTGGCCGGTAGGACTGCGCTGCTCCGCCTGCTGCCGTTCTCACTCGCGGAAAGGCGGCAGATGGGCGCGAGCGGCGCGGTGAACGAGATCCTGCACTCGGGCTTCTACCCACGGATTCTCGACCAGGGACTCGATCCGCGGCAGGCTCTCGGAGACTACGTAGAGACCTATGTCGAACGCGACGTGCGCCGGTTGGGTGAGATACGCAACTTGTCGGCCTTCCGCACCTTCCTCCGGCTCTGCGCCGGGCGAGTCGGTCAGCTGGTCAACCTCACGTCCCTCGGGTCGGATGCCGGCGTTTCCCACACCACGGCGCGAGAGTGGCTCACAGTGCTGGAGGCGAGCTACATCGTATTCCAACTGCAGCCGTTCCACGCGAACATCAGGAAGCGGCTGGTCAGGTCACCCAAGCTGTACTTCTACGACGTCGGACTCGCCAGCTATCTCATCGGCATCGAGAACGCGAGCCAGGTCGTAACCCATCCCCTTCGCGGGGCGCTGTTCGAGAACGCCGTGGTCGCTGAGGTGCTGAAGCACCGGTTCAATCGCGGGCTGCAGCCGAACCTGTCCTTCTTCCGGGATGCGCGGGGGCTCGAGTGCGACCTCTTCTACGAGACCGGCGACGGCATCGGCGCCATCGAGATCAAGGCCGGCTCTACAGTCAACGCCGACTTCTTCCGTTCGATCAATCGCGTCGCCGAGCTGGTCCCGGACGTCACTGCCAAGGCCGTCGTTTACGGCGGAACGGACCGCCAGTCCCGGACCGATTGCGATGTCGTCCCGCTGGACGGCCTATCAGGAGTCCTGGAGCGCCTCCACGGCTAGTAGACCAACACGCTAGCCTTGAGGGGCAGCGAGACATGACTCTGGTAGGGGCGGACCCACGTGTCCGCCTGAAGAGGGCCAGGGCTACGGCGTCACGTCTTCGGACGATGCCACCATCCACTCCCCATCCACCTTGCGGAAGGTCATGCGAGCGCGGCGCTCGCCCAGCGGCGTCATCAGCTTCAGGTACACCTGGGCGTCGCCGTTCTCCAGCTGCTGGGGCGGGCCCTCCTCCGTCGCCTCCACCTTTGCCGCGAATGTCTCCAGCAGACCCATGTTGGTGCGGGTATCTTCCTCCTCCGCCTGGCGCATCTCGTCCACCATCAACCCCACCGCCTTATCGGCATCATAGTCGTTGTAGGCCTTCCAGAACTCCGCGAAGACCTGCATGACCGCCTCCGCCTCCTGCGGGTCCACGGGTTCGAGCTGCGGCTCCGGCGTGGGCGTGGCCTCGGGTGTCGCAACGGCCGCGGGCTCCGGCGTGGGGGTGGGCGTGGGCTCCGGCGTAGGCGTGGGCTCCGGTGTGGGTGTGGGCTCCGGCGTCGCCGTTGGGGTGGGTTCGGGCGTGGGGGTCGGTTCCGGAGTCGAGCCGCAGGCGGTCCCAACGACGGCCAGCGCCACGATCAGGCCAAGGGCTACCAAGCGTCTAAGCATCGGTCCTCAGGCACCTCCAGGGAGGCTGTCGCTAGCCTGTCGCCTCAATCTCGCTCGCAAAGGCCAGATCGGGCCTGAGCATAGTCTTGAGTCTGGTTCCTGTCAACATATAAGATTCGTCGCAAGTCTTCAGAGTCGAGAGGAGGCGGGTCGGCCTCTTCCCCCCGAGGAGGCACTTGCATGACTCCGTCATTCCGGCGAAAGCCGGAATCCAGGGGGTGGGGGTTCAGCTATGAAGACAATGCCTGCCATGCAGGGTATGAGCTCTCTTGGGAGGTTATGCAAAGGTCTCCCGAGGGGGAAGATTGAGCCTGTCCTGAGCTTGCCGAAGGGATGGGGGCTTTCGCGCTGCCGAAGGGCAACGTTGCCCATGTCTCATCAAATCTGAACAGTACGACTCGGCCCATTCCCGCTGGATTTCGAATCGTTGAGGGAGATGAGGAGATGAACTTGCCCGTAACCCTTCTTCGCCGATTGTCGATTGCAGCCCTGATCGCGGCTCTTCTTGCCCTGGCCGCCGCCTGTGGTACCGAGCCGGAGCCGGCGCCCGCTCCCACAGTCGAACCGACGCCAACCCCCGACGCGGCCAGCCTGCTCTCCAGGGCGGGAGAGAAGCTGGCCGCCATATCGAGCGCAAAGTTCGGCTTGGTCGACGAGGCGGAAACGGGAGCCAAGTTCTTCGATACCACCTTCAAGAAAATGGAGGCGGAGTTCGAGGCTCCTGACAGCTTCAGGATGCTCGTCGACGTGATCGCTCCGGGATTCGGATTCGTCGAGATCGAGATGCTGGCGGTCGGCGAGCAGGCCTTCATCAAGCTCTCCAGGGACGCGCCGTGGGCCCCCCTGCCCCTGGACCAGGTGCCCTTCAACTTCGCCGGGCTGGGCCCGACACTGCGCGACGTCCTGGCCAGGCTCGACGACACGGCCGTCACGGGCAGGGAGACCCTGCAGGGCGCCCAGACCGTAGTCGTCCAGGGGAGCATCACGTCCGATGGGCTGGCGGACCTCATCACGACCGTGGACCCGGGGCATGACATAACCCTGACCCTGTGGATCGACGAGGCCGACCACCTGATGCGGCAGTTGAGGATCGCGGGCCAGATCTACGACGACGACGGCCCGGAGACCACACGTCTCCTATCAATGCATGGCATCGACGTCCCGGTGGACATCCAGCTTCCGGAGGTGGGGTCCGGCCAGTGAACGACGTCCGGAATAGGCTCGCCTCCCTGGGCTCTTCCCAGACGGTCGTGCTGGGGGTCCTCTGCCTGGGTGTCTTCTCGACCGCCCTCGACCAGACGGTGGTCGTCGCAGCCCTGCCCAGCGTCATGGTCGACCTGGAGATACCCCTCACCGACCTGGACAGGGCGGCCTGGATCGTAACCGCGTACCTGGTCGCCTACACCGTGGCTATGCCCTTGGCCGGCCGCCTGTCCGACGTCTACGGCCGTGTCAGGATGTTCCAGGCGGCCCTGGTCGTGTTCTCGATTGGGTCTGCGTTCGTCGCGCTTGCGCCAAACTTCCCGTGGATCGTGGCCGCCAGGGTGGCCCAGGCGGTAGGCGGCGGCGCGACGGTCCCCATCGGCCTGGCCATGGCTGTGAGCGTCGTTTCGCAGGAGAAAAGAGGAATCGCGCTGGGGCTCGTGGCAGCCTCCGCCGAGCTGGGGTCCGTGCTCGGCCCTCTCTACGGAGGGGCCATCATCGAGCTGATCGGCTGGCGGTGGATATTCTGGCTGGACATACCCCAGAGCCTCTTCCTGATTGCGCTCCTGGCCATATTGCCGAACCGCGCCAACCCCGATTCGAAGATGGACTACTTCGGCGCCCTGGTCCTGGGGGCGGCGCTCACGGCCCTGACTATCGGCCTGTCGCAGAGGAGCGTATTCTCAGCAACGTCCGTCTACCCATACCTCATGCTGGCGGGGGGATTCCTCCTGGTCGCCCTGCTGGTCCTCGTGGAGAGGCGCGCGGTCCAGCCCCTGCTGGCCTCCTTCCTGTACACCTCCAGGGCCTTCCTCTCCTCCAACATCGCCCAGTTCCTGGTGGGCGTGGCCCTGATCATCGCGCTCGTGGCCGTGCCCCTCATGGCGGGCACCGTCATGGAGAAGTCGGCGTGGCAGAGCGCCCTCCAGCTGCTGCGACTCACCGCGGCCATTCCCGTGGGGGCGGTGATAGGAGGCTACATTCTCCGCTGGACGGGAGTAAGGACGGTGTGCATCACCGGCCTCGTCTTCATGGGAACGGGCCTGCTGGTCATGAGCGGCTGGGAGACGCAGGTCGACGAGCTCAGGCTCACCCTGCCCCTGGTCACCGCGGGCCTGGGATTCGGCCTGGTCATCCCCCCCATAGCCGTCGCCGCCCTGAGCGCCGCGCCCAGCCACTACTGGGGGGCCGCGGCCTCACTCGTCACGGCGTCGCGGATGGTGGGGATGGCGCTAGGGCTGGCTGCACTGTCCGCCTGGGGCATAGAGCGCTTCTACAGCCTCACCGCCGACGTCGTCCCCACCGAGTCCTACGAGGTCACCGAGGCCCTGCTCATCGACGCCGGCGTCACCGTCTTCCAGAACATGTTCATGATCACAGGCTTCCTCTCCCTAATCGCCATCCTCCCAGCCCTCCTGATGAAAGAAGACCAGGTAGAAGAAGCCACCGGCCTCATCTGAGACGTGCCTGCCTGAGGGCAGGTGCGGCCAGCTATCCCGTCCCAGGCCGTGGCGTAGGCCTGAGATCAATCGCCCCGCAACCAGAAGGGCGAGACAACGCTGTGGAGCGTGCGGCCTACTGAGAATGAAGCTCGTGGTAGAGGCCGCGCTTCGCCAGCAGCTCTGAGTGGCTGCCCTGCTCCACTATGCGTCCCTGGTCCAGCACCACTATGCGATCGGCGTTCCGGACGGTGGAGAGCCGGTGGGCGATGACGAAAGACGTGCGGCCGCGCATCAGGCTCTCCAGGGCCTGCTGGATGTGCAGCTCCGTCTCCGTGTCCACGTTGGCCGTCGCCTCGTCCAGTATCAGGATGCGCGGGTCCCTGGCCAACGCCCGCGCGAAGCTGATCAACTGGCGCTGCCCCATGCTCAGGTTGCCGCCGCGCTCCTCGAGCTCGGTGTCGTAGCCATCCTTGAGGCGCGCGATGAACTCGTGCGCGCCGACGGCCTTCGCGGCCTCCTCGACGTCGGCGTCGGTCAGGTCCGTCCTGTTGTATCGGATGTTCTCGCGTACGGTCGCCGAGAAGAGGAATGGCTCTTGCGGGACCGCGCTGATCTGACGCGACAGCGAGTCCGGCGTCACCTCCCGCAGGTCGTGACCGTCGATGGTGACCCGTCCCTCGTTCACGTCGTACAGGCGCATCAGCAGCGACACGAGGGTCGTCTTGCCCGCGCCGGTGGGGCCGACAAGCGCCACCGTCTCGCCCGGCGCGACGTCCAGGGTGATGTCCCGAAGCACGGGCGACTCCGGCTCGTAGTGGAAGCTGACGTTGTCGTACCTGACCCTGCCGGTCACCGGCGGCAGGACAACCGCATCCGGAGCGGCCGGCACGTCCGGACTGACGTCGAGCAGCTCGAATACCCGGTCGGCTGCCACCAGGGAGCCGGTGAGCTGGCCGAACTCGCTGGTCAGGTCGCGAATGGGCTCGAAGAGCCGGTCTATGTACAGCGCGAAGGCAACGAGCAGCCCCACCTCCAGCGACGCGCCGATCATCCGGCCGCCAGCATATATGACTATCGCCGTCGCGATGACAGACAGCAACTCGACCGACGGCGATAGGCCGCACCTGTACCGGGTCGACCTCAGGTCCGCGTCCAGGTTCTCCCTGTTGACTTCCCTGAAGGCATGGGCGTTCTGCTGCTGGCGGTTGAGGCTCTGCACGACGCGGATTCCCGACACGTTCTCCTGGATGCCGGAGTTTACCCCGGCCACGGTCACCCTCGCCCTCCTCAGGTGCGGCTGGGCAAGGCGCCGCCAGAACATGAGGCTGGGGATCAGCAGCGCGACCATGCCCAGCACGATCGCCGCAAGCAGGGCGTCCATCAGGACCATCGCTATGGCAATGCCCACCACGCTGAACAGGTCGGCCAGCGCGAATGCGAGGACGAGGAACAGGGCCTGGCTCAGCTCCATCACGTCGTTCTGGACACGCGACATGACCCTGCCCGCCTGGTTGCGGTCGTAGAAGGACATCGACAGGGCCTGGATGTGCTCGAAGAGCCGTGTGCGGATGTCCAGGATCAGACTCTGGCCGACGTTGACGAGGGTCCGGCTGTGGACCACGCCCATGGCGAACCGCAGCAGGGCCACCAGGCAGAACAGCCCTACGGCTGCGGCAAGCCCCCCAAAGCTGCCGTCGTCCGACATGACCTGCCCGTCGATCGCCAGCTTGACCGTCCACGGCAGCGCCATCATCGTCCCGCTGTACACGAGCATGGCCGCGAGGGCCAGGGCAATCCGGCCCCGGTAGGGGCGGGCGTACCCCATCAGCCGGACAAGCGTCTGCCAGTAGCGAATGGGGCGCTCCTGTTCCAGGTCCAGGCGCGCCGTCCCCTGCGTCTGGCCTACCGTCGCGGCCATCAGTTAGACCTCCCGTCGCTATCCATCCGCGTTGAGCCCCCGCATCTCCTCGGCCGGCCGCAGCTGAAGGTCGTGGATCCTGCGGTAGAAGCCGTCCATCGCCAGCAGCTCCTCGTGTGTCCCGCGCTCTACGATCCTGCCCTGGTCGAGCACGAACACCACGTCCGCGCTCCTCACTGTGGACAGCCTGTGAGCGATGACGAAGGACGTCCTTCCCCGCATGACAAGCTCCATCGCCCTGTGAATCTGGGCCTCCGTGCCCACGTCTACGCTGGAAGTGGAGTCGTCGAGCACCAGGATGGGCGTGTCCAGCAGGATGGTGCGGGCTATGGCAAGCCGCTGCCGCTGGCCGCCCGAGAGCGTGATCCCGCGCTCGCCCACCCACGTGTCGTACCCGTCCGGCAGCCCCTCGATGAAGTCGTGAAGCTGGGCGACCCTCGCCGCCCTTGCGAGGTCGTCCATGGACGGGTCGTCGACCCCGTAGGCGATGTTGTCCCGTATCGTCGCCGAGAACGCGAACACGTCCTGCTGCACGATGCCCACACTGCGGCGCAGCGACTCCAGGGTCACGTCCCGGACATCCACGCCGTCGATGAGAATCCTGCCTTCCGAAACGTCGTAGAAGCGGGGCAGCAGGTGCGCGATCGTGCTCTTGCCCGAGCCCGCGGCCCCCACTATCGCCGCGGTCTGTCCCGGCCGCAGCTCGAAGCTCACGTCGTGCAGCGCGGGTACGTCCGTGTCGTATTCGAAGGACACGGAGTCGAACACGACGCGGCCCCTGGCCGACAGGTCCCTCGCATTCTCGTGGACTTCGAGCGGGTTGCGCGTGTCGAGCACCTCGAAGATGCGCTCGCCCGCGGCCAGCGCCCTCGAGAAGAGATGCACCCTCCACTCGAACCCGCCTATGCTGTCCGCCAGCATGACCATGTACAGCACGAACGATGCCAGCGCGCCCGGGGTGAGGGACCCCTGCTGGACCTGCCATCCGCCGAACAGGAGGATCCCAGCTATAGCCACGGCGAACAGGAACATCAGGACGGCGTCCCTGGTGACCGCCAGTTGGCCCTCGAGAATGGATGTGGAGGCGACCGAGCCCGCCCGCTCCCTGAACCGCGCCAACTCGTAGCCCTGCGAGCCCAGCGCCTTGACCGTCCTCATGCCCGCGAGCCCTTCCTGCACCAGCGTGTTCATCCGCCCGGTCTCCTGGAAGATGCGCCTGTTGGCGCGGTACAGCCTGGCTGCCAGCCTTACCCCGACCCACGAGACCAGGACGAAGCAGACGAGGACGGCGAGCCCCATGCGCCACTCGATGGTGACCATGACGGCAATCGGCAGGATGTAGGAGACCAGCGCGGATATGCCGTGCAGAAAGCCGATCGAAATGAACCTGGCGGTGGCGTCTATGTCCACCGTGGCCCTCGACATCAGGTCGCCGGTCTTCTGCCGGTCGTAGAACCCGAAATTCAGGCCCTGGAGCTTGTCGAAGAAGTCATTCCGCAGCCGGTACTCCGTCTCCCGGCCCACCCTCTCCGACATGTAGAGGGCCAGGTAGCCGAGGACCGCCCTGATGACCCCGGCGAGCACGATCTGCCCGACTACGAAAGCCAGCTCGGCATGGGCGCTGGCGAGCGCCTCGTCGATGGCGTTGCCGGTTAGCCTGGGGATGGCCACGCGGGGCACGATGGATGAGACCATCACCGCGGCCGTCACGATGAAGAGCGCCCTGCGCTCCAACGAGTAGCCGACCAGCCGCAGCAGGACCTTCATACGAATCGCTCCCCAGGCTGTCGCGAGAAAGGGGGGTCCGTCCGCCGCCAAAGAACAATTCTATGGGCGCCTGAGGTCAGCCTGCCAGATTTTCGCAGGGCCGCCCCAGCCGCTGTAGAGTTGAGGGAAGCCCGACTTCACATATTGTACGGTATACCGTACAATGCGGCCATGTACACGGTCCTGCGAAGCGCGGCCTTCGATCGGTGGTTGAGCAGGTTGCGGGACCGGCGGGCGGTGGAACGCATCGTCGCCAGGTTGCTGGCAGCAGAAGACGGGCATCTCGGCGACGTGAGGCATCTCAGCGGCGGCGTATCGGAGATGAGAATCCAGTACGGGCCCGGATACAGGGTCTACTTCATCTCGCGAGGCGCTGAGCTGATCGTCCTGCTGTGCGGCGGCGACAAGGACAGCCAGCGTCGGGACATCGCGCGGGCCAGGAGAATGGCGACGGAATGGAGGGGCTGATGTCTGAGGAGTATCGAAAATTCGACGCGGCAGACTACATCAAGGGCGAGGAGGACGCCAGGGGGCTCCTCAGGGCGGCTATGGATGAGGATACGGGGGATGGGGCCGTGATTCGCGCCGCTCTCAGGCACGTCGCCCGGACGCAGAACATGAGTGCCCTTGCCCGGGACACAGGGCTGAATCG
>DAOULA010000075.1:0-1658 GCA_034420735.1 Dehalococcoidia bacterium
GCCGAGAGGGCTCGATTGATGGGGTCTGCCGCACTCCAACGGTCCCGCTTGTATGAACGACCCTTCCATTCGACACCGGTCTCCCTGCTGAGCCTGGCGTATGTTTCCCGGACTCTAATGCCCTCTTTCCCTCTGACCTGCCGTAGAGTGGTAGACGGATCCAACGTCTCCTCGAAGCGCATCTGGTACATCCGAAAGACGACGCGCAACCGGCTCTGCGGGTTCGACCAGAGTCTCGCCTGGGTGAGCAGCCGACGCGCTGAGCGCGTCTCACCCATTCCCTGGGCGTAGAATCGCACTCCCTCTTCCCCAGTCCACAAGACGAGGCAACCTGTATCAGCCAGCGTCTTGATGGCGGCGTGGGTGATGGACGTGCCCGGGCCAAGCATCAACGTGGTGAGCGAAGCGCATGGGATTGATGTCTTGCCGTTGGCGTCGTGGAGGGCGATTGCCTTGGCGTCCTGGTCTATCCGGCAATGTTCCACGTACAGGTAGCTCCAGCTGTCTCTGACCTTGGGGAGTTCGTGTAAATCCTTCAGTCTCATGTTTATCTCCTGTGCGGGGCTACGGACAAGAGCCCACAGCCAAAAGCCTTGCCGGGTCCGATACCCTCTCTGATGGCTAGGCGAAGATTGTCCGGGTCGGTGACTTCCAGAAGTCCCTCGAAAAGGACCCCAGCAAGCGTTACCAGCCTGCTGGCTGTCCTTCCCCGCAGCTTCTCGCTGGTGCCTACTCGGACTGCTCGTGCGTCACTGCCGGGACCAACCGGAACCAGGCGAAACCCCGAGTCGTCTGCCCTGCGTGACAACCATTCCATCTGCTGCGGTTCGGTGCGCAGGTCCACGCGCCTGCCGTTGCGGCGCTGTCCGTCTGGGCTGGACTTGGTATCAACTTTCTTTGTGGGGTTGGCCCGCAGGCGAAACCGCAACACTTGTCCCTTGCGAAGGGCCACCAAGGCGTCCGAGATGGACTTGGTGGCAGGGTTTTGCCCTGCACTACCAGGATCGAACAGATAGCCCTCGGGCAGGCAACTCCAGTCCGGTTCCTCACCGGACTGAACGAGCAGAGCTACATTTGCACCCCGCTGGTCAATGTCCAGCCGATGCAGAACGGCCAAGTCGGCCCGCGCTCCTCCGCGTTCCTTCACTTGGGGGAAGGCGGACATAATGGTCCGGTGCATCTGATACACATTTCCCAGGTCGCGGCCAGCCTGACGACTTCTGGGATCAAGCACCAGTCGTGACAAGTACATTGGCATCCTCCTGAGCGTCCGCCCGGACCGGGACCTCGCCGGCATCCAGGCCAAGGGTACGAAAGTCGTTTTTCACTCGTCTGGGCAGGAAGCGGCGAGTCTGGAACGAAGCGCCTGTGGGTTGATCCATACGAACATCCTCGCCGTCAACAGCCTCGATTGATAAGCGCAGAGTCTCAGGGCGGTTCCGGGGCGCTGGTACATCCACATCCCACCGCGGCCAGGGATAGGCTGACAGGGCATCCTCTAGGCACTCTCCTACGCGGAGTCCTCCGGGAACGTACACGGGGACCCCGGGGACGAAAGCCTTCCGGCCCAAACAGAGCTGCCAGACGGGATTTCGAAGAGCGTCATCGAGACGGCGGAGTTGGTCGATGTCTTCGCTCTCTATCCCAACCAGGAAGTC
>DAOULA010000076.1:0-41224 GCA_034420735.1 Dehalococcoidia bacterium
GTCATGACGTCGGTGAAGAAGTCGATGATCATTGCGCCGCCGTCGGTTTTTTCGCGGACGATGTCGGCGATGGTGGGCGGCTTCCGCTCCGTAGTTGTTTCTGTTGTCTGTGTGTCGTACATGTGTTCGATTATGGGGGATGGTTGGGTGGTTGTCAAGGGGAGATTTCACCGCAGAGTACGCGGAGAGCGCAGAGGGGAGAGGGGGATTTGTGGGGGAGGGATGGTGAGGGGGGAGATGGGAGTGTCTGAATCAGGATTCTGGGGATTAGGGGATTCCCAGGATTGGGTAGGGAGAGGTGGGCGGCGTGCGGGTGTGGGGCGCGTTGTGGTATCGTTATGATGTCATTTTGGGAGCAAGGAGGTCGGTCGTGCCAAACATGGCGCTACGGGGGATGTCCGTGGAACTGCACAGGGAATTGAAGTCGGCTGCCGGCCGGAACCACCGGAGCCTTAACTCGGAGATACTGGCGAGGCTGACGGCGTCGGTCCGGAAGGAGCCGGTGGACGCGGGGGCGCTGCTGGCGCAGATACGGCGGCGGCGCGAGGGCATCGGCGAGGTCGACGTGCGGGAGGAGACGTTGCGCACCCTTCGCGACGCCGGCAGGCCGTGATCGTCGTAGACACGAACGTGATGGTGAGCCTGTTGCTGGGCGGGAAGCACGGCGAGGATGCCGCGAGGCTGTTCGAGGGGGACCCGGAGTGGGCCGCGCCGGTGGTCCTGCTTAGCGAGTTGCGGAACGTGCTGCTGGGGTACGTGCGGCGGGGTGCGGTGACTGTGGAGCAGGCCAAGGGTATGATGGACGACTCGGCGGATGTCCTGCAGGGACGCACCGCCACGGTGTCGGATGGGGAGACGCTGGACACGGCGCTGGAATGCGATCTGAGCGCGTACGATGCTGAGTTCGTGGTGCTGGCGCGGACACTGGGGGTGCCGCTGGTCACGCTGGACGGCGGGATACTGAAGGGGGCCGGAGACGTGGCGGTGGGGCTGGGGGAAAGTTAAGCTCTTGACAGATCGTTTGTGCGAATCTAATACAGGTTCCGGTCAAACAAACTACAGTGTGTGTCGAAGGTTCGATTTGGTGGGAGGCATAGTTCCCCGCCCTAGATACTCGCAAAGCGATGAGCCAGCATCACTGGGCATTGAAGGGGTTGTGGAGGAGGAGGTAGAGGATATGAACCGAAAGCATGTCCCTTTGGCTGTGGTCCTATTCCTTGTCGTAGGTCTAGCCATGAATGGAACGCTTGATGAATTCGTTGTCGACGTCGTATCCGGGGTTTGGGAGATCGTCATAGCATTCACCTAGCCTGCGCTTCGGGTTGGGAGGCTGCTTGGAGCGCCTGCATAGTAGGAGCCCCGTACCCCAGAAGCCCGCTGCCGTCGTGCTATATAGTGGCGGGTGTCAGGGCAGGTATGCAGCCCGACGGGCCGTGGCAGCCGATGACGGCAGGAGGGAACGACCGTTGACGATCGTTGCAGCCGACACCGCCGGCGTATTCTCCGACGCGCGCCGGATGCACGAGGCCGCATTAGAGCGGATGGCCGTCGGCGACATCCGAGACGCTGCGGAGAAGGCTTGGTGCGCCGCCGAGCGCGCCACCGACGCCCTCATCCTTGCCCGCACAGGGAAGCTTCCCCCCAAGTCGCACGACACCACGAGGGCCCTGCGGACCATGACCGCCGCCGACCCGTCGGTGCGCAGTCTGCAAACCCGCTACTTCGAGAGGCAGGGCGCTCTCCACGGCGACAGCTTCTACACCGGGTGGTGCGAGCCTATAGAGGACACCGAGCGTCTCATCCGCGAGACGGCCGGCTACATCAGGGACGCCGAACGGCTCGCCGAGGCGTAACGCCCGCAATTCCAGGATCAGGACGACGCAAGCCATGTCGCCCTAGGTGAGGGAGGCAGCCAACTATGCCACTGAAGCTGGTCAATTGGAATGTTAAATGGGCTACGCGTAGAGCACCGCGCCGCCACGAGATACGGAGGCGCATTGAGGAAAATGCCCCCGAGGTCATATGCCTCACCGAGACGGATACCGAGTTGTGGACCCAGGAGGGCTTCGCCATCCACTGTAAGCCCGATTACGGTTATCAGGTCAAAGAAGGCCGGCGGAAGGTCATCCTGTGGTCTAAGGAGCCGTGGGAACAGGTCGATGACTTGGGAATCGACTCGCTTCCTCCAGGACGATTTGTGTCAGGAATAACGCAGACCTCGGAAGGCGACGTGACCGTTATCGGTGTCTGTATTCCCTGGAAGGACTCACGGACTGAGGCTAGACGGGGCCCGGAACGCAAAGAGCGGTGGGAAGACCACAAGCAGTATCTTGCCGGTCTCACTCATGTTCTCAAGCGGGCTCCCACCAATCGGCTGATAGTAGTGGGTGACTTCAACCAGCGGATCGGGCAGAGCCGATACGCGCCGCCACGCGACGTTAGAGACGCACTGCAGAGAGCGGTCCCATCCAGTATGTCGATCGCAACATCGGAGCTTCAATTCGAGGGGCGCAAGTCAATCGACCACATTGCACTGAGTGACGACCTGGTTGCCGACTCGTTGGACGTCATCAGCAACTTGGATGGGAAGACCGAGTTGTCGGACCACTTTGGGGTTGTCGCAGAAGTTTCCGTGAATAACCCTGCGCCGTAGGCAGCTACCCGCCCGCGCTTCAGCCCAGCGGGCTGCGGAACGGGGGGCGGGTGCTGCGGACTGACTCCAGGCGGCGTTCGGCGATGCGGTTGGCTGCTACGTGGGTGGGCACGTTCTCGGCGCGTGCCGTCTCGATGACCTGCGATGTCGTGTCGTAGATGCGCTCGGTCATCTCGCGGGCGCGGTCGGCCCTGTAGACCCCGCCGATCTCGGCGGCGACGTTGATGATGCCGCCCGCGTTGACGACGAAGTCGGGCGCGTAGAGTACCCCGCGGCGATGCAGCTCCGCGCCGTGCTCGTCGGCCAGTAGCTGGTTGTTCGCGGCGCCCGCCACGATCTCGCAGCGCAGGCGCGGGATGGTCTCGTCGTTCAGCACGCCGCCCAGCGCGCACGGCGAGAATACGTCGCACTCCACGTCGTATATCTCGTCCGCGCCCACGATCTCCGCGCCCATATCGGCCGCGCGTGCGCGGGCGTCCTCGTATATGTCCGTGACGACGAGCCGCGCGCCCTCCGCGACCAGGTGCGGCGCCATCTGCTGACCGACGTGCCCGAAGCCCTGGACCGCTATGGTGCGCCCGCCCAGGTCGTCGTCGCCCCAGGCGGCCTTGGCGGCGGCCTTCATGCCCAGGTAGACGCCCAGTCCGGTGAGTATGGACGTGTCGCCGCTGCCGCCCATCGACAGGGGCAGCCCAACGACGTGCCGCGTCTCCAGGGCGATGGGCTCGAGGTCGGCAGGGGTCATGCCCACGTCCTCGGTGGTGATGTAGCGGCCGCCCAGGGAGTCGACGAAGCGCCCGAAGGCGCGGAGCAGGGCCTCGGTTTTGTCGGTGCGGGGGTCGGCCCAGATGAGGGCCTTGCCGCCGCCCAGGGGCAGGCCGGCCACGGCGGACTTGTAGGTCATGGCGCGGGAGAGCCGCAGCACGTCGGTGACGGCGGCCTCCTCGGTCGCGTGGGGCCATATCCTGACGCCGCCGCAGGACGGCCCCAGCGTCGTGTCGTGCACGGCGATGAAGGCCTTGAGTCCGGCAGAGGGGTCGCTGCCGGCGACTAGCAGCTCGTGTCCGTGTTCAGTCATGTGGGCCAGTGTGTCCAATCGGGACCTCCACAGGTGCAGGTGCTATATGTCCATGTTAGCAATTCTACGGAATTCGTCGCCATCATAATCGGGGCCGGGGAGGGCGGGGCTGGGAGTTTCACCCTCACCCCAACCCTCTCCCGTCAAGGGAGAGGGGGTTAAACGGCGGACACGTGGGTCCGCCCCTACCAGCGAGGCCCGTCAAGGGAGAGGGGGAAAGCCGAGCGCGTGTCGGCTATAATGCGGGCTGACGGAACCGACCCTGGCGCCATGCCTGGAGGCTTCATGAGGACCAACATCATTCGGGAGAAGCTGAGCCGAGACGAGCCCACGGTGAGCACGCACATCCACTCGACCTGGCCCTCAGTGGTCGAGGCGCTGGGGCACACGGGGTTCTACGACTACGTGGAGTTCGTCGCCGAGTACGGCTCGTTCGACCTCCACGACCTGGACAACCTGTGCCGCGCCGCCGAGCTTCACAAGCTGGGCTCGATGATCAAGGTGGACCAGAGCCACCAGGAGTTCCTGGCCCAGCGCGGCATCGGGGCCGGGTTCGGCAGCGTGCTGTTCACCGACGCCCGGTCGGCGGCCGAGGTGCGGGAGTGCGTGCGCATAGCCCGCGCCGACACCCCCAAGTGGAGCGGCCTCTACGGCGCGGCCACCAGGCGCAACACCTACATGGGCTACGGCGGGAACGAGGCCTACGTAGACCTGATCAACGACACGGTGGTCGCCGTGATGATCGAGAAGAAGGGCGCGGTCGACGACCTCGACGAGATCCTGGACATACCAGGCGTCGACATGGTGCAGTGGGGCGGGTCGGACTTCTCGATGAGCGTGGGGCTCGCCGGACAGCGGGGCCACCCGGACGTCACGGCGGCCCGTGACAGGGTGTTCAAGTCGGCGCTGGCGAAGGGCGTCGCACCCAGGGCGGAGGTGCAGACCTCGGACGACGCCAAGGAGTTCCTGGACATGGGCGTCCGGCACTTCTCCATCGGCACGGACATCACCATCCTGTACGGCTGGTGGCAGGAGAACGGCGAGGAGCTCTGGAAGACCATGGAGGACGCGGGAGTGGGCCGGGTCGAATGACCTCCCGGCCCCAGGAGCCGGGTTTGGCTACGGAACGCATCGTTTCGGGGGACCCGCAGGAGGAGGACCGCCCGGTCGACGACAACCTGCGGCCACAGCGGCTCGCGGAGTACATCGGCCAGGAGCGGCTCAAGTCCAACCTCGACATCTTCATCGCCGCGTCGAAGCAGCGGGGCGAGCCGCTCGACCACGTGCTGCTGCACGGCCCCCCCGGCCTGGGCAAGACGACCCTCGCCAACATCATCGCCCGCGAGATGGACACGCGGATCAAGACCACGTCCGGGCCCGCCATCGAGCGGCCCGCCGACATGGTGGCGGTGCTGACGCGGCTGCAGAAGGGCGACGTGCTGTTCGTCGACGAGGTGCACCGGCTCCACCGCGTGGTGGAGGAGGTCCTGTACGGGGCGATGGAGGACTTCGTCGTCTCGTGGGTCATCGACAAGGGGCTCAAGGCCAGGAGCATCAACCTGGCGATCCAGCCCTTCACGCTGATAGGCGCGACGACCCGCTACGGCATGGTCAGCTCGCCGCTGCGGGACCGGTTCGGGCACGTGTTCAGGCTCGACTTCTACGACGACGAGGCGATGCACACCATCGTCCGGCGCTCGGCGCGGATTCTCGACATCGAGTCGGAGGACGAGGGCCTGCAGCAGATCGCCCGCCGGTCGCGCGGGACGCCACGGGTCGCGAACCGGCTGCTGAAGCGGGTGCGCGACTACGCCCAGGTGGTGGGCGACAACGTGATCACGTCGGCCATATCGCTGGAGGCGCTGGGCAGGCTGGAGGTGGACGGCCTGGGGCTGGACGACTCGGACCGGCTGGTGCTGACGACGATCATCGACAAGTTCGACGGCGGGCCCGTGGGGATCGAGACGGTGGCGGCGGCGATCAGCGAGGAGGCGGACACGATCATGGACGTGTACGAGCCATTCCTGCTGCAGAAGGGCTTCCTCGACCGCACCCGCCGTGGCCGCGTAGCCACGCGCCGAGCCTACGAGCACCTGGGCCTGGCGTTCCCCCAGGACCGCCAGTCGGCGCTGTTCTAGCCAGAGCCGCCATCCTTGTGCGCAGACAGGGAAACTGGGGTTTACTCTGCGGACATTGACTCTGTGCGTTTAGCCTGTTCAGCCGAGCTGTGGTGCTCTAACGATGACTGGCATGAACTCGGAAACAGACCTTGTGCCAGTCTCTAGGTTCCTTGTCTGGATGGCAAACAACAATCTAACTGGTCCATCGCCCTTCAGCGTCAAGGATACTGTGCGTGGCTCTTTGGTTGTAGCAATAAAGCGAGTCTCTCCCTCAACGGCGAAGTGAATGTATCTTCGTCCTAAGAACGATCTGACGTGTCGCAATGCAGGTGTTAGGTACTGATCAAGTTGATAAGCTGAGGGCACGTCCTTCCTTAGGAACCTATCCTGGTTAATTGCCAGACTCTCCAACTCGTACTGGAGGACATCGTGTGCGGTCTCCATCAATAGGTCTTCGGAAGTACCCGGGTCCAGTACCTCAATTCGCACATCAGGATCCTGAGGGGCGTGCACCTCGCCTTCGAATGTGAGCTCATAGTCCCTTTGGAGGTCACCTAGCTCAGCCTTCGCGTATCCGTTCGAAGTAAGGTCTATGTCAACCTTGGGTCTTAGGGTTGCTCGTCCGTGCCTCAGGGACTTCCAGTGGAGTATAGGGGTATTGGTCACAGCCAATGAACCGGATGTCCCACCATTGCCGTCGGTGAAGTAGTAGTCTGCCAGATTTGGCGGCAGGAGAACGTTGGTCGCCTGCCAATAGGTCTTGCTACGCATTGCACCGTTGCCCAAGTACACTGTTGGTATGTCGCTGACATAGGATCCGAATAGCCTACGGCCAAGGTGTGGGATTCGCGTCAGCAGGTTGCGCCTACGAATCTGAAATGGGGTGTGTTGCCGAACCCCGCTGCCGTGGAGCCACACCTTCTTATCTGAGAGCACGGCGCTAAGGACATCGCTACCATCCTCCCGGGACGACCACCAAAGGACTGGCTTAGGCACTCGAGGCATGGGGCATCCTCCAATCAATAGCGATGGGGACAATGATAGCCGGATTAGTGGGTCTGCGCATCTCAGATGCAGCGAAGCCGCATGCACCCGCGACGACATGCTCACTGTCAGAGGCGGCTAGCGCGGGTGTCGGACACCAAGCATACGGCTCGGCCAGAGTTCGGTATCGCGCACTGTGCACTTCGATTAGTACCACAGGCGACTACCTCAGGTCTGCCTGAACTGGTGGAGAACCACCCTTCGACAGGCTCAGGGCGAACGTGCTGGTTAGTCAACTGGGGTTCTTGACGCGTAGTCAGTCTTGTATTACGATGTGTATTACGTTGCGCAGGAGTCGGGCATGAGTGTCAGGACGGTCCGCCTCGACGACGATGCCGAAGCTACCCTGGCAGCCCTGCGCAAGCAGACCGGCCTGTCGATCTCGGACGTCCTGAAGCGGGGCCTTGAAGCGTACGCGGAGGCGGTGCGCGAAGGGACGGCCGCAAGGCCATTCGATATCTATCGCCGATTGGACCTGGGGCCGGGCGGCTATGCCATAGCCCCGGCTAAAGATGCGAAGTCCGCCGTGCTCGAGGTCCTGAGGGAGAAGCGCCGGCGGTGATCCTGGTCGACACGGGCCCGCTGGTCGCGTTGTTCGACCCGGCAGACGGCTCCCACGGGCGGTGCGTCGAGGCCCTGGGAACGATCACGGAGCCTGTCGCCACCACAGTACCGGTGATGACGGAGGCGTTTCACCTGCTGGGACCGGCGAGCGTCGGCTCGCTGCGACTCATGGAGTTCGCTGCCGACGGAGGCCTGCAGGTCCTCTTCTTCGACGATCAGGCGCTCCAGCGTTCCTTCGAGTTGATGGCGCAGTATTCCAATGTGCCCATGGATCTCGCCGACGCCTCGCTAGTGGCCATGGCCGAGAGGCTCAACCTGCGGAAGGTATTCACGATCGACCGCAACGAATTCGCGACCTATCGCATCAAGCGAGGTCACGGACATCACGCCTTCGACGTGGTTGGATAGAGAGGCCCAGCCAAGACCAAGGGAAGTGGGCGGGTTCAGCTACGCGAACAGGTCGCGTACGGCTGTGGTGAAGTCGGGGAGCGCGGGCGCGCCGGACAGGATGTCCGTGTCCTCGAGCTCTTGGAGGCTGTCCGCCGGACTGTGCACCGTCACCGACCGGGAGTCGGGGTATACGACCCATACGAGCTTAGTGCCCGCTTCGAGCCAGTCCTGGACCTTGTCCCGGATGGCGGCGGGAGAGTCGTTGGGAGACACGACCTCGACCGCCAGATCAGGGGCCAGCTCCATATAGCCGCTGGGGGGCTCGTCTTCAGCCAGACGGCCGTAAGCCACAAAGGACACGTCGGGCGCTCGTACCGTGTCGGGGTCACGCCTCAGCAGGAAGCCCGTTTCTGCGGCGAAGACCATCCCTGCTTGTCTGGCACGGGTGAACTCAGTCAACCGGAACGCGATCGAGTTTGCGATATGCCCGTGTCGTCCACCTGCTGGCGCCGTTACGACGAGGTCTCCCCTTACGAGCTCGGTCCGCTTGCCTTCCGCAGCGAGACGCGAGGAGAGGGCAGGCAGATCACCCGCCGATACCAGGGTTCCATGAGTGCTTGCGGCCATCGCTCACCTCACGGGTCATTCTACACGACGGCTTCCGCGACTCGCAGGGACGCGATGGAGTCTCCCAGGGGTGTCCCCCTCATCCCAACCTTCTCCCGCGAGGGGAGAAGGGGTAAGAGCCCCGCTCAGTCTATTCGGGGATGGCGGCCTTTAGGGCGGCGAAGTTCATGGAGTAGAGGTGCGCGTAGAGGCCGTTGCGGTCCATGAGCTCGTCGTGGTCGCCGACCTCCTCGACCTCGCCGTGATTCAGCACGACGATCTTGTCCGCGCCGCGTATGGTCGAGAGCCGGTGTGCGATGACTATGGCCGTGCGGCCCTCGAGCAGGGTCTGCAGGGCCTTCTGGATGAGCATCTCCGTGTAGCTGTCGATGTTGGCGGTCGCCTCGTCGAGTATCAGGATGCGCGGGTCGTCGACGATGGCCCTGGCGAAGCTGATGAGCTGGCGCTGGCCGACGCTGAGGTTCACCCCGCGCTCGTGCAGGAGGGTGTCGTAGCCGTCGTCCAGCCTCTCGATGAAGCCGTGGGCGCCCACGGCCTTCGCCGCGGCGATCATGTCCCGGTCGGACACGTCGCCGTGGGTGTACTTGATGTTCTCCCTGACGGTGCCGGTGAACAGGAATGGCTCCTGGAGGACCATGCTGGTCTGGCGGGCCAGGGACTCGCGCGTCCTGTTGCGGATGTCGTGGCCGTCGATGAGTATCGCGCCCCGGCCCTCCTCCACGTCGTAGAACCTGGACATGAGGGAGACGAGGGTCGTCTTGCCCGCGCCGGTGGGGCCCACGACGGCGACGGTCTGGCCCGGCAGGACGTGCATGTTCACGCGCTTGAGCACGTCCTGGCCCTCGACGTAGCTGTAGCTCACGTCCCTGAACTCTACCTGGCCCTTTATGGGCGGGAGGTCCCTGGCGCCCGGCTTGTCCTCCAGGTCCGGCTTGGTGTCGAGCAGCTCGAATATGCGGATGCCGGACGCCATGGCCCGCTGCAGCTGGGTGTACTGCATCGTGAGGCTCCGGATGGGGTCGAAGAAGCGCTGGATGTACATGACGAAGGCCACCAGCGCGCCGACCTCCAGCGCGTTGCTGCCCACCAGCCTTGCGCCGAAGAAGAGCACGAGGCCGATCGATATGGCGGTGAGCATGTCGACGCTGGGAAGGAGGCCGGAGGAGATCCCGGAGGCGTGGACTGCGGCGTTGTGGTTCTCGCGGTTCTTGGCCTCGAAGATCTCGGCGTTGCGCTCCTGGCGGTTCATGGCCTGGACGACCCGGACGCCTGAGATGTTCTCGTTCAGGCTGCCGTTCACGATGGCGGCGGCGCGCCTGACGCGCATGAAGGCCTTGCGCGCGAAGGGCTGCCACAAGGCCATCACGAGTATCAGGACGGGGATCGTGACCAGGGATATGAGGCCCAGCTGGACGCTGAGGATGAGCACGGCTATGGCAATGCCGACCAGGCTCAGCAGGTTGCCCACCGTGATGACCGCCACGCCCAGGAACTCCTGGAGCTGGTATACGTCGCCCAGCACGCGCGACATGACGCGCCCGACCTCGTTCTTGTCGTAGAAGGAGACGGACTGCTTCTGGAGGTGGTGGAACATGTCCCCGCGGAGGCGGTAGAGCAGGTTCTGGCCGACCCGGGCGATGGTGACCTCCTGGGTGAAGTTCGCGCCCCAGTTGAGCATGGCGTTGCCGATGAACAGGGCCACTATCCACATCAGGCCGGAGAAGTCGCGCTGGGTGATGAACTCGTCGATGGCGAGCTTGATTAGCCACGGGACGGCGACCAGGGTCGCCGTGAAGACGAGCATCGAGACGACGGCCAGGGACACCAGGCCCTTGTTGGGCATGACGTAGGGGACCATTCGGGCTATGACGCGGTAGTTGAAGGCCTGTCCGAATACCTCGTCGTCCAGCCTGCCCGTGTCGCGGGAGGCCTGCCGCATGAAGGAGCCTGTGCCGGACATCATCGGACTGCGGCCTCCACCTCGGCCGGGACATCGAACTCCATCATGACCTCCTCCTGGGGCCTAAGCTGGAGCTCGTATATGCGCCTGTATGCGCCGCCCATTGCCAGCAGCTCCTCGTGGGTCCCGCGCTCGGCGATCCGCCCCCTGTCGAGGACTATGATCTCGTCGGCCTTGTGCACGGTGCTGAGCCGGTGGGCGATGACGAAGGTCGTCCGGTCCTTCATGACGGCCTCCATGGCCGTGCGGATCTTCTCCTCCGTGTTGGCGTCGACGCTGGCGGTGGAGTCGTCGAGGATGAGAATGGGCGGGTCGAGGAGGACGGCCCTGGCGATGGACATGCGCTGCCGCTGCCCGCCCGACAGGGTCGAGCCGCGCTCGCCGATCTCGGTGTCGTAGCCGTCCTCCAGGCCCTGGATGTATTCGTCGAGCTGGGCGACACGCGCCGCGGCGACTATCTCGTCCATGGTCGCATCCTCGCGGCCGTAGGCGATGTTGTCCCTGAGCGAGGCGGTGAAGAGGAACACGTCCTGCTGCACCATGCCGATGTTGCGCCTGAGGGACTTCAGGGTGGTCTCCTGTATCTCGACGCCGTCTACCGTGATGCTGCCCGACGATATGTCGTAGAACCTGGGCAGCAGGTTGACCAGGGTGCTCTTGCCGCTGCCGGGAGCGCCAACCAGGGCAACGACCTTGCCGGGAGTGGCGTCGATGTCGATGTTCCGGAGGGTCGGCGTGCGTCCGTCGTAGCTGAACGACACGTCATTGAAGCGGACGTGTCCGCGGCTCTTCGGCATCTCACGGGCGCCGGGGAATTCCTCAACGTGGGACCTGTAGTCGAGGACCTCGAAGAGGCGCTGGCCGGCCGAGTAGGCCCTGGCGTAGGAGTTGACGACCATGCCGGCGCTCTGGACGGGGAGTGAGAGTATCTGCATGTACAGGACGAAGCTTGCCAGCTCCCCGGGCGTCAGGTGGCCGTCGATCACCCTCATGCCCCCGACCCCCAGTATCAGACCGATGACCACGAGGTAGACGAAGACCATCACGGACGTGTTGAGGGCCTGGATGCGAGATGCCCTGACCATGTCGTCGGAGACCGCAGCGCTGCTCGCCTCGTACTTGGCCTCCTCGTAGCGCTCGGCGGCGAAGGCCTTGACCACGCGGACGCCGGTCATGTTCTCCTGGAGGGTGGTGCTGAGATCGGCCATGTCCTCCTGGACGCGCAGCCAGATCCTCCTGAGGTGCAGCCGGAGAACGGCCGTCAGGACCGCCAGCACAGGCATGAAGCTGAGGGCCACGAGGCCCAGGATCCAGTCCATCCAGATCAGGATGCCGGCCGTCGAGAAGAAGAGGATGGCGAAGTACGGCGAGCGGACCAGGCTGGCCATGATGAACATCCTGAAGGCCTCGACGTCGGTGATGGCCCGCGACATCAGGTTGCCCGTGTGGTAGGTGTCGTGGAACTTGAAGCTCAGGTTCTGGACGTGGTCGTAGAACCTGTTTCGTATGTCGTAGGCGACGGCCTGGGACAGGCGCTCGCCGAAGTAGGTCTGGCCGAAGGTCAGCGCGCCCCTGACGAGGCTGACGGCCAGTATCGTGAGTGAGATGCGGAGGATGACCTCCTCGGAGATGGAGCCGCCCTCGAGGACGTTGGCGACCTCGTCGATAGCGTTCCCGAATAGCTTTGGTAGCACAAGGTAAGCGGCGGTTGCGCCGGAGACGCAGAGGAGGGAAACGGTGAGGAGCGACTTGTGAGCGAGGGTTAGCGAGAGGATTCTTGCGAGTATCAAACCGCGTCGGACTCTGCTCCGGTCCGACATATGCTCCCGTGGGCCTTGAGTGGATCCGGCGCTCTAAATCGCGTCCAAATCCGCCGCACAACAGGAAATTTTACGCCGCCTCCAGGGAGGTCACAAGGGTTTTATGGGCCTATTTTTCGTGAATTTTGTTTCATAAACCAGCCGTCTTTATATCGTCTAAGAAATGGACGGAAATCACATAGGGACTCTGATGTGGAGTCGTTGCTTGGCATTGTCGAGGTCGACCCCGCCCCAGGTCCCTCGGCGGGCCTCGGGACGACAATACAGTGGTGGCCAGTGCCGGTTGCCACAGCAACAGCCGGGGATGGGTTCCCGCCATCGCGGGAACGACGGTTACTTGCTCTATGCTATGGCGAAGGTGGAGCCGGACGGGGTCTTGGTG
Source organism: Dehalococcoidia bacterium (assembly GCA_034420735.1). Lineage (GTDB taxonomy): Bacteria > Chloroflexota > Dehalococcoidia > Lucifugimonadales > CAJWER01. The sequence continues at coordinate 12,639 of DAOULA010000076.1, forward strand.
ACCTCTATGCGGACTGGGAAGGCCTCCTTGACCTGCTCGACGTGGGTGATCACGATGATCTTCTCGAAGTCGGACTGGATGGACTGGATGGCCTCCCTGAGGTGCTCCTGCCCTCCTGCGTCGAGCGCGCCGAAGCCCTCGTCGATGAAGAGGATGGGCAGGGGCGCGCCGGACCTGCGGGCCAGCAGCTTCGACAGGGCGATGCGAAGTGCGAAGTTGATGCGGAACGCCTCGCCGCCGCTGAACATCTCGTAGCTGCGTGTGCCCACCTCGTCTGAGATGCGTATGTTCAGCTCTTCGGACGCGACGCCGCGCGCCCTGCGGCCCTCCACCACCTGGAGCTTGAGTGACATGCGGTTCTCGGTGAGCCTGCCGAGGAGATCGTTGGCGTCGTCCTGGAGCTGGGGAATGGCGTTCTCGATCATGAGGGCCTGTATGCCGTTGCGCCCGAAGGCGACGGCGAGGTCGTCGTAGATTCCCTTGCGGTCTGCGAGCCCTTTGCGCTCGGCCCGCAGGCGCTCGATCTCCGCCTGGAGGTGGTCGAGGCGGGCAAGCTCCCTGCCGAGCCGCCCCTGCTCAATGGCGGCTTCGCGGACCTGGCTTTCGAGGGAGCTGCGGGCCTGCCCGGCCTCCGAGAGCTCGCGCTCCCTGGCGGGCATGGAGGCCACCTGGAGCCGCATCTCCTCGCTCCTGTCCCGGTCTGCCCGGAGCTCCGAGCTGCGCCTCTCCAGCATCTTGGTGTCGGCGGCCAGGGACTCGCGCTCGCGGGGCAGGGCGGCCTTCGCCTCGTCAAGCCGGCGGCTGAGCTCGTCGTAGTGTTCGAGGCCGGAGGAAGCCGCGCGGGCGGCGCTGTACTCCTCGGGGTCGTAACCGAGGTCGGCCAGCCCGGCCCTGAGCGCTTCGACCTGGCTGCGCTCCGCATGTGCGAAGTCTTCGGTCGAGAGGGTGAGGTCGAGCTCGTGGAGGCGCGTGCGCTGGGGGCCCAGCTCATCCGATGCGCGCTTCGAGTCCTCCAGGTCCGAGGCGAGGACCGCCCTCCTGGCGCGGAGCTTCGTGCGCCTGCGGCTCAGGTCGGCCTGGCCGGTATCGACAGCGGTCCGCAGCCCGGCCATGGCGCTGTCGATCTCCCTGCGACGCTCGGGGTCGTATTCGACTGCGGCCAGCTCGTCTTCGATGTCGCGGAGCCTCGCCCTTTCCTCGTGGGCGAAGCTGCCTGAGTCCAGGTTGGCGCGAAGCTGGGAAAGCCAAGCCTCCGCGGTGACCAGCTCATCCTTCGCCCTGCCGGCTTCCTGCAGGCGTTCCTCCAGGGATGCCCGCTTCTGGGCCGCGGTGCGCCGCCTCCGATCGAGGGCAGCCGTGCTGGCGCCGGCCTGCTCCGACTGTGCGGCGTGGCTGCTCTCGAGCCTGTCCAGCTCAGCCCGGTTCCTAGAGTAGCGCTCCTTGCCCTGCAGGCCCTGCTGCTCGTACTCGGCCTTGAGGTGCTGTTTGCCGTCGGGCCCCAGGGGGTGCTTGCAGACGGGGCAGGCAGCTTCGTCGTCGGCCAGAATGTCGAACTTCCGGCGCGTGTCCTCCATCTCGGCGAGCAGGTCGCTGTTGGCCTGGCGGAGCTGGACCATCCGGGCGGCTGCGCTCTCTACGGCGCTCCTGAGTGCGTCGACTTCGAGCGCCTCGGCGTCGATGCTCGACTCTTCACGGGCGAGGGCTTCAAGCTGCTGCCTGACGGCGTCGAGGCCGCCCGCAACCCGGGAAAGCTCCTCTGTCCTCTTGGCCTGGTGCTCGACGCCGGCCCTGACCTGCGCACCCTGGACGGCTATCTCGCGCTCGACCTGGGCCTTGCGGGCCTCGATCCCGGTCCTCTTTTCCATGGCACTGTTGAGGGCGTCCCGTTCTTCGGCCAGCCGGTCGATCTCGCGTCTCTGCGCCTCGATGTCTGATTCCGCCGCGTCGAGGGCGTGCTCCTCATGCTCGACGCCGGCGATTTCGTACTCGATGGCGGGCGCTCGGGCAGCCTTCGGCTCCAGCTCGTCTGCGATCCGGGCCCGGACGCGCTCGCTGTCGCCCGAGAGCCGGGTGCGCTCCACGGCGATGGCCTTGTCGAGCCCGGATATACTGCTCTCCAGGTCGGCGGCCTGGAGGGCAGCGTCGCGGAGACGCTCAACCTCGCGGCGAGCGGCGGCCAGGTCATCGAAGCCCCGACGGATTTCGGCTTCCCTGCCTGCCAGCTTCTCGGCGGCCTCCACGCGCCCGCGGGTGTCCGGAATGCGCCGGGCGATCTCGGCCATGTCCGCCTCAGCGCCGGCCATACGGCGCTCCAGGACATTGAGGTCGGCTGCCCTGGCGCGGAGTGCCGTGACGGCCTCCTCCAGGCGGCGGTGGAGGGCCTGGGCATCGCCGGCGCGGGCCTCCAGGACCTGTATACGGGCATTCACCTCGGCCAGGGCCTGCTCTTGCTCTCCCCGCCCGGCCACCTCGGCGGCGCGTATATCGACGCCGGTATCGGCCCTCTCGATTCGCCCCTGGATCTCGCGGCTGCGCTGCTTGGCCCGCTCCTCGAGTGTCTCGTAGTAGGCCAGGTCGAGGACCTCGGCAAGGACCTCCTTGCGCTTCGCCGGCGTGCTGGCGGTGAACATGTCGGCCTTGCCCTGGAGGAGGAAGGCGGTGTTCACGAAAGTGTCGTAGTCCATGTGCAGGGTGCTGCGGATGTGCTCCTCGGTCTCGCGGACGGAGTTGAGGGTGACGGGGGTGAAGCCGTTGCCGGACGAGACCTGGAACTCCAGGACGGTGTGGCCCTGGCTGCTGCGCCGGGAGTACTTCCTGCTGACCCTGTAACGCTGGGACCCGGCGGAGAATTCGAGGTCTACGGCCATGTCGGAGCGTCCCTGGTGAACGAGCTCGTCGTGGGTGCGGGCCCTGGACTTGCCCCACAGGGCCCAGGTGATGCTGTCGAGGAGGGCCGACTTGCCGTGGCCGTTGTCGCCGCAGAGGCAGGCGACGTGGATGGAGTGCAGGTCGAGCTCCGGGACGTTGTCCCGGTAGCACATGAAGTTCTTGACGCGGAGCTTGAGTGGTATCAACCGGACGTGAGTATATGCAGGGCGCCCGGATGCCGTCAACGGCGTCCGGCAGCCCTTGATCCACCACCTACGCAGGGGACCCCATATCTATCAGGCGTCACCCTGCAGGGCCTGCCCGTACTCGATACGGGGGACGGGCTTGAAACCCGTTTGAAACCCACCCTCGCCCTGCCTGCGACCAGCGTCACCGCTGGATGGTGGTTCTTGTGCGCGATGCCCTGTTTGACCGTCCCGGCTCGCAGTTGCTATATTGATACCTAGCGTAAGCTGCGGGGCGGCGCCTGCCCCGCCCGCTCGGAGACTCGCATGACTACACACCCCATGACACGTACGATAGCCGCTTTCGTCGCGGCCGTTTTGCTCACCCTCGTAGTGACAGAGCCCGAAATGGCTCACGCCGACGGCTCGTGGGAGTCCATCGGCCCCACGGGCGGATTCGCGTGGTCGCTCGAGGCATCGCCCGAGTTCGCGACCGACGGCACGATCTTTGCCGGCACGGACGGCCGCGGAGTCCTGAAGTCCGTCGACAAGGGCTCCACGTGGCGCAGGATCGGCGCAAGGACCGTCGGAAGGGTGATCGCGAGCATCGTCGTGTCTCCAACGTTCGCCACGGACGGCACGGTCTTCGCCGCTGGGCCCAGCGGGGTCTACCGCTCCACCGACGGCGGCGGCAGGTGGGAGCAGGTAAACGAGGGTCTCGAGAACCCCGGTGTCGTCGCCCTGGTCATATCGCCCGCATACTCGGAGGACTCCACCCTGTTTGCGGGAACGACCGACGGCGTCTACCGCTCCACCGACGGCGGCGCATCCTGGAGCACGGTGAACACCGGCCTGACCGGCGCCACCGTGCTGTCCCTTGGGATCTCCCCAAACTACTCGTCCGACTCGACCATCTTCGCAGGGCTCCTTGGCCGAAGGACCGGCCAGTCCTTTGGCGGCGGCGACTTCACCACGCCGGACGGCGGGATCTACCGCTCCATCAACGGCGGCGCAACGTGGTCCGAGATCGACGAGGCCTACCGCCAGGTGTCCCCCATCGCGATCAGCCTCTCGCCCAACTTCGCCCTCGACTCCACCGCGTTCGCGGGGACCCTCCACAGCGGAATCCTGCGCTCCACCGACGGCGGCAGCACATGGACGAAGATCAACGAGGGCCTGGCCTTCGAACGCTTCCCTGCCGTGGAGCTCTCCCCCTCCTTCCAGGCCGACTCCACCATCTTCGCGGGCACCTATGGCGTGATATTCCGCTCGATGGACGGCGGAGACTCCTGGCAGCAGCTCAACGAAGATCGGTCCATCACGGACACCCGCGTTCAGGGGCTGGCCGTCTCTCCAAGCTATGCGTCCGACGCCACCCTCTTCGCGGGCGCGGGCAACGGCGGCATCCTCCGTTCCAACGATGGAGGCACCACCTGGCTGCAACTCACCAGGGGCCTCACTGCCATAACCAACGTCAGGAGCGTGGCCCTGGCGCCCGAATTCGCCTCGAACTCGACCCTTTTCTTCTCCACCTCCGAGGGTGGCGTTACCAGGTCCCCCGACGGCGGCGACACCTGGCAGGAGATCACCAAGGGCCTCGATGCCGGCGCGGCCCAGAACTGGATGCTGCCCGACGTGTGGTCCATAGCCGTGTCTCCCGGCTTCACCTCGGACGAGACTGTCCTGCTCGGCACCTCCAGGGGCGTCTTCCGGACGAACGACAGCGGCGGCGAGTGGCTCCGGCTGGATGTCGGCGGACTCGACTCCACCAACGCGGAATGGCCCTTCCCGGCCGTCGCCTTCTCGCCCGACTACGCCGACGATCGCACGATCTTCGCGGGAGGGGCGCCGGGCGTCTTCCGGTCGGACGATGGCGGCGACTCCTGGGAGGGCCCCTTCGAGCTCGAAGGCGGATCGGTCTGGGAGCTAGCCGTATCCCGGGACTTCGGGAGCGACCGCACGCTATTCGCGGGGACGATATCCCAAGGCGTATTCCGGTCCGTCGACGGCGGCGAATCATGGCAGCCCGTCAACAACGGCCTGGAGAGCCTCCGCGTGCAGGCCATCCAATTGTCGCCAGCCTTCGCCTCAGACTCCACTCTGTTCGCCGGTACCACCAACGGCCTCTACAGGTCCACCGACGGGGGCGGCTCATGGACGCGCCTGAAGAGAGGGCTCAGGGACGGGTCGACGTTCTTCGCCATCGCCGTCTCGCCGAAGTTCGACGGTGACAGCACCGTGTTCGGTGACAGCACCGTGTTCGTGGGCACGGACGCCGAGGGCGTATTCCGGTCCGCGGACGCCGGCGAGTCCTGGCAGCCCGTCAACTACGGCCTGAGGACCCTCGGCATATCGTCGCTGGCAGTACCGGACAGCTACGGGGAGACCGCGCAGCTCTTCGTTGGGACGGCGAGGTCCGGGCTCTTCAGGGGTGCTGCCCTCGAGACCGGTCCCTTCTTCGAGGTGGAGCAGCAGGCGGCGAGGCCCGGCCAGTACACCCTGGTAGGTTGGCTCCTCGTGGCAGCCTCCCTGGGGGTGCTGGTGCTCCTGTTCTTCGCCTACAGGTGGGTGCGCCGGTACCTCGATAGCCGCCCCAGGAAGCGCGCCGGCGGATGGGGAGAAGCGCTGCCCGCCCAGAGCCAGGATCCCCCGGGGAATTCGCCCCTGGAGTAGTGCGCGGCTGTAGCTGGTGCATGCTCCTGGGCGAGCCCCGGGGTGGTGCGTTCGCTCTGAGCCTGGCTCTACTGCTTGCTGAAGGGGCAGTGCTCACCAGCGCGGCGACAGGGGCCCGGCGACGCATTTCGTACAGCCCAGTCGTGCCAGCCTGCTAACCGGCAGGCTGCGGACGGCGTTGTATCTGGCAAATGCATGCCAGAAGGCGACGAAATACGTTGACTCACTTGGAATCGCCTTGCTAGAATTGCGCATCATACATTTCAATTCGTGCGTCGTAATTCATGTAATAGAGGCGCACTGAACCTGGAATTAAGGAGTAGAGGAGAGATGGAAACGTCAGTCGCATCGTCAACCGCGGTGGCCGAGCCGGAAGTGCTGGAGGCGGCATGCCTGCACCAGTGGATGATAGCCACCCCTAACGGCCCCTCGAGCACGGGCACCTGCCTGGCTTGCGGTACCGAGAAGGAGTTCCCGAACTACATCGAGGGTTCGGCCTGGGGCTACGACATATCCGTCGAGCAGCTCGCCAGGAACGCCAAGATCAACGTCCGGCGCGAGCCCGCCATAGAGGAAGACTACGAGTAGCGATCAGGACCCGCGCCTGTAGACGGGCGTCGCGCCCAAAACGCCGTGGCGCCTGTCTGCGAAGAGGCCGCTCACCGGAACAGATCGGTCGAGCGGCTCCGCAGCAGGGGGCTGATGCCCCCCTTCCCACGCTGAAATGGATGGCCCCGCACAATTGCCGCGGGCACCCCGTCCACCTTCCCCATCACCAGCTCCGACGACGACGCGATCTCGTCGACCTCGGCGATATTCGTCACGGCCATCACCTTGCCCGAGGCGTCGGGCTCCCCGCGATAGTCCCTGGACACCTCCATCCCGGACACGCCCACCGCGAAGTTCACCTGGCCCTCGCGCCACGGCCGCCCGAACGTGTCCGTGATGATCACGGGCGTTTCGACGCCCGCCGCGTCCAGTATCTGCTCCCGGATTACCCCGGCAGACCTGTCGGGGTCCTCGGGCAGCAGCGACACCGTGTCCTCGCCCGGAACGTTCGACGAGTCGACGCCGGCATTGGCGCAGATGAAGCCGTGATGCGTCTCGGTGATCATGATCCCCCGCTCGGCGTCGGAGCGAACGATGCTGCGGCTCTGCCCCAGCACTACCTCCACGACCCTCGGGTCCTTCCCGCTCTGACGCGCGAACTCCACCGCGAATGGTGAGGGCGAGACGTCCCCCAGGTCGACCAGCCGGCCCTCGGCCTTCGACACGGCCTTCTGGGTAACGACGGCGATGTCCCCCGGCTGCAGGGGCGTGCCCTGGTCCCGGCACGCGACCGCCACCAGCTCGCCAAGCCGCGCGCCGGGCCCTATCTCCGGAAGGCCGGTCACACCTATGATCTCGATACGCGGAGCGGTCATGGGGCGTCATGTAATCACGCCGTTTCCGGGGCTGTCAAACCGCGCGTGGTACAATTGGCAGCCGCCATGAGACCCCTCCGTAGCCCCCTGTTCGTGCCCGGAAACAACCCCAGGATGCTCACCAAGGCGCTGGGCCTCGCCCCCGACGCATTCGTGCCCGACATGGAGGACGCGGTCCCCTGGGGCGAGAAGGAGAAGGGCAGGGAGACCGTCGCCTCCTTCCTGCCTCAGCTCATCGAGACGGGGATAACGGTCATCCCGCGCGTCAACGCCACCGGCTCAGGCCTCATAGAGCAGGACCTCGAGGCCGCGGTCGTGCCGGGGGTCTTCGGCATCACCGTCGGCAAGACCGCATCGTCGCACGAGATCGCCGGCATAGGCGAGGCCATCGGCAGGCTGGAGGCGGAGCGCGGCATGGAGCCGGGGGCCATCGCCCTCGTGCCCTGGATCGAGTCCGCCATGGCCGTGGTGAACGCCTACGAGATATGCTCCGCGCCTCGGGTGGCTGCGGTAGCGTTCGGCGCGGAGGACCTGGCGAACGACATGATGATCGAGCGCACCGAGAGCGGGGACGAGGTCGCCTACGCCCGCAGCGCCGTCTGCATCGCGGCCCGGGCCGCGGGCGTCCCGGCCATCGACACGCCCTACGTGAGGTTCCGCGACGAGGACGGCCTGCGGCGAGACTGCGCCTCGGCCAGACGCTTCGGATTCAAGGGCAAGTTCGCCATCCACCCGGCCCAGATCGACGCGATCAACGAGAGCTTGGGCCCGCTGCCGTCCGAGGTGGCATGGGCGAGCCGCATAGTGGACGCCTTCGACGAGGCCGAGCGGTCAGGCACCGGCGCGGTCTCGGTCGACGGAAGCATGGTAGACGCGCCAGTCGTAAAGCGCGCCCGCGGCATCCTGGACCTGGCCAGCCGCACGGCCCAGTGAAGGAGCACCCAAGAGTCGAGGGGCCGGATCTCCCCTTCTTCCCCCCGAGGAGACACTTGCATAACCGTCATTCCGGCGAAAGCCGGAATCCAGGGGGGCGGGGCTCAGCCACGAACGGAATGCCTACAATGCATCGTATGGGCTCTCGTGGGAGGTTACGCAAAGGTCTCCCGAGGGGGAAGATTGTGATGTGGGCTTTCGCCCTGCCGAAGAGCAAGGCTGTTCATGTCAAACCGAGGCAGCCAACTCATCTGGCTTTGAGTTAGCCTCAAAGGAGCAGCATTGAGAGACAAGATCGAGCTGAGGGGCATGACCTTCTACGGCTTCCACGGCGTCAACCCCGCCGAAAAGGAGCTGGGCCAGCGCTTCGTCGTCGACCTCGACATCTACACCGACCTCACCAAGGCAGGCCGCACCGACGACCTGAACGACACTGTCGACTACTCGGAGGTCTACCGGGACATCAAGGACGTGGTCGAGGGGCCCAGCCGCAACCTGCTGGAAAACGTCGCCACGGCCATCGCCGAGCGAGCCCTGGCCCACCACGGCGTCGAGGCGGTGACGGTGCGGCTCAGGAAGCCCGAGGTCCCCATGAAGGGCAGCATCCTAACCCACGCCGCCGTCGAAATCTACCGAGAGGCCTAGGACTCGTCCTCAGGAGTAGCGTCACGGCCCGTGGTTGGGCTGTGCAAGGTCGCGCCAGTAGTTGGTTCACAGTGGTGAAGGCAACGCTACCGATACCATGCGGCCTGTAGCTCATACATCTCCGCGTAACGGCCACCTAGGGCCAGCAGCTCGTCGTGCGTACCCTCCTCGACGATCTTGCCCGCATCCAGGAAGACGATGCGGTCGGCCAGACGGGCACAGCCCAGGCGATGTGAGATGAGTATGACCGACTTACCGCGGGACATATCTGTGAACGAGCGGTAGACCTCGACCTCGGCCTTGGCGTCCAGGGCAGCGGTCGGCTCGTCCAGGACGAGCACGGACGCATCACGGAAGTAGGCGCGAGCAATCGCCAGCCGCTGCCACTGGCCGGTCGACAGATCCTGGCCTCGCTCGTCGTAAGCCCGTCCCAGAACGGTGCCGTATGAGGATGGCAACCCCGCGACGACTTCGGATGCACCGCTCATCGCCGCTGCCGTCTCGATAGCAGTCGTGTCTTCGAAGGCTCCAAGGTTGCCGAACGCGATGTTCTCCCTCGCCGTGACCTCGAATCTCACGTAGTCCTGGAACACGGCGGCGACCCTATGCTGCCGCACGGACGAGTCTACTTCCTCAAGGTCGACGCCATCGAACGCTATTCGTCCGCCGGACGGTGAGTAGAGCCCGAGGACGAGCTTTGCCAGGGTTGTCTTGCCAGCGCCGTTCTCTCCAACAAGGGCGATCCGCTCCTTCGGCCTGATCACCAGGGAGACGTCCTCGAGGGTATTCGCCGACGATCCTGGGTAGACGAAGGTTACGCCCTCCAACTCCAAGAGAGGCGCCTTTCTGCCAGCCATGGCGGACACCCGCCGATCCGGTCTGGTGCCCGCGTCCATTTGGGTCCGCTCTTCTTTGATATCCAAGTATCCGAAGAGGTCCTGGAGGTATCGGAGGTGCTCGTGAAGGCCGCTGATGTATGAGAAGAGCTGGCCAACGGCATCGCGGAACCGCTCCGACGCACCGAGCAGCGCTACGAAATAGCCCACAGTAAGGTCGCCCCCGGCGATCAGGACCACGAGCCCCAGGATAACCACAGCGTAGGTGAGTTGATCGCCCAGGGTAGGCGCCACTGTGTTAGCCGCGCGTTGGCGAGCCAGATTGAGGCGGTGGTCCCGCAGTTGATTGAAGAGCCGTTGGCGCTTGTTCAGGAGGTAGCTGCCGAGACCGAACAGCCGGACCTCCGCGGCGGCCTCGCGTCCGGTCATCAGATTGCCCAAATAGTCGAGCCTTCGCTCGTCGGGAGCGTGTCGTCGGCGTAGATCGTAGAGCCGCCGCGAGTAGTGAGCCGAAACGAGATACACGGGGACGAGGCCGGCCACCATGATGACAGGGAGGATGAGGCTGGCCGTAGCCAGGTAGATGAGCAGACCGACACTCGTGATCAGCCGGGTCGGAATCCAGAGGGCGTACCTTATGGTGACGGACAGGTTGTTGTCCACGCCGTCCTGGGCGCGCCTGAGTCGATCATAGTACTCGGGGCGTTCGAATGTCATGAGCGACAGGAAGCCTGCCTTCGAGATGAGCTTCTCCTGGGCCCGAACCCTGAGCCGCTCGTACCGGTGCTGCCCCAGCTCCTGGTCCAGGAAGAGCAGCAGCTTCTCTGCGAACATCGTTGCGACCAGCAGGCTCAGCCACACTGCCACTCGAGAGAAGGGCGCGTCGTTTGAGACCGCGTCCGCAGCACTGTCGACGACCAGCCGCAGCAGGGCGACTCCAGCGATCGGCAGCAGTCCGCCAATCAGCAGGAAGAGCGTAATCAGAGCCACCTCGGCCCGGCCGAGCGACCACACGAACGTGATCAACCGCGGTAACATCGTCCAGAGACGCATGCTATTGGCGCTCGTATCGGGTTCCTTGGAAGTGCTCACGCGTACCACTCCGCCTGCATCTGGTAGAGCTCGGAGTACGGTCCGCCTGCCGCGATCAGCTCGTCGTGAGTTCCCTCCTGGACCACACGGCCGCGTTCGAGGAAGATGACCCTGTCGGCCAACCGTGCAGAGCCGAGTCGATGCGACACTAGTACGACTGTCTTGCCCTCGGACAGCGAGAGGAACTGGTGATACAGTTCTCTCTCCGCAAGGGCGTCGAGTGCCGAGGCGGGCTCGTCCAGGACAAGGATCGCCGCGTCCCGCAGGTGGAGCCGCGCGAGCGCGAGTTTCTGCCACTGGCCCTCCGAGAGGTCGTGACCTCCTTCGAACTCCTTGCCCATCACGGTGGCATACCCGCCGGGTAGGCCTGCGACGATCTCCGCCGCCGAGCTTCTCCGGGCGGCTGAGTGGAGAGCTTCGGTATCGGACAGCGTCTCCAGCCGTCCGAAGCCGATGTTCTCACGTACCGTAAGGGAGTACTTCACGTAGTCCTGCAGAATCGCCGCGACAGACCTTCTCCACGCGGAGGGATCGATCTCGCCAAGATCAACGCCATCGACAGTGATGCGACCGTGGGTGGGCTGATAGAGGCCCAGGAGGAGCTTGGTGAGAGTGGTCTTGCCGGCGCCGTTTTCTCCGACGAGAGCCAGCGTCTCCCCGGACCGCAGGTGCAGATCGACACGACTAAGGGCGTCGGCCCGGCTTCCAGGGTACCGGAATGCGATGTCCTCGAAACGTATTCCGTCACGGATCTGTGACGGGGAGGCGAGCCCGGTCTTTGGTTCTTCGCCCTCCAGCCCCTGGAATTCGCGAACGAGCCTGTACTTGGAAAAGAACTCCTGCAGGTCCCGAAGGCGCCAGCCGATGTTCTGGATACTGGTCGTAAACGTCTCGGTCACGAATATCAGGGCGACCATCGTACCGACTGTCATGTCGCCGAGCACTGCCTTCAGCACCAAGACCGCAAGCACGGACCCGTACAGCATGGCCAGGACGATGGCCGGCAGCACCTCGAAGGGGATCGCCACGCGTCGAAACCCACGCCTGACCTCTTCAAGCATGCATTCACTCAGTCGGCGCCAGGAGTCGGCGAAATGCTCCTGGAGGCCATAGAGGCGGACCTCCGCGGCCGAGTCCCGCTCGGTCAGCAGGCGTCGCCAGTAGTCCCGTCGCCGCCTGACAGGGGTCTGTGCTACGTTGATATCGATGTACGCCTGCTCTATCTGCATCCCCCTCCGGACCACATACACACCGGCGATTGACAGGGCTATCGGGATAGCCCAATGGACTCCGGCCAAGATGACGAGGATCGTGACGAGGCTTACCCACATGACCAGGAGACGCTGTAGATGTGGCAGGACTTCTGAGAGGCTGTCGCTTTTGATGGCGTCGCAAGCGAGCTGCAGCGTGTCATAGTATCGAGGGCTCTCGAACAACTCGAGGCGCAACGCTGTTACCTTCGTAAAGAGCGCACTCTCGAGCCTCGGCAGCGTGCGCTCCTGCAACTGAGTTGCCAGGTACCGCTGGTAGCTGTCCATGAATAACAACTCGCTCGTCAGCCTCGCCCCGACAAGTAGTAGAAGCCAGGGCAGATGGGGGCGGAGCGATTCCAGGAGGGACTCTTGACCCTGGCTCGACACATGGGCGGTGAGGGAGTCGATCAGGCCGGAGGTCGCATGTACCAACAAGGGAGGTATGACTGCGCCGATCACGGCCGTGACTGCAAGGATAATCGCAAAAGGCGGCCATGGAGCGATCAGCGTCTTGTATGCGAACAGGCCCAGTCGCCATGCCTCGACGAGACGCTGTTTGGAGTCGCGCAGACTTAGGGAGGTCCTCATACCTGATGGTCCTGTTCCTTCGTTAATCGGATCAAGAAGAGGTGTCGTGTAGGAATCGGGGCCAGGTCAGGGTAACAACACGGCGCACTTTGGCGCCAAGTGTGGCTTCACCACGAAGGCTCTCGATTTGTCCGGTTTGGCATACCCCAAACCTTCACAATGCAGGAAGTCGTTCGTCCTGGGTGCGCTGACAGGCTGGCGCAGCCCATAGAGGGCGATGGCAACGCAGTGCACCCACGCCTGTCGTTCCGAACTGCTCACTTCTGTCGTTCCGAACGGAGTGAGGAACCTGGGGCACCTATGATTAACCGAATTGGCTGGGCTCTGCCCTTCGACCCTTCGACGGGGCTCAGGACAGGCAAGCTCAGGGCGAACGATCCTCTGGGGCCTCTTATTCAGACCATCCCTAGGTCGCTGCCTTCAAGTCGACGTCGATCCGTAGCAAGACGCCTCTAGATTCCCCGCTGGCGCCCGGAATAACAGCCTTGAGCAGGTGACCGGGAAGGTACGCATCACTACGCTGAGTGTCGGCCCGCTAGCGGCTCCCGGGATTCTTGAGGCCCGTCTCCAGCTTGTTCCGCACCTCGCGCTTCACCCTGGCGGCCAGGACGTCGTCGTACTCCTCCAGGAACCCCCGAACAGCCGCGCTGTCCCACGGCACGAGCTCCCGCAGCGCCCACGACAGGCCCTTGACGACCATGTCGTCGTGGTCCGCTGCCAGCATCCGGCACAGCTTCAGCGTGCGCGGGGCATCGCCGCTGCCGCCCAGGGACCTCTTGTTCAGGGCCACCGTGGAGACAAGGGCGGCGCGGCGCCACCACCTATTCTCAGAGGGCGCCCAGCGTTCGATTACTTCGTCGCCGATGCGCCCGTCTAGCCACGCCGGGCCTGAGACCAGGCAGCAGAAGGAGTCGACGCTTGCCCAGTTGTCCATCCCTCGCCCAAGCGACTCGACAGTCGCCTCATCGAGTGCCGCACGCACGCCCCTGTGGCGGCTCAGCGCCTCGTACGCTGCTTGTCGGCCCTCCAGCGTATCCGTCCCGATCAGGGCCCGCGCCAGGGCCAGCACAGCGTCCGGCGGCGCGCCCTTCAGCTCACGGGCGGCGTCTCGGGCGGCTCTCCGCACGTCCGGCACGGGCGCGCCGATGATCCTCGCCGACGTCGGCGTGTAGGACGCGCCCTTCGCCGCCCGCTCCGGATTCGCGGCTGCCTCGAGCCGGGACATGACCTCGGCTGCCAGCCTGTCGATGTCGACCTCGCCGCGCCCGGTCACGCCAGCGACTCAAGCGGCAGGGTTGCGAAGTAGGCGTCGTGGTCCAGCCGTATCGCAAAGAGCTCCGCCTCGTGCATAGCCACCTCGATCCGCACCGGCCTGCCCACCAGCCCCGATATGTCCTCCCGCTCGGCCCACCGGGCGGGAGAAAAGAGGTGGTCGCCGCTGATCGGCACGGCCTCGTCCCAGCCGTACCCCTCGATCGGCTCCGCCGTCTCCCCGTCCAGCATCCGGACCCGGATGCGCGTGTGGTTTGTGGTGCGGACGTTGAACGTCAGCCCGCCGGACTTGGGTATCACCGTCTTGGTCCTGAGCAGGCCCTCCCTGGCGTAGGTCTTCAGCGAGCAGAAGCCGTCCAGCCGCAGCTCGTGCAGCAGGGGGCCGATCACCCCCGTCGTGTCCATCCCCGCCTCCTGCATGTCGGGGTAGAACGCGTGCTCCCCCATCGTCGTCGACGAGTAGAACAGCAGCCGGTCGTCGGGCGTCCGCAGCATCTCCTGGCCGTACACCTGGCCGCCGCCCTGGAGGCCGTAGCTCCGCAGCCCAAGGAAGGCCTCGCGGTTCGGGCGGTACCAGCTCAGCCCGTTGTAGCTGTAGGCAAGCTGCGTCTCCATCCGGCCCGTGCGCTTGTACCGCCGCATCTCGAAGTGGTCGACCGTCTGGACCTTCAGCAGGCCCACCAGCATGTCCTCGTAGGGGTGCGCCGGCATCTCGTAGAACTCCGTCCCGACCCTGTCGAGGGCGTCCGGCTGGATACACGTGAACGGCTCCGAGAAGCTCCTCAGGTCGGGCGAGGTCGACACGGCGATCCTGCGGTCCAGGTTCACGTTCCTCGTGTAGATGTGGAAGCGGCCCGCCGCCTCGTTCCAGGTGATGTGGCCGGGCACGTCCGACCCCGGCCTGCGCCACGGGTTGGCCCTGTCGACCTCGAAGTTCAGCCCGTCTTGCGAAAAGCCAAGCGCGCTCACGCCCTCCCTCGCGGCCTGGTGCCGGTCGGCAAGGGGCGGCATGTACCACTCACCGGTCACGTAGCCCCGGTCCGCTGCCGGCGTCCCGGCCAGCGGCCTGATCGAGAAGGGCCAGAACCGCTGGCCGTGCTGGTCCAGCACGACCTTCTCGAACCCCTTCCAGGCGGGCGTCGCGCCGGCGTCGTAAACGGGATGCGGCCAGTCGTACGGGTCGTCCGACTCCAGCCTGACGACGAACACCCCTGGGTCTGCCTCAGGCGGAAAGACGGCCAGGTACAGCACATACCGGCCCACCTGCTCATCATGGAACACGGTCATGTAGCCGCCGTACCCCAGGAACCCGGGATAGAAGTCCGTGAACAGCTCCTTCACAAGCTCCGGCTTCCCCCAGACCCGCTCCAGCGAGTCCCGGTACTCCACCATCCAGTCATCCAGGAACAGAATCGCTCTCAATCGCTTCTCCAAATCAAGGTGAGTGCGTCAGCTGCGGTATAGTATGATATACGCCTTCTGGCCGTGACGCGCCGCACTAGGAGCTAGGGATGGAGGAACAGCGCCACATGAAAGAGAGAAAAGCGCGCAAACACACAGAGACGCCTGAGGGAAGCAGCCGTGGTGAAGATCACGCTGCCATGCTTGAAGAGGCGCTGACTCGTCCTGGCATCCGCGAGGTTATGCAGGTGTACCAGGGATGGCAGAGGCTTGACCGTGAGCTGGATCCCTACCGCGCAACAAGGCGTAGGTCCCCCATAGCAACGACATCCGACCATGCGAACGTTAGTCAATTGCCCGAATACTGAACAGACCAATGGAAGAGGGCTTACAAAAGCTAAGGTCAATATCCCGGCAGATGGAGCGCGATAGAGAGCAGGGTTTCGCGCCAAATCCGCCCACTATTACTCCGCGCGAGTTCGCGCTCTGGTTCGGATACGAACGCCGCAGTCCTGGGCTGGTCGAGAGGGTGCGAGAGGAACTGGAATCCTGTGGACTTCGTACGGAACCTGACTTCAAGGAGGCGGGTGCGGACGATCAGATTTCCATCTTTGACTGCTCTGTGCCGATACCCCCACCAGACAAGACTTTGCGCGTCAACACACTCCCTGCTGCCTCAAACGTGCCTATCAGCGTAAAGCCGGATGATCAGTTGAGCAAGGCGAAGACGCTCATGGCGAGCAATGACTTTTCCCAAGTGCCCGTGATGACCAGTGCTCGCGTCGTGAAGGGTATGATCACTTGGAATTCAATTGGATCATCGACAAGGCCAAACGGCGACAAAGTCCGGCACTTCATGGATGATTCTCCTCAAACCATAGATGGCCGCCGTCCACTGTTCGAAGCTGTAGAGATCATTTCCAATCATGGGTACGTCTTGGTGACGAGCCACGACAACAGCATATCGGGCATAGTGACGATAAGCGATATTAACAGTCAGCTACTACAACTCACCGAGGCATTCTTGCTTATAGGCGAGATCGAGAGTCATGTCCGGAGCATCATTCATTGTAGGTTCACGCGAGAGGATGTGATCTCGGTCTTGCAGAAACCAAACAAAGGAACCACTGATGGCATCGAAGTCCTGACGTTTGGAGACTATTGCCGCCTGATGGAATCGCCACATCTGTGGGAAAAACTGAACTTGAGTGATGATCATTCCACCTTCGTGAAGCAGCTACATGAAGTTAGAGGGGTTCGGAACGACGTGATGCACTTCAACTTTAGTAGGCAACGCACCTCCGACATTCAGAAGTTGCGCACGTTGGCGCCTTTCTTCCGAAGTCGTGCACACCCGCCTGTTGCTTAGATTCTCGCGTCCTCACGTCGCCGTCGCCTTGGCTTGCCCAAGGATCGGAGTGCAGAGTAGACTAGCGATATGGAATTCTCAATAGACCAGCAGCATATCGACCACATCTTGCTGGACGAGCATGATGAGTCTGTGGCCGAGGAGCTGTACGGCCTGCGAGTCGAAGTGCAAAGGGGCGTCGAAGCTCTCAGAAGTGGTGAATACACCGAATACACCGACGAGACCCTCAGGGACCTATTCGACGAGGTCGAGAGTTGCGGGCGTGAGCAGCGAGCAACCAGTCTTCGCACGACGCTCTGGGATTGAGGTCGCCCGGGGAAACCATGGCAGCCTAGAGCTAGCCCGACCGTTCTGACCGACCCTCCACGAGCACTCCTCTTGCAGCACACCAACCCCAACCCGCGGCTCACACTCCCTTGAACATCACCCTGCAGGAGCTTGGCCTGCCCTCCGACGTCCTCCTGTGGGAGGCCGTGCTGCTGACGGTCATGTCGTTCGGTGTCGGCATCGTGGGCGGGTTCGTCGGGCTTGCGCTGGGCACGGTCAGGCTCCCCATTCTGCTGCTGCTCGGCGTGCCGTCGCTCGTGGCTGCGGGCACGAACATCATCGTCAGCACCTCCAGCGCCCTGTTCGGCGCGATCCGACACATGCGCGAGGGCCGCGTGAACATGCGCGTAGTCCTAGTGATGGGGCTGCCGAGCTTCGCCGGTGCCTTCCTGGGCGGGTTCTACGCATCCGCCGCGCCCGAGGGCGTGCTGGTCCTCGCCGTGGGCGTACTGGTCTTCTGGCAGGGGGTCGAGCTGGTGCAGAAGGCCCGCGAGGCCGGCAGCGCCAGCGGGTCGGACACCGCAATGGCCGACGCGCTCGCCACGGGCAACGAGCGTCGTCGCAACAGCCCCGTGCTCGCGGGCGTGATAGGCCTCGTGATCGGCACGATAGGCGGGGCGGTGGGCCTGATCCTGGGCAGCCTGCGCCTCCCGGCACTAATCCGCGTGCTTGGGCTCGGGCCCAGGGTAGCCGCCGGCACCAACATGTTCATCGGCTTCGCCATGGGCGCATCCGGGTGGGTCGGCCACGTCGCCCGCGGCCAGGTCGACTACCCCCTCGTGGTGCTCATGGCCCTCGCCGCCATAGGCGGGGTAAACATCGGCGCGAGGCTCACAGGCAAGGTATCCCTGTCCAGGCTCGTCCTGTCCATGGGTCTTGTCCTGCTCGTCGTGGGCGCGCTGATGGTCTGGCGCGGCTTCACCGAGTGGCTGACCTGACCGCCGGCGCCTTCCCTGGGCTACTTCTGGCGGAACGCGCCCTGTATGACGTCGGTGGGGAAGAGCGCCGGCACCTCGCCGCTGGAGGCATAGGTGTACAGCGCCGCCTTGTAGATCCCGTCCAGCGTCGCGAAGACCAGCGCGACCCCGGCTATCAGCACGACGCCGATCGCGATCGCCACGACGATGCCCGCAGCCCCCAGTGGGGACAGCACGAAGAATAGCAGCGCGGTCACCCCTGCCGCCGCCAGGAATGCAACGAAGCCCGCGATCCCCAGCCCGAAGCTGCCCGCCACCTGCTCGCCCCAGGTCCGGCGAAGCATCGACAGCGATGTCTTGAACGCCTCGCCGAGCGAGCGGTGCTCGATGACGATCAGCGGCACGACGAAGTACGTGATCAGCGTCCACGCGGCCCCAATCAGCGAGATGATGATCGCGCTGACGATACCGAGAACCCCGCCGCGCTCCCGCGCCTGGCCGGACAGTATGTTCAGGATCAGCCCGACCGTACCGGCGATGACCGCCCATACGAAGATCGTGAGCACCCGGTTCCAGGCCCCGCCCAGGCCGGAGCGGACGGTCGGATCGCCCCCGGACAGCCTCTCGTGGGCAGCGAACACGAGCGCGCTGTTGAAGAAGATGATGACGAACGACGCCAGGATGTAGAACACCGCTGCAACGATGATGTCGCCGGCGCCAAGCCCGCCGGCGTCGAGCCGGTCGAGAGCGCCGATGCCAATCCCGACCCCCGCGAACGTCAGCAGCAGCAGGACCACGCCGATCGAGGACAGCAGCGGCAGCACGACCAGCTCCTTGTCGGCCGCCAGCACACGAAGGCACAGCTTGGCCAGCCTGAAACTCCTGCCAATCGTCTCGAACATGCCTACCTCCCTATCGACAGGCTTCCTGCAACCCCAACTATACCACCGCTTCCTTGGAAGTTCCGCGCACTCGCCCAGCCTTACCGCCACAGGGCCAATTTGGTCCTCCGGAAAGCGAGTTGCTATAAAATCTAGCTAGATCATAGCCGGAGATTCTCATGACTCAATGGGACCTACAGGATGCCAAGCGCAAGTTCAGCGCGCTGGTCAACGCCGCGCTAGCAGGCGAAACCCAGCAGATTACGCGGCGCGGGCAGCCCGTGGTCGTGGTCTTGGCGACGGAGGAGTACGAGCGACTTTGCCGCCTCGATAGGGCCGATGCTCCGACCTTCGGTGAGCTGCTTCTTGAGATCCCCCAGGACGACCGGGAAATCGAGCGCATACCCCTTCCCACACGACCCTCGAATCTGTGACGGCGGGAGTCCCCGTCGTAGATCCCACGCCTGAGCGGCCCCGCTCAGCGGCACGCCGCCTCCAGCAGCCCTCGAATCGCCCCCGTATGGTCGGGGTAGTGCCAGATGGTGTTGCCCGCGATCAGCTCCCACGGCGCCCAGTCCGGCGGCATGTCCGCGAACATGGACGCGTCGGCGTAGGCCTCGTCGGGCAGCAGGTGCAGCTGCTCGATCAGCGCGGCGTACACCCTCGCCGACTCCGCCCGCACGTCCTCGAGCGGCACGTCCATGGCCTGCTCGTGGATGGCCGCGTTGCGCTCGTCCGGGCCCAGCGCCCACAGGCCCGACACGTCCATGGCGCGGCTGCGGAGCATCCTCACCACCTCGCGCTCGTACCACGTGACGTGGTATACGAGATCCTTCGCCGACAGCTCGCCCTCGGCACCCGGCTCCAGCGCCAGGTCGTCGCCGACCCCGGCCAGCAGCTCGTCCCAGCCGCGCCGCGCCGACTCGATGCGGCCGATGAGCTCGCTCTTGTCCATCAGGCGGAATCCGCGTATCTGTTCAGCTTCGGCGTGTCAGTATCGCTCACCATTGGGCAGCGGCGGTCTCTTGCTCCTTCTCCCCTTGCGGGAGAAGGCTGGGATGAGGGGGA
Source organism: Dehalococcoidia bacterium (assembly GCA_034420735.1). Taxonomy (GTDB): domain Bacteria; phylum Chloroflexota; class Dehalococcoidia; order Lucifugimonadales; family CAJWER01. The sequence goes on from DAOULA010000076.1 coordinate 32,371, forward strand.
CACTCCCGCCGGTAATTCGGCCCTGCCAGCATCTCATCGACTCTGAACACTTACCGCGCCCCGCCTAGACGAGCCCCTGCTCCCGCATGTCCGCCAGCGCCCGCCCGGTCACCTCGACCGTCTGGTCGATGTCGTCGTCGGAGTGCACCGCGCTCACCAGGAACCTCGGCCCGCCATCGACCCCGTGGTTGTACATCGCCAGCGTGAGCTGGTCCTTCTTCACCGGGTCCGACGCCGTCCGCTCCTGCGCCTCCGTGAACACCACCTCGTCGTCGTGCGCGTCCACCTCGACGCCCAGCCGCAGGAACACCGCCGAGGCCACGCCCGTCGCGGTGCCCGTGATCTCCATCCGGTTCAGCAGGCCATTCAGCCCGTCCCGCAGCCGCATCGCCGCCCGGTCCGCGTTCGCGTTGATAGGCTGCGTCTTGACCAGCTCCAGCGCCTTCTGGCCCGCCGCCGCCGACAGCGGGTTCGCGTTGAAAGTCCCGTTGTGGCCGATGCGCGAGCTGGCGTTGAACCCCGGCTCGTCCCGCAGCTGGATCATGTCGATGATCTCCGCCTTGCCCGTCACCGCGCCGCCGGGCAGCCCGCCGCCGAGAATCTTCGCCAGCGTGCACATGTCGGGCGTCACGCCGTACAGCGCCTGCGCGCCCCCCTTCGACATGCGGAATCCCGTCACCACCTCGTCGAAGATCAGCACCACGCCGTACCGCTCCGTCACCTCCCGCAGCTCGCCCAGGAAGCTCGGCCTGAGCGGCGTGTCCCCCATGTGCGCCCCCGTCGGCTCGATGATGACCGCCGCCACGTCCGGATCGCCCGCCAGCGTCTGCTCCACCAGCCCGATGTCGTTCGGCTCAATGGACACGACCGTGCTCGCCGTCTCCGCGGGAATCCCGCCGCCCGACGGCTCGTGGCTGCGCACGTAGTCGTGCCAGCCGTGGAAGTGGTCGCGGAACTTCACCAGCTTCGTCCTGCCCGTGTACGCCCGCGCCATCCGCACCGCCATCATCGTCGCCTCGGTGCCCGAGCTGTGGAACCGCACCTTCTCCGAGCACGGGATCAGCTCCTGCACGAGCTGCCCCCACTGGATCTCCAGCTCGGTCGACGCGGCGTAGTGCGTGCCCCGCGTCATCTGCTCCGTGACCGCCGCCACGATGTCCGGGTGGTTGTGGCCCAGGATCAGCGCGCCGTGCCCGCCCTTGTAGTCGATGATCTCGTTGCCGTCCACGTCCCACTTCCGCGAGCCCTGCGCGTGCGTCACGAAGTACGGGAACGGCTTCAGGTTGCGTGCGTCGTGCGTGACCCCGTTCGGGAACAGGTCCTTCGAGGTCGCGTAGTACTCCGCGCTCTTCGGGTGTAGGTCGATGTACGCCTGCTCGATTGGCGTGACCATGACGCCTCCTCTTACAATACGACGCTAGACTGGTTCGCCGCCCCGGCGAAGTCCGGAGCCCGGCCAGCGTCCATTATAGACCCGAAGGTTCAACATGCAACGAAGCCAACCTCCCCTTCACCATTCGCAATTCACCATTCACAATTCCCCCAGGAGCTACCTCACAGACCTCGACTGCACCTACTGCAGTAAGCGCTACCCGGCCGACCGGCCCATCAGGACATGCCCCGACTGCGGCAAGGTCCTGTACCCGCGCTACGACCTCGACGCCGCCCGGCAGGGCTTCGACCGCGCCAGCCTGCCCGGCCGGCCACCGAACATGTGGCGCTACTTCGAGGTCATGCCCATCCTCGACGAGTCCAACGTCGTGACCCTCGGCGAGGGCTTCACGCCCCTGCTAAGGGCCGAGCGCCTGGGCCGGGAGATGGGCGCGCCCAACATCCTCATCAAGGACGAGGGCGTGAACCCCACCGCCAGCTTCAAGGCCCGCGGCCTCTCAGCCGCCGTGTCGAAGGCGAAAGAGCTTGGCCTTACGAAGCTCACCATGCCGTCGGCGGGCAACGCGGGCGGCGCGCTGGCCGCCTACGCCGCGAGGGCGGGCCTCGAGGCCCACGTCTTCATGCCCAGGGACGTGCCCCAGGCCAACCGCACCGAGGCCGAGGCTGCCGGAGCCCACGTCACCCTCGTCGACGGCCTCATATCCGACGCCGGAGCGATCTCGCGGCAGCTCGCCGCAGAGCACGGCCGCTTTGACGTGTCCACCCTGCAGGAGCCCTACCGTGTCGAGGGCAAGAAGACCATGGGCTACGAGCTCGCCGAGCAGCTCGACTGGACCCTGCCGGACGCCATCGTCTACCCCACGGGCGGCGGCACCGGCATAGTCGGCTTCTGGAAGGCGTTCGAGGAGATGGAGCAGCTAGGCTGGACAGACGGCAAGCGCCCCCGCATGTACAGCGTCCAGCCCGAAGGCTGCGCCCCCATCGTCCGTGCCTTCCACGAGGACAAAAAATTTGCCGAGCCCTGGCAGGACGCCCACACCCTCGCCGCCGGCATGAGAGTCCCCGCCGCCATAGGCGACTACCTCATGCTCGACGCCCTCCGCGAAAGCGGCGGCGGAGGCGTAATAGTCACCGACCAGGAGATCCTCGACTGGGTCCCCAAGGTCTCATCCCTGGAGGGCATCTTCGTCTGCCCCGAAGGCGCAGCCACCGCCGCAGCCCTATCCAAGCTCCTCCACGACGGCACAATAACCCCAGACGAAACAGTGCTCCTACTCAACACAGGCTCCGGCCTAAAGTACCTGGATGTGGTGGGCGCATGAAGGGGATTGTCTGAATCAAGATTCTCAGGATTAGAGGATTCCCGGGATTGGGACCCCTGGATGATGTCCGCCCCCGCAACAGGGCAACGGCTGCACGGCCAGCCGGAAATCCTGCCAATCCCTTAATCCTGAGAATCCTGATTCTGACAAGAATACGACCATGAGAGACGACCTGACATACCGGAATGTCCGCCCCCGCAACAGGGCAACGGCTGCACGGCCAGTCGGAAATCCTGCCAATCCCTTAATCCCGAGAATCCTGATTCTGACAAGATTGCGACCATGAGAGACGACCTGACATACCAGATCATCGGCTGCGCTATGAGGGTGCATCGGACGTTGGGGAACGGCTTCCAAGAAGTCATCTATCAACGATGTCTTGCCATTGAGATGGAGAGGGCCGGGATCGACTTTGGTCGAGAGGTAGAGCAGACTATCTACTACGAAGGCGTGGAAGTCGGAACCAGAAGGGCCGACTTCATAGTGGCTGGTTGCGTAGTCGTTGAATTGAAGGCCCTGACTGCCCTGCAGGACGTTCACATCGCCCAAGCCAAGAACTACGTCGTGGCCTACGGGTTCGACATCGGGTTGCTGCTCAACTTCGGGGCAAAGAGCCTGGAGTACAAACGAATCTTCAACGACAAGAGTGACCCCAAAGACTGACATGGAACAAAGGAGCACTTGTGACTTCCAAACTTAAGCAAAAGCCGGGCGGTGTCTCCCTCCCAATCACCTAATCCCCACATCTCCCACCCTCTGCGCCCTCCGCGCCCTCTGCGGTAAACTCTCCCCATGACCCCACCCAAGCTAACCCCCGCCATCCAAACCTACCTCGAAGCCCTGCGCGACATCCGCGCATCCGGCGGCGCAACCGCCGAGCTCTCCTACCACACACCCCTCAACAACCTCCTCACAGCCGTCGGCGCAACCCTGAAGCCCAGGGTCCACTGCGTAGGCGAGCTCGCCGACCTGGGCGCGGGACACCCCGACCTCGGACTCTACGCCGCAAAGCAGGTCCAGCGCGGCAGGCCCCGCGACGGCCAGCTACCCGAGTGTGGCGTAGTCGAGGTGAAGCCCGCCTCCGACGACGCATGGCTCACCGCCGACACCGCACAGGTCAGCAAGTACTGGAACAAGTACCGCCTCGTCCTCGTCACCAACACCCGCGACTTCGTACTCCTCGGCGAGGACGCCGCCGGCAACCCCGCCAGGCTCGAGACCTTCCGGCTCGCGCCCACTCACGACGAGTTCGAGACCCGCCTCGAAACGCCCCGCAAGTTCGCCCGCGACATCGGCCCGGCTCTCGGCGAGTACCTCTCCCGCGCCCTCTCTCACCGCGCAACCCTCGTCGAGCCGAAGGACGTCGCATGGCTCCTCGCATCCTACGCCCGCGACGGCCTGGCACGCGTCGAGTCCGCCGGCGACGCCCCCTCCCTCCACGCAGTCCGCTCAGCCCTGGAGGATGCCCTCGGCGTGCGGTTCGAGGGCGACCGCGGCGCGGCCTTCTTCCGCTCCACACTCGTCCAGACCCTCTTCTACGGCGTCTTCTCCGCCTGGGTACTCTGGGCCCGCCAGGAACCGGCGCCCGGCGGCTCCTTCGACTGGCGCACCGCCGTATGGCACCTCCGCGCACCCGTCCTCCGCGCCCTCTTCCAGCAGCTCTCCGACCCCGGACGACTCCAGCCCCTGGGCCTCATAGAGGTGCTCGACTGGACCGCCGCAGCCCTCGACCGCGTCGACCGCCAGGCCTTCTTCGACCGCTTCAGCGAGGGCGAGGCCGTGCAGTACTTCTACGAGCCCTTCCTCCAGGAATTCGACCCCGCACTCCGCAAGCAGCTAGGCGTCTGGTACACGCCCATCGAGGTCGTGCGATACATGGTCGCCCGCGTCGACCGCGCCCTCAAGGACGACCTCGGCATCCCCGACGGCCTGGCGGCCGACAACGTCTACGTCCTAGACCCCTGCTGCGGCACCGGCGCGTACCTCGCCGAGGTCCTGCGCCGCATCGCCGGAAACCTGCAGGACCGCGGCCTGGGCGCACTCACCGGAGCCCACGTGAAGAAGGCCGCCACCGAGCGCGTCTTCGGATTCGAGATCATGCCCGCGCCGTTCGTGGTAGCCCACCTCCAGGTCGGCCTCGCCATGCAGGCCCTCGACGCCCCACTCGCCGACGACGGGAACGAGCGCGCCGGCATCTTCCTCACCAACGCCCTCACCGGATGGGAGCCCAGCGTCCAGAAGCCCCTCCCGTTCCCTGAGCTCGAGGAGGAGCGCGACCGCGCCGAGCGCGTCAAGCAGGACACCCCCATACTCGTCATACTCGGCAATCCCCCATACAACGGCTTCGCAGGCGTGGCGATTGACGAGGAATGGGAACTGCTGGAAGCATACCGGCGGTCAAAGCAAGAGAAGCGTGGGGATACCAGGGGACTAAACGACCTCTACGTCCGCTTCTTCCGCATGGCCGAGCGACGCATCGCCGAAAAGACCGGCCAGGGCGTCGTCTGCTTCATCTCCAACTACTCATGGCTCGACGGCCTCTCATTCACCGGCATGAGAGAGCGATACCTGGAAGCCTTCGACGCCATCCGCATCGACTGCCTAAACGGCGACAAATTCAAGACCGGCAAGACCACGCCGGACGGCAACCCCGATCCCAGCATCTTCTCAACGCTCGAGGACCCGGTCGGCATACAAGTCGGCACCGCCATCGCCACGCTGGTTCGCAAGGCTGACCACGCACCTGCTCGCAGGGTCGCCTTCAGGCACTTATGGGGTCAGACCAAGCGTGACGGGTTGAATAGAACAGCGGAGACCACGCCAGCGTCTCTATACGATGACATCTCTCCTGTTCCACAACTGGGCCTTCCCTTTACTCCCGTGGCAGTCAGCGACGGTTGGCATGACTGGCCGACACTGCCAGAGCTATTCCCAACCTCGTTCCCCGGAGTCCACACAGGACGGGACCGCCTCCTCATTGACATAGACTTGGATCGCCTCAAGGCGAGAATCGCAGACTACTTCGACCCCGCAATAGGTCACGAAGAGATAGCCCGTCGCTATCCGGCGGCCATGAGGGACTCTTCAGCCTTCAAGATCAGTGATGCGCGCAAGGTGCGGGAGGCATTGCTTGCCCGTGGCGGGCCAAAACAAGCCGGGTTTGTCCAAGACGCGTATCGTCCATTTGACGACCGCTGGCTCTATTGGGAAGCAGACCGTCGGCTGCTAACTGCTCCCTCCCCTGACTACTGGCCCCATGTGTCAGAGGAGAATCTGTGGCTCTCATCGGCTCAACATCTCCGTAAAGGGGCAGGGGAGCCTCAAGCGTGTGTAACGAGAAAAGTTGGATCATTTCACTTAATTGAGCGGGGAGCCGCAATGTTCCCCGCCTACCTCCGCGACGACGGACTCGGCGTCGAGGCCACCAATGGCACCCCGCGCCGCCCAAACCTGTCACCCGCCGCCCACAGCTATCTCGAACGCCTGGGCCTAAACGTCGAGGACCTCTTCCACCACGTCCTCGCCGTTCTCCACGACCCCGCATACCGCGAGGCCAACGCCGGAGCCCTCCGAATGGAGTGGCCCCGCATCCCCCTCCCCGGCTGGCCCGACGGGGACGACGGCGGCGCGGGCGCCCAGTTCGCGGAGTCAGCCGCCAAGGGCCGCCAGCTCGCCGCACTCCTCGACCCCGACACCCCCGTCCCGGGCGTCACCGAGCCTGATCCCGACGCCCCACCCGGCAGCGGCATCCGACCCGACATCGCCTCCATAGCCGTCCCGTCCACCACCGACGGCACCAACATGACCCCCGACGACTTCGCCCTAACCGCCGGCTGGGGCCACCTCGGCCAGTCCCAAGCCATAATGCCCGGCCAGGGCCGCTCCCACGAGCGCCCCTACACCACCCCCGAACGCACCGCCCTGCAATCCGTCATCCCGGCCTCGAGCCGAAACCCAGCCCCCGCCCCCCACGACACCGCCCACGACGCTCCCACACCCAGCGACGCCGCCACACGAACTGAACATGACCCAGCTCCACCGTCCGTCATTCCGGCCTTGAGCCGGATTCCTGCGAGCAGGAACCGTCCCCATCCAGTCCCCGGTCCCCGCGACACCGTCGACGACACCCCGGCCGTCACTGACGCGCACCCGCCTGGCGGTTCGTTCGGCCTGAGCCTGTCGAAGGCCAGTGCTCACCAGCACGACCATGAAGAGGAGGAGCCACCTGACGATTCGTTCGGCCTGAGCCCGTCGAAGGCCAGTGCTCACCAGCACAACGATGATGTGGACCAGTCACCCGAAAACGATCCCACCCAAATCCTCGGCAACACCACCTTCGACATCTACCTCAACGACCGCGCCTACTGGCGCAACATCCCCGCCGCCGTCTGGAACTACAAACTAGGCGGCTACCAGGTCCTCAAGAAGTGGCTCTCCTACCGAGACCACAAAGTCCTAAACCGCCCCCTCACCCACGACGAAGTCCTCCATTTCACCAACACCGCCCGCCGCATAACCGCCATCCTGAAGCTGACGAACGAGAAGTGACGGCCCAAGCCCCAGACCAGGGAACACACTCTTAGGTAACCGCCATTATCTGACAATACCCTGCGCCTCAAACTGTCCTCCGTTACTAGGGGCGTCCCTAATACATAGCACCACCAGTTTTCTGATAAGATATATTGCAACTATGCTGCCGACACTATGTTGAGACCGTAACTATGGTTAGATGGGACGTAGGTTCTGTTGCGTCTGTGGTGCAGGGCGTTGGAATTGCGTTTGCTTTAGGTCTTATCGTGTTCTTGGGTCGGTTGTATTCGCTCGAATACTTTAGTGAGCTTGGCATTCCAGTGTCTGAGATATCGCTCAGCGCCGTAGATTATGCGATAGCCTCCCCTACTGTTTCAATTATCGGTGTCACTACATGCTTACTAATGGCACTATACCCCATTGTCTCTGATAGGCTTTCATCTAGTGAGCTGCCTGGTGTATTCTTGGGCATCGTTGGGACAGTGCTTTGGGTCATTGGGATCATGGGGACAGTAGTCGCCTCTGCAATAGGCTATGATTTGCTGGGTGGGCTAATACTGGGATTAACAACACCCTCCTCCGTGTACGCAGGATTGGCAATTGGGGCGGCTTTAGCAAAGAGCTCGGTTGAAGGAAGTGGAGTAACGTTAGGTCGCTGGCGAGATCCTGTACGGATACTAATCGCCGTTGGTGTAGTGGGAGTTATGGTTTGGGCTCTGTTCCGCGCAGCTTCCTTCGCTACATCAGTCGCTCAGGTTGAGGTCCAAGACTTAGTTGACAGTGCTCCAAGAGCAACGGTTCACATAGAACGCCAAGACGATTCCATTCATAACATTGGTGTAGTTTTCATTAGCGACAAGTTTGTTTACTTACAAGCTGCCAACGAAAGGAACTACAAGCTGATCGCCGTTCCAATCGAAAGCGTGCGCAGGATAGACTATCGACCTGAGTGAGACTCTATATGGGCCGAACCGGATGTTGAGATCAGTCCCGCTTCGGCGGTCCTCCAATCGCATCACCATATGCCCCGCCTCATGCAGAATCCGATGCCCTCCCGCCGACGTCGTGCCACGCCAGTACGCCCCCACGTCCACCGGCTCCTCCCGGACCGACCCCCACAGCCCCGTCAATGTCGTCCTGAGCAACGCGAAGGACCTGGGGCGGGGTCCCCCGACCATGCACACGCACGCCGCCAGAATCCACCCCGTCCCAACACCCTCACTCCCTCCCAATCATCCCCATCATCCCATTCACACGAATCACAGTTCAGACAGTCCCTAGCGAGAGGCAGCCTTAGCTCTTCCCGGGTCCACCGGATCCTCCCGGACCGACTCCGTCGACTTCAATTCCCTGTGCAGCTCCGCAACGCCCACACTCCCGCACGCCGCCCACCTCTCCCTTCCCAATCCTGAGAATCCCCTAATCCCCAGAATCCTGATTCAGACAATCCCCTTGACAACCACCCAACCATCCCCCATAATCGAACACATGTCCGAAACACAGACAACAGAAACAACTACGGAGCGGAAGCCGCCCACCATCGCCGACATCGTCCGCGAAAAAACCGACGGCGGCGCAATGATCATCGACTTCTTCACCGACGTCATGAC